>CAKVIC010000009.1 GCA_934754655.1 uncultured Candidatus Melainabacteria bacterium | reverse complement strand
TGCGCTTGGCGCGATTCGAACGCGCGACCTATCCCTTAAAAGGGGAGTGCTCTACCTGCTGAGCTACAAGCGCAAATAATATTTCAGCTATTTGGTCTATCGACCACAAAAATTATAATAACAAGAACAAAATTTAGTGTCAAGCAATAATCTTTATTTTTGAAATTTCCTTAATAATTTTTATAATTTCTTCGGAAACATCATCCTTTTCAAAAATGTTATCTTTAACAAGCTTTGCAAATTCTGCTTTTTTAAATTCGTGCAAGCCTTTTTGTTTAAACAATTCTTCTAAAACCTCGACTGTAGAATATTCATTATTTATAATTTCTTCTATATTTATCTCCAAAAAATTTTTAAAATGCGAATTTACAGTTTTTACAATTAAATTTTTAGGAAGCATGTCCTCAAATTCACCACAAGAAACCAGATGTATTCTATCTTGTTTACGTAATTTAGGCGTGATTTGCTTTATGTTTTCTTCTGCATCCCTATCTAAAAGTACAAAAATAGGAATTTTTAATTCTTCAGCTAATTCATAATACAACTTAACAACTTGATTTTTTCCGCCTGCAGGAATTATATGGATACCTTTTTCATAAAAATCAAAACCTAAAAATTTGCTAAAAGCAGGTAATAAAATTTCTTCTGTAATGCCTTCAACCAAAACAACCTCTCGTATAGGAAATTTTAGTTGATATTTTTCTCTAGCGCTTATTATATCATTTAGTGACGCTATCATTTTTAACCAACGAAGATTTACAGGCATGTCCGGTAAAATTTGAATTATATTGGCATAATCAATTTTATTATCTAATAAAGTTGCAGTAGTTTTGTCTATAAAAAATACTGAATTCTCATACTCTGCTAATTTTTGATTAATACTAAAATCCGGAGAGCTTTTTTCTACAATATCAAGAGAATTATTCAAAATTTCTGTTGCATAACCAGTAATCACTGAATAATCTAAATTTAAAATATCATCTTTTTTAAGCCTTGGCTCTATTAAATTGGAAGATAAAATTTCAGAAAAAACTCGCAAATATTTATCTTTAGGATTTTTAAAACGAGTTAACCTATCAATAGATATAATTATTTGCTCTTTTGATAATTTTTTATATTTCACCCAAAATTTCCCTAAAATTATCTCAACATAATTTAAACTTTACCAGTAGAACCAAAACCGCCTTCACCACGTTGAGTTTCAGAAAGTTCTGTTACAACTTCAATATTGGCTTGTTCAACCTTTGCAATAACCATTTGAGCGATTCTTTCATCTGGCTGAATTGTATACTCTTCATTTGAAATATTGACCAAACCCACACGAACCTCTCCACGGTAATCCTCGTCAATAGTACCAACACAATTAATTAAACTTATACCATGTTTTATAGAAAGTCCTGAACGAGGTCTGATTTGTGCTTCATAGCCATGCTCAAGCTCAATTTTTAAACCCGTAGGAATTAATTTGCGTTCTAAAGGTTTTAAAATAATTGGTTCAGAAATTGCCGCACACAAATCCATACCTGCAGCCCCTCCTGTTTTATATTCAGGAACAAACTTATTATGTTCCATTCTAAATATTTTTAAAATCATTTGAATCTCCTTTTATGAATTGAAATAATTTTTATTTAAAATTCAATTTTATAATTAAAATTTTAAATTAATTTACAATTATGCAGTTATGACGGTTTTACCGTCAACAATTTGTTTTGGGAAAATTGTAAATTCTTGTAAATTTTCAATCCCAAGCTTTTGATTTTTGTTTGAAGCATTTGCTATATTTGCTTTTTCAATAGGATTAATTCCTTCGGGAGTAGACATAAAGCTATTTGTGTAACGAATAAATAAATTTTTTCTAGCATCATAATCCTTGTCAGAAATTTGAGAAATAGCGGAAACTTTCATCTTTACCATCCTTCACATTTAGATAAAATTAAATTTATCAAAAGTACGCAATACTGAATTAATTGTGCAATATAATGACAAAAGTGTCAATAAAATGTCAACAATTGTAACAAAAATTTTTTATGCTAGAATGTAAAAGTACTAATTAAGTCGATGTGGTGGAATGGTAGACACGCATGCTTGAGGTGCATGTGGCGCGAGCTGTGGGGGTTCAAGTCCCCCCGTCGACAATTTGAATAAGAATTATGCCTCATCTTTTTTATTATTAAAAAAACTTAAATTATAAACTCACATGTATAAATTTTTATTGACACAAGAGCATGTTCATCATATCATCAAAGTACATTAGTCGAAATTTTCGTGCTGGATTTGACGGCAAATGTGAGCAAGCCACTACCGGAATGAGTAAGGGTTTCAGGGTTTATAGCAGGTTTGCTCTAGTATTATAAAAGAAAAAGGAGAAAAAAATGCCTACAATTAACCAGTTAGTACGTTCTGAACGTAAAAAACTAACAGACAAAACTAAATCTCCAGCTTTGATGGAATGTCCTCAAAGACGTGGAGTTTGCACAAGGGTTTACACTACAACCCCTAAAAAACCAAACTCAGCATTAAGAAAAGTTGCCAGAGTTAGATTAACTAACGGATTTGAAGTTACTTCTTATATCCCAGGTATCGGACACAACTTGCAAGAACACAGTGTTGTTCTTATTAGAGGTGGTAGGGTTAAAGACCTTCCAGGTGTAAGATATCACATCGTTCGTGGTACTTTAGACACAGCTGGTGTTGCTAACAGAACACAAAGCCGTTCTAAATATGGTGCTAAAAAAGCTAAAGGAGGTAAGAAATAATGTCTAGAAGATCTAAACCTGAAAGAAGAATTCCTGCAGCTGACCCTATTTATAACAGCGTAGATGTTTCTAAATTTATTAATAGAATTTTAAGACGCGGTAAAAAATCTTTAGCTGAAAGAATTTTCTATTCAACAATTACAAAAATTGAAGAAAGAACAAATGAAAAAGGCTTGGATATTTTCCAAAAAGCTTTAACAAATGCAACTCCGTTATTAGAAGTAAAAGCTAGACGTATCGGTGGTTCTACTTATCAAGTACCTATCGACGTTAAGCCTGATAGAGGATTTGCTTTAGCTTCTTCTTGGTTAATTTCAGCAGCTAAAAATAGAGGCGGAAAATCATTCGTTGACAAATTAACTAACGAATTAATTGATGCATCTAACGGTTCTGGTTCTGCTTGCAAAAAGCGTGAAGATACCCACAGAATGGCTGAAGCTAACAAAGCATTTGCTCATTATAGATACTAATTTGAATTAAGTAAATATAATAAAATAGATGAATCAAAATTTGGTTCATCTATTTTTATTAGTATTTCATTTATAAAAAATTTTTGCGTAACATAAAAAAACTGGGCTGTTTTTAAATAACCAACCCAGTTTTTTATTATTAAAACTCTGAAAACTATGCTTCAGCTGAAACCTCTTCTACTGATGCTTCTTCAGCTTTCGCAGCTTCTTCTGCAGCCTTTGCTTCTTCTTCAACTTTTTTAGCCATTGCTTTCTTTGATAATTTAACGATTTCTTTCTTTTCATATTTTAAAGAACCATCATCATTACAATTAGCAATTAAATATTTAACTGTTTCTGAAGGTTGAGCACCTTTTGAAACCCAAGCTAAAGCTTTTTCTTTATTTAACTTCATTTCTTTTGTTTTTGGATTGTAATAACCTAATTCTTCAACAGGTTTACCTTCACGTCTTGTTGTTGAATTAATAACAATTACTCTGTATACAGGAGCTTTTTTCGCACCTAATCTTTTTAATCTAATTCTTAACATTTTCAATTCCTTCTTTTGTAAACTACCGTACAAATTTAGCCGCTCAATTTGTACTTTAGGTAAATCCAAGAGGATACAATTTACCTAAGAATATCTAATCATAAACAAAAATATGAATCAATAGTTTGTAAAGTTTTTAATTAATGTTTTCTATATTTAATCTAGCTTTAAGCTTAAGTGCATAAATATTATCTAAATTGAATAAAGCTAACTTTACAGCATCTTTTTCTGTTGTCACAATATTACCATCAATGTTTTTTATATCATTCAAAACATATTGATGATGGTCATCAAAAGTTTTTTTATCAAGAATTTTATAATCTTTTTTCAGAAAATTATAAAACTGTTCTGGTTGCCCAATTGCTGAAACTGCGGTTATTTCAGCACCTTTATCTAAATGAATACCTGAAATAATATTATAACAAAAATCCGGCTCAATCTCGCAAACAGAGGTTTTTACATTTTGTTTTTTAGCGATAATTTTTGCTAATTTTTGTGCTCTATCATGATTCAAACTTTTACTTACAACTACCAATTCATCTAAACGTTTAAACCCTTCTAGCCCCTCTCTCAATGGCCCTGCAGGTAACAAGCATTCGTTTCCGAACATTTTTTCACTATCAACTAATACTAAATCTAAATCTCTATATAATTTTCTATGTTGAAACCCATCATCTAAAATTATATGAGTTACCCCAAGCTTTTCAACTGCATATTTTGCAGCTTTATACCTGTTTGCACAAGTTAAAACAGCGCACATATTTAGATTTACAGCCAACCAATAAGGTTCATCGCCTGCCAAATCAGCCTTATAATATAAATTTATCCCATCAGAAATCACATTAACGTCTTTATTATTTAATTTTCCACCATACCCTCTTGAGATAATCGCAGTTTTATAGCCTTTTTGCACAAAACTTTTTGCAATTTCAGCAACAACAGGAGTTTTACCAACCCCACCCGTCGTAAGATTTCCGACTGAAACGACAAAAGCATTAACTTGCTTTGGTTTAACTATTTTTTTATCATACAAAAAATTTTTAAATGCACTACAAAAAGCATAAAAAAATGAACAAAACTTTAAAAAATTAAAAACAACCCCTTTAGGATTTTTTGTATAATGAATTTTTGTAATTTCTGTTTTTATGTTCATGATTATCGTTAAACCTTGTTTTCAACCATTGCTTTAAATTTTTCAAAATCTTCTTGAGTATCTATTCCAACCGGAACATTTTTTACAATACTTACTTTAATTTTCATACCATTTTGTAACGCCCTGAGCTGCTCTAAACTCTCAGACATTTCATAAGTTGTCTGTGCAAGATTTGTCATCTTAAACAAAGCTTCCTTTTTATAGCCATAAATTCCTAAATGACCATAAAATTTGGATTTTCCGATATTTCTTTCATAAGGAATTTTTGCACGAGAAAAATACATCGCATAGTTATTAACATCAAAAATACATTTTACTAAATTAGGATTATTTAACTCATTTTCATCTGTAATTTCACGAACTAATGTCGAAATATCAGCTTTATCATCAAATTTTATACCTTTTATCACAAGTTCAATATTTTCTTGCACAATCAAAGGTTCATCCCCTTGCAAATTAATAATGTAAGCAATTTCAGGGTGTCTTTTTGCAACCTCTGCAATTCTATCGCTACCACTTTTATGATTAATAGAAGTCATCTCTACTTCAGCTCCAAAAGCTTTGCAAGCATCAAAAATTCTATCATCATCAGTTGCAATTATAACCCTATCAACCATTGGAACATTACAAGCTTTTTCCCAAACCCACTGTATAATAGGTTTTTCACAAGCTTTTAATAAAGGTTTGCCTTCTAGTCGCGAAGAGCCGTATCTTGCCGGAATGATTATTGCTGTTTGTCTTTCCATATATTTTTGCTCGTTATTAACGAGTATCTCCTTTCACTTTTATTTTGCTGCATTTATAAATACTGCATTTGTTTTCAAACTAATTTCCTTACCTGTTAAATACTCTTGAACTTGAACCATAAATTTATTAACAGTTTGTTCGTCAAAATACTTTAAATATCGTTGTTTTGTTGTAGGTTGATTTGGAGCAGGCGGATTGTTAAACCATTCTTTTACCATATTTGACTGTACAACATAATTTGACTTAACCTCTTGAACTTTAACTTCTGGAATTGAAAAACCTGCAATTTCTAAATTTGTTCTCAACGTTCTTTCATCAAAATTACATAAAGAATCTTCAGGATTCTCCATTATCTCATTTTCAACACGCTTAAAATCTTCATATTTATCAATATATTTTGAATCCAAAATTTGCCAATATCTTGTATTTGAACGAATTATAGGTTCAAATGCGACAAATTTACCACCTTTTTTTAATACTCGATAAATTTCATTAATTGCAGGTTGCTTATTAACAATATGAACCAAAACAGAACGCATAAGAGCTTTATCGACAAAATTATCATTTAATCTTAAGTGTTCGCAAGGACATAATAACATTTGATAACCAGATAAAATACCGGATTTATCTAAAATCATTTTACAATCATCCAAACAATCCTTAAACTTATCTGAAAAAATTACGTTTCCTTTGCATTCTTGCAATTCAAGAGCTTTAAACGCTAAAAGTCCAGTACCAGTGCCTATATCAATAACTGTATCGTGTTGCTTAATATCTGCACAAACTAAAATTACATCCCTCACAGCTTCTAGCCACTTAATCGTTTGTGCCATCATCTCCGGAGTTTGTCCGGCAAAACGATTTTGCTTTAGCCAAGCTGTCCAATTTTCACATATTTCGCTCATCTATACTCCTCGCAATTCTTTATCATTATACTATAACCAACTTTTAATGACAATTAATGTTTTTGTTTAATAACATTATAAAAATAACAACACTTTTTTCACCTTCTTAAATTGTTAAGTTTTTGTAATATTTACTAAAAATTAGTCAATTTTTTTTAGCAAAATGTTTTTATACTTATGGAAGAAGTGTTATGAATATCACAATTAAAGAAAATAACTCGTATAACATAACAATGATGGGCAAACCATCACGATTTAGCCTGAAGAATTTTAAACAAAAAATTCTTGATAAAATTCCTGCTAAAGATATAAAAGACGTAGATAAATACGACAAATGGGAAAAATCTAAAAATTGGATGTCAAATCCTGCAACAAATCGAGCGATTATGGGATGTACAGCTCTTATTACTCAGCCAGTAATTGATTATTATAATCATAGAGTTGATAAAGAAACTCGTAGAGTCTCTAGGAATAGAACTATCGCAAAAATTATCGCAGGAAGTGTCGTTGGAATATGTGTCCGCGGACTTTGTTTTAAATTGACCCATAAAATGACAAATCTAAATGCGAATTCAAAATTCGCAAAATTTCTTCTTCCAAACAATGTGCCTATTAAGGAAATGAAGTCAAAAATCGAAAATTACCGCTCTGCATTATCCACTATAATTGCGCTTATTGTCATGACTTTATTTACAAATGGCTTGCTTGATGCACCGCTTACAATGTTCTTAACTAATAAGTTTAACGCAAAAAGTAAAAATATTAGCAAAACAAACGAGGTGATTGCTGATGGCTAATATTTTTCAAAAAGCACTTAATCATATTTTTAAAAAGTTTGCAGACAATCCTGCAAACATGCTTGTTTTTACAGGCTGTTTAGGTTGGCTCTTCTCCTCTTTAGCGCAAATTGGTGCACTATTAGTCAATGATAAAATCTCTAATAAAGAAAAAATGTTTTTAATTCCTCAAGAAATCGGAGATGCATTAATAAACATTTTTTCATTTATATTAGTGACAAAAAGCGTCGAAAAATTTACATCCAAAATGTTTAAAATAGGAAAATTCGCTCCTAATTCTGTTAGAAAATACTTAAATGATAATAAAGAAACAATTAAAAATGTTGGAAAATTAGATTGCAACTTAGATGAAATTCTAGCAAAAGCTAGTGATAAACAAATTTTATCAAAATATAAATTATGCAAAAATTTCTATACGACATTAGCTACAGTTGGAGCTAGCGTTGTTTCTTCTAATATTATTACACCATTATTAAGAAACAAAACCGCTTCTTATACTCAAAATATTATGAAGCAATCCATTCAAGAGCTTGGAAACGAGAACGAAAACGTAACAATTGCAAAACCTATTTTAAATACGCAAATACCAAAATCAAGCAATCTTAGGATTTAACTTTAAAATATTAACTAACCTTGATGAAATACTAAATTTTCACAAATATTTGTTTGTGGTTTGTATTCGTATTCTTTAATATCAATATTTTTGACAATTTTAGAGCGTTTTTTACGATAAAGCATATCAACAAAAGCTTCTAACCTTGTGATAAAACCTGCTTCACCAGTATGTTCATCTATTGTTAAAGAAAGCATAGGTTTTCCACATTCTTTAGCTTTTCTTACAATTCGCTCTATCATTAAAGAATCTGGACCACAACCAAAAGCATTGAGAGTAATAATACCGTCAACAGAATTATCTTTTAAATAATGTCCTGCAGTACCAATCATCTCATCCTCATTTGCCCAGTATTTATGTTGACCAAAGGCAACAATGCCTTCTTCTTTTTGTTCTGACGTTAATTGTAATGATGTATAAACATTAACATCCATAGCTTCAAGTTTAGAAAATATATTCATACAAGCTCTATCGTCATAAATATTATAACCATGCGCAACCAATGCAACATTAATAGGCTTTGCCTCTTTATGACTTTCTAAAATTATTTTACCTTTAATCGCATTATCTAAAGCTTTTTTGTAGCTAACTCCGGCTCTCATCATCACCAAAAAATTGTTATAAACTTTCCAACCCATTTTAGAAGCTTGCTTGATTTTTGATAAATCTGTTATTCCAAAAGGTTTTACAGCTTCAGCTAAAAATTCATATAAGCCTTGATTCTTTGCAGACTTATCCAAAGTCGCTTCAATCATTCTGAAATCAGCTTTTATAACATTCCTTACTAAATCCGGCAAACCTCTAATTTTTGAACAATTATAAATTTTAGGTGCTATAGATTGAATAGAAGGAACAAAAATATTTTTAACACCTTTTTCAATAAGATTAAGTATATGTCCTAAATATATTTTTATCGGCAAACAAGTTTCAGTGACAACCAATGATGAGCCATCAGACATTGTACGCTTAGTAGTAGGGTCTGACAAAACAATTTCAAATCCTAGACTTGAAAAGAACCCATATAAGAATGGGAAATTGCAATAATAAGAAATACCACGGGGAATTCCAATAACTAAATCTTTTATAGTTTCACTCATTTATGTTTACCTTTTCTATATAATGATAGTTTCTTTGCTTATGATAGCGCGAACATGATTTTTTGTCACACATTCTTGATGAATTGTTAAGTTACTGTTATAATTCTTTTATGAAAATTTTGGGAATAGACCCTGGCATGGCAATTGTTGGGTACGGTTTAATTGAATATTATAACAACAACATTTCTCTTTTGAATTCGGGCTCTATCCAGACGGATAAAACTAAAACCGATTCTCAAAGACTACTTGAAATATATAACGACTTATCACATTTAATAAAAAAATTACAACCAGATTGTGCCTCGGTCGAGGAATTATTCTTTTTTAAAAACCAAAAAACTGTCATTCCGGTAGCTGAAGCAAGAGGAGTTATAATAACAGTATTAGAACAATTTTCAATACCATTTTGTAGTTATACACCAATGCAGGTAAAACAAGTTTTAACAGGGTATGGACGAGCTGAAAAAAAAGAAGTTGAGCAAATGGTTAAATTATCAATGAATAATATTGAATTACCCAAATTAGACGATACTGTTGATGCAATTGCCATTGCGATTTGTCATACAAGAAATCTATAAAAAGACGTTCTATTAATTTACAAAAATGATTTTAAACTAGAGTGCGTTATTTCTTTACAAAAATTTTTAGACATGATATTATGTATAATGTATATTAAAAGATAAAAACAAGCTGGTTTTATTAATATTTGGCAATTAAGCTTGAAGTTTTAAAAGTGAGAAGAGATGTTGAGAAAGATACAAAATTATAAAAAGAAAACAAATCGCCAAAGTGTTAATGTAATAACTATTGAAAAACTTCTTAAGTATAAACGTCCTTTCTGCATTTGCTTAGGAGCATTTTTGTTAGTTGCGCTTTCAACGACTTTATTTTCCATCGGTATTAATAAAATTACAAATGATGATGACATGGAAATTGCGTTAACTCAAAGTTCACAAGCTGCAGTTTCATCTAAACGTGATGTAATTCAAATACCTGTTGGCATGGTCAAAAAAAATCCATTTGTACCTTATGGCAAAGCTAATAATAGTAAAGTACATGACGTACCTGATTTTGCATTAATAGACCCACCCGAAATTGTGGATGAAGGTTCTGATGGTGCAAGAGTAATGGATACAATTGTTTCAGGTATTTTATATGATAAATTTAGTCCTTCTGCAATATTGAATATAGAAGGTAGCGATTATCTTGTAAAACAAGGCGACGTTGTCAATAACTACAAAGTTTTAAATATTGCTAGAGATAGCGTTACAGTTAAATTGGGCGCAAATGTTTACAGAGCCGGTATTGGCGAAATTTTAACAGAAGGTTCTGTTAATTATAATAATGTCGCAAATTTGAATAATAAATTCGGAGGCAAAAAATAATGAAATCTAATGCTATAAAAAAAATTGTGTCAACAATGATGCTAGTTGCTTTTACACTACCTCAAGCAACAGCGCTTGAGAATTATAACGGCAGGGTTAACACAAATGCAACCGTTTTGAGCGGGGATGTTAGATTAACTCAAAATAACAGTAATGTGACAATAAGCTTACGTGATTCTGATGTTAAACAAGTTTTAAGAATGTTTGCAGATAAAGCTGGATTAAATATTATTTTCCATGATTCAGTATCTGGAAAAGTTACGTTGGATTTGGTTAATACTCCGATAAATGATGCTTTTGCAATGATTTTACAAATTTCTAAATTAAATTATTATATGCAAGGCAATACAATGATTGTAATGTCTAAAGACAGTGAAGACAATGCTTATTATTCTAAACAAGAAATGATGACATTTCCTGTACAATACGTTAGCGCCGGAAAAATTGCAGACTTTTTAAACAAAAATGTTTTTTCAATGAAAAAAGCCGGTTTGTCAGGAGTTGAAGCAGCAACAGTTAATTCAGCAACGAATGAATTAGTAGTCTTTGGTATGCCTAGTGATGTTCCAATAATTAAAAAGGTTATCGAACAATTTGATAGAGAACCTTATACAAGAACTTTTGTTGTTAACCACACAACACCTGCTGAAATGGCAAACATGATTTGTGAAATGTTATTACCATCTCGTGGAGTTGAAACAGGAAAATCAACAGGTGGCGCAGCAGGTATTATGACCGGCGGAGCTGCTAGTGCGGGAAGTGGTAGTGAATTAAAACTTGGTGAAGGTGTTGTTGCATGCTCAGTATCTAATTCTGTAAGCGGTTCTCAAGTTTCACCTTTCGATGTGCAAAATCTTTCTATTGCATATTTTCCACAAAGAGGTACTATAACTTTGATGGGCGGTTCTCAAGCTCAAGCGAATATGATTGAAAACTTTATAAAATCTAATGATATAAAACAACCTCAAGCATATTTAGAATTATCTCTTGTTGAATTGACAGAAGACGGTTCTAAAGATTTCTCAAATGTATGGAATTTTGATGCAAAACACTTAGGTATCAGTTTTTCAGATGGCACAACAGGGGTTTCTCAATATAATACAAAAGATTTAAAAAGCAGCACTCCACCTGATCCTCGTGTAGGTTATGGTAGTAATTCTTATTTAACTTGGAAAATGAGCTATATTCTTGAAAATAAAAAAGGTAGAGTATTAGCCAATCCTAAAATCCTAATTACAAACGGTCAAGAATCAGTTATTGATATTACTCAAGATTATGTAGAAAAGGTTACAAGCCAATATTTAAATAGTGGGTCAACTACGGCATCTAGCGTAGCGCAAAAAGATTATTCAATTGGTGATGATTTGGGTATAAAAGTTTCATTAACACCGTTTATTTCTCCAGAAGGTTACGTAACAATGAATATTAAACCAGAATATTCAGTAATTGACCACCAAGAAACAACTCCTAACCAAACGGATCCTACAATAACTGACGTTGTTGCGACTTTGTTATCAAGAAGGAATTTGGACTTAAAGAATGTAAGAATTAAAGACGGCGAAACTTTAGTTATCGGCGGTTTGATACAAGAAACCGAATCAAAAACTGTTAAGAAAGTTCCTATATTAGGAGATTTGCCGGTTATCGGAGTTGCGTTTAGATCAACACATTCTTCTAAAAAGAAAAATGAACTTGTTATAATGATTACACCTAAAATCATTAATGATGGTGAGGAAGGTACATTAGCTAATACTAATAATCTATAAAAATATGTCAAATCCACAAATAGAAAAATTAAAAAATAGTATTAACAAAAAGTACTTACAAGACTTTGATTTGAGCCTGATGCAAACATCAGGCTTTATTCCCGTTGATAGAAAAGCTAATGATTTATACGTAATAATATCTAAATCAGCAATTGCAAAAAAACAAAATATTGAAGAAATTTTAAAGAAAACATACTCTGATGTTGCATTAAAATTTATTCCAATAGAAAAAGAAGCTTTTGCCGAAGTTTATAATTCTGTTACGCCAAATCCACAAGAAGATAACATTGAACAAAAAGTTTTACATTCAACACAAACAAAAAATGATAATAATGCTTCTGACAATGAAATTTCTCCAGAACAAATGCTAGTGAGTATTGGATGGTTAACACAATCTCAATTAAATGAATGCTTAAATATTTCAAGAGATAAAAAAATACCGCTTGATTCAGTATTCATGGATACTGGTTATTTATCTTATGAAAGAATTGTTTCTTATCTTAAGAAAAAATATGGAGTTGAAGTTATTTCAAAATCTAATATTGTTGTTGACGATAGTATTTTAAAACTTTTGCCAGATGATTTTATTGAAAAAAAACGTACAGTAATTATGGTCATGGAAGAGGATAAACTCGCTGTTGCAATGGTTGATCCTACCAATAAAAACACTATCAGAGAAATTTCTCTTTCAACAGGTCGTGCGCTAAATGTTTATTGTATTCCGTCATTTGAATTTGAAAATTATTTAAAAGAATATTTCATGGCAAAAAAAGCTGCACAAGCAGCTAAAGAAACAGAACGAATTATTCAAAGTATTGAGGAAGAAGCTGCGCAATACAGTACAGAAAGTTCTTTATGGACTCAAGTAGAAAAAGAGCTTCAAGATGCAAGTGGTAATGTTGCAAAATTTGTTTATAAAATTATCACAGATGCAATTGACGCAAAAGCCAGCGATATTCATATTGAACCAAGAATCGGATATTATGTTGTAAGATATCGTTCTGATGGTATTCTAAAAAAAGTATTGGAAATTCCTGGAAGCATTGAACAATCTGTCATAACTCGTTTTAAAGTTCTTGCGCGTATGAATATTGCAGAACACAGACGTCCTCAAGACGGAACTTTTTCTATCAAATATAATGATAAAATGTATGATTTTCGTATAAACACGCTTCCTGTCTCTGGAAAAGAAAAAGTTGTTATACGTATCCTAGCACCAGCAGTCAGTTTAAAAACTTCTGGCGAAAAAATGGTTATCGTTGGAGCTTCAGAAGAAGACTTGCAAAAAATTCATGATATGGTGCAGTCACCTAACGGAATTATTTTAACATCAGGTCCAACAGGTTCTGGTAAAACAACGACTTTGTACACAATATTAAAATCTTTAAACAAAGAAGATGTCAATATAACAACAATTGAAGATCCTGTTGAAATCAAGCTTGAGGGGATTAACCAGTCACAAGTTAATCCAAAGGCTGATATTACATTTGCATCCTGCATGAGAGCAATTTTAAGACAAGACCCTGATATTATATTAATTGGTGAAATTCGTGACTTTGAGACACTAGAAGTTGCTATATCAGCGGCTTTAACAGGTCACTTAGTGTTAAGCACGGTTCACACAAATTCAGCGGCTGCAACAGTTACCCGTATGATAGAAATGGGAGCGAAGGATTATTTAGTATCTTCTACTCTAACTGGTGTTATTGCGCAACGTTTAGTTAGAAAACTTTGCGATAACTGTAAAGAAGCTTATTTTCCAACAGAAGAAGAGGTTAAACATATTTCAAACAATCCACGTGAACAAGAAATTTTACTTAAAACAAAATTATATAGAAAAAAAGGCTGCAAAGAATGCGGTTATCTAGGTTATACCGGACGTTTAGGTGTTTATGAAGTAATGCCTATTACACGTGAAATAAAGAAATTAATAGCTCAAGGAGCACATGATATAGAAATAGAAGAAGCTGCAGTTGCCGCAGGTATGCAGACATTAAAGAAAGCTTGTTTACAACATATTATTAACGGTTTAACCACAACAAGCGAATTTATAAGAGTACTAGGTTATGCAAATGAATAATGAGGTAAAAAATGCCAATATATAATTATGAAGCATTAAAAAACGGAAAAGAAGTTGTAAAAGGCGAAGTAACAGCTTCTGATTTGAAAGATGCGCGTGATATTATACGAAAAATGGGATTAGTACCGACAAAGATTAACGAAACTTCAACTAATAAATCTAAACAATTAGGTAGTGTTCGTTCAATGTCTTTGACCGAGAAAATTGATTTTATATCCACATTGCAAATACTTATTCAATCAGGAGTTCCGGCTGTTGAATCTTTAATGTTTATGGAACAAGAAGCTGCTAAAAAGAATATTAGGGCAATTTCAAAAATGTTAAAAGTTCAAATTATGGCAGGTTGTTCTTTAGCTGATACTTTAGCAAGATTCCCTCAAATATTTGGATATATCTTTATCGGTTTAGTTAAAGCTGGTGAAGAAGCTGGTGAATTAGAAAAAACACTTGGACGTATAAGAGATTTGTTAACAAAACAAGATAATATTAAAGGCAAGGTTATTGGAACATTAATGTATCCGATGTTTGTAATAATTTTAGCATCTTTAATTGTTATTGTTATGCTAGTTTTTGTATTCCCAGCTTTCAAAGAAATGTTTGCTCAACAAGAAAAACCCCTTCCTTGGATTACGGCAACAATGATATCCGCCGGCGACTTTTTAAGAGAATTTTGGTATACTATACCACTATTTATCATAGCATTTGCAATGTTTTGGTATATTATAGTAAATTGGGAACCTGCGCGAAAAGTTCTTGATAAAATATTACTTAAAATTCCATTTTTAAACAGTTTAATATTATTTTCTAATTTTTCAAACTTTTTATCTGTTTTGAATGTTTCATACGAAGCCGGTATCCCGATTGTGGACTGTTTACACTTAGGAGTTGTTACATTAACAAATTCAGTAATGAGAAACAAAATGAGCAAAGCTATTGTAAAAGTTCAACAAGGTATGCAAGTTTCTCAAGCATTTAAAACAACAGGAATCGTACCTAAAATGTTGTTATTTATGATTGCAACAGGTGAACAAACCGGTCGATTAGGTGATATGTTAGAAAAATGCGTTAATTATTTGGATAGAACCTTGGACGGTGTTATCGACACAATGACCAAAATGATTGAACCAATAATGCTTATTGTAATTGGTAGTATTGTATTAGTAATGGCATTATCATTATACTTACCACTTTTCCAATCTTATATGAGTTAATAAAAAATTTAAGGAGATTCTATGCAAAATAATGAAATATTAGAGTTATCGACATCAGCTTGGCGAGAAAAAGTTTATATAGAAACTCCTGAGCACATTATTAAAGGCTATGTTTTTATGCCTAAAATTGGCAAAAAGAATCGGTTATTAACAGAAATTTTAAATTCAGAAAAAAAATTTATTGCAGTTAAAAATTGTGTTATGGAATACAAACTAAATCCTGCAAAAGCAGTGGAAGAGCATGATTTCATGCAAGTAAATATTGCATCAATAATGATATTAAGACCACTATATGACGAAAATTAATTATTAATTGGTAATTGAAAATTATGGACGATTTTAAACACTATACTGTAATGTTAAATGAAGCTGTTGATGCACTTGAATGTCAAGATGGTAAAATATATGTAGATTGTACGCTTGGTGGTGGTGGGCATAGCGAATTAATTTTACAAAGAATTTCGCCTAACGGACGACTTATAGCTTTTGACATAGATGACGAAGCGATTTTGCATGCAAAAGAACGATTAAAAAATTATAAAAATTTAACAATCGTAAAATCTTCTTATGTCAACATAAAATCTGAATTAAAAAAATTAGGAATTGAAAAAATTACTGGTGGTGTAATTTTAGATTTAGGCGCTTCATATCATCAATTAACAAAGGCAGAAAGAGGGTTTTCTTTTTCAAAAGATGCCCCTCTTGATATGCGCTTTGACATGCAAAGTGATTTTTCTGCTTATGATGTCGTAAATGATTATTCAGAAGAAGAATTAGTAAAAATTTTCAGCGAATATGGTGAAGAGCGTTTTTCAAAAAGAATTGCAAAAAAAATTATTGAATATCGTAAGCAAAAGAAAATTGAAACAACATTAGAGCTTGCAAACTTAATAAAAGATGCAACTCCAAAAATTAAATCTTCAATACATCCTGCAACACGCGTATTTCAAGCGATTCGAATTGAAGTAAATAATGAGTTAAAAAATGTAAATTTTGTATTGCATGACATATTGGAATTATTAGATAAAGGTGGTATAATTTCTGTATTGAGTTTTCATTCTTTGGAAGATAGAATTGTTAAAAAATTTTTCAAGTATGAATCTCAAAAGTGCAGATGTAATGATTTAATCTGCAAGTGTCCACCACCAAGGTTGGAATTAGTTAATAAAAAACCAATTTTGGCAACGGACGAGGAGTTAAAGGAGAATCCGCCTTCGCGGAGTGCTAAGCTAAGGGTTGCGAGGTGCTTGTATTAGCTTAGATTTTGAGGAGTATGATAGTTGGTATACGCATTAGACAATTATAACGAAAGTTTATATGCTAAAAATAGAAATAGACGAGGAGTTTTTGAAGTTCTAAAACAACGAACTACACGTCGCGAAATGTATTATTCATCATCAAAAAATTTACAGGTAAAAAAATCCTTTGTAGATGATTCTGTAAAAAATTTGGTTGTTGATAGTATAATAGAAGGATACTTCCCAAAGGAGAATGTTGTTCGAGAAATGGCTATTAAAAGAGTTAATAAATTATTATGTACAATTATAAGTGCTTTAATCATGTTGGTTATTGTAAGTTATTATTTTGTTATCACAAGCGAAATAAAATTAAATGATTTAAGTCGCCAAACAATGATTCTTAATAATGAAAATGAAGAATTACAAAATCGTTTAGATTCTTTAAAATCCTTTAACAATGTAGATAAAGCCTTTCAAGCTAACAATATGCTTAAGCGCGCCGGTCAAGTTATTGAAACTCAAGAAGTTACTGTTGATAATGATGAAGAAGATAAATTGTCAAAGCTTTCTAAGCGTAAAGTCTTTAATTATGCAATAGGGTTCTAATATTATTTCTTATTATTTACATTCGGATTTGTTAATAATATTTTTTGCATGCCCGTGGAGCGCATGCCTGACATAATGCGTTTTTTATTGCTGTGTTATAAATTGATTATAATATCCAAACCCTTTAAATGTAATTTTTTGCGCAACTTTTCTTAGAACCATAACCCCATTTTTCGCAGTTAAACCATCAAGAATTAGCTTACCGCTTTCACTAACACTTGCTAACACTCTTTGATTATTTTGATTAAGTTTTACAACATATTTTGTTTTATCATCAGAATTTATATTTTCAAAAACTGTACCAACCGCAATAGTCGCACCACCAAGCATTATTGGTGCAATTTCTAGACTTTTTTGTATTGGCACATATTTGTTGTCTGGATTTATACTTTGAATATGATTTTTTTCAAAAAACTCCTTACGTTTATTTTCATCATCTAAACCATATTCTTTAAAATAATCAAATTGGTTATTAATATTTATACCATTTGCATTAAATATCGTGATAGCCATATCATTTTCAGCATTTTGCATCAAATAAGCCGGACAAGTATCAGAGCTTGAGCCTAACAAATAAGGCGTTCCATCTTTTAACGCTGCAACTTCTTTTGGCAAGAAGGACTCTTGGAACATTTTAAGTATTTTAGTACGATATTCTTTTAAAGGACCTTCTTCTAACTGCGACCAAACAATTGCATTTCGGTTTTGAACATAAACATTCTTAGCTTTTTCTTCATAACCTAACGCTCCTAACATATCTCTTAAAAATACAGTAGGAATTCCAGGTAATGCCGCTAAATATTGCATATACATTACAGCTTTTTGAACAGCAGGCTCTGTCGTATTTCTGAATACCGTTTCTAAAATTTTATCAGAATTTTCAAAATGTCCGCCTTCTGGCAATTTCTTATCTTTTATCGCCAAGAATTCTGCCTGCTTAATAATCATTTTTATTACAGTTTCAAAATCTCTTGAAGCATAACCGTTTTGTCGCATAGCAGTGTTAAAATCATTAAAAGCTTTATTTTCTGGCGCATTAAAATCTAAATAATTGCCATTTGTTAAATCCGCAATTGCTTTATTTAAATATGCAATCTGATCTTGAGTTGCAATATTTTTCAAACTATCATTAATTGAAGTTTTCATCACTAAGCTCATCGCAACAGCTCTTGGACTAATTTTTCTAAACTTGTCTTTATCATTAATAAGCTTTTTCACTTCGTCTGCTGATACATTGTTTAAACTTGTTATTTCAGGATTAAGCACATAGGCTGCAAAACTTCTTTGTTTCTCCGTTTCAAGATTTGAATTAAATAATTGCATATCAAGCGCTAAACCGTGTAAAACACTTGGTTTATCATGGTTATCGGCAAATGAATACAAATTTCTCAAATAATCAGCATCTCGAGTATTAATAAGTTCTTCAAGTTTTGCCCTTAAATTTGAATTTCTATCTGCAATTTTCTCTAATGCATTTCCATACTCAAATTCAGGAGAAAACATTTTTAATAAATCTGTGAAGAAATAAGAATAGGCAGCTTCTGTAGTAACTCCTGTTTCGGTTATCAATTTATTTAAAGCATCTTGATAATTTTTGAAATTTTTATCAAATCTAAAATTTTTATCGTTCATATCGGCATTTTTGCCATAATTATCTTGCATTAATTGATAAATATCAGTGATTTCTGCAACAATATTTGAGTTAGGGTTTTCACTTTTCACGGCTTTAACAAAATTTCCCCAAACTTTTGTTACATTTGACATTGCATCACCAAAAGACATTTCGCCACTTCTAATTGCGTCCATGTCACCCACATCTTTCATTGCATCCAAACGCCAAGAAAGCCCCAAGCCAGATTTTTTTACAAGAGCTTCTGCTAATCTAAAACTTTGAGTGTTTGTCCCCTGAAGATTTTTTGCAAATGCGTTTGCTAAAAATTCTACATCTTTATCTGATATTTTGTTTAAACCTTTTTCAATTAAATTTGTTAACATTTCCGCTTCTTCTTGTGGAGTATTTGCTTTTATTCCAAGGCTTTTTAATGTCGTATTATTTTTTATTGTTTCATAATCATAAGTTATATCACCATTTTCAAGCATTTTAACAGGCATATTATCACCGTACAACGCTTTTAACAATGCATATTTTGCGATTGCTTGTCCAAACTGTTCTATAACATATTCGCCATATTCTGTATAATTATTATCAGAAGTTAACAATTTTTCTGACAACTCCAAGTTAAGTTTTTCAACAATTTTATTTGCAAAATCATTTAATTGATTTTTAAATAAATTATTAACCTTTTCATAATTTTTCTTATACGGCTCAATCAGTTGAGGATTTTCTAAATTCATTAACTCAAAACGAGTTTTGCCTAAAGTTTCATCATTTATAGCTCTATTTGAAAAATATGATGTTGCTAAAACTCCAACAGTATTTTCACCAAATTCAAGCGAATCTAAAGGCAATGACATTAAAGCTTGTAATGTTGCTTCTTGCTTAGTTAAAACACCTTTTGGTTTCAAGTCATACCAACCATTTATAATATTGTTAAATTCTGTTTGAGAAACATTAACCTCTTTAGGTAATTCACCTTTTTGTATTAATTCATTTATATCTTCAACATTTTTAACATTTTTTAACGCTTTTACAGAATACAATGTTTGTATTTCGTTAACTTTGTGTGTCCAATATTTAGCAGATTGTAATACCAAATCTTGAACTTCATAAGCACCACGCTCTTTTAAAGTTTTTTCAATTTCTCTCTGTGCAGAAGAAGCTATTGAAGAATCCATTTTATCATCAAATCCTGATAAATGATAATTAAGTTTTATCATATCATTATTGCCATCCCAAGTTACAGCGCCTTGAGTTTCTCGACCAATTCTAAAATTAGTAAAATTACCAACAATTAACGCCCCATCCGCAGAATTTAAAGTAACTTTATTGTCTTTCCCCTTATTTCTTTTTACAAAATCTTTAAGATTACTTTCATATTCTTTTGGATTAATTTCAAAAGCATAAGGCATTATAATATCATTATAACTATTTGTCGCAAGCTCATTTTGAGATTGAGATTTTGTATAACCATCAATAAGCTTATTAGCATCAGCTAACTGCTCCGCTGTAACTTGAGTCGCATCATATATCTGAAAAATAGTTTCTTTTTTAGGATTATAATCCTTATTAGGCTTAATAGAATTCGTTTTCTCATCATAAACAACAGTTGAATTAATAACCCTAAAGCGCATATTTTCCTTATTCTTTGGAATTACCCCAATTTGCATTGGCTCATCCTGCAAACCACACAACTTAAACCAATAATAAGATTGAGGTTTTTTATCTGCCCATCTTAGGGCATATTGTAAATGTATACCTTCTAATCCTTCAGAAGTAAACGTTCCATCAAAAGCAGTTGTCATACCATTTTTAAATAATTTTTCAGAAAAAGTTTTGAAATTATCAATATTTCCGATATTCTTGGCCATTTGCATATTATTTTTAGTCCAATATGCACTATAATTGACATTGTCGCCACCTGCTATTGGTGTTGAAAAAAGAGTTTTAAACCCCATATCTTTAAATTTTGGAATATCATATTCTATACCAGCCAAGCTTCCGCCAAGCTTATTGGCTGTATTTTTAATAGTGCTCTCAGCTTCTTTTTGCTTTTTAATACTATATAAAACACTTCCTGTATTTGCATCAGTGTAACTTGCATAGTATGCACCAGGACGATGAGAATCCGGCATGGTAAGACATGCTGCACCTTGTATCATTGGAGCTGTCCCCTTGGTTGTAAACAAAGTGTATTTATTGTCATTAACTTTTAAACCTGTATCCGCGACCGGCTTGTTATTAATACTAATTCTATATATGAATTTATCAGTATTCATTGATTCTGGAATTTTATTAACATCAATGTAAGTTCCACCTTCTTTTAACTCATACGTATAAGGATTTTGAGTTAATAAAGTATAATCATTTTTATCGCTATTGTAACCTATATGTTTATTTTTATTTTCTTTAACAGGATAAATTTCAATTACACCTTTTTGAGAATTACTATCAAAAGGATAATTAAACTTAAAAATGGAGTTTCCGGCATTATCATATTCGTGTTTATAACCTTTAAAAATAGGTTTTGTGGTGAATAAGTTTGTTCGATTTACTAACATGATACACTCCTTATCGCATACTTTTATGTTAATCAATTTGCCAGGTCAACCACCATAAAAATGACAACACACAGCATTAATAAATTTCCTTGCTTTCATTATACAACAAAAACTTATAAATACCATACTTAAGTTGTAAAAATTTGTAACTATTTATTAATATTAATTTTACTAAAAATACTTTAACATAATAGTGTAAGAATAAAAAACTTAAACCCCAGCAATAAAAGCTATTTAGCATTTATTGTAAATTGAACATTAAAATATCACGAGTTTATAAAAGAATTTTTATTTTTTTTAAACCCAAATAAGACGAGAAAAAATTTATTTAATAAATTTATCAAGGAAGAAACACAAGAAAAAAAAGGAGATTGAAAATGGCTTCAATTACAATTAACACAAACTTGGCGTCATTAACGGCGCAAAGAAACTTGTCACAAGCGACAACAGGCATGAACACAGCAATGGAAAGATTGTCAACCGGCTACAGAATTAACTCTGGTAAGGACGATGCAGCGGGTAGTGCTGTTTCAACAAGAATGGAAGCTCAAATATCTGGTTACGATGTAGCAGAATCAAATGCAACAATGGGGCTATCACTTTTAGATACCGCAGAAGGTGTTCTAAATATTGTTGGTGATTATCTACAACGTATTAGAGATTTGACTGAACAAGCTGCAAACGGAACTTATGGAACATCATCAATGACAGCAATCAGAACAGAAGTTGAACAAAGAATGCTTGAAATTAATCGTTTATGTAGCGTTATCGACTTTAACGGTATACAATTATTAGACGGTACAAGCACTGCGGCAACTTCAGGAACAGGTGTAAACTTGCAAGTTAGTAATAATGCCGGCAAACCAAATATTATCAATTTGAAATCTACAATTTTTGAATCAGCAAGATGCACAGCGTTATTTATTGATGGAAATTCTCAATGTGCTGGCGGACAAGCAGCATGGTATCAAAGAGCTAACGCTGATGACGATACATCAGCTTTACAAGCTAGAATTACGGGAACTCCTGTAACATTACCAAACGGCAAAAGTTACGATTATAGTGATGCCACAAGATATAAACAAATCCAAAACGCAACTTATGACCCAAATGATGAAGGCGCTTCTATAGCAACAACTTCTTGTATAACAGCTATTTGTGATGCCGTTTATACAGATGATGCAACAGCACGTGAATTCTTATATTTCATAGACGATGCAATTGAAAATGTTTCTGCAAGAACAGCTTTAATTGGTGCATATATGAACCGTGTTGAATCAGCTGTTGATGCGATAAGTGTTCAAAAGGAGAATATTGTATCAGCTAATTCATCTATTAAGGACGCTGATGTTGCGACCGAAGCATCAAATTATATTAAATATCAAATATTACAACAATCTTCTGCTACATTGTTGTCAACCGCTAACCAAACTCCTAGTATTGCTTTGAATTTGATATAAGATTGATTAAATAATTATGTAATTGAAGCCCCCGCGTATGCGGGGGCTTTGTATTTTTATGCTAAAATAATTAAAAAAGAAGGTTTAAATGAAATTTAAAATTTTAACAACTCTTTTAATATTAGTTTTATTTTCAAATTTTTGTATTGCAAAAGAATGTTTAAGAGAACTTTTTCAAAATGGGCATGCCAATATATGTTCTATAAATATTAGAAATTTTAACGCTAAAGATTTAAACCATGACGAAATTATTGACGCGAACGAAGTGAGCGGTAATTTTTTAAATGCAATAGATAGACTTGATGAAATTAAAAACCTACACATAAATACACTTCACCTACTACCAATAACTCCTACTGGAAAATTAAAAGCATTAGGAACCGCAGGCTCTTTATATGCAATTTCTGATTTTTCATCAATAAACCCTCAATTGATTGATTTAACATCCACAATCCCTGCAAAAGAACAAGCGAAACTTTTTATAGAAGAATGCCACAAGCGCGGAATCTTTGTAATCATTGATTTACCAAGTTGCGGAGCTTATGATTTATTTTTGGACCATCCTGAATACTTTGTAAAAAATAAAAAATCTGTTTCTATAGTTCCTGCTGATTGGACAGATGTTAGATTATTTAATACAGGTAAAGATGATAATCTTAATGAAGATTTAATTCAAGCGCACAAAAATTTTATTGATATGATTATATCTTTAGGCGCTGACGGAATTAGAGCAGATGTTGCAACTATTAAACCCGCAAAATTTTGGAAAGAATTAATAAACTATTCAAGAGAAAAAAATCCAAATTTTATGTATTTAGCAGAAGCCTCTGATTCTTGGCGCGAACCACCTTCAAAATTTGCAGTATTCACGCCTTATAATAAATTACTAGAAGTTGGGTTTGATGGATATTATGGCAGTTTTTTTAATCTAAAAAATTGGAAAACCTCTGAAGAATTTTTTAACCATGTTAAATTTAATAAAAAATTATTAAATTCATATCCTGAAGCAAAAAATGTTATATTATCATTTACAACCCATGATGAAATCAGCCCTGTTGTACAGCGTGATGAACGATTCTCAATAATGATTTGTTGGCTAGAGGCGACATTGCCTTTTAATCCTTATTTTGTCGATGGTTTTCAATCCGGTGATAAATACCTTTATCAATGGGCAAACTCAAAAGCAAAACACAGCGAAACCGATGACGATAGTTATTTTGTACATTACGGTAAACTCGATATTTTTAATTTTTCTAGAAAACCTGAAGGTAATGTTGAAATTATTAAATACAATTTCCAAAAAGCATTTGATTTTAGAGCTCAAAATATTGATTTAGTAACAAAAGGTTTGTTCACACAACTTAAGTGCAATAATGATAAAATTATTGCATATTCAAGATTCTATAAAGATAATTTGGTAATCGTTTTAGCTAATTTAGATTTTGATAATTCTCAAAAAAATGTTTGCATTAAATTAAACGGCATTAAAAAGAATTCTTTATTTGAAAATGTAACAGGTTCAAGCTATAATAAAATTCGTAAAAATAAAATTATATCAGATTTTTCAGCCGGAGAAATTAAAGTTTTAAGAATAGATAAAAATTTGTTATAATTTGTAATTCAAGGAGGTTTTTGATGACAAAACGTATTATGTCAGGTATGCGCCCTACAGGGAAATTGCACTTAGGTCATTATCTTGGTGTTATTAAAAATTGGGTTGAGTTACAAAATCAATACGAATGTTTTTATCAAGTTGCAGATTGGCATGCTTTGACTACAAAATACGATAAAACCGAAAATTTAAGTCAAGACGTTTTTGATGTTGTGGCAGATTGGCTTGCTTGCGGCATAAATCCGGAAAAATCTACAATTTATGTACAATCTTTAGTTCCAGAAACAGCAGAATTACATATATATTTAAGTATGATAACTCCTCAAAATTGGGTTGAACGTGACCCAACCTTGAAAGATATGGCAAAAATCTTAAAGACAAAAGAAGGTGTTGGAACTCAAATTAATTATGGTTTAATGGGTTATCCAGTATTGATGGCAGCTGATATTTTATTATTTAATGCAGATTTTGTTCCTGTGGGAATAGATCAGGTCGCTCATATTGAATTAACGCGTGATATAATGAGAAGATTTAATAATATCTATAAAACAGATTATTTTAAAGAACCTCAACCGCTTTTAAATGAATGCTCTTTGATTTGCGGACTTGATGGTAACAAAATGGGTAAATCTTTTAATAATGATATTAAAATCTCTGATACAGAAGAAGTTACAACTAAAAAAATAATGACAGCAATAACAGATAGAAGCCGATTGAGAAAAGATGATTTAGGTCATCCTGATGAGTGTGAAGTTGCTTTCAAATATTGGAATATATTTGGTGATAAAGAGGGGATTCAAACAGTAAGATGCGAGTGTGAAAAAGGCTTAAGAGGTTGCGCGGATTGTAAAAGACAACTTGCTAAAGTTATAAATGAAAAATTATCACCAATCAGAGAAAAACGACGTTATTATGAAGAACATCCGGAAATTGTATATGAAATTATTAAAACCGGTTCCGAAAAGGCAAGAAAAGTTGCTCAACAAACAATAAAAGACGTCAGAAAATTAGTAAAGATGTATTAAAAACTTCAAACAACTTTAAAATATTTACATCAAATTTTAAATATTATATAATTTTGTTGTTAGAGTTTTAAAAATTAAGAAGAGGGTTTTTTATGAAAAAAGGGTTTACTTTGGCAGAAGTATTAATAACACTTGCTATTATTGGAGTTGTTGCGACAATTACATTACCAACACTTAATACAAATATTATTGGTAGCGAAGCTGGTCCAAAAGTAATGAAAGCTGTTTCAGTTTTAGAACAAGCTAACAGGCAATTATTAGCTGATAAAAATGTTTCAAGGCTTTCTTTAACTGACACAACTTCAACTAATTATACTACGGCTTTAGCTGATTATATAACTATGACACAAGTTGATACAAATGGATTTACAACGCGTGACGGTATTAGCTACACTTTTGAAAATACAACAGGCGAAGATATTACTCCACAAAGAAACCCTGCTAATGATTTTTATAGAAATGTTCAAATAAATATAAATTCTAATCGTCCTAATCCTAGAGCAGGAAGAGATTTATTTTTCGTGACATTGTTTAATAATGGCTCAATTTTACCGGTAGGAGCAGCCGGCTCTTTTGACCAACTAGGAAGAAAAGGACAAGGGCAAACGACATGTGGAACTTTAATTGGAAATAACACCGAAGAGAATAACAATAATAACAATCATGGTAATGCAGCACAAGATGCTTCTAGCCAACCCGAAGTTTTTAATTCAAACTTTGAAACCACAACCACCCATTATGATTATACTTTTTGCGCAGCAAATATTTTTCAAAATGGCGGTAAAATCCAATACGCAAACGGCAGGTGGATGGAATAATTTAAAATCACATAAAATTTAAAATTGGTGGTTAATTAATTTAACCACCAATTATTATACCAATTTTATAAACACTAAAAGCTACAAACCAAGCAATTGAACATTGTAGCAATATTACTAAAAAAGCATAACGTCGACCAAGTTCTCTTTTTACTGTTGCAATCGCTGCCACACATGGTGTATACAATAGTGAAAACACCAAAAATACAAAAGCCGTTAATTGATTAAATAACAACGGTAATTTATCAATATCACCGCCTAATAAAACGCTTAAAGTACTAACAACACTTTCTTTTGCCATAAAACCTGTTATAAACGCCGTAGAAATACGCCAATCATTAATGCCTAAAGGTGCAAATATCGGTGTTACAATGTTTCCTAAAACCGCCAATAAACTTTCAGAAGAATTTGACACCAAATTTAATTTCAAATCAAAAGTTTGTAAAAACCAAATAATAATTGTTGCCCAAAATATTAATGTAAATGCTTTTGTTACAAAATCTTTTGCTTTTAAGTATATTAAACGATAAACATTACCAAATCCGGGCATTCTATAATTTGGCAATTCCATTACAAAAGGAACGGGCTTTCCTTTAAAAATAAACAATTTCATAACATAGGCAGAAATTATACCAACTAAAATTCCAAGCAAATACAAGCTAATAATCACTAATACTTGATTTTTTGCAAAAAATGCGGCTGTAAACAAAGCGTAAATCGGCAATTTTGCGGAACAACTCATAAAAGGTGTTAAAAATATTGTCATTTTTCTATCACGTTCAGATGGTAAAGTTCTAGTTGCCATTATTGCAGGAACACTACAACCAAAACCAATTAGCATTGGGACAAAACTTCTACCCGAAAGCCCGATTTTTCTGAGCATTTTATCCATCACAAAAGCTACTCGCGCCATGTAACCGGTATCTTCTAATATTGATAGAAAGAAAAATAATACGACTATTAATGGCAAAAAACTTAAAACACTACCGACGCCTGCAAAAATACCATCTATTATTAAAGAGTGAACAACCTCGTTCAAACCATAAGCTGACAGCATATTATCTACAATTATTGTAAATTTTTCAATTCCTAAAGCCATTAAATCTGACA
Source organism: uncultured Candidatus Melainabacteria bacterium (assembly GCA_934754655.1). GTDB lineage: Bacteria > Cyanobacteriota > Vampirovibrionia > Gastranaerophilales > Gastranaerophilaceae > CAG-196. Next base: position 58,881 of record CAKVIC010000009.1, on the reverse strand, counting down.
AAAAAGCTCCAATTGAACCAAAAGTTAAATAAAAAATTAATGCCATTATTGCTAAAAAAGCCGGAATTGCAGTATATTTACCTGTTAAAATTTTATCTAAATTTGTAGAAAGCCTATGTCCTGCGCTTTCTTGTGGTTTTAAAACATATTTATCACAAAGTTTTTCAATAAACGTAAAACGCATATCTGCCATTGCAGCTTTTCTATCGAGATTTGTTTCTTCTTCCATCTGAACGATGATTTGTTCACAAATAGTAATCTCTTTTTCACCCAAGCCAAGAGATTCTTTCATTAGATTATCACCTTCTACCAGCTTTGTCGCAGCAAAGCGCAAGGGAATTTTTACAGCTTTAGCATTATCTTCAATCAAATGACTTATAGAATGAATACACCTATGAACAGCACCTTCTTTTCCGTCTTTATCTGCACAAAAATCTAATCTCATTGGATATTCTGAATATTTTGCGACATTAATTATATGATCAACAAGCTCTTCGATACCTTCATTTTGTGCCGCAGAAATTAAAACAACCGGCACGCCTAATGTCGATTCTAAACCGTTAACATCAATACTTCCGCCATTAAGATTAACCTCATCCATCATATTAAGTGCAATTACCATTGGAACATTTAATTCCATTAATTGAGTTGTTAAAAAGAGGTTACGCTCAATATTTGTTGCATCAACAATATTAATAATTCCATCCGGTTTTTCGTTTAATATAAAATTTCTCGTAACAATTTCTTCATTGCTGTATGGAGAAAGTGAATAAATCCCTGGTAAATCAGTTATTGTAACTTCACTATGCTCTTTTATTGTTCCATCTGTTCTATCAACTGTAACTCCAGGGAAATTTCCAACACGCTGACTAGAACCTGTTAATTGATTAAATAAAGTTGTTTTACCACAGTTTTGATTTCCAACTAAAGCTAATGATAATTTTGTTTTTAGTGGGAATTTGTTTTTTCTTGAAGTATATTCAACTTCTTCACCTTTTAAAGAGTGTTCAATATTTTCAAATTCTCGGCTTTCACGCTTGCAATTATGCGCATCATGAATTGATGTAATCAAAATTTTTGACGCATCATGCTTTCTTAATGTTAATTCATAACCTCTAACGCGAATTTCCATAGGATCACCCATCGGAGCGGTTTTTATCATTGTAACCTCTACACCAGGAGTTAGTCCCATATCTAAAATATGACATCTTAAAGCGGTATCTTCACAATTTATTTCAGCTATTATTGCGTCTTTTCCGACACGCAATTTATCTAAAGTCGTTTTCATTAAAGCATTCACCTATTTACAAGTTATATTGTAAAACCTACACATACTTTTTACAAGTAATGTAATTTTATATCAATTGTAGCATTTTGAAGTATTTACATGAAAGTTAATATTCAGTATTTGTCGCGTTTAAAGATTCTAAAAGTTTGATTTTTGCATCAAGCTTCTCGCTTGGGTTTTGAGAATTCTCAATTTGCAAATATTTCAAAGCATTTTTTGTATCTCCTAATTTTTGATAAATATCACCGAGTTTATATACTAAATCATAATTCGGTTTCATATTTAATTTATATGCAACAAGATACAATTTTAAAGCTTTTCTATACATTTGCCTTTTATAATAATATTCACCAAAATAATAATATGATTCAGGAATATCTGGATTAGTACTTATTGCCATCGAAAAATTACTTTTAGCATATTTATTTAAATTGATTTTATCATACAAAATTCCACTTTTTACATAATAAATAACCTTATCAGGATTAATTTTTTGTAAAATGTTATATAACATTAAAGCTTGCGTTATGTCATCATTGACCTTTGTATCATTTGTTTTTAGTGCATTGTAGAAAGATTTTTCAGCTTTTAAATTGAGTTCATTTTCAGACAATTGAGAATAATCAATTGGAATTTGATACTCTAATCTTCCATTTAGTGCAGAATATACAGGTATCAAAGAAACTGAATTTAATAAAAATAATGTTATTATTGTTATAGCAAGTTGTCGCATAAATTTATCTTAATATTATATAATAATCTATTGTATCAAAAAAATTTTTAAGAGAGAATATATAAAAAGGGGCTTTAATATTTTGAAAGAATTGATTTGTTTATTAATATTCATAATACTTTCAACGTTTTGTGCCGTATTAATGGTTATTGCAGGTTTTATCTGTCAATACAAAAAAGAATCAAAAATAAAAAACACGACTTATGAATGCGGAGTTGACACTTTTTCAGATGCAAATATTAAATTTGATATAAAATATTTTAACTATGCAATTTTATTTTTGATTTTTGATATTGAAACAATTTTTCTATACCCGTTTGCAATTTATTGTAACAAATTAGGCATTTTTGCGATTATAGAAGCTTTTGTATTTATTTCAATACTTTTAATTGGGCTTTATTATGCAATTAATAAAAAAATCTTGAGGTGGATATAATGAATGTAATAATATCTTCGATAGATTTTTTATTAAACTGGAGCCGAGCTAATTCTCTTTGGCCACTAACCTTTGCGACTTCTTGTTGCGGAATCGAAATGATGCAAACGGTAGCTTCTAATAATGATATTGCAAGATTTGGCTCTGAAGTCTTTCGCGGCTCGCCAAGGCAAGCCGATTTATTAATTTGCGCGGGAACAATTACACACAAAATGGCACCGGCTTTATTAAGATTATACGAACAAATGCCTGAGCCTAAATACGTTATCGCGATGGGTGCGTGCACTTGTGGTGGTGGAATGTTTGCAGAAACCTCGTATTCCGTAGTTAACGGAATCGATAAAATAATCCCTGTGGATATTTATTTGCCAATGTGTCCGCCTAAGCCTGAAGCTTTAATTGACGCTTTAAGAAAATTGCAAAAAAATATAAAAAAAGAATCTATTTTAACTAGAAAAAATTTTGTAAATTCACATTCCTCAAGACTTCATGAGGATTGTGGTTTATTAATAGCAGAAGATTTGAACATAACAAAATTCGGAGTATAAATTAAAAAATGAATATTCAAGAATTAAAAGAAAAATTTAATAACATTGAAATTCGTAACAATAAAATTTACGCGAATTTTGGCTTGAAAAATTTATTAAAAATTCTAAAAGAAAGCTATAATTATACATTACTAAAAGAAATTATCGCGGTTGATTATCAAGAAAATGGAATTGAATTAATTTACAATTTATATTCCCCACAAAAAAACGAATCACTGAAAATTCATTATAATAACACAAACTATGAAACTATCATTGATATCTTTGGTTCAGCTATTGCTGATGAAAATGAAATTTATGATTTATTTGGCATTATTTTTGAAGGCAATAAAAATCTTAAAAGGCTTTATCTTCCACAAAGTTGGAATGGTCATCCTTTAAAAAAAGATTATGTACAAAATGATGAAAGGTTAGGTTGGAATGAATAGAGTTTACAAACTTAACCTTGGACCGCAACATCCTTCTACACACGGCGTTTTAAGGCTCATTCTTGAACTTGACGGCGAAAAAATAATTTCCTGCGAGCCCGATGTAGGTTATCTTCATCGTGGAATGGAGAAAATGGCAGAAAAACTTTCTTATATTCAATATCTACCAACTGTAGACAGGATTGATTATTTAGCAGGATTTTTTTATTCAGAATTATTCTGTCGAACAGTTGAAAATGCGCTTGAAATTGAGCTTTCTGAAAAAGTTAAAAATATTAGAATTTTACTTTTAGAATTAAATCGTATAGCATCTCACTTATTATGGATAGGGGCTTTTTTAATGGATTTAGGAGCTGTTTCGCCATTCTTTTATGCTTTTAGAGAAAGAGAATTAATTTTACAATATCTAGAAAAATTAACAGGTCAAAGAATGATGTACAACTATTTTGTATTTGGCGGAGTAAGACACGACATTTTTGACTTAGAAGAAGTGGAAAATATTTCTAAGATTATTAAGTCAAAAATAAAAGACTATGAAGATTTGATAACCGAGAATCCAATATTTTTGTCAAGAACAGTTGATAAAGGTGTATTAGAGTCGGATATAGCATTAAATAATGGAATTACAGGCGTAAATTTAAGAGCAAGCGGGGTTAGTTTGGATTTTCGAAAATTTGATAAATTATATAATAACATTGATTTTAATATCATAATCTCTGACAAAAAAGATTCTTGGGCCAGATACAAAGCAAGGGTTTTAGAAATACAAGAAAGTCTAAAAATTGTGAATCAAGCTTTAACAAAAATTAAAACATTAAAATTTGAACAAACATTAATCAAGCCGCTTAATTTAAAGCTTCCAGATGGTGAATATTATTCAGAAATAGAAGCCCCTAGAGGTTTAGCAAGTTTATATATTAATTCTGACGGCAAAGATAAACCATATAGATTAAAGTGGCGAACTCCATCTTATTATTCAGTAAATTTATTACGAAAGCTATTAGTTGGTACATATCTAAACGATGCAATTGCAATAAGTGGCTCTTTAGACATAATTTTACCGGAGGTGGATAAATAATATGAATTATCTATATTGTTTATACATTGAATTTCTTGCAAAACACAACATTCCTCAATTTTGGGGTGATGTAACTTTTTATGTTATACCTTTTTTAATAATTTTTGTTGCAATTTTAATTATTGTTATTGCACTAGTCCTTGCTGAAAGAAAATTGTTAGGATATTTTACACAAAGAAAAGGCCCAAACAGAGTTGGTTTTTGGGGAGTTCTGCAAACCATTGCAGATGCTTTTAAATTATTATGCAAAGAAAATATCACGCCAAATGGTGTCGATAAATTTTTATTTAATCTTGCTCCAATTTTAATTTTTATAAGCGTTCCTGTTGTTTTAGGATTTATTCCTTTTAGTTCTGAATTTGTGTTTATGGATTTTAAAACAAATATTTTAATATATTTAGTGTTTGCAACGTTACCTATTTTATCAATATTTCTTGGCGGTTTTGCAAGCAACAACAAATACTCTTTAATCGGAGCTATAAGAAATGTTGCGCAGATTTTGGCTTATGAATTACCAATCGCATTTACAGTTTTAAGCATAATTGTTCTTGCATCATCAATGAATTTATTGCAAATAACTTATGCACAAATGTCAACAAAAGGGTTCTTTAATTGGTTTTTTATACCTTGTTTTTTAGGATTTGTTATAATGTTTATTTCAACCTTAGCTGAATTAAACAGATGCCCTTTTGATTTGCCAGAAGCTGAAAGTGAATTAATTTGCGGATATAATACGGAATATTCTGGCATGCGATTTGCAATGTTTTATTTAAGTGAATATGCAATGCTTTTTGCAAATGCATTATTTATTTCTATTTTATTTTTAGGTGGTTTTTTATCACCTTTTGGCAAATACCTGTCACCTATAATTTTTTCTGAAAATATTGCAGGTGTTTTAATTTATTTTGAACAAGCTTTTTGGCTATTTTTAAAAGCTTTTTTGATAATATTTGTTGTTATTTGGGTTAGAGCAACTTTACCCCGATTAGCATCTTTTGATTTACTCAAATTTTCTTGGACAATTTTATTACCACTTTCCATTTTAAATTTATTTTTAATGGTAATTTTTAAATACGCGATTGGAGGACTTTATGCTTAAAAAGTTTTTCAAACACATTATCAATACATTTAAAAGTTTATTTATGGTATTTAAACACTTATTCAAAAAACCGGTTACGCTTGAATATCCTGAAAAACGAAAAATTTTACCTGAAAAATTTAGAGGAAAACCTTGTTTAAAATCGGGCTGTATAAAATGCGGATCCTGTATAAGAGTTTGCCCTTCGGGTGCTATCAAATTAGATGACAATAATAATATAATTTTTGATTTAGAAAAATGTATAATTTGCGGAAATTGTTCATTTTATTGCCCCAGAAGCGTGATTGAAATGTCAAAAGATTTTGAACTTGCAACTTGCGATAAAAAAGATTTAAAATTAATCTACAAAAATAATAAGGAGAATGTTTAATGATTAATTCGATATTATTTTTCTTAACCGCAATATTTTTAATAATCTTTGCAATAACCGCTATTTGCGCAAAAAATGTAATATATTCATTACTTTCTGCAATTGTTGTATTTTTCCTTGCAGGATTATTATTTTATCTATTAGGCTCTGAATACAATGCTGTAATTCAAATTGCGATTTATGGGCTTGCAGTGCCAATAATTATTGGATTATCTGTAATGTTTACTAATTCTAAAACTAAGGATAAAAATCTCAAAAAGGATGACACAAATCTTAAATATTTATTAATTTTAATTTCTTGTTTATTTATTATGTCATTAATTTATTTAATACTTACTTCATTGACAATTGTACCTGAAGGGTTTTTAATACAAAATTTTGTTGAAAATAATTTTTACACAACGATGGAAGCTTTTGTTAACGGAATATATGTAAATTATGTTTATGCATTTGAAGCAATATCTTTAATATTAACAATCGTTGTTGTAGGTTTGGTTTTATTTAATAAAGAGGTGAAATCTTAATGAATTTGTTTTCAGAAATTACTTTATATCATTATTTATTTATAGGTTTATGCTTATTTTTAATCGGCATTATCGGTTCTATAATGTCAAAACATGTTATAAAATTATTAATTTCAATAGAAATTATGCTTACAGGAATAAATATAAATTTTATTGCTTTTGGAACTTATTGTGACAATTTATCAAAACACGGCTATATATTTTCATTATTCTACATTGCAATTGGCGCAATAGAACTTGCTATCGGACTTTATCTATTTTATATAATGTATAAATACAAAAAATCAGAAAACATAGAAGCATACGGAGATTTGTGATGGCAGAAATTCTTTTAAATAACATATATTTGACAGTATTTTTACCATTGTGGATATTTTTAATAATCATGATTGGAAGATTTTTTTCTGTCTTTGTTAACAGAAAAATCATTTATTTTTTAACAATTTTGACCTCTTTTTTAGGCTCATTGTTAACAGGAATTGCTTTATACAAAATCCCTAACGATGTGGTTTATGATAATCAATTTATTTTTATTAAAATTAATGATTTTATCATTAATTGCGGATTACATATTGATAAAACTGCTTTAATTTTTGCATTTGTTTTGTTTTTAGTCAGTATGTTTGTTCAAATCTTTGCTATATCATATATGAAAAATGACAAAAAAAGTTACCGATTTTTTGCATTATTAAATTTATTTAATTTTGCAATGAGTGCATTGTTTTTTAGTCCAAACTTATATCAAACATATTTCTTTTGGGAAATTGCAGGAGTTGTTTCTTATTTATTAATTGCTTATGATTACAAAAATAAAATTTGTAATCTTGCATCTAAAAAAGTTTTTATAATAAATAGAATCGGTGATACAGCTTTTTTAGCAGGGATTATTATTACATCTTATTACATGTATGTATACGCTAATAATCCGGAGCTTACGTCTTTATCATATTTAGATTTTAATATTATATCAATATTTACTTATGCCTATACTCCTAAATTAATTTATATTGCAATTTGCCTTTTGTTTACAATTTCAGCATTTGTAAAATCAGCACAATTTCCGTTTTACACTTGGCTTCAAGATGCAATGTGTGCAAAACTTCCAGTTAGCGCACTTTTACATTCTGCAACATTAGTTGCTTTAGGTTTATTCTTAACAATTAGATTAATACCTTTATTTATTTTAGAAACTTTTATTCTTAAATTCATAATTGTTATTGGAATTTTGACAGCATTTATATGTTCAATAAATGCCTGCTCTCAAAGCAACCCAAAGAGTGTACTTGCATATTCTACCTCTGCTCAATTAGGTTTAGCCCTTATTGCAATCGGAGAATTAAACATAAAAGCAGCCATAATATTTTTTGTAGCGCATGCTTTTATAAAAACGTTATTATTCTTAACATTACCTAATGATGAAAAATGGAATTATTATAATTTTGCTATATTTGTATTATCAGCATTATCACTTTCAGGTTTGATTTTTGCAGGCATGGTTTCAAAAGAGCTTATATATACGACATTGGACAAACCTCTTTCTGTAATATATTGTATAATAGCTTTTTTGACGACTTTTTACATAATAAAAATAGCCTTGCTACTTGTAGATAAAAATGGTATTACAAAAATTCTTAAAAACAAATTAGAACTTTTTACACATTTAGGCTTACTTTTATGCAACATAATTTTTTACTTTTATATTAGAACAAAAGTTGAATACAAGATTGCAGAACCTTTTTGGTGGGCACTTACTGCTTGGGGGTGTGTTTATATAATGCATTTGAAGAATCTTTTTTGGCGTGTTCCGATAATTTATCAATTAAGTTTAAACGGGTTTTATTTAGATAAATTTTATAATACCGTAATTACTAAGATTTATAATATCACAGCTAATATTTGCAATAATATAGAAACAAAAATCTTTTCAAACTATAAATTTACGCAAACTCTCGCAAAATTTTTGGTAAAATCGTTTGAATTTATTGAAAACAATATTATGAACGGTTACGTTAAATTAATTAACGGATTTTCAACTAGAATTTCAATACTTGATTCAAAGTATCAAAGCGGAAATGTTCAAACGTACAATATGTATGCTTTAATTATTATAACAACAATCATTATTTGTTTAGTTATTACATACACAGCAGTTTTAAGCACTTTAGGAGGAACTCAATAAATGGATATATTATTATCAATACCTTTTTTAATATTTTTTCCGTTGATAACTTCGTTATTTTTATTATCACCCTTATTTACGAATAATGAAATTCTAATAAGACGATTTGCAAAAAGTATCTTTGGTGCAGAATTTGTTTATACAATATTACTTTATTTATTTTTTAGCCCTGCGAACCCTTATGAAGCAAACCTCAGTATTTGCGGACTTGACTGGATTCAATCAATCGGTGTTCGATTTTTATTTGAAATAGACAGCATAAGAATGATTTTAGTAATTCTAACAGCTTTTATATTTTTAATTGCAGCTTTTGCAAGTAAACTTCATATAAGAAAAAATCACAAATTTTATTATTCAATGCTTTTGCTTTTACAATCAGCTATTTTAGGTATTTTTACAGCAAATGATATGTTTGTATTCTTTATGTTTTGGGAATTAGAACTTATTCCTGCTTATTTCTTAATCGGAAATGATTGGGGTAGTATTTCCTCTAGTAAAACTAGTGGCGCAAAAAACGCGGCAATGAAATTTGTTATATTTACTTTTGCAGGAAGCATGTTTATGTTGCTTGGCATGCTTTTACTACATTATTTCAACTATGTTTCAACAGGAATTTTAACCGCAAAATATTCAGACTTAAATGTTTCTAACATTCCACTAAGTATACAAATTTTAATTTCAATATGTTTCGTATTAGGTTTTGGAGTTAAACTTCCTATTGTACCTTTACATACTTGGTTACCTGATGCACATACAGAAGCTCCGACTCCTATTAGTATTATTCTTGCAGGAATTTTACTTAAAACCGGTGCCTATGGCTTATTTATGTACAATTTTATAATATTAAAAGATTCTTTTGAAATTCTTGTACCTTATCTTGTGATATTTGCATTGATTAATATTATATTCACAGCCTTTGTTGCTTTTGCACAAACTGATATAAAACGAATTGTTGCTTACTCAAGTATTTCAAATATGGGCTTAATTTTATTAGGTTTATGTGCTTGCAATTCTATTGGTATAGAAGCTTCTATATTTCACATCGTCGCTCATGCCTTAATAACAGCAGGGCTATTTGAAATATGCGGTATAGTATATTTAAGATGCAAAACTCGTGATATAAATTCAATAGGCGGAATTGCTAAAAATTTACCAAGATTATTTGGTTTTGCAACAATTATCGTGCTTGCCTCAATTGGAATTCCGGCATTTGCACCTTTTATAAGTGAAATTTTAACTATAATTGCTGCTATGACCTCTGAAATGAGCGAAGTATTGAAATTTGCAGCAGTATTTTCATTACCATTATTAATTTTAAGCTCTTGCTACATGCTCAAATTTTTACATTCGGCATTTATGGGAGAACAAGGAGAAAAATTTGAAAACATCAATGATATTTCAATGCATGAATTTATAATACTTGCGATGATTACATTTGGACTTGTTTTATTTGGACTATTCCCAAATACAATTTTAAATATGGTTAATTTTTAAGGAAAATTTTATGATAAATGATTTTTTTAATATTTTATTGCCACAAGCGTGTTTAATAACATTTATACTACTACATTTAGTATTATCTATGATTCTATCTCCAAAACATTATAGATATGCACGTTTAATGTCTGTTATTGGAATCACATTATCAATATTTTTATTATCAACAGTCCAAACAGAACCACAATATTTTGGTTTACGTGGAGCTTTAATGTCTGATAGTTACACCTTATTATTTCATTTTATGATATTATTATGCGGATTTTTTGTCGCAATACTCACAAAAAATTTAGTAGAAAGCTTAAAACAAAATGCTTATACTTTTCATGCTGTTTTATTAACAGCAATTTTAGGTGCAATGTTTATTGTATCTTCTAATGATTTTTTAACTTTATTCATATCAATTGAAATGTTATCAATACCAACCTACTTTTTAATCGCGACAAAAAACGAATACTACTCAAAAGAAGCTGCTTTTAAATATTTAATCACAAATGCTGTTTCTACCGGTGTTTTCTTATTTGGAGTTTCTTACTTATACGGATTAACTTCAAGTATAAATTTAAATGAAATATATGAATACGTGACGAATATAAACCCATCTTTATTATTAACATTTTCTGGATTAATGATAGTCTTAGGTCTAATTTCTAAACTTGCAATATTTCCGTTTGCGAATTGGATCATTGATGTTTATAAAGGCTGCGAAACTTCAATACTTGCATTTTTATCAACAATTCCAAAACTTGCAATGTTTGGAATTTTATGCAGATTACTCGTTTTCAGTTTAGGTACGAGTTTTGAATTAAGTTTTGTCATAATTATTATCTCTTTGATTACTGGATTTTGGGCAAACACTTATGCTATAAAAGAAAAAAATGTGAAAGCAATTTTTGCCTGCTCATCTTCTGCAAACGCATCATATATTTTGTTTGCGGCAAGTTTAGTTAGTGTTTATAATCTTTCAACCGTAATTTTTTATTTAATAACTTATGTAATCATTAATATTGGCGCATTTTCATACCTTAACATTGCAGAAGCAAATAACACTGGATTTAATATTAATGATTTCAAATGCTTATTCCACAAAAACCATTCAATCTCTTTATGCTATGTCATTTTAGTAATTGCTCTTGCAGGTTTTCCAATAACTTCAGGATTTATTGCGAAAATTTATTTATTCACAGCAATTGCAAATTCAGGTTTGATTTTTGTTCCATTCTTAATGATTTTGTTATTGTTAATGGTTGTTGCTTTGTATTATTATTTAAAAATCATAATACCTTTGTTTGCGTATGATGATAAAAATTTAAATATTAAACCTTTAAAATCATTGTTCACACAAAATTTAGTATTATATATAACAACATTTATAACAGTTTTTTTAGGAATTTTTCCAGAAAAATTAATTGAACTTTGTAAAATTATTGCATATAATATTTAAATAATCTAAAATATGTTAAAAGAGTTTTTTTCTGATAAAATTATATTGAGGGCTGAAAGAAATGAACTTAAAAAAAATAAATGTATTGTTGTTTTTAATATGCACATTAGCATTACAGCCAAACGTAGAGGCTAAGATGTCAAAAGAGGCTCATGCTCTTTATCAACAGGCATGTGCTTATGAATATAAAAACGATTATAAATCTGCAATTGAAGCTATTCAAAAAGCTATTGATATAAACGGCGAAGATGCCATGCTTTATACAAAAATGGCAGGACTTTATTCTGATATCGGAGAATATGAACAAGCATTATCTGCATACAAAAAGGCTGTTCACTTAAGACCTAACGATGCCTTTATTTATATTAGCATGGGAAACATTTTACAAACATTAGGCGATTATGAAAATGCTTTCAATTCTTTTAACCAAGCCCAATCTATCTATCCTGAATATAAATATAATTATTTAAATTTAGCAAACATTGAATATTTTAGAAAAAATTACGATAACGCAATTGAATATTATCAAGATTTTTTAAATGCTTATCCTGACCATATAGAAGCAAATGAAAACCTTGCTAATGTTTATTATCTGTCGAAACAGCCAGAAAAAGCATGCGAAATTTATTCAACTATATACAAAAAATTTCCTTCAGCATTTAGTGAATATAAAAAATATGGTATCGCTTTGTTTGACACAAAACAATATTCTGCGGCGACAACAATGCTAGAAAAAGCTTTACAAAATGACAATGACAATACTTCAATTATAGGCATTCTCGCACTTTCATATCAAAATATTGGTGAAAACGAAAAAGCTCTCGACAATTTTAGAAAAGCTTTCTATTTAAATCCAAAACTTGTAGAGCTTAAATTTGATTACGCAAATTTATTAGGCAATATGGGGAAATATGATGATGCTATTGAACAATACAAAGAATATTTAAAAGCTTTCCCTGAAGATGCAGATGCGTATAAAAACTTAGGATTGGTTTATAAAAAACTAGATAATTGGGATTTAGCACTATTTAATTTAGAAAAATCTTATTCTAAGGATACTTCTGACATTGAAACTAAAAAAGAATTAGCCTACGCTTATCATAGAAAACGCGACTATGTAAACGCTCTAAAATTCTATAATTTCGCTTTAAAATCAGAACCGGATAATATTGAACTCCTTGCCAATAAAGCCTTAACTTTACATGCAATGAATAATTATATTGCAGCTATTGAACTTTATAAATCAATTTTAGAAAAACAACCTAATGAAAGAATTGAAAAGAATTTAATGTCTGCAACACTAGCTTATGGCTATGATTTATATGAAAAAGAAGATTATGGTCAAGCTATTTTATATTTTGAAGATGCTATAAATATGAATAACAAAGAACCTGTTGCTTATTATGGCTATGCAAAAGCCAATGAAAAAATGGGTTGCACAGAAGTTGCTTATGAAGCTTATTCAAAAGCGGTATCACTTGCACCGGGAAATGCTGATTATGCAAATGATTTAGCAAGATTAAGAAGTTCTAATAAAGAATTGTTAGCAAAATCTGAAAATAAAAATTGTAATGTCGAAAAGAAAACACAAATAAACGAACAAGCTGTAACTTATGATGTTTTAATAAAAAATGGTGATAGCGCTTATGCTCGCCAAAATTATGACGAAGCTATTGATTGTTACACAAAAGCCGTAATATATATTCCATCAGATAAAACAACTTTAATGAAAATCGCCAATATTTATAAACTACAAGGTTACAATGATAAAGCCCTAAGTTTTTATAACAAAATTTTAAGCCTTGATTCTGATAGCGTTGAAGCGTATTTTAACAAAGGTCTTGTTCTTGCAAATCAAAAAAAATATGATGAATGCATAAAATGCTTTGAAAAAGTTATTTCATTATCGCCAGAATACCCTTATGCTTATTATTCTTTAGCAATGGCTTATGAACAAAAAGATATGACAGATAAAGCTTTAGAATATTATTATTTATATAGTGGTATCGAAAAAGATGAAAGAATGTTAAATATCGTTAACCAAAAAATTAAACTTTTGGAAGATAGATAATGAAACAAATATTAAAGTTATTTCTTTTAGTTAGTATTTTTGCATCCTTGCTGTGCGGTTGCGTATATCAAAGAGGTATAATTCTTTTTAATAAACAACCTATAACAAAAGAAAATGCTTTATGTGATGATATTAATTTTACTAAAGGTGAACGCGTTTATTACTTATTTATTGCGCCAAAACGCATGGATTGTGATTATATAAGGATACAGGTTTTTAAAATGACTGACAAAGCTTCAACCGGTGGCTATGAAGTTGTTAGAACAAAAGATGTAAGATTAATGAAAGAAGAGCGTTATTATTATACTGATTATTTTACGTTTTATGAAGGCGGACGATATGTAATGCAAGTTTTTTCAATGAACGACATGCAACATCCACTTTCTTTAGATTTTTTCTACATAAAATAATTTATCTTTTTTAATTTATTCAGCACTTTTTGTTGAAAAATTCAAATATTTAACAAAAAACGAACAAATTGCAGGAATTGTTGAAAGTATTAATAAAACATTGATTATACCTATTTTTTGAGCAACAGCTCCGATGAAAGATAGAGTTACTGCAACAATTCCCCAACAAAAACCATTCATAAAACCAGAAACCAAACTTTTGTATTTAGGTAAAGTATCTTGAGCTAAAACTACAATTACCGGTTGAGCAAAATTTGTTGTAAAACCTGTTATTGCGTATATTATTAAAGATATAACAGGTTTATCCAAAAATATACAAAACAATGCTACTAAAGGTAATGTAGTAAGCATAGAAAAATAAATTACGGGAGCTGCGCCATATTTACGTTCAACATGTGGACTAATGTATGAAGAAATAGAACCAACAAATATAAATAAAAATAAAGCACAACCGATATAAAAAGGTGAATGCCCCATTTCTTTCCATAAAAATGGCAATAAAATATTAAAACTCATTGTAATTAAAGCTTTCATTGTGGCAATAACTATTAAGATATCAATTTGTTTATTAGATAACAATTCTTTTAATGAAGCTAAAAATTTTTTATGCGGTTCAGGCTTTCTTGGAATATTAGAAAGCTTAGGAACAAAAACAAACATCACAGCCGTCACAATTAAGCCAAATATAGAAGTATAAATAATCTTTTCAAGTCCAGCATATTGCATAATAAAAGTAACAACTAACGGTCCCAAAGCAAAGCCAATCGCTCCAAAGCATATAAATAAGCCCATATTATTAGCACACGAACTTTTTGAAAAATAATTAATAAACCCAAAAGCCTGTGGATGAAATAAACTACCGCCGAGAGAGCCTAAAACCATGAACATTGTTAGCAAAAATATATTTGGTGCAAGTATTGCTAGTGGAATAAAAATTGATGATAACAATACACCCCAAAAAATAAAAAATCTTTTATAAATATTATCCGCAAAAAAACCAAAAATTGGTTGCAACAAATTTGAGCATATATGAGAAATCCCCATAATTATTGTTGCAATAGCCATTGTAAATCCTAATTTTGCAGCTATAAAAGGCATTAAAGGATTTAAAAAACTATTATATAAATCGCAAGTTAAATGTGCTGTACTTAGCCATTTAATTGCATTTCCCTCTTTTTGGCATTTTTTCAAGTCTAGCATAATTTTAATTATATTTTAATCATGAAAATTAATCAAATACCCTTTATACATAAATTTAAAGGAATTTCACTTTCTAAATTCTTTATAATTAATATAAAAAAATGATAAAATTTTATAAAAACGAGTTATAATATTTGTATGAGTTCAGCAACAGAAGACAAAGAATTAAAAATGATTGGTTTGGAACTCATGTTCCTTACCCCAGAAAAATACAGTAATGAAGAAGGTATTACTGCGGTTGAGCTTGCGAAATTAGTCGGAATCCCTATTGATATCGTTAAGAAAAAATTAAATGTATTAAAAGCCAAAGATGTAGTTCGAGTAAAAGGAATCAACCCTAAATATTGGCTTTTTGACGAATATAATTACCAACGTCTCGATGATGATGATGAATTAGTTTATTTACTATCAAATTTTGATGATGTTGATTTTGATAGATATTTTACCTTTTAAAAAAACGTAGTTATATTATTTTATATAAGATTTTCTATATATTCCACATCTAAACAGATTTCGTCTGGATTCAAAATGTAAATATTTGTAACAATTTACTTAAAATCACTAAAGTTTCTCAAAAAAATGCCGATATACATGATACATAGGGAAAAAAGCAAAAGGAGAACGACATGAGTTCAAACGGTATCAACGAGATTAAGAAATTTTTAGCGAATTATGGTACAAAATGGATTAAAGATGCTGACACAAATAAAGATAGCGCAGTAACTAAGAATGAATTTTCACAGTTTATACAAACAAATTATAATGGCAAAATTTCTGCTTCAGAAATTAATGCTTTTTTTGATACCCTTGATATTAATAAAGGAAATGGTTGTGCAAGAGGCACAAATGTTAGTAATTATGGGGCTTTGGACAAAGATGAAACCGAAGTTATGCAAAAATATATTGAAATGTTTGATAAAGTAAAAAATTGGTTAAATCAACAAAATTTACCTGCAGATATTGCAAATGATGTTAAAAATGCTCTTTTGGATAAAATGAGTGAATGTACTACTGCGGAAGAATTACAAGGTTTAATGAATGAAAACAATTTAAACAGATTAATCAATGAAACTTATGCAAACAAATATGTAAATGAATATTTAAAAGAGTTATTTTTGAATACAGCTTCACAATATGAAGATTTAGTAAGCTTAGGAAAATACGCTTATGCTGATGACCCAGAACTTGTTGCTGTTTATTCTCAAATAATTTATGATGCATCAAATACGACAGAAAGATTAAACCCACAAGATTTAAAGAATCAAATTCGCACAGCCATCAAAGCTTATGTTGATACAATTATTGAAACTGGTGAAAGCGGAGCTAGAATTGAGCTTAACGCAATTCAAAAAGCCAATATTACGCTTACAGCTATCAGAGATTCTTATGACACAGTTTATGATGAGGACGGGAACGCTTATGTTCTTACAGACCCTAAATATAGCAAAATTTTAAACAAATACCAAAAATTATTTACTGATAGATTATGTAGCAATTCTGAAAGAAAAACTTATGCTGAATTAATGGCAGAAGCTCGCAATTTTGAGAATTCTCAAGAATGCAAAGATATGATTGCTGAAATTAAAGCAGGCAATAATAGTGGTGGCACTGGCACTGGCACTGGCACTGGCACTGGCACTGGCAGTGGCATTTTAATAAATCCGACTTTGCCAGGAAATGGTAGTTATAGCAAACCATTACCGTCTGGAACAGATTTAGGTTTTGTTTCTTTCAAAAAAACTTCTTTTACAGTTTCTCAAGCAAACCAAACATTTAATAATGTATACTCTTGGGCTGATGATGCAAAAGATAACTATATTAATGTTGGAGGCGGATATTCTGACGAAGTTATAAAATTTAGTGGTGGAAAATTAACTGTTAATGCGACAGCTTTAAATGCAGGAACACATACCATTCCTGTCACTGTTAAATGTTGCAACCCCGGTGAATCAACTCCTATTGAAACTAAAACAATTAATATTAAATTAGTTGTCAAAGAAAGCGCTACACGTATTGAGGATAATCCGGTTAACACTAATGTCGTAAACTTTAAAGCGACTAATTTCATGTTAAATTCTGGAGAAGCAAAAACTATAAATGATGCTTACACTTGGACCAATGACAATAATAGCAATAGCATAAAATACATTGGTGACAATAACGGTTTAATTACGATGAAAAATGGTAAATTATACATTAACGCTATTGGAAAAGATGCTGGTTCATATCCAATCACAGTTGAAGCAACATCAACGGATGCTAACGGTAACACTACAAAAATAACACAAACAATGACTATTTTTATTAAGCCTGATCCACAAAAAGAAGCTGATAAAAAAATTGATTGGAATTCAACTATTATAAATGGAATAAACCCTATGGGAACATCATATACTTTTTGTCAAAATTACTCAGACTTAAAATCTCAAGGCTATAATTTTACATTAACAGATATTTCACCAAGCAAACATTCTAATCTTGTTAGTATATTAAATGATAAAATTATATTTGCAGAAGATATTAACACACATTTTGATTTTAATATTAATTGCGTAGATAGCAATGGTAATATTGTTTCAACTAAAACTATATACGTAAATCCAAAATACCGTTCAATTGATGAAACTATTATGATGCCATATCAAACGGAAGGCGGACGTAATAAAAATACGATGAAATCAAATTTATCAAGTATCTTAGGAAGTACTATACCAAATGCAATACAAGCAAGTATCAAGAGAAACTCAGCAGGAGGTGTTAGAACTGGTGTTGTATCAGTAGTTGAAGCTGCGTTAGAAAAATCTAGAGCTACTTTGATTGCCGATGGTTGGACCGATGGAGAAATTAATGAAGCAATAGATTGTACTGCAACATATTTTGGTAAATTAGTAGAAACAGCAATAAAATTTAAAGATTTTCCAACACAAGCAGGTGCGACTAAAAATACTGGTAATAATACAACTTATGGACATGGAACTGAACCTTATCAAAAATTTATAAAATGTGGCTTGTCAAGCAAAGGGGGCGACAATTTATATGAAAATGTAAGTAATGTCGTTGAAACAACTGGTGGTAACCAAATTGTAATTGGAGCAATGGAAAAAGACCGTAATAATACTGTTATATACATTCCTGCTCAAGAATTACAAGCAAAAATGCAATATGTCTTAAGCAATATTATAACTGATAACTGGTATTAATAAATATTATTAAAATTTAATAAGTTAGCATTAGAAAATCTTCAATCCTAATGCTAGCTTTAATTTAAATATTGTTATTGTTTATTATTAGGTTGACAAGCACGTCAATGCTTTTCGTAAAATTTCTTCTGCATTATCGGCATTTTCTATTGTTGGTAAAATACGCGCTAGCGCATTTTCAATTTCTTGATTTTCATACCCTAATGATTCCATAATTGTTTGAGCATCAAGCACTGCTTGATTCTGCGGTATTTTAGGGTTCGATATTTTAGGCACATCCGCTTTCATTAATTTATCTTTAAGTTCAAGAATAATTTTTTGTGCTAATTTTGGACCAACCCCTTTTGCACGTGTTAGCTCTTTAAAATTCCCATCTATTACCAATGAAATTAAATCATAAGTATCAAATTCGCTCAAAAGTGCAATTGCCATTTTCGCCCCAACGCCTGATACAGAAAGAAGTATTTGAAAAATATCTCGAGTTTCTTTTGCTGAAAAGCCATACAATAACATTGCATCTTCTCTATGTATGAGTGAAGTATACATTTTTTGCACAGTTTCACTTGTATTAAGTTGCACAAAATCATTGTCTGTAACTTCTAATAAATATCCAACACCTGCAACCTCAATAGTTACATAATTTCCTTTTACAGATTTTCTTTTATCTGAAATAATACCTTTTAAATAGTCAAACATAATTCTCTCTCCCAAGGCATTATAACACAAAATATAAGGGTTTTTGTATTCATTTAATAAAAATTATATTATAATTTTATTTAAAATATAAAACACCTTTTTTAACACTCACACATTAACCATTTGACAATTTCTCATCTAACAATTTTTATACATAAACTTCATGTCACACCGTCATTTGTTAATACCTTTTTCATACATATACCCTCAAAAGTTACACACTTTTCTTATTTGAATACTAAAACAAAATTTTTTTACAGTAAAGTGGTTATTAAGAATTGTTAACAGAATATTTATGCTTAATTGGAGAATCTATAAGATTTTTTTATTTATTGAAAAATTTTTTATATTATTGTATTATATAGTCAAGGTGGGTGTATATGGTGAGTGTTATAGGGATAAATCCTAGTACAAATAATTTAAATCAAGTTGATATTGCAAAAAAAAGAACAATCATCAACGCTCTTAATACTATTGATATTAATAATAATTATGAATTAAAAAAAACTACAGATGCCGTTAATTCAATGTTTTTATTATTTATAATAATTTTATCACAATTATCCACCATTGCTGCAATTTCTCCAACTTTAATAAAGAAAAATATATTTAACTTTTATAAAAACATTAAATTTATGACACTTGGCGGAGTTGCATTAGCATTAGGATTCCATTTTTTTAATAAATATAAAACTGATAACATGATAAAATCAGAAAGTTTAACCACTAAAAAAACACTAAATACAGAATTAACAAATCCTAAAATATTTGTAACACAAACTGATGAAATAGAATTTAATATAAAGAAAAATCCCATTTACGAACAAATTCTAAATTCAAAATATTCAAACACTTTTGAGTACAATGGAAATTTACATTTTTCAAAAAATATTAAATATTTAAAAAAAATTAATAAAGATGCCACAAATTTAAAATATAATGATACTTTATCAACATCAGACACTCAAAAAATTATTAAAGAAATAGAAAACAAACAAGAAGATTATTTTAATAAAATTAATAAAGGCATTAACACACTCAATATTGGGTTTGTAGCAATAAACAGTACTCTTTTTTTATTAATAAACAAATACATAAAAAAAAGAGATTCTAAAATGATATTGAATTATATAACTTTAATAACAATGTTAATGCCATTTTCAACCTTTTCATCAAAATGCGATGTAGAAAAGATTTCTAAATATAAGGCAAAAGATGATTGTCTTAATAATATTAATAATCCCAAAGATACAATGGCAACAACATTCGATTATTTAAAAAATAAATCTAAGTACAAAAAAGAAATACAAAGACTTGAAGATTTAACTTTAATGAAAAACACAATGTTAAAAAAATTCGCACTAAATAATGAAGAAATGAAAATTGCCCAAGAGACACAAAAAGAATTTATAGAAACATTTTCTTCTAAACAATATCAAAAGAGGCATGAACAAACAACAATTCAAAATAATATTGTTAAAGAAACTCTTTATAATACAGTTGGAATACTTCTTCTTGCTAGAATTATTGCAAAACTCGGAAAAGGGTTTAACCAATCTACAATTGCAAAAATATTTGCAACATTATCTTTAATGAATATTAGTAATATTTTGCTTGTCAATTATTTTCAATCAAAAAATAAAACCTAAAAAAATGTTTAAAAACTTAAACACAAAAAAATAAAAGCATACAAAAACCTCTGTGAATTTTTGAATGCTTTATATTAATAAATAAATTTATATTAATTATTTTTGATCATTATTTCCAATTTGTTTATTTTGATCATTATTTTGTTCTTGTTGTTCTTGTTCTTCCTTTTTTATTTCATCATTAACATCTTCAATATTTCCACCCATACACAAGCCAACCAAACCCAATGCAACAGCCCCAAAAATTCCTCCTACTAATAACCCCAATGTAGCACCAGCAGCAGCACCTATTTGAACAGCATTAGGCTTATTACCTTTAAAGCTTGGTTCAATAGTTGTTTGAATTTGTGGTTGTTCAGCTTCTCTTAGATTAGCTCTTTTAGATAAATTTGGCTTACTACATGATATACTATTAATTGATGCAATTCTCAT
This sequence comes from uncultured Candidatus Melainabacteria bacterium, assembly GCA_934754655.1. Taxonomy (GTDB): domain Bacteria; phylum Cyanobacteriota; class Vampirovibrionia; order Gastranaerophilales; family Gastranaerophilaceae; genus CAG-196. Next base: position 37,599 of record CAKVIC010000009.1, on the reverse strand, counting down.
AATAATTTCCTTTCATTAATCTCACGCATATATTTTTCTTTATTTATTTTTGAATGCTTTATATTAATAAATTAATTTATATTAATTATTTTTGATCATTATTTCCAATTTGTTTATTTTGATCATCTTTTTGATCATCATCACCAGAGTTAGGTAGATCTTCATCACATGCTCCCAGCAACGCACCAAAAGCAGCAGCAGCCAACATGCCCACAGGTCCTGCGCAAAGAGCACCAGCGAAAGCACCAATTATTCCACCAATAGTAGCGGTTTCTTTTTTACCTTTAAAACTTGGTTCAATAGGTGTTTGAATTTGTGGTTGTTCTGCTTCTCTTAGATTAGCTCTTTTAGATAAATTTGGTTTACAACATGACATGCTATTAATTGATGCAATTCTCATAATAATTTCCTTTCATTAATCTCACGCATATATTTTTCCTTATTTATTTTTGAATGCTTTATATTAATAAATTAATTTATATTAATTATTTTTGATCATTATTTCCAATTTGTTTATTTTGATCATCTTTTTGATCATCATCACCAGAGTTAGGTAGATCTTCATCACATGCTCCCAGCAACGCACCAAAAGCAGCAGCAGCCAACATGCCCACAGGTCCTGCGCAAAGAGCACCAGCGAAAGCACCAATTATTCCACCAATAGTAGCGGTTTCTTTTTTACCTTTAAAACTTGGTTCAATAGGTGTTTGAATTTGTGGTTGTTCTGCTTCTCTTAGATTAGCTCTTTTAGATAAATTTGGTTTACAACATGAAATACTATTAATTGATGCAATTCTCATAATAATTTCCTTTCTATAATTTCACGCATATATTTCTCATAAACTATCAAAAACTTGTTGATTACTTTTTAAATCAATTGCTTTAGAGGCAAATATTTTAAATAACATCCAATTTTTAATACTTACAATATATAATATATAATATAAACATTTTTTTATAAAGCAATTGTTAAGAATTGTTAAGTTATGAGATTGACACTTAAGAGAATAATAAAAACATTTACAATCTTTTACAAAATATTGATAAAATATTTCTTTGCTGTCAAAATAAATAGACAGGAGTGGGAAAAGATATGACAACTTCATATTCAACAAAATCTAAGCAACAAAATCGGAATGAAGATTTAGCACAGTTGATGCCTCAAAATATTGATGCAGAAGAAGCAATTTTAGGTGCAATTCTTGTTAGTCCTACTTGCATGAATAAGGTAGTTGAACATTTACATCCGGAATCTTTTTATAAACCTGCAAATCGTTATGTATATGAAGCTATGTTACAACTTTATAATGGTGAAGATAAAATTGATATTGTGTCCGTGTCTGACGTATTAAATATTAATCAAAAGCTTGAATTAGTCGGTGGTCGTGCTTATATAAATGATTTAAGTTACAAAACTATTACTACAACAAATGTTGAATATTATTCAAAAATTGTACAAGAAAAAGCTATTAAACGCTCATTGATTAACGCAGGCTCTGAAATTATTAATTCCGGTTATGATTTAAATCCGATAGAAGAATCTTTAGAAGTTGCAGAAAGATTAATTTTTGATATAGCATCACAAAAAGCCTCAACAGCTTTAGTTCCAATAAAAGATTTGGTATATGATTCTTACGCAAAAATTGAAGAACGATATAATAATAAAGGAACTCTTACTGGAACACCTACAGATTATTATGATTTAGATACAATGACAAATGGTTTGCAAAAATCAGATTTAATAATTTTGGCAGCACGTCCTGCAATGGGTAAAACATCTTTTGCATTAAATATAGCTCAAAATGTTGCATTAAAAGCAAAAATTCCGGTTGCAATATTTTCTTTAGAAATGTCAAAAGAACAATTAGTTCAACGTCTTTTGTGCGCTGAAGCTGAAGTTGATACTCAAAGACTAAAAACAGGTAATATGCAAGCAAAGGATTGGGAAAAATTAGCAGTTGCAATGGATAAATTTTCTCAAGCACCGATATATATTGATGATACAGCAGGGGTAACAATCACTGATTTGCGCGCAAAATGCCGTCGTTTAGCAATGGCAGAAAAAAACTTAGGATTAATTGTAATAGATTATTTACAACTTATTGAAGGTACTGGGCGTGAAGATAGAATGCAACAAATTTCTAGCATTTCAAGAGGACTAAAAATTCTTGCAAAAGAACTTAATGTTCCAATAATTTCATTATCACAATTATCTCGTGCAGTAGAAAGTCGAACGGATAAACGTCCTATGCTATCTGATTTGAGAGAATCCGGCTCAATTGAACAGGACGCAGATATTGTAATGTTTATTTATCGTGACGAATACTATAAAAACGCAAATGAAGACGAAGATGAAGCAGAAAAAGCTGCGAATAAAGGAGAAGCTGAAATAATCATTGCAAAACACAGAAACGGTCCGGTTGGTACTGTAAAATTATTGTTCCAAAGCAATATTACAAAATTCAAAAATCCTATTAAAACTAATGTTTTTTAGAAAGAGCTGAAGATTATGTCTTATTTAGAAATTTTTTTATTGGCATTAGCCTTATCTATTGATGCAAGCGTAGTTTCTTTCACTTATGGATTAACGTTTGAAAGAGAAAAATTTAAAACAGCTTTGCAGCTGGCAAGTTTTACGGGATTTTTTCAAGGATTTATGCCTATAATTGCATATTTGATAACAAATTTTGTTAAAACTTATATTGAGCCGTTTGCTTCTATAATTGTTTTCCTAATTTTTACGTATTTAGGTTTTAAATTTATTATTGAAGCTTTTGAAAAAAAACAAGAAAAAAATTTGTGCTTAGGTTTCGTCTGTTTGTTATTAATCGGTATCGCAACAAGTATTGATGCATTTTCTGCGGGAATTTCCTTGCTACTTTCTGGAAATAAAATCGTTAAACCAGCAATTTTAATTACTATGGTTACTTTTTTCAACGCTCTTTTAGGCTTTTATGCCGGACGCAAATTAAAACATCTCCCTACAAAAAATTTAGAAATAGTTGCCGGATTAATTTTAATAGGTTTAGGAATCAAAGCTTTCTTCTAAATATTTTAATGATAAAATTTTATTGATATTACTTGATTAAGGCTTGAACTTCTTTAAATTTTTCATGTTTTGCGGTTTTTAAAAGTTCGAACAATATCATTTCAGTAGTTTTTATTGAAATATTATTAAATCTCAATTCTTGCAGCGCTGATAAATGTTCTAATTCCGCTCTACTTCCGGAACAATCAGATATTATTGTTACATCATAGCCCATTTCTTTCAAATTCATTGCAGTTTGATATAAGCAAATATGAGTTTCTATACCGCATAAAATTATTTGTTTGCGCCCTTCATTTAATACTGCTTGCTTTAAATTTTCATTTTTAAGAGCATTAAAATCCGTCTTTTCATAAATATTTTGTGGAGAAATATTTTCAATTAAGCATTCAAGTGTATTTCCCAAGCCTTTAGGATATTGTTCTGATGCAAAAATCGGAAGATTTAATATTTTACATGCACTCGTTAAAATTGATGATTTTTTTATAATTAAATCCTTGTTAAAACTGGCATTTACAAGTTTTTCTTGCAAATCAACAATTAGTAATAATGAATTTTCAAGATTAAATATTGTCATAATCAATCTCCTTTTTATATTCTGCAATAAATTGTTCAAGCATATCTTCAATCAAACCTGACTCTAATTCTTCAATTTCTAAATTAATTCTTTTAGAATCAACTTCTCCATTAGTTTTTGTAATTGAAACATCTACCAAAAATTTTGAATAACCGGAACCTGAAATTTTAAAACAGAAAGTTGAGCTTTTTGTTTTAATATTAAATATTCCAAGAGCTGCTGAGCAATTTTGCGTAATTGCAACTCCGCGAAGCAAATCTTTATATTTTTGAGCTATTTGATAAAACGCCGGAGCAACTATTTGTTCAAATTTCTTTTCAAAATCTTGTTTAAATAATTTAAAATTTGAATAACCGCCTAAATCATTAAGCCCAATATTTAAATTTTCAATAGAATCTATTTTTTGTTCAGTAATATCTACCTTATTATTAATTGCTTCATGCAGTTTATTTAAAACTTCATTAATCAATTGTTGACGTTTTTGATTAGTTATAGCTGAAAAACCTGCATAAATTTCCTCTGGTAAATTCGTTTTTATTTTATTCCAAATTTTTGATGCATTATCAATATCTGTATTAAATAAAAGCAAAAAATATTTATTAGGTGCATAATTCATTAATAAATCACTTTGTCTGATATTATCTAAAATTATTGATTCTATGGCTTCCGGCTTAAGTAAAAACTTTGCAGTATTACTTGGAGAAATTGCAACAAAAACGGCTTTTATAGATTTATCATAAATATTTTGAAGAGTTTCATCTAATATTTCATCATATTTTTTTAAAACACCATTATTGCTTGAAAAAATATTATTTTTAACAAGAATATTTTCATATCTTAATATTTTATCTAAAAATTCTGTATGTTTTTGTGCCAATTTAAGTTTAGCATTAATTTCATCTGATTCTGAAAGTAAATTTATTAACGCTAATGCACCGTTTTGAATGCATTGCATATCATAATCATTATCAGAATTAAAAGAAGATACAATAATTGGGTTATTTGATAAGATTTTTAAAAAATCTAAAGTTCTATCTTTTGCCCCTTCACTATTGATTATAATAACTGCATTTTTTAAATATTTAAGTTTTTTTAACACACTCGCAAATGTAAACGAAAAAATTTCATCACACTTACGCAATGATAATAATGGTTTTATATAATCAAAAAAATCTTTATCATTTGAAATTAAAGCTATCCTATTTGACATAATTACCTTAGCAAGAAAGTTCAGATATTAACAAATTAGATTTTTGCAAAATAACTTCTCTTAATTCTTCCATATCGTCAAGACTCAAGCTCATACTTTTCAAAAATCCTTTATCGATTTTACTTACATCTAAATTATCTTGAACTAATTTATCAACTAAATTAACTAAATTACAAGGAACCGGAATTGATGACAAAGCCGGATTGTGATGATATGATACAATATTAGCCAATAAAATCGGTAATTGCCATCTTTTTGCTAGTAAAGAACCCGTTCTTACATGATCAGAACTGAAAATTTTATATTCAGTTTCTAATACATCATTACCTTGTTTTACTAAATCAACAACTTTATTATAAGCTTTTGCATTTGACATACTTAATATAATTTTACCAACATCATGAATAAATCCAGCAATAAACGCTTCATCAGAATCCATAACTTGAGTGAGTTTTGCAATATATTCACATCCGGCAGCAACTCTAATTGAATGTTTCCAAAGTTCTTTATCACCTTGATTTGACATCATTGGTTTCATCGCAACGGCAACAATGATGTTTTTTACTTTTACAATTCCCAAAAGAGATAATGCAATACTAATTGAACTTATTTGTTGTGAGAAACCATAATAAGCAGAGTTTACTAATGCCAAAATTTTTATAACCAACGATTGATCATACATTATTAAATCACCAAGTTCTTTCATGCTTACTGTAGGTTTTTTAATAATATTCAAAACCTTAACAATGACACTAGGCATTGCTTGTATATCTTTTACCGAATTAACCAGCTCTATCGTTTTATCCATTAACTTTTATCCTCTTTTATACTTGTAAATGTTTTTTTATAGACATAAAACTTCCTATAGCTCCAAAAGAAGTCCCTATTATTAACAATGTTATAATAACAATTGTCTGCGCATGCTCAGGCGGTGGTACCAAGAAAAATTTATGCATATTAATCAATAATCCTTGAACCCAGCCTAGCGGTATTATTGCCATAATAGAAGCCGCAAAACCATAAGCTGCTCCTTGCATTATTAAAGGAATCTTTATGTACCAATTGCTAACACCCATTAACCGCATAACTTCAATTTCATCTTTTCTTGATTGAATAACAAGCTGAATTGTATTATTAATAATGGTTATTGTTAATGCCGCAGAAATTATTATAACAAAAAATACAGTCGTATTAACAACATGTGTTAATATCTGAATTTTTTTCGCTAACTCTTTTGCATAACCTAAATCCTCAACTCCGCTTATCGGTTTTATTTTTGAAAAGACTTCATTTATATTTTCAGGTTTATCTATTTTTACTCTCAAAGTATCAGGCAAAGGGTTATTTATATTTTGCAAATTAAGCTCTGTTTTCATATTTTTCCAAGATTCTTCTTTTGGAATTAATGTAATGCTTTTTACATGCTTAATCTCTCGAATTCTATCTTTTACAATTGAAACTTGTGCATTTGGTTTTAAATAAACAGAAACTTCTAACACATTACCTAATTCACCGGCAAAACTTGATAAAGAAAGAGTGAATCTAAATAAAATTCCAAATAGCATTAAAATAGCTGCCATTGTGGTTGTAATAATTACAAGATTAACAACCCCTGTTCTTTTTATATCATTGATAGCTTCCATTACAATTCGATATGCGATTCTAACTTCGCATAACCAATCTTTTGGAATATGTTTTTTTACGGTTTTCTTTAACTGTTGCTTATTGTCCATAAGTACCTGCCTGAATATCTCTAATAATTTCGCCGTTTTCTAAAGTTAAAACCCTCTTCCTAAATCTATCAACCAATGTAAAATCGTGTGTTGAAACAATCACAGTAATACCTCTTTGATTAATCTGTTCAAGAATTTGCATAACTTCTAAAGAGTTCTTAGGATCTAAGTTACCGGTAGGTTCATCTGCTATTAACAAAGGTGGGCCATTAACCAATGCTCTTGCTATACTTACTCTTTGTTGCTCACCGCCTGATAACTCAGTAGGCTTTGCTGCTGCCTTATCCAATAAACCAACCACCTTTAAAGCACCCGTTACACGAGTTTTTATATCAGAAGAACTATAACCTAAAGTTCTTATAACATACGCAATATTATCATAAACTGTTTGATTTTGAAGAAGCTTATAATCTTGAAAGACAATTCCCATACATCTTCTCAAATTAGGAACCTTGTCCGATGGCAAATTGGCAATATTAATTCCGCCAATCAAAACTGTACCGGTAGTGGGAGTTTCTTCTCTATAAAGCATTTTTATAAGAGTTGATTTTCCTGCTCCTGATGCACCTGTAATAAAAACAAACTCTCCCGGCAAAATATCAAGATTAATATTTTTTAGTGCCAAAGCGTTTTTATATCTTTTTGTTACCGATCTTAATTGTATCATTTATTTTAGTTCCATTATTCTATTCACAATACCATTTGAATCCAGCTTATAATATTTTAAAAGTTCAGTTGGAGTTCCACTTTGTCCAAATTCATCCTGCATACCAATTCGTAAAACTCTACAAGGTGAATTTTCTGATAAAATTTCACATACAGAAGAACCTAAACCACCATATATTGAATGATTTTCGACTGTTACTGTCAAACCTGTTTTTTGAGCACTTTTAATAATCGTTTTAGAATCAAAAGGTTTAATTACAGGCATGCTAATAATTTCTGCATCAATACCATTATCACTCAAGATCTGTGCAGCCTTGCAGACTTCTGATAAAACATCGCCATTTGAAACAATTGTTAAATCAGCTCCAGTTTTTAAAATATTTGCTTTATTTATATCAAAACAATAGCTATCTGAATTTATATCAGGTAAATTATTACGCGGAATTCTTATATATACAGGCCCTACGTGTTTAATTGCATACTCTAAAGCTTGCTCACATTCTTTTATATCTGAAGGTACTATTACAGTCATATTAGGTAAGCTACGCATAAGAGAAATATCTTCTAACGCTTGGTGAGTCGCGCCATCTTCTCCCACAGTAATTCCAGCATGCGTTCCAATAATTTTTACATTAGCATTTTGATAACAAATAGAACTTCTGATTTGATCATAAACCCTGCCAGTTGCAAAAACAGCAAAAGTTGCAAAAACAGGGATTTTACCTTCTAATGCGAGACCCGCAGCTGTTGCCGCCATATTTTGCTCTGCAATTCCGCAATCAAAAAAGCGTTCTGGAAATTTTTTTGCAAAAAACTTCGTTTGAGTAGAATTTGCTAAATCAGCATCTAATACAACAATATTAGAATTTTCACTTCCTAACTCTTCTAATTTTTTACCAAAAGCTTCTCTTATTGATTTTTTAGTTTCATAATCTATCGTAAGCATACTATACCCTCACTAATCAATTATACCATAGATATTAAAAAACTAAAAATCCTTAACATTTTTTATTTTTATTGATTTGCTTACCACGCTTAAAGTAAATTTAAGAAATAAAAAAATTTGAACCCCAAAACTTTTTATTAAAATTTGAGGTTCAATTTTTATATAATATTTTTTTAATTATAAATTTAGCAACAAGCGCATTCACTCAAGTATTTTCTTAAACAGTCAACTTTATCTAAATGCTCCCAAGGTACATCAATATCAGTTCTACCCATGTGTCCATAAGCTGCTAGTCTTTGATAGAATTTGCCACCATTTTTAGCAGGCAAGTTTCTTAAATCAAATTGTTTAATAATTGATGCCGGTCTTAAATCAAAATTCTTACGAATGATTTCAGAAATTTCATCATCAGAAATTCTACCTGTACCAAAAGTATCAACAAATATTGAAACTGGTTCTGCAACACCTATAGCATAAGCCAATTCAATCTCACATTTTTCAGCTAAACCAGCTGCGACAATATTTTTTGCAACATAGCGAGAAGCATAAGCCGCAGAACGGTCAACTTTCGTTGGATCTTTACCTGAAAATGCACCACCACCGTGACGAGAATAACCACCATAAGTATCAACAATAATTTTTCGCCCAGTTAAACCTGTGTCACCTTGAGGTCCACCAATTACAAATCTTCCTGATGGATTGATTAAAATTTTTGTCTGAGAATCCAATTTTATTGATTCAGTTTCAAATACATAATCAATTACCAGTTTTTTCAAATCATTTTTTATAATTTCTTGAACTTTTGAATTATCGCTGATTCCATTTATAGTTTCTGCGTGTTGAGTAGAAAGTAGAACTGTATCTATTCTTACAGGCTTTCCTTCTTCATATTCTACAGATACTTGAGATTTACCATCCGGTCTTAAATATTTTAACAAACCATCTTTTCTCACTTGAGCTAGTCTATAAGATAGCTTATGCGCTAAACTTATTGGTAAAGGCATATACTCTGGAGTTTCGTTACAAGCATAACCAAACATAATACCTTGATCACCTGCTCCTAAACTTTCAGTCTCTGAGCTAGAAGTATCCGCATTTTCACTTCTTGTTTCAAGAGCCTTGTTTACACCGCCGGCAATATCAACTGATTGTTCATCAATACTTGTTAATACAGCACAAGTGTTGTAATCGAAGCCACCGCCAGAAGTGCCTTCATAACCAATATTTTTAACAGTACTTCTAACAATTTGTGGAATATCAACGTAACAATTAGATGTAATTTCACCACAAACTAACACCATTCCGGTAGTTGCAGTTGTTTCAGCAGCAACCCTTGAATGAGAATCCTTTGTTAAAAATTCATCTAAAATCGCGTCAGATATCTGATCGCAAACTTTGTCAGGGTGTCCTTCCGTTACTGATTCGGAAGTAAATAGAAATTTTTTTGATGTCATCTTTTTCTCCTTAATTTATAATTACCGGTAAGGTTTTTAATTCCGACCCGGTTACATAGTAATGATATTTTAGTATAAATAAAAATCCAAATCAAGAAATGCATTAATTTTATTAAACATTTTCATCTAAAGATTTTATTCCTTGGGGTAATTGATAAATTTTTTCAAGCATACTTATAACAGCATCCTCTTTACCCGCCTCAATTGCATGACCGCCTTTTTCTAAAAAGACGTATTTATTTAAATTACCGTGCTCATTTGCAGCTTTTACCAATTTTTCCGCCCCTTTTAAACTTGTTACCGCATCATTTTTTGATTGTACAATCGAAGTCGGGACATCAAATTTACTAATTTTTTTCAAAGAATTAAAATTACAATTTTGAATCCATTTTAATAACGGAAATTTGTCTGCAAGTTTATACATAAATGCAGGAACTCCGAAACCTATGCGCGGATTTTGAACGAATTTTTCACCCAAATTAAAAATATTACACATTGGAGAAATTAAAATTAAAGATTTAACTTTTTTATGAGACTTCGTAAAACTCGTTGATAACGCGCCACCTAGGCTATGTCCCACAACAACAATGTTTTCAGGTTTTATGTGTTGGTCTTTTATCAAATTTTTATATGCTAAATTCAAATCATAGTTTAATTTTTTTTCAGTCACCTTTGTTGTAGGATTGAAACCATGACCTCTATATTCAACGGCAAAAACACCAAGCCCCATTTTTACAATTTTTTCATATAGGCTTTGATAATCAGTAATATTTTTACCTAAGCCATGAACATAAAATACTACATTTTCTGAATTTTGAGGGTTAATATACCAGGCTGAAATATTTTTAGTTTTATCTTTTCTTTTAATATCAATAATTTTAATCTTATCCTTTAAAAACTCTGAAATAGGACGAGGATTTTTTTGCGATAATCTAGCACCATTATTTATATACTTAAGCGCAGGGTTAAGAATATTAACTCCTTTTAATTTTTGAGCATAACTTTTATTTCTATTTATAAATGCATTCGTTTTATGTAACAAATTACAATGTGTTAATGTTGTGATGTTCATATACTGTACCGTATTTTTTTGACATTATCGCAACACTCATTCCCTAATTAAATTTAAAAATGTTGCATTATATATTGTATGTGTTAATTTTAAAAAATCAAGTAAAAAAGAGGAAATTTTTAAATTTCCTCTTCAAATTTTTTATTTAATTAAATTTTTAATCTAATCAGTAAACTGTTCAGCCACTTCGAAAGGCTGTTCTGCAAGCTTAAGAGTTTCTCTATCAATAATACCTCTCTTTAATTCTGTAAAACTTGCTTTTCTTGAGTTAAACATTTTTTTCAAAAATTCATAAGCAACTTTTGGATCGCATTTTGTTCCGCAAGTAAATAAATCCACTGCAGCATAACCAAGTTCCGGCCATGTATGAATTGCCAAATGGCTTTCTGATATTATTACAACTCCACTGACTCCGTATGGATTAAACATATGAAAACATTTCTGGACTACTGTGGCACCGCATTCTAAAGCTGCATCTACCATATATTTTTCTACTTTATCAATATTGTTCAAAATGTTTGAATCACATTCAAAAAACTCTGCTAAAACATGTTGTCCTAAATTAACCTTGTCCAAGTTTTGTTTTTCTAACTCGTCAATTGAAGATGAAATAATTGTCAATTCATGTGCCTCCTTATAATTTTCTTTTTTTTTACAACTTTTATATATTACTATAAAAACAAAAAATTTGTATTTTTTACACTTTATTTAAAAATATTAAAAATTTGTTACAAAACTTATACTTTTTTCATACAAAATTCAAATAAAACGCTTCTTTTTATTAATAAAAGAAGCGTTAAATTTTAAATTTCGCTTGACATAATAACTTTGTCTATGAGTCCATAATCAACGGCTTCTGCAGCAGAAAGATAATGATCACGCTCACAATCTTCTTTAACTTTTTCAAAAGGTTGATTAGAATTTTCAGCCATTATGCCAATCAGCATGTCTTTCATTCTTAAAATTTCTTTTGCTTCTAATTCAATATCAGTAGCTTGACCTTTTGCGCCACCTAAAGGTTGGTGAATCATAATTCTTGCACTAGGAAGAGCCATTCTTTTGCCTTTAGCTCCGGCAGAAAGAAGAAATGCTCCCATAGATGCCGCTTCTCCAAGGCAAATTGTTTGAACATCTGCTTTAATAAGGTTCATTGTATCATATATTGCCATACCTGCTGTAATAACGCCACCTGGGGAATTTATATATAACATAATATCTTTTTCAGGATTTTCACTATCTAATAGCAACAACTGCGCTACAATTGAATTAGCAACTTCGTCATCAATTTCTGTTCCTAAAAATATTATTCTTTCTCTTAATAATCTTGAAAAAATATCAAAAGATTTTTCACCACGTGATGAAGATTCAATAACTGTTGGAACATAACTCAAAATCTTCATATAATCGTTATTTGTTGAAGTCATTTCTCTCTCCTATATGTTACAATTATTTTACAATAAATCTCATTTGTAATCAAGGAAGCATTTATTTTTTTAAGGCATTCTCTAAAGCTTTTTCAAGGACTTCAATTTTTGATTCTAGCACTTTTACTTTTGCCGTTGCTTCATCTCCTGATATTGCTTCTTTTTCAAGCTCTCTTTTGTAAGAATTTAATTTCTTATTTTTGACATTTATTTTAAGCATCATTAAGAATATTGCAAAAGAAAAACCGAGTAAAAACATTACTATTAATGCAATGTGCCCAGTAAGCTTTATATATGTGTAATATGCTGATACGATACACAAGATTGACAATGTTATAAAAAAAATATTCTTCATAAAAAACTCCTTTTAAAAAACATTGTACAATAAAATTATCGTTTATGCTAAACTGTAGTTATTAAGAATTAAATCCAACGGAACACAAACATGGGTGATGAAGATAAACAGTTTGATGCGACGCCGCAGAAACTTGAAAGAGCTAGAAAAGAAGGACAAGTTGTTAAATCTAAAGATGTTTCAACCGCACTTTTTCTGCTTGTAATGTTTACTTTTATCAACATGCTTGCACCGTTGATTTGGAGATTAATTGTAAGTTTATTTGGAACATTATATGAGCAAATACCTAATCATTCTCTAGAAAATATTGGGATTCCATATATTTTAACAAACGCTTTGATACCAACAGTTGCTATTATTGGTTCGATTCTATTTTTTGCAGCTTTTATCGCAATAATCGGAGATTTTATCCAAGTTGGACCGCTAGTTGCAACAGCACCTTTAGTACCTAAATTAGATAAATTAAACCCTACAAAATATTTTAAAAACTTGTTTCAAGTAAAAACTTTGTTTGAATTAGGAAAAAACATTGTAAAAGTTTTTATATTAGGTCTGGTTGGATGGTCTGTTTACAAAGACCACTTAGAAACTATTTTAACGCTTGTTGCAATTGATAACAACTTTGCGATTATGATTGAATTCGGGAAATTAATTACAGAATTTATTTACAAAGCATGTATTGCATTTTTAATAATTGCTGCAGCAGATTACGGTGTAACTAAATGGAAATTTTTAAAAGACCAAAAAATGTCATTTAAAGAAATCAAAGATGAATACAAAAACTCAGAAGGAGATCCTAATGTAAAAGCGGCGCTTCGTCAAAGACGTATGCAAATGCTTCAAAGAGGCGCTATGGATTCCGTACCTGAAGCAGATTTTGTTGTAAGAAACCCTATTCACGTTGCATGTGCTTTAAAATATGATTCAAAAACAATGCAGTCACCAACTCTTACCGCAAAAGGTTCTGAACTTATGGCAAAAAAAATTATTGCAATAGCTCAAGAACACAATGTTCCAATTATAGATAACCCGCCGGTTGCTCGTGCTTTATTTAGAATGGTTGATTTAAACCAACAAATTCCGCCTGAATTATATAAAGCGGTTGCTGAAATATTACTTTTTGTTTACGGCTTGAAAAATAATCAAAATCAAGGTAATATTAAGTAAGGTTAAGTAACGAAGAGAAGATGGATACCAATACATTAATAAAACAATATATAGGTGTTGTACAAAAAACAGCAAGAATAGAGCTAAAACGTATTCCCAACCACATGGTGGAATATGAAGAATTAGTTAGCATAGGTATACTTGCAATACAAGCTATGATTAAAGGCAAAACTGATGAACAGTTAGCAAAATATAATGAAGCTTATATTGCAACTGCTGTACGTTGGGCTATTCGTAATGAATTACGCCATAGATATCGTTGGTATACTTTAAAACATAAAAATGAGGACGAAGAAGGTGAAAACCCTTCTGGCAGTTTGTTTGAAAACGATGCGGATACGGACGACATGGGTTTTGCTATTTCACCAGCAAAAGTAAGAGAAGCTGTTTATGAAACAATTTTATCAATTGATGGAATGGCTGCGTCTGCGTCTGATAATGATTCACCGTTTGATTTTATAAAAGACCCTTCTGCGATGCCTGATGAGAACGCTGAAATTGTCGAGATGAGCAAATTAATCAAGCAAGCAATTGCAAAATTGCCACATAAAGAACGTACCGTTGTTGAATACAGATTTTATAGAAACATGCAAGCGAAAGAAGTTGCCGCTGTAATTGGTTTATCACCATCAAGAGTAACAAGAATTATTCAATATTCATTAAATCAGATAAGAGAGTTTTTAAAAAGTCGTGGAAGAGAGGAATATTAAATTTGTGAATTCCGGCATGACATTCGCAATAGAACAGGCAAAAAAATGCAAAATGGATGTTCCGGTAGGTTGCGTGATTTATTACAATAATAAAATTATTGCATCTGCTTACAACCAACAAGAAGAACTTAAAGATGTAACATGTCATGCTGAAATTTTAGCAATAAAACAAGCTGAAAAAAAACTTGGTACAAAGCGTTTGCGAAATTGTACTATGTTTGTAACTTTAGAGCCTTGCCCAATGTGTAGTTGGGCAATTCTTCAAGCAGGAATTGATTCCTTGTATTTTGGAAGTTATAATAAGCAATATGGGGGTATTGAAAGCGTTTTAAAATTGCCTAAATTGGCAAATTCTAAAATTAAAATTTATGGTGGAATTGAAGAAAACAATTGTGATATTCTTTTAAAAGATTTTTTTAAAAAAATAAGGTAGTTTTATGATAACAAAACTTGAGCTTGATAAATTAGTTGAAAAATATGAAACAGCAGATTTTATAAAAGATGATCCTATACAATTTTTGCATAAAGGAAATTCAAGAGAAGAAATTGAACTTTATGGGTTTATTTCATCAATATTCGCGTATGGAAATCGCATAGCTTTTATCAAAAAATTAGATGAATTATACAAACTAACCAACTATAAAATTTTTGATTACATAAAAGCCGGAGATTTTTCCAATTTAAAAAATCTTCAATACAGATTTTATAAAAATGAAGATATTTTGGAACTTTTAAAAATTTTATCAATTCTTTATAACGAAAATGAAAGTTTAAAAAGTTTGTTTAAATATGCTTTTGAAAATACAAATGAAATAAATCTTAAATTTTTCAAAATTATAATAGATTATTTTTATTCAAGAAATTCTTTAAAATCTTCTCAAGGATTTAATCACATGTTTCCAAATCCGGAAAATGGTGGCGCGATGAAACGTATGAACATGTTTTTACGCTGGATGGTTCGCAAATCACCAGTTGATTTAGGAATATGGGATTTTATAAAACCGCATAATTTATTAATACCATTAGATGTTCACGTTGCGCGAGTTTCGAGAAATATGGGACTTTTAACGAGAAAAAGTAATGATTTTAAAGCTGTTTTAGAATTAACAAATAATTTGAAAAAATATTGTGAAAATGATCCTATAAAATATGATTTTGCAATTTTTTCTTTTGGTGTAAAATCAAATAAGTAAGATGTTGAGGTAATTATGAATAAGATTGATATTAAAATGTTAAGAGCTCTTATCCTTGTTGTATTACTATTTATAATTTTTGGGGCTGCTATAACTAAAAAAACTCAATATTTACCAAGTAAAGAAAATCCAAATATGCAAAGCGTAGTTGATGTTCAACCAAATGATGAAATTATCAATAAAGATTCAAATATCGAAAATGTTCAAGAATCAGCTAATGAAAATAAATCCGAAACAGTTTCTGTAGAATCAAAAGAAGTCGTTTCTGATACAAAATCTGATTTACCGGAACTTGATAAAGTAACTGAAAACAATTCTGAAACCACAGATAATGAAACTATTTCACCTTTTGATAATGCAATAAAATTAAAAAATGAAAAAAAATACCAAGAAGCTTTAAATCAATTCGTTGAAATTGCAAAAAATAATAATGATAACAAGCTTAAATCTTCTTGCTATGAAGAAATTTCACAAATTTATGCACTAAATAAAAAATATGGCACAGCACTTTCTTATGCTCAAAAATCTTTTAACCTAAACCCTAATACTCGACGCGAATTATTGCTAGCCAGACTTTATTACAAAACTGGCGATATCACAAACGCAACCAAAAGAGTAAATAATATTTTACAACGAGATTTTATCGTGGAAAACTGATTTTTAATTTGATAATTCTTTTGCTCGTTTGAAATCTTGAGCTTTATTATTTAATTTAGTAGGATTCTCTAAATAAGCTTTGGCTAAATTATCATCCGGGATAAGCTTACCATTTGTATTAATTTTAAACTTAAATTGATTTGGCACTTTGCAATCATTTTCGCCAAAAGAACAATAATTTGTTGGGTTTTTAGGATTTTCTATCTTAATTAGAACATTTTTATATTCTAAACTTGCCGGGTCTTGTAAAGCTGAGCATTCAAAATCTTTATTAGCACCTTGTGAAGTGTTAATAACAAATCTTGTTCCTTCTGGTAATGTTATTTTCGCGGCAATAAGATTTTCATATTTTTTAATACCTTTATAATCATCATTATTATAATCTGGATTTAAAGGTTTATCCGTACAAGCAAGACCTTCACAACCATAATCACAAATCTTACCATTTTTAATGCAATCAATAACGTTATCATCGCCAGTTATTTCATCTGATACTCGGGGTCTATTCATATACAAGCTTGGATCAGTTAAAATTTCTTCTGTCGCAGAGGATATTGCATTATATGCCTGAAGCATTTGAGCTTTATTTTTATCTACAGACAAATTTGTCATAGTTGGAATAACTATTGCAGACACAACACCAATAATACCAACAGTTACAAGTAATTCCGACAATGTAAAACCTTTATTTTTCATATATAAAACCTCTCAAATATACAAACATTTTACTTGTTATAGAGATTAGTGTCAATAAAAGTTTTATAACAAAAAAGAGGCAACATGAAATGTTGCCTCTTTCATTCTAAAACTTCACAGTAATTATCTCAATTTTACAGTTACTGATTTTGCTTTTTGAGTATATTCTAATTTATCTTCTCTTGATAACCAGCCTAAACCCATTTCAGCAAAATTATCACCTAAGCTCAAATCTTTTTTCATTTTATTGATAGAAACTTCACCTTTGTTTGAAAGGTAGTTGTATATTTGACCTGCTGATTCAATAATTTGTTCGTGAAAACCTTTTTTTTCTTCTTTAACTTTTGCCATTTTTAAATCTCCTTCTTATGTATATTTTGTATAACTGTTAACAAGATTATTCTATTAAAAAAATTTCAAATTTGCAACCATTTTTGACCCTGTTTATGATAAAATACTCTATAAGGAGTATGTTATTAAATTTTATTAAAGTTGAATTTTTAAACGAAAAATTAGTTCAAAAATACACTGAACTAGTATCTTTTGGTGCAAAATCTTCAGAGATTTTATTGCTTGTTCAAAATTCAACAATAAAACAAAAATATATAGAAGAAATATTAAAAAGAACTAACTTAACAGCATTTGAAAAACTTCAGGTTCATTCTTTTTCATCGCTGGTTTATAATACTTTAATTGAAAATTGGTGTCAGGTTGAAAATTCGATTTCTTCAGATAAAACTTCCATTTTACCAAAGCTAGTAGGGCTTGAGGTTTCACAATTTTTGCTAAAAGATATTTTAAAAGAGCATCAAGTAAAAGGTTATAATTCAAAAAAATCACTTTTGCATCAAATTTTTAGAAGATATTCTCTTATTATTCAAAATGATTTGTCATCAGAAGATGTAAAAAAACGTTCAAAAATTTTAAAAGAAGCTTTTGGAGATGATGCTGATAAAATTTTAAAATATCTCTTATCAACAACACTAAAAAATAGAAGCTTAGATTATTTAAGACAAATTTTAATCTTCAATTATTTGTATAAAAATACAAAATATTTTAGTAATATAAAATATTTGTTAATAGATGATGCAGACGAAATAACACCCGTTTGTTTTGATTTTATTAAATATTTAAAACCTCAGCTGAAGGATTGGTTAATATGCTTTGATTCAAATGGTTCTAGCCGCTGCGGATATTTAAGTGCTGATACTTCAATTGAATATAAAATGTCAAAGCTTTTTGATGAAAAAGTTCTTGAACCCGAAATCCCTGAAACTTCAAATTTTTCAAATGCAAAAACAATTTTTTCTAATATTCTTGATAATGAAAAAAACAGCTTAAAAAATTTTAAACTATTATCATTGTCAAAACGTGCTGAGATCATAGATTATACGGTTGAAAAAATAAAAAATCTTATATCTTCCGGAATTGCTTTATCAGAAATAGCAATAATTTCACCAATTCAAGATGACATGCTGAAATTTACGTTAAAAGAAAAACTTAATAATTGTAATTTATTATTTTTATCCGGCAGTGAAAAACTTGTCGAAAACCCTTTAGTAAAAGCAAGTTTAAACATTTTAAAGTTAATGAATAATACAAAAATTTCCTCAATGGATTTAAGAATAATTTTATCCGATTATATAGGAATTCCACTTATATATTGTCAAAAAATATTGGAAGAATATGAAAAAACAAAGATTTTACCGAACCTGCATATAGATTTTTATGATGAAAAATATCAAAAATTTTATACAACTTTTTTAGATATAAAAGAAAAAAATACAACACTTTCTAAAAAAGTGTATGAGCTATTTTATAAAATAGTTGATTTTGTTGATGAAACAAAATTAAATAAATTCAACTTTTTTATAAAACAATTACGCGATTTTGAAAATGTTTTAGGTGAAAAAATAGTAAAAGAACGAGCTTTAGATATAATAGTTCAAATAGAAAATTCCATAATAGCAGAAAATCCAAATTCAACTTTAACAATTCAAGATAATGACTTAATTATCGCCACCCCTCAAAAAATTATTGATAATAAAATTTCTACGAAATATCAATTTTGGCTTGATGTTTCAAATCAAGAATGGGTTAAAACAGACACTGGACCTTTATATAACGCTTGGGTATTTCAAGCTGATTGGTCAAAAGATGA
This sequence comes from uncultured Candidatus Melainabacteria bacterium, assembly GCA_934754655.1. Classification (GTDB taxonomy): domain Bacteria; phylum Cyanobacteriota; class Vampirovibrionia; order Gastranaerophilales; family Gastranaerophilaceae; genus CAG-196. The sequence goes on along the minus strand of CAKVIC010000009.1, from coordinate 18,532 downwards.
ATATACTATTGAGGACGATATTTTTCTATCAAAGCAAAAAACAGCAAGAATATTGCGAAAATTGTTATTACTAGCAAAAAATTATGTTTGGGCTTTTTCAAGCCTGTTTGATTCTTCGGGTGTTGAAAATAGTGGTGGAATAGAAGAATATCTGGTTAATGATAAAAACAATTCTGAAGATGAAAAACCTCTTTTTAAAATTACTCCGCGCGAAGATCAAAAACCTGTTTTAGAATATAAAACCGGTTCAATGGCAATTTCAGCAGTTCCGGGAGCGGGCAAAACTACAATTTTGCTTGCTTTGATAATGAAAATTTTAGAAAAAGGGGTTGAACCTGCAAACATTTTTGTTCTAACTTATATGGATTCAGCCGCTAGAAATTTTAGAGAACGTATCAAAAATATGGCGCCTAACAGTTCACAACTTCCAAATATTAGTACAATTCATGGTTTAGCATTAAGACTTATCAAAGAAAACGCTAACTACGAAAGATTAGGACTAGATTCCGATTTTGAAATTTGTGATGATACCCAACGACTGCAAATTTTAAAAAGTATTGACGGGAAATATACAAAAACAGAATTAGATGAATTTGATAGAGCAATTTCTGCCATGAAGTTACAACAAGGAAATATCAATACTGAATCTACTGATAAAAAAATTGAAAAATTTAAAAATTTTTATAAAGAATATTCGCTCAAACTTGAACAAGCAGGGCTAATTGATTATGACGATATCTTATTACTATCTGTTAAACTTTTAGAAGAAAATCCTGATGTTAGAGAATATTATCAAAATATTTGTGAATATATTATCGAAGACGAAGCTCAAGATTCATCCGGCATTCAGCAACGATTGATAAATTTATTGAGTGGTAAACACAAAAATTTAATACGATGTGGTGATATTAATCAAGCAATCACGACGACTTTTTCTAATGCTGATGTTGAAGGTTTTAGAAAATTTATTGAAACCGCTGACAAAACGGTAGAAATGAATCATTCTCAGCGCTGTGCACAAGGAGTAATGGATTTAGCAAACAAAACTGTTGTTTGGGGAAATTCAATTTTACCAAAAGCTTTTTATAATTCAATGATGCATGAAGTTGAAGGGAAAAACCCAATATCTCCTAATGCAGTTATCTCCAAAATTTTTGACAAATCTTTTGAGGAAAAAAATTACATTTTAAAAGAAATCAAAAATATATTAACATATAATAAAGATGCAACCATTGGAGTTTTGTTGCGTAATAATTATCAAGTTGAAGTTTGGACAAATTTTATTAATGAATCAGGCTTTAAAACTATTACAAGAAGTGATTCTTTAGGACAAAAAAGCGTATTTAACACAATTTTTTCTATTCTACAATTTGTTAGAAATCCTTTTGATAATGAATTATTGGCAACTGTTTATGAAACACTGGCAGAATATGGTTTTTACAAACAACGCATGCAAATAGAGATTCGTAACTGCGAAATACCATTTATAACACAAAATGGAGATGATATTGAAACACCTCAGCTTGCGCAATTTTTGTGGGATATGCAATATTGGCTAAATTCATCATCACTGCCATTAGAAGAATTAGCAATCAGAATAGGTTTATTTTATTATTCAAGCGATATAGAAAAATCAAATGTATATTTAATCTCAACTTTAATCAAAAAAATAAATAAAGGCGATTTTGATTCAACAATTGAAAAATTAACAACTTTAGCTAAAAAACCTAATTTAAGTGGTTTTAAATTTTTCAGTGAAGATAGCGATATAAATTTAGCTAAAGGCAAAGTCCAAATAATGACAATGCATAAATCTAAAGGGGATGAATTTGATTATGTGTTTATACCGGAATTAACAGAAAAAGCTCTTTCTATAGACACCCAAAAAGCAACAATAAAAGGATCAACTTTATTTATGGAACAAGTTCGAAGTTTTAGCCCTCATTACAAAACAAAAAATGAACAAGAAATTAAGGAATACTCGTCAGAAGAATCTTTACGATTGTTTTATGTAGCAATAACTCGTGCAAAAAAGAATTTATATATAACAGCCTCTACAAAAACAAAAATGTTTGGAAAAGAAACCACTCAAGAAATTAATTCAGTATTTAATGCTTTATTTTAAATAATAAAAATTAAACAGTTTTATTTTTATATGTCCTTGTTTGTACAATTTCCATAAGTTCATTAAATACATAATCTTTTATTTCAAAAGCTCCATCTTGTACATCATGTCCTTCTATATAACGAGTTGGTTTACCTGTTTCTTGGTTTCTAAAAATTGTTTTAAAAGCACTTCCATTATTCGATATTTCTGAAATACTTGTAACTATTCCGGTATTAGTTAATTGTAACATTGCATATTTATGATTAATTTTTGAATCAAAAATAATTATGTTTACTCGGTGCAATTCATTATATTTTAATACTGGCTCAACCTTAACTTTTAAACGTCCTGTTATACGATTTCTTTCCAAAATTTGGCTTATTGTATAATTTGGATTATCAGGATTTTCTCTGTAATAATAATCTTTTATAACATCACCTTTTATATATCTTGCAAAAAGTAATGTTCCATCAGGTTTATAATATCTTTCACCATTTACACAATCTATATTAAAGTTATAAATTGGCATTTCTTTGGGGGCAATATTATTTAAAAAACCTGCCATGTGTTTTATTGAAGCTTCATCAATTAATATTGAAGCAGGATTAACACTTGTATGAGTTTTAGAAGCCGATGCATTTATTGAGGAATTTGTTGACTCATTTTCAATAAAATCCTTTAAATGATTCTGACTAACATTAAAATTAAATTTGCATTCTCTAGTCATATAATAACACCTATATTAAAAAACCATCTATATTATATTATAAAAACATGAAAATGCAAAAAATTGCCTAATTGTTAAGATTTTCTATTATTATTGAGATAATTCTTAACATTTTGAGAAATCGAAACCCCCTGTAACATTACATTATAACGCTTCAAATCCCCGATATTACTGGCCTCTTCTAGCAAATCCCGATTTGTATTAATCTTTAATTTTTCTCCACAACCTTTTTCGCTATTTTTTGAATCAATTTTACGAATAACAGAATCAATATCTGTTGAAGTATTTATAGAATATTTTGCCGCAAATTTTTGCACAGAAGCCCCAGCTTGAAGCCTATAAAGCCATTGAATTGAATATTTATCGTTTTCACTTAAAGTCGAATTGCCGTATTGATGCGGAGTGTACATAATATCCCCTTTATAAGGACTGTGATTTAACCCCAAAGCATGTCCGATTTCGTGTAAAATTGTATGATAAACTTCTGTTTCATTATCATATTGTTTATGAATCCGTCCATCTGTTAAACCTATTGAAACTTCAGCACCATAAAGACGACCTTGATTATCCCAACTAAAATAACAATGCCCCAATGCTTGACGTTCAACACGTTTCCAGTCAATATTTATATTTGATTCTAATAAAACATTTGTAATACGAAAAGTAAATTTATTCCCTGATGCGACAGACCAAGCATTAAGCGCATCCAAGACCATTTTTCGGTATTTATGATCTTCACCTTGTTTAGAGTAAAATTTCATTGGCGCAATATAAACCACAAGCGGATTTATTGACCAACGCATTACATTGCCGTTTTTTATACTCCCATTAAGATATGTTCTTTTCATATTCATAATAATAACATATAACTAACAAATTGTATAAACTTTTTTATAATAAAGCCAAATACCGATAATTGTGAGTATTATATTAGGCATAAAAGCCGCAAATATCGGAATCAGGTTGCCGGTTTCTCCAAAAGAAATTGACAGCGCTCGAATTAAATAGTACGTAAAAATTATAAAAATACTAAATAAAAATCCTCTGTTATAACGAACTCTAGGCGGTGTGATAGCTAAAGGAACACCGATTAATACAAGTACAATTGTAGTAAGTGGCAAAGCAATTTTATCATACATATCAATTTTTAAATCCGGACGATTTTCTTTTGAAATAAATTTCATCAATTGTACAAAATTATGTTGCGACGCTTGGTTCTTTTCCATTTCCTTGGTTAAATTCACTCCAAAAAGGATTTTAGAATCATTAAACATTGTTGTACTTAAATTTTTACCATTGTCTGAAATTGTATAGATTGCACCTTTTTGGAATTTCCAACCATCAGGAGATGTCGCACCTTCACGTGCTTGCAAAATTTGTATTGTATCATCATCAGAAGCGTCAAGTACAGTTATATTGTACAATTTGCCGTCTTTACAATCTCCAACGTAAAACAACCTTTTTAAAGAACCACCCTCTTTAATTTCTTTAAATGTAAAATTTTGTTTTCCTTCCGGAATATGTTTTTGACTAAAAGCATACAAAGCTACATCAGTAGAAAGCCTAGTTGCAAAAGGAACAACGGTTTCATTGACTGCAAAGCTTAAAATTGACATAACAATTGCAAATAAAAATATTGGTTTTGCAATTCTGTTTAAACAGATTCCGCAAGCGCGCATTACCGTGATTTCGGATTTTAAACTTAAACCATTTAAAGTCATAACTGTTGATAACAAAACTCCCATTGGAATCGCCATAATAAAAACAGATGGCAAATGCAATATAATTATTATAAACGCCAAATTAAAAGGGATACCATATTTGGAAATCTGTTTTATAAGCGTTATAAAAGTATCAGATGCAAAAATTATTGATGTAAAAATTAATACGCCCATCAAAAACATTGCTATGACTTGTTTTAAGACATATTTATCTAACAATTTCATGTTTTTATATTTATAAATTATATTATTTATCAAATTTTTCAAAATTACTCCCTTGCTAAATTTTTAGCCACATAAAATTATATCATAAACAAATTTCATACCTTTGGTATAGACATTTTATATTTTAATATAATTATAATTTTGTGTTGAAAAAGTTATTATACAAATATGGAAATTAAAGAAAATAATAAAGTTTGTATAATTACGCCGTTAAGCCCCAAACTAGACAAAAGAGAGGCTTTACGCTTAATAAAAGAGTTTCAAACAATTAATAATAAATCAATTGCACTAGATTTAGGTTTTGTTCAAGACTGTAATTTTGAATTCTTTAACCAAATAAAAGAGTTTGCATCAACACGCAAACTCAGTTTGTTCAATATTTCATCAGATATTTTTGTAATTATCAATTTCTTTAATTTAGATAAAATTTTTAATTTATATGTGTCAGAATTAGATTTTGAAGAAGAAAAACATCAATTACTAAACAGAAAATTTTCATTAGTTTAAATTAATACGCTAAATTAATTTTCATTTTATTAAGAGCACGAGCTTCTGTTTGCCTAATACATTCTTTTGTTACACCAAACATTTTACCAATATCTTCAAGTGTCGTTTTTACTGCATTTTCTAATCCGAATCTCATTTTAATTACGATTTGTTCACGCTCTTTTAATGTTGATATTACGTTTGTAATTTCTTTTTTTAATTCTTCGTATTCAAGATTTTCTTCTACAGAAACGCTTTCATCTGCAATGATTTCAGAATAAGTCGTTTCATTTCCATCTTTATTTTCAATATTTCCATCCAATGAAATTGGAGAATTAAAAGCAGATAAATAAGAATCAATTTTAGCAGGCTCAATTTCCATTTTTTGTGCAACGTCAGAAGTTGTAACTATATTGCTTGTTTTACGCTCCATTTCTGCTTTAACTTTAGAAAATTTTGATAAGGTTTCTTGAACATAAACCGGAATTTTCATACAATAAGATTGTTCAGAAAGAGCTTTAAACATAGCTTGTTTAATCCACCATGTTGCGTAAGTCGAAAATCTATAACCAAGCTCAGGGTTAAATTTTTCAACTGCAACCATTAAACCAATATTGCCTTCTTGAATTAAATCTGCGAGTGGAAGTTTTGACACATGAATAGCTTTTCTTGCAATAGTTATAACCAATTTCAAATTAGCTTTGATTAATTCTTGACGAGCCTTTAAATCACCTGCTTTAGCTTTTATTGCTAAAATTTTTTCTTCTTGTGCGCTCAAATTTTGTTCAGAATTTACTTTTTTTAAGTAAACATTGAATTCGTCATTGCCAGTTATATTTGGCAAAACATAATTTTTTGTAGGATTGGTTACACCGCATTTTTTCATTTTAATAACTTCATCTTTCATACGCATATCTCCGTTGTTAGGTAAATGTAATAACACTATAAAGGGAATCTTTTAGTATAAAGAAAATTCATAACACATATTCTTTATATCATTATGATATATCATTATGATTTAAATTTCAATACTTTTGTTAAGAAATATTAACAAAAATAGCCGTTTTTTCTAATATTGTTACATTTGTTAACATAAATTTGAGTTGGTAAAATTGGCTAAAACTTATATAAATTAAGCTTTTTGGTTTGATTTGGTTCAAAAATTAATATTAAGTTTTGTAAAATTATTTATAAATTTTGCAATTTTTGATTAACCAATAACTTTATATAATTATAGACATAATATATACATAAAACGAAAGGAGAGAGAATCATGGGAACTGGTGGTATTTCATCAATGTTTAGTTTGTTAAATCCAAAACCACAAGCTAAAGGTGTCGGAAAATCTGGAGCAGCATATTTAGCAGATAAAAGCAAAAAACCATTTATGAACACTATTTTTGGTCAACAACAAACACATAATACAAGTATTGTTTAATAGTTTTAAAAATTTAAAACAAGGATGACATTTTGTCATCCTTGTTTTCGTGTTTATTCAATGTTCTACTTTTGTCTGAACACGTGACCTTTTCGGTCTTTTTCTATATTAGGAGTATTTATTTCAAAAACATAAGCGCTAGCTGGGGCTAAATCAACTCTTATTTCACCTTTAGCAACTTGAAATTCACTTGGCTTAGAATAGTTCGGAACCATGTTAACAAGTTTTTGATTACTTTTTAAGTGTGGAACAAGAATCGTGCCGGTAATATTTCTGTTAACATTTTTATTAGCAATAACAATAGCTGTACGTCCGGTCTTTCTGTTATGTCTTGCATAAGTAATGATTTTATCACTTACATCACCTTTTTTATCAAGAACTATAAATGAACTTTCTTTATCAGAAAATAAATCTTTATTTTTTCTTCTCATTTCTAATGTTTTCTTCATTACTCGCCCTATTTCAGGATGTTTTCCCCCCGGTTTTCTTGATAAATTAAAAATATCTAATTGATAAGGGTGTGTAAAAAGTTCTTTATCTTGAGTAAAAGTTTTCTTAATTTTTTTGTCAGAATACTGATAGTCATAGTAATCACCCGATTGAAATCCATCAATAAAATAAGGATTACACATCGGAAGGGTTGCTTGAATTATTGTTGTTTGGTTGCAATAATTCTTACCACCATGTAACATTGCAGACTTGTCATCGTGTGTTGTAAAAGAACCTAAACAACTTTTGCCTTTCGGTAATTTACGTGACATCATAAGATTCAAAATAACATTTTCATTAAATTCTGTTGCATTCTTCCAATCATAAAAGATATGATACTGACCATAATATTCGTCAAAACCAGCTCTTAATGTGTCCATCGGTCTATCATAAGGCATATTAACTTGAGGAGATGCACATTCATAAGTATATGCTTCACCAAGCCACGCAAATTCAGGATCTTTTTTATGTGAATATTTTATCAATATATCCCAAAATTCAGTAGGTTTAGCTCTAGCGACATCCGCTCTAATACCATCTATTCCTAAATCGATACAAGCATCAACATATTGTTTATGCATCATTAACAAATTTGGATTCAAGGTTCTTTTTGTTTCATCTTCCCAAGGGTTAAACATTCTGATATCCGCCCAACCTTGTGGGGTTTTATCCTCGCCATTTCGCCCAATTGCCATCAATTTGGGTTCTGCTTCAAATAAATCAACTGACGCACAACTAGGTAAATCCAACATAACTTTAATATCACGCTTGTGACATTCATTAATAAATGCTTTAAACTGTTCATTAGGAGTTCGAGAATCATTTTTATCAATTAACATAGGGTCTAAAGCCAAGCTACCATCCTTTGTAACAAATTCTTTTGGAGAATAAATTGAACCCGCTGTTCCAAGCGCTTTTTTCTTTCCGGTAGGATGAATTGGAAGTATATGAAGCGTATTTATCCCTAAATCTTTCATCTCGTCTAACCTGTCGATTGCGGATAAAAATGTTCCATTTTTTTCACCTATTGAATGAGTTATAAATTCATCCCCATTTAAATCAACTGCCGTAAATGTTCTAGGCACAATCCCCATCATTACAGATTCATTGTTTTGAATCATTGTTCTTAGATTGTTTTTGTACTCCTTATTATCAGATGATTTAAAACTTATTCTTTTTATATTAGAAAGATTTTGCAATGCTAAAAAATCTAATGATTTATTTGTTAAATCATCACCATCAAGAGTTTTTTCATTAACATTGACGTTTTTTTCTTGAACATTATTTAATTTTTTTTGATAAAATGCTAAAGAATTTATTTTATTTATTGTTAACATATTTCACCTGCTTTTGCATATTTTGCGGATTGCGAATTTTTTTAAATGTAAATTGAGCTAATACTGCAACACCAACAACTGAACCCAAAATTGTGGTCATAATTCTTAACCATTTTGTTGGTGCATAACGTCTTTCTGCAGCCTTTCTTACAAATTCTACAGGAGATTGACCTACAAGATTATAAATTGAAGTTAATGTTGTTTCGCCTTGTTTATAAATATTTGACGCATTTTCATTCAATATATGATGGGGTTTAGTAAAATCTGTTCTATTATTTGCAATAACTGTTTTAATTTTTGCAATATAATTTTGGAATCTTGTTAAAACATTTCCTTTTTCTACTGAATTTCGTGTTCCAAGAGCTTTTGTCGTTGATTCTGAAACTTTACCTTTAATATTAATACCATCACCTTCTGTTGCCCAAGCAAAATCCATTAAGGCTTTATATTCTTCAGGAGAATTTACTGTATCCATTTTCATTATATGACTTGTGGTAGTTGCTTTTAATAATGTTTCTTTTGCAAGAGCAATAACCTCATCTGCCATTTTTTTATCAGTGCCTAAATCCCCAGCGTTTATTGAACGTTTGTAAACATCAAATGTTTGCATAAATCTATTATAAATACTTCTTACATTTTGATTACGTTCGTAAATTCTTGCTATTGTATTTCGTTTTGAAGACCCAACTCCATCAGCGTTATACTTATAATATTTTAATTTCTCTTCATCAGACATCCCATGCCAGTTAACATTTTCAAGTGCATTTTTTGTAACTCCGTCCATCGCATCAATTAATTCAGCTTTTGTTGTAACTGTGTGAGCAAGCTCCCCTGAGGCATCTGCTTTTACCAATCTATCAATAGTATTTGCAAACATTGTAGAATCTGCATTATAAAGTCGTCTTGCTGTATTATTGTAATTGTTTTCTATAGCATTAACTAAGTTTAACATGTGAGAATTACGCGCACTTGTTCCATCTAACCTTGTATCAACTTTTGAAACTGCTTTTGCCATTTTTCTCATCATTTTTTCGAATTTAGCATCATTTGAACATAAATCTGCAATTTTTTTATCTAGGAATTCTCTAACTACATTGTCATCTGCATTTTTAAGCATTTTTATATCTTTAAATGAAATTTTTAGATTCTTGAATAAAAGTTTTTCAAATCGTCCATAAGAATTACCCAATGCGGTTTCTGGTGAATATTCAACCTTAAAAGATTTGTATTTATCTAGCTTTAACGCATTTTCTTTAAACTCACCTAAAATTTTTGCTAAGCTATTAATTTTGCTCATCGCATCATCTGTAATAACTCGTGATTTGTTAGATTCAATTGTTTCTTGAAAACTTTTAAGAATTTTTGTTTTTTCCAAATCAATAAATTCTTGAGGAATTCCCGAAACGTTCGACAATTTCGCATCAATTATTTTTGAGATTGTATTATTAAAATCTAAAACAGATTCTTGAGTTACAACTCCTTTTGAATAATTTTCACCAAAAGCTTTTATTATTTCATCTTTTGTTGGCATTAAATATTTATCTAAGGTTTCCTTGTTACGTCCATTCAAAACTTTTCTTGAATTTTCTTGCATTTTTAAAACAATATCATCATTAATTTGAAACCCATTACTTACAATATTTTTCAAATCAGCTCTTATTCCATCAGAAGCTATTGAATCAAAATTCTCTGTTAACAATTTAGAAAGCTCTTCGTAATCTTTTTGTGATAATTCTTTACCCTTATTTTTTGCTAAAAAATTATTCACAGATTTACTTAATTCTGAATTCTTTACACTTGAAATATCAAGTGACATGTTAGCTGTTTTTTTGAGCATACTTGAAATTGCACTATTACAATTAGAATTTCTAAAAAATTCAATCATTGAACTAACAGGAGATTCTAATCGGTTACAAATCAAAGCTGTCATAACAGGAGTTGCAAAACCTGCTGTTAACATCCACAATGTATTATTTTGTGTTGCAATTTTACGCATTTGCTCTTTTGTAACTTCATCTCTATTTTTAATATCCCTTGGAATCCCCAATTTATCACCAATAATACTTAAATCTTCACTAGGTTTATTGCCTGTATACATATCGTATGGGATGTAATTACTATCTTGGAATACAGATTTTTTGCGACCTTGATCATCAATAAATTCTTTATCAAAATCAAAACCATGAATTGCTCTTGCCGGTGCGTTTAGCGCAAGCTTAGGATATAAAGACATAGATGCCAAAAAAGTTCCAAAACCTAAATATTCCATTAAACGTGTCTTAGGATTTTGTGTTCTTGAGGCTAAATAAACAGCAATAGTCAAACCTCCTAACTTTAATCCAACATCATTAAGTCTGCCTAGCTGATGATCTTTTGCGACACCATTATAGCCATTTTTTACAGAATTAAGTTCATATTTTATATCTTCACCAACATATTTTATTTTTTCAGAAAAACTATCATCAACCAAATGTCCCTTTGGCGGCAATGGCTTTATTTTTTTCTTAGTTCCTATAGGACGCCTTGTTTTTAAATATGATTTTTCCTCTTGCTTATTATTTTTTTCTTTTTTTTGAAAAGAAAGTTGATTTAATCTAAATTGATTCACACTATTAATATTCATTAAATCACCTTACTTTCTTTTGATTTATCAATTGTATACTCATTTTTTTGTTTAGCCATTTTTTTAGCTCTTATAATTGTATTTGAAGTCAAGAAAATAGTTGAGCCAACAGTTAAACCTAACAAGACTTTGCCGGCATGCCTCATATAAGAAGATTTTTCAATATCCCCCGTCCAAAGCGTTTTACAAGAATTTTTGAAAGCTATACCAAAATCCCTTGTTGAAGCAATCGTATTTTTACCAAACAATTTAAGTCGTTGAGGAATACTGCTTATAAAACTTTCATCTGGTTTTTTAATATAACGTTCACGGTTTCTAAAGTTTTCAAAAAATGTATCAAAAGGTTTTTGAACAGCAAGCCCAACGCCAAGAGCAGCCCACATGTATTTTGATAAATATTCTGCTGTTTTTGTTGTAGAAATAATATTTTGTATAATTGGTGAAACCTCATTGACAGAATCATTGAGATTATCGCCCAAGCCGAGTTTCTTACCGATTTTGTCATAATATTCTTTGTCTAACAAATCTTTTCTATAAAATTCATTACTATCATAAACGCTACGCTGTTGAATTATAGGAACAACATCTGCTTCACTTCCACCCTTTGTTGGTAAACTGTACGTAACATTTTGATAAGGCTTACTTATATTTACTCCGGTTGCCCAGCGAACAGGTTTTGTAACAAAATTACGCGAAATATTTTTGAACAAACCATACATGACTACGCCCAATGCCATTTTATTACCAATTTTTTGTGCAATTTTTTTATTATGAGGTTTTAAAAAACTATTAGCAACATTAAAACCAACCATAAGCATGGCACTTCCAATAAGATAAGGAATAATTCCCATTGCTAAAAATTCATAAAAGCTTGAGTTTACACTACCATTCAAGCCTTTTACAGGATAATCAATAAAAGCACTCTCATATTTTTGTATAGATTGTTTCGCATGCGTGATTGGCGTATCAGGCAATAAACGAGATTTATCATCTTGCTTTTTGGATTCTACAGATTTTGCTTTGAATGTTTCAAGAGCTTTTACCTGATTAACTTGTACCATGTCACAATCCCTACCTTTATTTATTTAAAACATCTAAATATTTTTTTTGCTATCAATACCCTTAAAAAATATTTACTCGTGCTAACACACACAAATATATAATACCAAATAAAAAAAAATTTGCACCATATTTTTTACAAAAATTTACTATTTACTTAAAAATTTTTGACGTATACTCAATTTGGATTAAGGAGAATGTTAAATTATGAAAAATGATACTGATAATAAAAACGAAAATTTTAGCATTGGCATGGCACAAATTAGTTGTCAAGCTGGGGATTTAGCCGGCAATGCAGAAAAAATAATTAATTCAATAAAACAATTTGAACAATCAAGCATGGACTTAATTATTTTTCCTAAATTTGTGTTACAAGGTTGTGAATTAAATAAATTTATTTTACGCTATCCTTTTTTCGTTAATAATTTAAAAAAATATTTAAACAATATTTCAAATGAAATTTCTAAAACAACAGTTTTAATATCTTTTTCAGATTTTGATGAGACAAATAATGTTGTAGAAAAATTTGCACTATTAAAAAGCCACAAAGTTGAGATTCTTGAACAAAATGAATTCATTTTTAACAACTTGAATTTTAAAATATATTCAGAAAAATATTCAAATTATTCAGACACAGATTTAATAATAGTTCAAGATGAATCAATTTCGCGTCCTAACTCAAAAACACAAAGAAATAAAAAGTTTTCAACATTAGCTAAAAAGTATAATTGTCCAATTATTTTTGTCAATAAAGTCGGCGCAATAGATAATTTATCTTTTGAAGGAGCAAGTTTTGCATTAAATTCAAACGGAGAAGCCTTCGCAATGTTAAAAAGTTTTGAAGAACAATTGCTTTGCATAAATCCGCTTTATGAAAAAGGGGAAATCTTTGAGAATATTATTAACGACATAAAAAATGATAAGTTTAGCTTAGATTATGAACCTGATTTAGAAAGAACTTACAAATCAATTTTACAAGCTATAAAAAGTTATTTTTCAGCTTTTGGTTTAAAGCGTGCAGTTTTAGGCTTATCTGGCGGGTTAGATTCTACAGTTTGCGCAACAATCTTAAGTGAAGCGCTAGGTAAAGACAATGTTCTTGGAGTTTCTATGCCATCTAAAATAACTTCTGGAGAAAGTAAATCAGATGCAAAAACCTTAGCCGAGAATTTAGGTATAAAATTTATTGAACTTCCCATAAAAAATGAAGTCGAAACAATAAGCTATGATTTAAATAAAGCGTTTGAAGAAATTGCAAAAAGTTGGGAAGGACGCTATAAGTGTTCTTATACAATGGATAATATACAAGCGCGTTCACGCGCAACATTTTTGTGGTGTATAAGTAATGAATTCGCAAATTGTATTCCAATAGCAACTTCTGATAAATCAGAAGCCTATATGGGTTATGCAACCATTAATGGAGATATGACCGGTGGGTATGCACCAATTGCTGACGTCACAAAAACAAAGCTTTTTGCTCTTGCTCGTTGGTTGAACAAAAATTTAGAACGTAAGAATTTAATTCCAACATCTATTATTGAGAAACGTCCGGGCGCTGAATTAGCGATAAATCCAAAAACCGGCAAGCCTTTATGTGCGGAAGAAGCATTGATGCCTTATGAATTTTTAGATGAAATAATATGGAGAATAGAAAACAAAAATGAAACTTACGAGATTATGCTAAATTCAGAATTTGAATATGAGAAAATAAACAACGTTTCAAAACAAGAAAAACAAGAATGGCTTGAAAAATTTTATAACAGAATGTCAAAGGCATTGTATAAATGGTCAATAATGCCTTGTGCGCCTATCATTGATGCTCATTCAATAAACAGTTACGAATACAAACAGCCAATTTCATCTTCAAAAATTGTTTATAAAGATTTTTAATTTTGTGATAAAATAACATCAAAACGTAGTTAGTTGGGAGAAAAAAATGAAAGAGGGATATTTTCCACAAGAAATAGAAAAACGTTGGCAAGAAACTTGGGAACGTGAAGATGCTTTTAATACACCAAATGAAAGTGATAAACCTAAATACTTTGCGCTTTCAATGTTTCCGTATCCATCAGGGAAGCTACACATGGGACATGTTCGTAACTATACGATAACTGATGTAATTGCAAGATTCAAAAAAATGCAAGGTTATAATGTTTTACATCCAATGGGCTGGGATAGTTTTGGTTTACCGGCTGAAAATGCTGCAATGAAACATGGCGCTAATCCGGAAGTCTGGACTGATGAAAATATTGCATATATGACAAAACAGCTTAAAATGCTAGGACTTTCTTATGATTGGAAACGCGAAGTAACAACTTGCAAGCCGGATTATTATAAATGGACTCAATGGTTATTTTTACAATTATATAAAAAAGGTTTAGCTTACAAAAAAGAAGCAGCCGTTAATTGGTGCGAAAAATGTGGCACAGTTCTTGCAAACGAGCAAGTTATTGATGGTAAATGTTGGAGATGCGATAGCGTTGTCGAAAAGAAATATTTATCACAATGGTTCTTTAAAATTACAGATTATGCAGAAAGATTGCTTGAAGATTTAAACAAACTTGACGGTTGGGGCGATAATGTAAAAACTATGCAAGCTAACTGGATTGGCAAATCACAAGGTGCAATCATAAGATTTAAAGTAAAAGAAATTGAGGGTTTAGAAGTTCCGGTTTATACAACCCGTCCGGATACTGTTCATGGTATAACTTACCTTGTTGTTGCTCCTGAATACAAAGATATTGAAAAATTAACAACTTCTGAAAATAAACAAGCGGTTGAAGAATATAGAGCTAATGCTCGCAAAATGTCAGAGATTGAACGTTTATCAACAGAAAGAGTTAAAACAGGTGTGCCACTAGGAACACATTGCATAAATCCTTATACCGGCGAAGAATTTCCATTATGGACTGCAGATTATGCGCTTGTAGAATATGGAACAGGTGCTGTAATGGCAGTTCCAACTCACGATACAAGAGATTTCGATTTTGCAAAAAAATATAATTTACCGATGAAGGTTGTAATTCAAAACCCTGAAAATCCATCAGATTGCAAAGATTCTGCTTATACAGAAGAAGGAATTTTAATAAATTCCGGTGAATTTAATGGAATGAAGAATACAGAAGCAAAAAAAGCTATTACGCAAAAAGCTGTAGATAAAGGATTTGGCGAATTCAAAACACAATATCGTTTGAGAGATTGGTTGGTTTCACGCCAAAGATATTGGGGCGCTCCAATACCGATTGTTTACTGTGATAAATGCGGAATTGTACCGGAAAAAGAAGAAAACCTTCCTGTGTTATTACCAAAAGATGTTGATTTCTCTGTTGTTGGAAAATCACCAATAACGACTTCTCCGACTTTTGCAGAAACAACATGTCCTATCTGTGGCGGAAAAGCGCGCCGTGAAATGGATACAATGGATACTTTTGTTTGCTCAAGCTGGTATTATATGCGTTATGCAGACCCTAAAAATTCAGAAAAATGTTTTGACAAAAATCTTGTAGATAAATGGTTGCCGGTAGACCAATATGTTGGTGGTATTGAACATGCTATTCTACATTTATTATATTCAAGATTTATAACAAAAGCTATGAAAGATATGGGTTGTTTAAGCTTTGATGAACCTTTCAAAAATTTATTAACACAAGGTATGGTTTTGAAAGATGGTTCTAAAATGTCTAAATCAAAAGGTAATACTGTTGATCCGGATGAAATATTTGAAAATTATGGAGCGGATACAGCGAGATTGTTTATCCTATCTGATTCACCACCAGCAAGAGATTTTGACTGGTCAGATGCCGGTGTTGAGGGTTGCTATAAGTTCTTGAACAGGGTTTGGAAACTTGTAAGCGAAAATTTTGAAAACATTACAAAAGATTATAAAATCGAATTTCCTTTATCAAGAGAAAATGACGATTTAGTAAGGCTTGTACATATCGCGATAAAAGGTATTACAAACGACATTGCTCAAGATTTTCAATTCAATACCGTGATATCTAAATATCGTGAATTAACAAACGCAATTTATGATTGGGCAAATAAAAAAACTGAATTTAGCCAAGAAGACAAGAATGTGTTTAGTTTTGCTGTAATTTCATTGATTAAATTAATGTCGCCGGTGACGGTTCATTTAAGCGAAGAAATTTGGCACGAATTAGGTAACACAACTTCAATTCATGACGAAAAATGGTGCGAGTTTGATGAAAACTTAGCGAAAGCAAGCAAAATAACTCTTGTAGTACAAGTAAATGGTAAAGTTAAAGACAAATTAGAAGCTGATGAAGATTCTGATAATGAATCTTTAAAGGCATTGGCTTTGAATAGTAACAAAATAAAAGAATTGACTGCAAATAAAGAAGTCGTTAAAGTTATTGTTGTTCCTAAAAAGCTTGTAAACATTGTTATAAAAGGCTAGTTAAAAATTAAAAATACAAACTGAATCTGCTCTCAAATAAACTTAAGAGCAGATTTTGTTTTTGAATACTGATAGCATTACCGTATTTTCTATTTAAACCTTAAGTACTTCATGTTAAAATTAGTTCAATGAAAATTATTGAAAATGAACTTAAAACATTAAATGCACATTTACTAGATGGCTTTATAGAGCCTTTTGAAGATTGTGAACTTACAAATTTTGTACGTGAAAAATCTAAACAAATTCGCGCTACAATTTCAATTTTATATTTAAAAGCTTTAGATATTGAGATAACGCAAGATATTTATAAAATACTTTCTGCAACAGAGATTGTGCATAATGCATCACTTTTACACGATGATGTTATTGATAATGCGGATACAAGGCGAAACAAGCCGACAATATCTAAAATCTTTAATCCTAAAATTGCTGTGTTGGCAGGAGATTATTTGATTTCTTTTGCGATAGAAAAACTTTTAAGTTTAAATAATTCAGACATTATTAGTAATTATAAATTAACAATACAACAAATGTGCAAAGCTGAAATTAAACAATTTTCATTAAGGAATTTTGTTCCAAAGATTGAGGACTATATTGAAATATGCACTGGCAAAACAGCTGCGTTATTTGTAACGACATTAAAAAGTTGCTTTGATATATTGAATCAGCAAGAGAATCAAGGTTTAGAATTTGTCAAAACTTTTGGAATTTATTTTCAACTAAAAAATGATATGGAAAAAATTTCTGCCCAGAACGATAAAAAAAACAAAATTTATACTGCAAAAGATATTTTAGGGATTGAAAAAACAAATATTTTATTAGATAATTACCGCAGAGAGCTAATTAACATGATTCAATATTTGCAAGATTCAGCTTACAAACATGAATTAGTAAAAATAATAAGAGAGATATGATGATTGATAAAGAAAAATTTAAATCGGGATTGCGTGAAACAGTTGATACAATAGTATTTGTTGTAATAGCTGTAATTATAATAAGATTTTTTATTGCAGAATTACGTTGGATACCTTCAGGCTCAATGAAACCTACATTGGTAGAAGGTGATAGAATTGTTGTTGAAAAATTAACAAAATATCCTAATATTATAAAGAATCACCAATTTATAAACACACCAAAACGTGGTGATGTTATGATTTTTTACCCACCATTTGTAAAACTAAAAACAGATCCTATATCAGTGTTTAGTAGACTTACCGGATTTTTCTGCAATGATGTAGCGTATATAAAACGAGTTATCGGACTTCCCGGAGAAAAATTTGAGATAAAACAAGCTACAAATGGCGCTTATACCGTGTATATCAATGATGAGCCTTTAAAAGAAGATTATATAATGAGTGAATACGATTTTACACCTTGTAGTAAAAATATGTTTTGTGGCCCTTTTGTAATTCCTGATGGACATTATTTTATGATGGGTGATAATCGTGGTAACTCTAAAGATAGCCGTTTTTGGGGAACTTTACCTCAAGAAAGATTTATAGGACGTGCAATATTTGTCTTTTGGCCCCTAAATCATCTTGATGTTTTGAATTAAAATAATAACTCGTTGCTGGAAATTAATGCAAAAGTTTTTTCCTGTTATCCTGAATTTATTTCAGGATCTGACCAGTGAACAAAAGAATATTCAAGCAGATTGTTTGTTTAAAGCAAGGTTCTGTGCCGGTAAGATGCTGAAACGAGTTCAGCATGACAAAAAACAATTAGCGCAAGGTTCTACGCCGATAAGATGCTGAAACAAGTGACTAATGACAAATAACAAATAATTTTAACAAATAAAACTCGTCCGCAAATCCGCTATTACTTTCCCTGTCATCCTGAATTTATTTCAGGATCTGACCAGTGAACAAAAAAAATATTCAAGTAAATCGTTTGTTTAATGCAA
>CAKVIC010000008.1 GCA_934754655.1 uncultured Candidatus Melainabacteria bacterium | reverse complement strand
AAGATCTCTTAGAGGTCTTTTTTTTGTGTGCCTCTCACGCGCCAAACAAAGTTTGTCGGGTTCTTACTCCATTGACTTACGTTAATAACACATATTATAAAAGAAATACTACGAAAAACGTGACATTTAGTCACGTTTTTCTGCTTGTCAACGGAGTCCTTCACCACACCCAAATTAAAAAAAGACTCTTTTAATAGAGTCTTTTTTGTTGAGCTGAGACGGAGAAAATGTTAAAAAATAGGCCGTGCTTTGAATTTTTAGCACAACCTATTTTTCATCTTTTTTCATACGCATTATATTATTAATAATATTAATTTTGAGGAGCTTGAATTGCTTGGTAAGCAAGAGCTGCATATTGTGCAACTACCGGATTTTTATCAGAAGCCACTAGTTTGAATAAAGAGCTAAATTCATTTTTATAATCAGGTCTATAAACATACATTAATGAATCAATTGCTGCGACTTTTACACTGGCATTATCACTATTTCTAAGTGTTTCAACCATAACTGATGCGCCAGGTAAATCTGTTAACGGTACAATATCACCTGCAGCTTTTTCTATATCATTTGAATACTGTTTTGCAAGAATTGCCATTGTAATTAACGCATACTCTTTGTTACGTTCTGCCAATTCATATTCAGAAAAATCCTTGGCAAGTTTAATTTCATTGTCAGACAAGCTGTAAGGTAACTTAATATTATCAGGGTTTTCACCATTTTCTTTCGCTACCTGTTTTGTCATTTCATTAATATAAATTTTGTTACGAATTTCTTCTTGCTGTACTGTAGGTTTTGCAAGTTTAGAAGTATCTTTTTGCGCTATTTCCATTAAACTTAAAAAGACATCTTTCGTAACGAAATTATCTAATTTATCAGAAGAAGTTGCACTTTGAATAATTTCAGCCATTTTAATAGCTTGTTCATCATAATTACCTTCAGATAATTTTGAAACAAAATCTTTTATATCAATTTCAGGCTTAATTTCAACAGAAGGAATTACATTAATATTTTTTTTTTGACCCTTGAAACTAACTTCAGGGTTTAATTCTTCAGTTGGCATCTCTTCACCTTTAAAAGCAACTTTTGCATCATCAGCTTTTTCTTCAACCGGTGCATTTTCACCTTTAAAAGCTATTTTTGCATCATCAGCTTTTTCTTCAACCGGTGCATCTTCACCTCTAAAAGCGACTTTTGCATCATCAGCTTTTTCTTCAACCGGTACATCTTCACCTCTAAAAGCAACTTTTGCATCATCAGCTTTTTCTTCAGTCGGAGCATCTTTTAAACCATTAAAAGCAACATTATCACCAACTTCATTATTAGTTGGAATATCAACATTTTCACTAGCTTTAGGTTCTATTTCAGCTGGCTTTATCATATCATAAGTAACAATTCCGTCATATTTTGGATATTCATATTCTGAAGCTCTTTTAATATCAACCATTGGGCGATTAACTTCAATATCTACACCATTATATATTCCATTATCGTTTTCAGTACTTTTAAATCCCTCTGGAACCGTTGTTTTGGGCTCATCTACTTTAATTTTTACGGCATTATAGTTTGCTGCTACACTTCTAAAACTAACCGGTGTTACACTTGTCATAATTAAAATCCTTCCATAATCTGTTAAATACGATACACACATATAAAGTTTGTAAATATAAAAAATTGCTAATCTTTTTTTAAAACTTTACAAAAATTTACATGAACTATGTTAATTTTAGCACAAAATATATTTTTTTACATCAATTTTTGATTTTTTAAATATTTTTATTGTATAATTTACAATTGAAAGGGAAAAATATTGAAACAATCACGCTTAACAATCGCTATTTTTGTATCATTGCTACTCGGAATACTTACCGGTTGGTTGTTTCCGCAATTTGCTGTAAGGACACATGTTTTAGCAGAAATCTTTTTAAGAATGGTTAAAATGATTATAGCGCCATTGCTTTTTGCAACATTAGTTGTTGGTATAGCAGGACATAGCAATATTAAAAACCTTGGTAGACTTGGTATTAAGACAATTGCTTATTTCGAAATTGTTACGACATTTGCACTTGTCGTAGGCTTAGGTTTTGCAAATTTGTTTAAACCCGGTGTTGGTATGGAAGGCATGGTTAATCAGATTAATCTTAATAGTGTCGCATCTATGGCAACAACAGCTCAACATAATACTTTTGGACAAATGCTTTTGGGGCTTTTCCCGACAAGTATAGTTCAATCTATGGCAGAGGGTAATTTGTTACAAATTGTTGTATTTTCGATATTTTTTGCTCTTGCAATATGTGCGGTGGGCAAAAAAGCTCAGCCAGTTGTTGATATATTAAATTCAGTATCAACAATTATGTTTAAATTCACAGAATACGTCATGTTTTTTGCGCCGATTGGTATTTACGGAGCCATTGCATATACAATTGGGTATAACGGATTAGACATTTTATTTAATTATGGAAAAATTATTGTAGCATTATACACTGCGCTTATTGTATTCTTAATTGTTGTATTATTTGCAGTGTGTAAAATTGTAAATATATCATTTAGAGCACTTCTAAAGGCTATTCAAGAGCCGGCTTTGCTTACTTTTACAACAGCAAGCTCAGAGGCAGCGCTTCCTAAGGCGATGTCAATAATGGAACGTTTTGGTGTACCTAAATCAATAGTTGGTTTTGTGATGCCAACCGGTTATACTTTTAATCTTGATGGCTCAACGCTTTATTTGGCAATGGCTGTTGTATTTTCAACACAACTTATCGGTGTTGATTTGTCAATAGAACAACAGCTTGTTATTATGTTTGCGTTAATGCTAACAAGTAAAGGTGTCGCAGGTGTTCCAAGAGCTTCTTTGATAGTTCTTGCAGGAACTTTAACCAGCTTAGGTTATCCAATAACAGGTGTGGCAATTCTTTTAGGAATTGACCAAATCCTAGATATGGGTAGAACTACTGTTAACTTGATTGGAAATTGCGTAGCAACTGTTGTGATTGCTAAGTGGGAAAATGATTTTGATTATTTAAAAATGAAAGAATTTATAAAATTAAAGCATATTAAAACTAACACTCGCGGTAAAATCAAAAGTGGAGTTAGTTTCAAAGAAGATTTTGCAAATATAAAATAACATTAAAATTAATAGGGGAATAAAGGCATGGAATACAAAGAGACTTTGAATTTACCAAAAACGACGCTTGAAATGCGTGCAAACGCGACTAAAAAAGAGCCGGAAACTCAAAAATTTTGGGAAGAGATTAATGTTTATGAAAAAAATTTAGAGCAACGTGAAAAAGCGAATTCTTTTGTATTGCATGACGGACCTCCTTATTTAAGTTCAGAAAAAATTCACGTAGGAACCGCTTTAAATAAGATTTTAAAAGATATTTTAATAAGATATAAATCAATGAGAGGGTTTTATGCACCTTATGTTCCGGGATATGATGGTCATGGATTACCTATTGAGAATAAAGTTGTAAAAAATATTGAAGGCGGACGTAGTGCTTTAACGCCGGCTCAATTGAGAGAAAAATGCCGTGAATATGCGCTAAATAGTTTGCGAGGTCAAGAACAAGAGTTTAAACGCCTTGGCGTGTGGGGTGATTGGGAACATCCTTATTTGACTATAAGCCCAGAATTTGAAGCTGAGCAAATTCGTGTTTTTGGCGAAATGTTCAAAAAGGGATATATTGAAAAAGGCTTAAAACCTGTATATTGGTGTGCATCTTGTGAAACTGCTTTAGCTGAAGCTGAGGTAGAATATGCAGACCATACTTCTACTTCAATTTATGTAAGATTTAAATTTGATGAAGAAAGCACTTCAAAAATTCAAAAAATAGTTGATTTAAAAGGTAAAAATGTTTATGCCGTTATTTGGACAACAACACCTTGGACAATTCCTTCAAACATGGCAATTTCTATGCACCCTAAATTTGAATATACTTTCTTTGAATATCAAGGGGATGTGTATGTAATCGCGCAAGGATTGTTAGCAAATTTCTTAGCTGGTGTTGAGTGGGAAGAAAAAGATATTAATGTTATTGGCTCTTGTGTTGGTCAAGATTTGGAATTGTTGAACACTGAACATCCTTTGTATAACAGAAAATCACCTATAATATTAGGTGAACACGTAACTCTTGAGGCCGGTACAGGGTCTGTGCATACAGCTCCGGGACATGGTTTAGAGGATTATGAAGTTGGATGCAGATATAATATCAAAGTTCTTTCACCGCTTGATGGAAAAGGCGTTTGGACAGATGAAGTTGGCGACAAAGATTTAGAAGGTATTCCTTATTACAAAGGAGAACCAATTATTTTAAATAAATTGACAGAAGCAAAAGCACTTCTTTCAAAAGCTGAAATCAATCACAGTTATCCACATTGCTGGAGATGTAAAAAACCAGTTATTTATAGAGCAACACCACAATGGTTTGTAAAAATTGATAAATTTAGGCAAGAAGCGCTTGATGCAATAAAAAATGTAAAATTTGTGCCGGCTGGTGGTCAAAACAGAATTTCAAACATGGTTGAAAGCCGTGCAGATTGGTGTATTTCTCGCCAAAGGGCGTGGGGCGTTCCAATACCGGTTTTTTATTGTGAAGACTGTGGTGAAGTTATTGTTAATGATGAAACGATTGAACATGTTGCAAAAATGTTTGAGAAGGAAAGTTCTGATGCGTGGGTAAAACATAGTGTTGAAGAACTTATGCCACAAGGTTTCAAATGCCCAAAATGCGGTAAAACTCATTTCAGAAAAGAAAATGATATTATGGATGTTTGGTTTGATTCTGGTGTAACTTGGAAGGCTGTTGTGGAAAAACGTTCTGATGAACTTGGTCATACTCCTGTAGATATGTATTTAGAAGGCTCTGATCAACATAGAGGTTGGTTCCAATCATCTTTGTTAACTTCTGTTGCTTTGCAAGGAAAAGCTCCATATAAAACAGTTTTAACGCATGGTTTTGTGTTTGGTGAAGATGGTAGAAAGATGTCTAAATCCTTAGGCAATTATATTAGACCTGATGACATTATAAAAAATTATGGCGCAGATATTTTAAGGTTATGGGCAGCATCAGTTGATTATCGAAATGATACAAAAATTGGCGATAATATTATTAAGCAATTATCAGAAATTTTTAAGAAAACTCGTAATACAGCAAGATTTTTGTTAGGTAATCTTCATGACTTTAATCCAAATGTTGATTATGTAAATTATGAAGATTTGAATTCTATTGATAAATTTGCGTTGCATAAATTGAATAAAGTTATTGTTGAAATAACTGAAAGTTTTGAAAATTATGAATTTTATAAGTATTTCCAAGCATTGCAAAATTTTGCGGCAGTTGATTTAAGTTCTTTTTATTTAGATATTGTAAAAGACAGATTATATACAGCCGGCAAAAAATCTTTATCAAGAAGAGCATGTCAAACAGTTCTTTATGAAAACTTGCAAGCTTTGGCAAGAGTTTTAACACCGGTAATGCCACACCAAGCGGAAGATATATGGCAAAATACTCCTGAATGTCAACGTGGTGGATTAGAAAGTATTCTTTTGGCAAATTGGGTTGAAGAAAGACCTGAGTGGAATAATCCAAAACTTGAAGAAGATTTCACAAATATTTTAAAAAATCGTGAAATTGTAACAAGAGCAATAGAGCCTTTGAGAGCTGATAAAAAAGTAGGTAGTTCTTTAGAAGTTGCAGTTTATTTGAATACTCAAAATGAATCTGTTTTAGCTATGAGTGAAAAAGATTTGGCAGATATTTTTATAACTTCGCAAGTTCATCTTTCTCAAAATGCACCTAGTGAGGTTTTGAATGAGTATAAAGAGGATGAAACGACGGTTTGGGTGACAAAAGCTGCAGGCGAAAAATGTTGTCGCTGTTGGAAATATCGCAAATTAAATTCGGATGGTATTTGTGAAGATTGCGCAAAAGCTGTTGAAGAAATAATGGTAAAATAATTTATGAAAAAAGCCTTAGAAATTAAAAGTTTTTAAGGCTTTTTTTTATAAAAATAATTATTTCTTGAATATTTTTTAGAATTATTGTAAACTTTTATTAAGAGAGTTTATATGCATTTATTTAATACCCCAACTAAAAAAAATGATAATTCTATGTTGCTTGGCTCGGTTAGATTAAGTGATCGGCCATATTTTGTGTATAAAAATTCTGAAGGGAAAATATTTGTAAATAATAATTTTGAAGAAAAAAGTTATAAAAAGAATTTAGAAATTAATATACAAAAAGTACCTAGTATTTGTCGAATTCTAAAAAAATATGGACTGACAGGCAAGATTAATACAAAAATTTTGAGCGAATTAGTTTCAGGTCACATGAATGATACTTGTAAAATTGCGCTTGGAATATATTCAATATTATCTGAAACTTTATCAATTGATATTAGTAAAAAAACATTGCAACAGGCGGCGGAACTTCACGATGTCGGAAAAGTTTTCATTCCTAAAAAAATTATTTGTAAAGCCGGAAAACTAAATAAAAAAGAAAAAAAGATTATGAATATTCATTCACGTTTGGGGTATGAATTATTAAAATCGCAAAATATTAATTATGAAATTTTGGAATTGGTAAAATATCATCATCAAAACCTTAAACGAACAGGTTATCCAATTTTGGTTGGACATACTCCTTCAGATATAGCAATCCAAATAATTTCAATAGCGGATAAATATAGTGCATTAAGAGAGGCGCGGGTTTATCGTCGCGGTTTGTCAAAACAAAAAGCTCTGTTGATATTGTATGAAGAGGTTTTGAGCGGAAAAATTTTGAAAGAAGTTTTTAATGCGTTAATGATTTATGTAAAAAATAATGATTAAAATTTATTCGTGTTTTATCATGTCCACTGGCAAGATTTTGAAATAAATTCATGGTAATATTTATGTTATACAATTTTAACAAACATTATTGACAAAAAAGATAATAGTACGTAAAATAGTAATATAACAATTGTTGATATAGTAATAAGAAGAGAAAGGATATACATGATGAAAAAGAATGGGTTCACTCTTGCAGAAGTTTTGATAACCTTGGCTATTATCGGTGTTGTGGCTGTTTTGACATTACCTGCATTGAATAGTAATACGCAAGAACAACAGGCTCGAACAGCCTTGAAAAAGATGTCTAATACTTTATCACAAGCAGCTTCAATGAATGCTGCTATTGATGGGCTTGATTTTACGACATTAAATGCGACAGCAAAAGGTGATGCTATAGATGCTCAAAATCCTCTTGGAGCACAAGGTTCTTTATTAAGATTATTACAAGAACGTTGCTCTGTTGATACCTTGAAAAATTTTGATGATGTAACATCTTCTATGGGTACAGACTTGTTAAATACGGCGGTTTATTTTAGAGATAATACTGCAATTTATTTTGATGGTGACAATGCTATGGCAACCGGTACGATAAATGGTGTTGCTAATAATGCGCTTGCAAATGATGGTGTAGCAAAAGGTATTCCAGTAATTCTTGATACAAATGGCTCTAAAGGACCTAACCAAGTCTCAAATTGTGTTGGTACTGTAGCTGGTATTGAGGCTTGGGACGCGGATGATGAAGGTGTTTGTGGCACTCCTAATAGACGTGTAATAAGGGATCAATTCATATTTAGATTGAGAGGTACTACGGTAATACCTATTGGTGCAGCTTCTGTATGGATGATTGATAATAGTAAAACTAGTGCCCCTGAAGAGATGGAAAAATTTGCAATGCAAGATCCAGAAGACTCTAATCCATAGTTTAAATCATGATATATCAATGACTATATAAAAAAAACGAGTGAGCAATCACTCGTTTTTTGTATTTATTTTCTAATTTGTGGCTATGTGCAAATTTAAGGTGATATTTTGCGGTTATGTGCAAGTTTAAATTATTAATTTGTGGTTGTATGCAATATTTAGGTCAAAATTTGTGGTAGAATGAAAGTTTTAGAATTGTCATTTTATATTTATTTTTTGTTCTTGTAAGTGAATAAAGAAAAATTGCACGCAACCACAAATTTTTAACAATAATTTGCATTTAGCTACAAAAATCCCCCAAATTGGGAATAATTTTACAAAAAAATAGCCGAGTTGGATTATATATTTTTTTATTAGAAAGGTGTTTAATAATCGTATTAAATCTTTTTCATACTTCCAGCTATTCTTAATTCCAATGGATGCCTCAAGCATCCATTTTTTTTATTACTCAAATTTTGTGGCTATAGTACAAAAAAATAGCACAAATTTGTGGTTATATGCAAATTTGAAATTCATATAAGTATGTAACTATGCACCAATATCATTTTTAACTTTAAGTTTTGATATATCAAGATTAATTTTTCCATTAGACAATTTTTTTATTGCATATTTAAAATCTTTTATATAATTTATTTCAATACGTTGTTGTGCAAAGATTCCGGAATTTGCAAGTTCAATTAATCTATCAATATATTTTTGGCAATTTTCTGCTGTTTGAGGATTATGTTTAATTTGTTCCAAAAAATCAATACTTTTTCTTTCTGAATTCATCTTTGAACATGCTCCGCCATAATTTGCCATCACGTTAGCGCCACCACAAGAACGTGGTAAAAGATGTTCAATTGATGCAGTCGCCGGAATCAACATTTTATAAATGATTTTATCAGATGGTAAGTGTGAATTTTTAACAATATATGCAGACAATGATTGCTGTGAAGATGGCAATTTTCGCGCTATATCAATAAATTTTTGTTTCATAACTTCGTCATCTACATTTTCAAACAATCTTGCTATATCATAAATAAAACTTTTTCTACTAAAAGGAACAATTATTTTTTCATTATTTAAACGTTTTTGCGCCATAGAAATGGTATTTTTTAAATTTTCATCATTTTTCAAAACAGAAGTTTTTTGAATTTTTTGCATTAAAGTAATAATATCCATTCGATTTTGTTTTGATAAATTTTCATAATTATCAAATAATCTGCGAGCCTCTGAATACATTTTTGTCATAACTTTTTTTGCTTTAATATTTTTTAAAGTTTCTTTTTCACGTTTGATTTTTAAAATTTTATATAAAAATTCATAAGGGCTAAATGGCACACTTACGGGATAATGTTCCATTTTATCTAAAGTGATTTTTATAATTTCATCAAATTGAGTTTTTAAATCTTTAGGCAAATTCAAAGATTCTTGCATAAGTTCTTGTAATATAGGAAATTGCTTTTTGCGTAAATTTTCCTCATATTTTGGGGAAATCTTTTTTAGTAAATCTTGTACGTTTAAATTTGGGTAATTAACAGATTCTGATTTTATAAGATTATATAATTCTTTTTCTTTTCCAAAAATACTTTTTTCAAAAGGTTGTAGTGATTTAAGAACTTCTTTTACAGGTTTTTGAAATTCCCCAGCTTTAAGCATTCTATGTAATTTTTGGGGATCAATCATTATAATTCCACTATACATGCAAGGAATATCATATTTAAATAATATTTTTAATTTATTAGCATTTGCTAAACCAAATGAAATATTTGAATAATACGCTGTATTAGTAGGTGGCAATACAACTGTATCACAAGTTGAACCTGCTTTTGTTTTATCAGGTTGTTTTTGAAGCGCAAGCTTTTTGTTATAATAATTAATTGAAATTTTAGCTATTTTCATATTCTTATAATAATATAAAACCGCTAAAATAAAATATTGCGTTTGTAAATATTTTATTTAATAATTTTTTCTATATCTTCTCTAGGTGAAGCCAATGAGTTAATTTTATAAATTTTATTAAGTGAATTTATAAAAGTCGGATTAAGCATAATCGGCGCACAGTTTCCTACAAAAACTTTAACTCCATTTGAGGCTAAATAAATAATTTGAGAAATTGTATATCTGTCACAGCTTGGCAAAAATGCGTAAATCTTTATATCAAAATTCTTTATTTTTTCAAAAACTTTTAGTATCATAAATGAGTCATAACAAGTTTGAAAATTCAAGCAGTTTGGTTTATTTTGACTATAAAAAAATGATATAATTAAAAAGTTTTCAGGAGCATATTTTATAAGTTTTTCAAAATATTTTTTTTGAGTTTCGGAATTTTTTTCTAATCCAATAATCAAAATCTTATCATAAGAATTTTGGTTTAATTTTTCGTCTATACAAGCCATTATGTTTTCAAAACTTTCGCCTGTATCTATGCTCTCGCACTGTTTCCCGTGTTTAAAGCCTTTAGCGTTTTGCGCTGATTGAATAACTTCTTCAAAATTATTATTGTTGATTTTTATTACACCTTTGGGGCAAGCATAATCTGTTGTAAAAAGTCGACCTCTATATAAATTTTCAATATTATGCAAAGAATTTTTAGTTAAAATAATTGGACCCGGAAATGTTGCAAAATCGATTAAACAATTTTCTGTGCCTTGACCATATTGACCCTTTAATTGCATATTTTGTTTAAAAAATGGAAAAGTATGCGCAATCATCATATCATCGTGGGTATAAATATCAATATCTGTATTCTTTAAAGCTTCTAAAACTCTATCTAATTCTTTAATATTATTTCCAACAACTAATGCGGCTTTAGATGGATATGTTGAAAATGATACGGTAGTCTTTTCTTGTTTTCCATAAGTATTTTCTTGTATTTCTCTAAGTTTAAGCATCATTAAACAATCAGTTTTTGCAAGATTATTCATAAAATTCTTTAAATCATTTATTTGAATATCTTTTTTCAAAAGATGATTCAATGCTTGCAAAATTTCAATATAAGCATCGTCAAATGTTTCATCAAAACTTTCAATATCTGACAAGTTTATGCTAACGCTTTTTAAAATTATTAAAATAAGTTTATGTAAATCTCTTATTTCAAGACTAAAACTTTTTTGAAAATCATTAATTAAAATTTCTCCAAATTTTATAGATTTAATTAAATCTGTTGTATTAGAAAAAACATCAAGTCCTAAAATGTTTTCTACAAAAGCCGTTTCAGTACAACTCGCGTTGTAAAGTTTTATTAAATCAAATAAACATTTTTTTAAATCATTAAGTGCAATAATGAAACTTGTTTCATCCAACTCTGCATTTGATATCGCAAGTGGCAAAATATTTAAAAGAATATTTTTTGTATTTAAGTTAATCTCCTTATGTTTAAAAACTTCAAGCGAATATTTTGCAATATTTTTTAAAAATTCTATTAAAACTGCTTGTAAAGCATACGTTTTAGGGTTTATTGAACATATACCTTTCGAAACGCAACTGTTGTATTGATAATTGTTAGATTTGTTATTTTGTGACATACAAATGAATTTTAGACACTTTTTAAACAAAAGTTAATTGTACAATTGGGTACAATTTGTGTTTGAAAGTGGCGTAAAAGGGTGCACGAGGGAGTATATGAGGGCGCGGCAAAAACTTTTGCCGCGCCCTCATAAATATTTTCAATCTCATTATTCCTCAATATAAATCGCGTCAAATTTATAAGCTTCAAAACTTCTTGAAAAATAATTTGCAGGAAAACCAGCCTTCTCTTTAAGAGAATTCAAAAAAATCTCTTTATCAGGCAATTGTTCCCATACAATAGGCAAATATACAGCACGCTGACCTTTATCCGAAATAATAATGCCATGCGGATAAATCTGAGATAACAAATCTTTTTCATCCTTAAATTTAATTCGTTCAATAGAAGATAAAATTGAAACAGAGATTTTTATATCATTCAGTTCTTCCTTCGTAAGTGGTGCAAATCTAT
Organism: uncultured Candidatus Melainabacteria bacterium; assembly: GCA_934754655.1. Taxonomy (GTDB): domain Bacteria; phylum Cyanobacteriota; class Vampirovibrionia; order Gastranaerophilales; family Gastranaerophilaceae; genus CAG-196. The sequence continues at coordinate 80,348 of CAKVIC010000008.1, read as the reverse complement.
TATCATAAAACCCTGCATTTCTTGCATTATCAATAATATCAAGTATTAGCGGTTTTGTCGGGTAAACAGAACCTATACAACCTCTTAATTTTTCATTAATTTTCAATGTAATAAAACTTGCGCCATATTGTGATAAAGCTGGCGGAATATCTTTTGGTACAAATTCTTCATTGTTTAATGTCGCAATAATACTAGCTTTTGCTGCTGTTAGAATATATTTTGAATAAAATTTTTCTAAATATTCATTTTTTGAACCTGCATACAAAAACCACGCACCATAACCTACGACTTTACTTGTATCTTTAGTTATATCGCCTGAATTATACATCATTGCTCTTATCATTGAACAATCGTTATTATTCGCAAAATCAACTAATCCCATAATTCCTGTTAAACCGCAAGCTTGCCCTTGTTGAAAAAACTCTAATTTACCTGTTTCAATTAACGTTGCAGTATATGTATCTATTTGGCGAGCTTCTTTTTGTGGATAATAATGGCTCAAATCAGAAGATATTATAAAAGAAGAATTTTCCCAATATGTAGAAATTAAATCTGAAATGAGTCTATAATCACAATTCCCAACAAGCACTGGAATTATTTTTGTTTTTTTATTTCCAATTTTTTTTAATTCTTTTACAAAATCCGCGGCACTTTGAACTTGTGGAAAAAAAACATTTTGAATAAAAGGTAAGATAACTTCTATCGAATGTTCTTTTTCAAAAACCTGATTATTAATAATTGAAGGAAACTTTTTGTTAATTTCTTTTATTAATCTGTTGTTGACTTCTAAACTGCCAAGTGGAGTTTCAAAATAAGAAAATTTTGGAAATATTATATTATTAAAATTTTCATTGTGTGATGGAGCTATAATAAAAATATTTTCACTTAATTCCAAATGCTGAATGCCTGCCATTGCTGCATATCCGGAAAAATTAATTCCGGCATGTGGTAAAATCACGGCTTTACTTTTATATTTTATATCAGAATTAATTTTAAAAGAACTAAGCAAATTAGAAAGCTCTTCAGCTTTTTCCGGATAAAAAATACCTGCAAAAGACGGACTTTTGTTCATTTTAATAACCTCTATTTTTATTATAAGATAAATATAAAATAAAAGATAATCAGTTTATACTATTTAAGTTTTAGTGAGATTTTATAATCCCCCCACCTAATACGATGTCACCATCATACAACACAACTGATTGTCCCGGTGCAATCGATTTTTGCATATCCTCAAATTTTACGTATATTTCATCATTTTCTTGAGGGAAAATTGTTACGTTTGTTGGGGTTTGGGTTGAACGTATTTTTGCTTGACAAGTAATTTCTTTTTCTAATTTATCAATTGAAACCCAATTCATATCATAAGCAATTAAACTATCACTAAAAGTTTTATCTTTGAATCCGACTACAACTTCATTGCTTTCATGTCTTAATTCAATAACGTAAAGAGGTTCCGCTGAAGAAATTCCTAATCCTTTGCGCTGACCAATTGTGTAATTCCATATTCCATCATGTTCGCCTAAAATTTTACCACTAATATCAACAATATTGCCTTTTTTAGGCTCGACTTCCAATAATTCGTTATAATCACCTGAATAAAAATCTTGTGAATCAAGTTTATTAGCTACTTCTAAGCCAAACATTTTAGCGTATTTTCGAATTTCATCTTTTGTATAATCTCCAAGAGGAAGTAAAATATTTTCAAGTTGCTCTTGTTTTAAACGGTACAAGAAATACGATTGATCTTTGTTTGGACTTATGCCGCGCATAAGTTGATATCTGCCATTGTCACCTTTTTTTATACGAGCATAATGCCCTGTCGCAAATTTATCGAAATTTATTCCGTTCATTTTAGCAAGAGAAGGTAAAATATCAAATTTTATTAAAGAATTACACCAAACACAAGGATTTGGGGTTCTTCCTGCTAAATATTCTTTTTTAAAATTTTTCAAAACAATTTCATCATATTGGCTTGCGCAATCAAAAACATAAAAATCAATACCAATTTCTTTGCAAACTCTACGTGCGGTTTCAATATCTTCTTTTTCATCAGGTCCTAAGCACGCACCGTGACTGGAAGTTTTCATTTTTTTCATAACGCCTTTGTCGCCCCAAATTGCCATAGTTGCGCCAATAACATTATGCCCAGCTTCTTTTAACAAAAGCGCGGTGGTTGAAGAATCAACTCCACCTGACATTCCAACAAGTATATTCATATTTATGCGCTCGCCCCTATTAACATTTTATCAATACATTCGTAAGCTTTTCTCTCTACATCTGGGTTTACCGTGATTTCGTGTTGTTCATCACGCAATGCAAAATATATATCTTCTATAGAATTCCATTTCATATTTTTACAAATAATATCCTCGCGTATCAAATAAAATTCTTTTTGAGGATAATCACGTTTTAATCTATCTAAAACACCTTTTTCTGTCGCAATTACAAATTTTGTTTCAGATGAATTTTTTACATAATCCATTATTTCTTTAGTTGAGCCAACATAATCAGAAATTTCTGATACAGAAGTATGGCATTCCGGATGAGCCAAAATCTTTGCTTCAGGATAATTTTTTCGTGCATTTTCAACATCTTCAGGTCTTATACGTAAATGAGTTGGACAAAATCCATTATATGTTATAACTTTAACGTTCCCAAGTTTTTTTTCTACCCATTTTCCTAAATATGTATCAGGCAAAAATAAAACTTCTTTTGCATTCAAACTTTTTACAACCTTAACCGCATTTGAACTTGTACAGCAAATATCACATTCTGCTTTAATTTCAGCTGTCGAATTAATATAACAAACCGCTGGAATATTAGGATATTTTGCTCTAAATTCTCTTAATTGTTCAACATTAATCATATCAGCCATAAAACAGCCGGAATTGAGATTTGGCAGTAAAACTTTTTTTTCAGGATTAAGTAATTTTGCAGACTGAGCCATAAAATGAACGCCTGCAAATACAATAATATCAGCATTCGTTTCTTTTGCTTTTTTGCTTAAATAGTATGAATCCCCAACAAAATCTGAAACCTCATCTATTTCTACAGGCTGATAACAATGTGTTAAAATTATTGCATTTTTTTCTTTTTTTAATTTTTTTATTTCGTCTATATAATTCATAATCTTAGTTCCAGTGCTTATATTATCACAAAAGTTTAAACATGCATATTGTAAAAATTTTCAGGTAACAGCTCTTTTAGCATATAAAATGAACCACAAATTATATTGAGTTTATCAGGTTTTAAAACTGCAAAATCTTCAAATTTATTGGCTTTATATGCACAATTTTTATTTAATTCTTTATAAGTGCATGCTTTTGGATAATTGAATTCTTTAAAATAAATTTCATCATTATCTCTAAATAATATCTGCATCATTTTTTTATAATCTTTAGTATTTAAGCATCCAAATACAAAACGGCGCTTATCATTTGGGAAATAATAATCTAAATTTTCTTTCAATGCATTAATACCGTTTGGATTGTGTGCAACATCAATTATCAAATTTTTTTCTGAAAAATATTGAAATCTAAATGGATTTCTAACATTTTTTAATCCTTCTAAAATAGTTTTTTCATCAATATTTTTAAACAAAAGATTTATCGCGGTTAGCGCTAATGCTAAATTTTCGACTTGGTGCAAACCTTTGATAGAAAGCGCATTTACGAATTCTTCTGGAACATTTGGCGAAGTAAAAATCAGTAAAGAATTTAATTCATCAGCTTTATCTCGAATTGCTTCATATCCCATGCTCGTAATTGTTGGGTAATCTTTTTTTATAATACCGGCTTTTTCAAAAGCAATTTCATCTTTTGTTGCACCTAATCTATCGGTATGGTCTAAATCAATATGGGTAATAATTGCGCAAAGATTTTTCTTTATTACATTTGTTGCGTCGAGCCGTCCCCCCATGCCGGTTTCTAAGATAACAATATCAACATTATTATCTTTAAAATACAAAAACATCATCACTGTAAGAATTTCAAATTCTGTTAAATGAATTTTTGTTATTTCAAGAGCAGATTTAACTTTTTGAAAATACTTGCAAAAATCATCTTTGCTAATATCTTGATTCCTAATTTTAATTCTTTCTGTATATTCAAAAATATGTGGGCTAGTATAAAGCCCAACTTTATATCCAGCTTGAGATAAAATTGAAGATAATATTGTGCAAACTGAACCTTTGCCATTTGTTCCAGCAATATGTATGCATTTTAAACTTTCTTGCGGATTATTTAAAAAATTTAAGATTTTTGAAATTCGCTCTAAGCCTAAATCAACATAAAACATTCCGCGAGAAGTTAATTCTTTTAAAACTGATTCATATTTCAAAAAAATCACCAAACCTTTTATATTAAAGCATTGCTACATTGATTTTTCCAAATTTTGCAGACAAATCATCAAGATGATGAATTAAATAATAAATTGAATCAATATCTTTTTCGTTCAAATCTACAATCGCACCCCATTCAGTTCTGGCATGGTGCGCTGCAATCATTTTTGCAACAGTTTTAAATCCTGCTAGCATGCAAATTGAATATCCGTATTGAGAATGTGAAATCCACTCTTTACGAAAGTTTTCATCATAATCAATTAAGCCTGATTCTGTATCAATCGTATATTCAAAAATTTTGCCAATATCATGTAAAAGAGTTGCAGCATAGACATTATCAGCATTAACTTTTTGAAAAAATACAGCCATATTTGCATCTGCAAGCTCAAGACATTCTAATGTATGAATCATCAAACCGCCTATATAATTGTGATGCATCATTTTTGCGGCAGGAGATATTAAAATTTTTGCTTTATTATCATCATAAATTTTGTTAACAAAATTTCTTAAATCTTCTTTTTTAATTTTGTTTATGTAAGTTAATAGTTTATTATAAGTTTCTATTTGTTCATCATTATTTAAACCTGTTTTTGCTTCTTTGATTAATTCTAAAGAGTTTACAAGGCAATTGTTAAATTTTTCATTAAAAGATCCGGAAACTATTCTTAAATGATTACCACATCTAAATAATTTTGAATCTATTCTATTTAAAGCTTCTTCCCACAAAATACAATTCAAAAATTCACCGGTTTGGGTATCTTTTAACTGTAATTTTCCCATTTTTGTGCCGGATTTTGTATCACCAATTGCAAAGGTAACGACTTCATAAATATTTTCTGTGCTGAACATCTTATTTCTCCTTAATAGAGAAATTATAGCACAAAAAGAAACACTTTTTTAAACTTGAAAAATATTAAATTAACTAACTCTGCGCATTAAATCAGAGAGTTTTATATCTTTATTTTTTATTGAAACTTCTTTTTTAGGAAGAGTTGCAGAAGTTTCTTTAAATTGAGAAAGTCCAATCTTCTGTTGAGATGTTTTTACAAATAAAATATTTTGAATAAAGTTTATAATATTTTCCATAATTTTCTCCTAAATGTATTATACAACAATTATGAAATATTGAGGATATAAAATATTTTTTACAAATTTATATTGTTTACTTTATTAAAACTATTTTTTTGTGGAAATGCAATATTCCTTATGCTAATATACCTTTATAGTATAGGATAATTCTCGATTTGAATACAGATTTTTATAATAATTTAGAAGTTAATTTTGAACAAGCTTGTAATATGTCTGAAAAAATTTTTTCACAAGAAGAGCTTTTTGAAATGCTTAAAAATGGAAATATTCCGCAAAAACAAATTGCAGCGCTAAAAATTGAAACTTTACAAAATTTCGAACAAGCTGAAATCTTGATAAATAACCTTACTGGTTGCGATGGTAAAATTCGTGAAGCTGTTGCGTTGAAAATTAGTGAATTCGTCAATATTGGATTTCAAGAATTCTTTTTAAATGCAAAATCCGCAGAAATTTTTGCAAATGCTACAATTGACATTAATGCAAATATTTGTAGGTTAGTTATTGATAGTGTGTCTGTTTTATCTGAAAATCAATACTTCATGCAAATTTATTCTAATAAAATTTTGAATTTTATAAATGAAAGTTTTTTGGAATTAGATAAATTTATTTATAAAGACAAAAAATATACCATAAATAAACAACTGTTTAAACTTTATTGGTGTTTAGAAGCTTTAAAATTGTTTTATAAAAATCTATCTCAAAATGATTTACTAAACATTTTAGAGCGCGCTAGTAAAGAATCAGAATATACAATACGCGAAAAAATTGCACAAATAGTTATTAATCTTGAAACGGATGTTTTTAAAGCTTTAAAACAAGAGCTTAAAAATGATTCAAACTACTACGTGAAAAAAGTTTTTAAATCTTAAATGCTTCTGCTATAGATTTGTTATAATCAGGTCTTAAAATACCTTTTTCGGTTATAATTCCTGCAATAAGTTCATGTGGAGTTACGTCAAATGCCGGATTTATAACATTTATACCCTCTGCGCAAATTCTTTTGCCGTTTATCATTGTAACTTCTTCTGCAGAACGTTCTTCTATCGGAATTTCTGAACCGTTTGCGATTGAAGTATCAATTGTAGAAAGAGGTGCTGCTATATAAAATGGGATGTTGTGGTATTTGGCAGCAATTGCAACAGTGTAAGTACCGATTTTGTTTGCAGTATCACCATTTGCGGCAATTCTATCAGCACCAACGACTACCATATCAATCATACCCTTTTTCATAAAATATGAGCACATACCATCTGTAATAAGTGTTACCGGTATACCATCCATCGCAAGTTCAAAAGTCGTAATTCTTGCACCTTGTTGGCGAGGTCTTGTCTCATCAGCAAAAACTTGAATAGTATTATCATTTGCGTACGCTGAACGCACAACTCCTAAAGCTGTACCATATCCAACAGTAGCAAGAGCTCCCGCATTACAATGAGTCAAAATTGTTGCACTTTTAGGAACAACAGTTGCTCCAAAATCGCCTATTTTTTTATTTATTTCAATATCTTCATTTTCAAGTTTAATCGCATTTTCTTTTAATTCATTAATAATTTCTTGAATATTTCCTTTAGAATTTTTAATAATTTCAATTTGTTTTTCGCATGCCCACATAAGATTAACTGCTGTTGGGCGAGAAGATTTTATATATTCAGTTTTTTTTAGTAACCAATTTACAAAATCATTTCTTTCGGTGTAAAGTTTTTCACCTTCTTGAGCATATAATAAAACTCCGTGTGCGCCAGCAATACCAATTGCCGGAGCTCCTCGTACAATCATATTGCGAATTGCGTCAAACATTCCTTGCCCAGTTGTTATGTTTACAAATTTATATTCATAAGGAATAACTGTTTGGTCAACCATTTTTGAATAATTATCTACCCACTCTATTGTTTTTATTTTTGATTCAAATTGCATTTATAAAATCTCCATATTTTTTATTTAACTTCAAAATCTACGCTATTATTTTCATTTGTATCTTTTTTTATTCCTGAAATAAGTTCATATACATAAATTGTAACCAATCCGCTAAAACCATTAAACATTGCGCTCATAATTGCAATGAAAATAACTGATATCAATAAAACAATAATAGAACCGACATCAAAAGGAATTAATCTTAAAAATCCGGGAATATAATTTATATTAAATAAATATTTTGAAAGCAAACCTATTAAAATACTTACAGGCGCGTAAACAACAAAAGCCGCGAGATATGAAACAAAACCTATTATTGCCCCAAAAATACAGCCTTCTTTGGTATTTATAATCCCAATAAGTTCATTTTGCTTAAGATATACTAGAATAATTATGGCTGGACAAACAAACGCTAACAAAAACATTAATAATGTTAAAGATGGTATTAAAGCGATAACACCGCCCATTGCGCCAATAAAAAGTGAAAGTATTGATAATTGTTTAAGCAATAAAATATTCATTTTTACTCCCTCTGTTTAGACTACGTAACTAAATTTTAACATAAATTAATGTAATTAACATGTTTGATATTAATTTTTATATTTTTATGCTAAAAATAAAATGTGGGGTTTAATAGGAAATTTAAAATGCAAAGTCCGTTAAAATATTCTTGTTTATTTGGTGGTGGTGCAATAAGAGGCTTGGCTTATGTCGGAGCTTTAAGAGCTTTAGAAGAGTTGGAAATTGAAATAGATACGATAGGTGGCTCTTCTGTTGGTTCAGTATTTGCGATGTTAGTTGCTTGTGGTTATAAATCTTATGAATTAGAAAATATTTTTTTAAAAGTTAATTATGATTTGTTTAGAGATATTCAATTAGGTTTTAATCGTGACATTGCTCTAAGCAAAGGACAAATTTTTACAGATTGGCTAAATGAATTGATTTCTAAAAAATTAAATACTACATCTGAAAAACCTGCAACATTTAAAGATTTTGACAAAAACCTCGTGATTATTACTACAAATTTAGAAAAATTTGCACCACAAGAATTTTCAAAATTAAAAACTCCAACATTTGAAATTGCAAAAGCTGTTAAAATTTCTTCAAGTATGCCCGGACTCATGGCGCCTTATAAACTCGGTGAAAATTCTTTAGCTGATGGCGATTTACAAAAGGGCTCGCCTATGTGGAAATTATCAGAAAACCTAAGTTATATGGATAGTCGAATATTAGAATTTAGATTAGAGGGCAGTGCAGGCGAAACAAATTCTAAGTCAATAATATCTTTTTTAAATACTGTATACAGTTGTTTTACTGAAGTAGCTACAAATTTTATTTCAGAAATCTATGGCCAAAATGACAAATTTGATATTTTAAAAATAGAAACAGGTAATGTGTTTTTTGCTGATTTCAATTTAAACAAAGATGCTCGGCGACAACTTATAGAAAGTGGCTATGAACAAACTATGGCTTATTTTAAAGAATTTTTGCCACAAAAAAAGAAAAAACTGTTGTCTATTTATGAGAAAATCTATAAATATTTAAAAAATTCTCAAAAAGGCTTAAAATCAAATAATGTTGAAGAAACTCAATGGTGGATTGGAGATTTATTTATATTGTTATGTGAAAACAAAGAATTCGTTGATCCTGTAATTTATCAGGAACTTGTTTTTCTTAAAAACTTAATTCTAGATTCAGTAGCTACGATTTTATTCATTCATACAAGATTTAAAGATAAACAAAGGTTAGAGGAAGAATATAATAAATTATTAAAAATAATTTCTTTAAAAATTTCAGAAATTCAATATTTTCTTCAAAAAGAAAATGTTCAACTATGAATTTGTTGAAAAAACAATAGTTTTTTGTAAACTTGATTTGTAAAGAAAAATCGTGAAACTCTTGATTTATAATCTTTATGTAATAAAATGACCTTGTAGAGTGCTTACGCCAATATGACACTCAACCTGTTTGTAATCTCAAACAGCCAAAAAAAAGGAAGAAAACTATGTCTATCAATTTAAAAAACAAACAAGAAATTATTGAAAAATTTGGTGCTAATGCAAAAGACTCAGGTTCAACAGAAGCTCAAATTGCAATGCTTACTCAAAAAATTTCTGAACTTACTGAACACATGAAATCTAACAAAAAAGACTTTGCTACAAAAAGAGGTCTTTTGATGATGGTTGGTAAGAGAAAAAGATTGTTATCATATTTGAAAGATAAAAATCTTGAAAAATACAGAAGTTTAATTAAAGAACTTAATATCAGAGGTTAATCTGAATGATGTAGTTTTGAGAGGGTGGCATTTATTTGTCAACCTCTCTTTTTAATTGTGGCTTTTTGTTGTCACTTTTTTAAAATTTTAAGGAATATTTTATGAATTTACAATCGCTAAGTAACCCAAATTTTATATCTAAAAAAATAAAAATTTATGCGATATCAGATTCTCATCAAGAAACACGAAAGACCGCAAATTTTTTAAGCAAAATTTTTAATGAAAATAAAAATAATGACAATATTTTGTTTTTAAATGGTGGCGATATTTTTAAAGGTGTTTATCCAAAACAATTAGAGCGCGATAGTTACTTAAAATTTAAAGACTTAAAACCTGATACCAAAATGGTTATGACTCTTGGTAATAATGATTTTGGCTTTGATAAAAACGGGCTTGAATATTTGATAGAAACTGCAAAAAAATTCGCTCAAAAAATGATTCATGTTGTATGTGCTAATATATTTCAAAAAGACGGTAAACGCCCTGAATGGTTAAAACCTTATATAACATTACCTTTTGATGATAAAAAAGTATTTGTAACAGGTTTTTGTATAAATAATATTAATACCGAAAAATTTGGTATAATTTCTAAAAAACAAAATGATGTATTAGTTGATATTCAAAATGCAATATTGAATGAAAAGCCAGATTTTACAATAGTTCTTAATCACGATTATATGCCTACGAGTAAAGATATTTTTGATAATTGTAAGCAAAATGGTATCAAAATTGATATGATAATTGGCGGACATGACCATAATATTGTCTCAAGAGATGAAGCTCGAAATATTTATTACCCGCAAGCTTTTAGTGAAAGTATGTATGAAGTAATTTTATCAAATATTTCTAATAAATTACAAATAACGAATGTAAAAGAAATTCTAAATTCTAAATCTGCAATGTTACCGGTGTTTGAAGAATTTTTATCAAAATATGAAAAAGAATCAAAGTTATTAGAAAATATTGCACCTTGTGTTTTGAATTTAGATAAAAAGTATTCAAAACCTTGTTCTTTAGGTAGTTTTTTAGCGGACAATATGAAATTATATTCAGATTCAGATATTGCTTTTTTCTCAACAGGATTTTTAATGAAACCTATTTATTATAAACCTGATAGCTATATAACAAATTACATCTTTAAAAAAACAATCAATGCTTGCACTCCAATAAAAGTTGCAGAACTTTCTGTAAATGATTTGAAAAATGTTTTTTCACATGCAATAAAAACTTATGGATACGGTAGTAGCAACCCCAAATTTTTACAATGTTCAAGTAATGTTAAATTGGTAGGAAAAGATAATCCAATCTCTAAAGAATTTATTCTTACGCAAATTTATATTGATAATGTTGCTTTGCTTGATGAAAATTTACAACCTAAAACTTCAAAAAAATTTAAATGTTGTTTTGATTCATATATTGCAGAAGGTGGTCAAGGATTCAAGGATTTGCAAAATCTTCCTAAAACAGAAGTAAAAAATAACAATATTCCATTATGCATAAATATGGTTTTATTGGATAGCCTAAAATCAGCTCCTTATAAATTTTCTAAAGGAACAAATTACCCAACATTTGAAGTTAAAACTATTTAAAAATATTTTTGAAAATACTTTCTTTTGAGTTTGCAAATAATTATAATAACAGAAGTTAATCAAATAAGCCGTGTTTAAGTCCATAATTTACTGCGGCAACTTTTCCGTGTGCATTAGATTTAGCATAAATATTATCTAAATGAGCTTTGACAGTATGTGCAGTAATATTTAAAGCTTTTGCAATTTCTTTATTTGTATAACCAAGAGGAAGTTTTCGCAACACCTCTAACTCGCGAAGAGTAAGGCTTTTATTAGAACCTTTCATATATTGATTCTACATCAAAAACTTTTAATAGTCACGAAAAAGTTTTTTATCGTGATAATAAGCACGAATTTGGCGATAAAAAATTTTTGCTAAAACGCATACGCCTCTTTTTAACTTATATTTTTACGGTGCACTGTTAGTGTATGAGATAGTGGAATTCCGCCCTCTATCGGAGGTTTATTGACAACTTGACCATTAACATACATAACAGTCGAACCTCCGCCATCAAGATTCATTGCATTAATACATCCAAGTTCTTTCATTATACTAGCTAATTCATTCAATGTTAATCCAATCGAAGAGCCCTCACGTCCATCTGCCGTCAACATAATAACGTGATTATTTGACGTATATCCAATTGCTGTGCGTGGGTTTCTTCCACCAATAGCTGCTAATTTTTGGGCTGTCGTATCTATATAAATACTTCCATTTTTAATTAAATATGGTCCACCACTTATAATATGATTAACATTCTTCCATTCCGGATTCATTTTTACATTAAATTTAATTCTTCTTGCGTTTGAAATTTTATCAATTTCTTTTGCTGGGCCTACAATGACATATCCATTTGCTGGAATTTTGCAACGCTCGGTCGAAATTTGTTTAATTCTATTATTTTCTACGACCAGTTGTTTTCCATATTTAGGAGTAGGCGGAGAAAGCTCTCCCCAACTTGGCGTATATACAATTTTATGCGTTGAAAGCATTCTTGGTTGATTAATATTGTCAATTTGAAGGTCTCCTATATTAGTTTCTATGTCTGCTCTTAGCTGAACTCTTGCCATTTCATATCTATTATTAAAAAATCCCATGGCGACTCTATCATAAATTGGTCCGGTGTAAACTTTACCGTTTATCATTAAGGTTCCAAGTGGAACACCTGTTTGAGGTTTGAAGTATCCGCCGTTTATAGCTACAATCGCATCATTTCGCTGCGCAATATTTTTAATTTTTGTTCTTGATGCTAATAAATTTTCTGATGAGGCGATAACCGGCTCTAATTCTAAATTTGAATTAACTTCAGTTGAAAGCTCTACAATATTTAATCGTACTGGTCGATTACCATAAAGTCGAACCATTTTTATATGTTTTATACCGCTATCTATGTCATAAATTTTTGCTCCGTAATATTTTGATTTAATTTCATTATTAAACTGTTCTTCTTTTAATTGTTTATCACGAATGTAATCTAACCTTGGAGAAACACCTGTTATACCTACGTCAAAATCATTAGCAGAAATCAATAATGTTTGAGCGATGATTAGACAAAATGCAATACTTATTCCCGCAACGCTTGTTGCTATTTTATCGAATGCAGGTCTTTGTAGAGTTAGTGTATCCATTGCGCTTAACCTTTATTTAAGTGACTTGTAACGGATACCTTTTTTATTTAAGAGTGGGTTGGGGTTATTAACACTCTAGATATATTTCGCTCTACTTACATTATATCATATATTATATACTGTTTCAACCCCAATTTTAGTGTTTTATTAAAATAATACTAAGCTTTTTGAGTTTGTTATATAATATTTTTACGAGGTGCTTTATGACAAAAAATAATTTTAGAATTGGTATAGGTTATGATATTCATAGATTAGTAGAAGGGCGTGAGTTGGTTATTGGTGGCATTAAAATAACACATGAAAAAGGACTTTTAGGTCATTCTGACGCAGATGTTTTGGTTCATGCAATTATTGATGCAATGCTTGGCGCGTTGGCTCTTGATGACATTGGAACACTATTTCCTGATACAGACCCTAAGTATAAAAATATTGATAGTACTATTTTGTTAAAGCACGTTTATGAAAAAATAAAGGTTCAAGGTTATAGAATTGCAAACATTGATTCTAATATTATTGCGCAATCACCTAAAATGATGCCGTATATTCCTAAAATGAAAAATGTTTTAGCGCAAATTCTACAAATAGAATTAGATGAAATTTCTATTAAAGCTAAAACTAAAGAAAAGCTCGATGCGGTCGGTGAAAACCTTGCAATTGAATCAAATGCAGTAGTTTTATTGGATAAAATTTAAACCGGTATTTCTACTATAAAAGTAGATCCATTATTAATTTCGCTTATTAAAGAAATTTTACCATTGTGCAATTCTACGAGTTCTTTTGTAATAGTAAGCCCCAAGCCTGTTGAACTTTCCTTTTTAGTATAAGCGCTATCTAATTGTACAAATTTTGCGAAAATTTTTCCATGATATTTAGGGTCGATACCTATTCCGTTATCATGAACTACTAATTTAAAATTATTTTCGTTTATGGTTGCAGTTATATCTATTTGACCATTTTCCGGTGTATACTTTATCGCATTACTTGTAAGATTGTATAAAATTTGTTGAATTTTTTGATAATCCGCAAAAACTTCAAAATCCTTTGCTAAAACTTTTGTAATTTTTATATGTTTTTTTTCTGCTAAAGGTGAAACAATATTACAAACCTCATTTATCGCACGCGTTATCCAAAAATTGCTTTTTACAATCTTCATTGCGTGCGCTTCTATTTTTGACATATCTAAAATTTCATTTATCATACCTAGCAAGTGAGTTGCTGAGATTTTGATATCATTAACATATTCTTCTTGTTTAAAATTCAAATCGCCATACAATTTAGCACCAAGTATATCAGCAAAACCTAGTATAGAATTTAATGGCGTTCTAAGTTCGTGTGAAATATTTGCTAAAAATTCATTTTTAATTTTATCTGCTTCTAAAATTTTTTCATTTTGTTCTTTTATTGTTTTATAAGCAGCATTTTTTTCAATAATGCCATCTTTTAATGCTTTAAGTTGAATTTTGAAAACATTTGATAATTCGGCATCTTTTAAGGTATAAGAAAGAATACAAGAAGCTGTTTTTAACATTGATAAATCTGCTGAATCATAAAAACTCGCTTCATTTTTAGCTAATAAAACTACGCCAAAAATGATTGATTTAATGAAAATTTTTGCAACAATGTATGATTTTTTATTTAATTCATCTAGATTAACAATTTTGATAAATTCTGATTTTTTATCTAAAATAACGGCTTCTTTGGTAAAAAGAAAACTTTTAAAATCTTCTTGGAAGTAGAATTTATCTTCAACTTTATAATTGGCATGATTTTTGTAAGAATATTTTAATTGTAAACTATCAGCATTTAGAAAATAAATAAATCCTTCGTCAAAATCAATAAACTGTTTGAATTTTTCAAAAATGGTATCACTTTGATTTTTTGAATTTAAATTAATTTCGTACAAATCAGGCAATAAATTTAAAAATTTTTCTTGTTTTGATGTCGTCATTTTAATGCCTCTTCCCTTATTAGTTTATAATAACAGGAATTTAGAAATCTTACAAATAATTTTTAATATGTATATAAAAAAAAGCTATGAACGAATCTCGTGCATAGCTGTTGATTAGGGATATGTGTATCGTCGTTTTTTAAGGAGTATAGATATATATTAGCAGTATGATTTATAAATAAAATCATTCATTTTAATGATTTATTTTATAAAATTTGAATAATGTAAACGTCAAAAGTTGCACTGTGCTTGAAGTTTTAAAGATATGTAAATATATCAGTGATATACTCTTGAAATAATCAAATTATATGATACAATAGAGATTGTTAAGGAGGGCACATGGCCAGAGTATTAATTTCAATGTCGAATGATTTTTTGAGTAGGGTTGATGATATCGCGTCGTCAGAACAAAGAACAAGAAGTGAATTAATTCGTGAAGCGTTGCGCGCATACATAAAACGTAATAAAATTTCTAATAATGTAAAAGCTAGTGAAAATGCAACATTGCTATCTGAATTACTAAGCTAGAAAAGAGTTTTGAGATTGAGGATTTTTAATTTGTGCCAAGCATATTGCTTGGTGTAAAGTTTTGTAAAATTTTTTTAGTAATTTTGTTCATGATTTTGGAATTTGTAGTAAAATTCATGTATCAACTATCCAAAATCTCCTCCCAAAATTATTGGAAAAGCAAAAAGTATAAACTGACTTGTGCTAAGAAAAAGTCAGTTTTTTTTGTTTAGTTATAAAAAAATGAAAACCTAAGATGTTGAAATAGTTTTAGAATCTTATTGATATTTAATATTGAGCCAATTGAGTTTTGTCATGCTGAACTTTGCGCTAAGCAAGCAGGTTATTTATTTTAACCTTTTTATGATATAATTCTTATGTCAAAAAACAAACAAGGGGTGTATTAATGAAAATTGGATTTAATCCTGCAATAAAAAATCAAAACATGTATAGCGCAAAACGCAACGTCAGCGAGCATACTAGCATTTCTAACAACCAACTAGCGTTCAAAAAAGTCAATCAAGAGTTTTATGATATGGCTAAAAAAATGTCTAAAGATTATGGATGCATGACTTCATGGTGGGTAGAACGAATAACTGATTATGTAATATGGAAAGATATATCAATACAAGATGCATTAGATACAATGAATGCAGTGCGTAAATTTGTAAATAAAGGAAGTTTAAAAGCTTTTGAATCAACATATAATTTTATAAAAAACTATAAATATTAACTAAATAACATATTATTAAGTTTGTTATTAGCGAGATTTCCAATACCTGTACCTAACATAGAGCCTGTAATACCAAACATTTTAGAACCAATAGCTCCACCGTAACCTGATAATGTAATTGAACCTAAAAGATTTGTTGCAGATTTTGCAGTTGCTTCAAAAATATTTTCACCATTTGCGACATCTGATAAAACATCAATACCTTCAACTGCGCCAAGCGCTAAAACACCTAGTTTTGAAGTTCTTGTTAATGCTCTTGCGGTTAAATATCATTACTACTTTTTCCTGATTTCAAGCATGAAACCTACACTAACATATTTATAAAGTTTTTTTGAAACAAAATTTCACTATTAACAAAAATCGTTACAAATGCTTAACATTCGCGGACTTAAAATAAAACAATTTGTCATGCTGAACTTGTTTCAGCATCTCACATGCGTTGGCTTTTGCACTATTCAAACAAGCTATTTATTATAATTATTTTATGCTATAATTTTTGTGTTAAAAAAACAAACGAGGGGTGTATTAATGAGAATTGGATTTAATCCTGCAATAAAAAATCAAAACATGTACAGCGCAAAACGCAACGTCAGCGAGCATACTAGCATTTCTAATAATCAATTAGCGTTCAAAAAAGTCAATCAAGAGTTTTATAAAATGGCTGAAGAGATGTCTAAGGATTATGGAAATATCACCTCTTGGTGGCTAGAAAGAATAACTGATTGTGTTATATGGAATGAAATATCAATACAAGACGCTTTAGACACAATGAATGCAATACGAAAATGGGTTGATCATGATAGTAACAAAGCTTTTGAATCAACATATAACTATATAAAAAATTATAAAAATTAACCAAATAGTATATTATTTAGTTTGTTATTTGCTAGATTTCCAATACCTGTACCTAACATAGAACCGGTAACACCAAACATTTTTGAACCAATTGCACCACAATAACCTGATAAAGTAATTGACCCTAAAAGATTTGTTGCAGATTTTGCGGTTGCTTCAAAAATGTTTTCTCCATTTGCGCCATCTGATAAAACATCAATACCTTCAACTGCGCCAAGAGCTAAAACACCTAATTTAGGAGTTCTTGTTAAAGCTCTTGCGGTTAAATATCATTACTACTTTTTCCTGATTTCAAGCATGAAACCTACACTATATATTTATAAAGTTTTTTTGAAACAAAAATTTCACTATTAACAAAAATCGTTACAATTGTTTAACATTTGAAAGTTTTAAAAATTTATAAAAACCTTTCTATTGTCGTATAATGCAATTTATTGTATTATATAAAAGTAGAAGAGAGAATTTTTAATGACACTGGAATCATTTATATATGAATCAATTGCTGATATTATAAAAGGTGATTTTGAAAATACAAAGCCTTTAATTATTAAGCATAAAGAAATTTATAATAATGATAGTGCTATATGTTTTATTTTGTTGGCATTAGGTTCTTTTATTGAAAAAAAATATGATGAGTATTATCAATTTATGAATGATGCTCAATTTTTAGTAGAACAAACTAATGATATTTTAACTCAAATTTTACATGAAATAGTTTTAGGTTATGTTAGTTTTACGGAAAAAAACAGTGAATTGTATTCCATAAACTATAATCAAGCGCGCAAATTGGCTATAAAAGCTCAAAAAACTTCTTTTTTCGAACACTTAACGGATATTTTAAAATGTCCGCCAATTACACATTTAAGTACACACGCTCAAGTAAAAGATCCGCTTATAGCACTTGTAAAAATTGGACAAGCTGTTGCAGCTGAAAAAAATATTGATGTTTTAATAAAAACTATAGCTGAAGAAACAAAGGTTGCGCTTAATGCTGATAGATGCACTGTTTTTTTATATGATAAAGAACATGACGAATTGTATTCTAAAGTAGCAACTGGTATAGATGAAAATCAAGAACTAAGAATTTCTGCAAAAACAGGACTTGCGGGGCATGTTGTTAAAACTGGAGAAACGATTAATATCAAAGATGCATATAAAGACAGTCGTTTTAATAAAGAAATTGATAAAAAGACCGGATATGTTACCAAAACGATTTTATGCATGCCTATAAAAAATTATAATCAAGAAATTATAGGTGTTTTTCAAGTATTAAATAAATTTGATGAAACCTTTACGATTGATGATGAAGATTTATTAGTAGCAATAGCTTCAAGCGCCGGTATTTCTTTAGAGAATGCACAACTTTTTGAAGCGCAACGCAAGCTTATTGAAGAGCAAAAAATTATTTTTGATAGTTTTATTGAAACTCTCGCTTCATCTATAGATGCGCGTGATAAAATAACTTCTGGTCATTCAACAAGAGTAAAAATGTATGCAGGGCTTATTGCAAAAGAATTTGGAATGGAAAAAAATGATATTTATATTTTAGAAAAAGCGGCTGCTTTACATGATATAGGTAAAATAGGCATCAGAGATTCTGTTTTGCAAAAAGAGGGCAAATTAACACCTGAAGAATATAAGCATATTCAAGAGCATGTTGAAATCACGCACAATATTTTAGAAAAAATTCACATGTCAGATGATTTTAAACAAATAACCGAAATTGCTTGTTCTCACCATGAAAAATACGATGGAACTGGTTATTACAGGCATTTAAAAGGAGAAGAGATTCCTTTTGGGGGTAGAATTTTAGCCGTTTCAGATGTTTTTGATGCAATAACTTCTAAAAGACATTATCGTGATAAAATGCCAATTGAAAAGGTTATTGATATAATTATGAAAGGTGCTGGTACTCATTTTGATCCGCTTGTCGTTGAAAAATTTTTAGCAATAAAATTGAGCGATATTGTTAAAATCTTTTTAACAGAAAATCAACTCATACTTGAGGATGAGGACAAAGAAATTCTTGATAAGTATAATTTACTTGATTTATATTACTCAATAATTAATAATTGTAGTAATAAACTTTTGCAAGTATTTAATAAATATTATGTAGGTATTGATGTTGAAAATGAATAAATTTAATATAGCAATTTTAATATTAACATTTATGGCAATGGTTACAACAATGTCTGAAACTTTTGCTGTAGATCAAATTTCAAATTCGCCTATAAAATTAAAAGCTGAAGAAGCTGCCGCCAATATGGAAATGGTTATTAAGGACAATTTTGTTAAAGCAAAGTTTGCCTCTGCGGAAAATAGATTTTCGCAAGGTAATGTTAAAGCTTCTTATATAGATTTTGAAGATATAATTTCAAGAGCGCACCATGATGATTATGTATTTTTAACTTATGGTATCAAAATGGCTGAATATGGATTTTTTGATTTATCAGATAGCTTATTTAAAAAATTAGATAACAATCTTTATACTGCAAATTATGTTAAAGATATCAAGAATTTTTACTATCCATCTGGCATGGTAAATGAGCGTGAAATAATTGCATTAGCAGATGCTTATGCAGGAATTGTATACAATAACCTTGCGATAGAGACAACTTCTGAATTATTAAGCAGTACTAAGTTAGAAGAAAGTGATTATAAAAATTATTTAATAGCTTTAGGTTATTATAAATCCAACAATCTTCAGCAAGCTTTGAAATATATTAATAATGCGATTATGGAAAATAATCGAAATATCAATTATAAAATATTACAAGCAAAAATTTATGCAGATTCAAAAAAGCCAAAACAAGCTTTAAAAACTCTTGGTGAAATAAAAAAGGTTAGTTTTAGAACTGTAGATTTCCAAACAAAAATTGATTCAGCAGAACAATATGTTTTGTATAAAACATCTAAAGATGATAGCTTAAGAGATTATCATTTATCTTACTACTATTATTTACAAAACAGAAGTTTGCTTGCAACAAAAGTTTTACAAGCAGCTATTTTGCAATCAAAACAACATGCGCCATTGATTTTTGGCTTGTTAGGTAAAATTTATTATGAAAATGATGAACCCCTAAAAGCGCAAGAATTTGCGCAAAGAGCGTTTTCTGATGATAATAAAAATTATTTAGCGAATTTAACATTGGCTGATATTAATTATAGTGAACGAAAATATGAAGAAGCTTTAAAACTTTATAAATCAGCACATAAAATTTCTAAAAAGGAGAGCTTACCTATAGTTGGTATTGCAAAATCTTATTTTGCATTAACTAAAACCAAGAAAAGTGCAAAACTTTATGAAAAAATGCTAAAGAAAAATGGCATGGATGAAGAGTTATTAATTGGCGCTTTAAAAGTATTCCCACAACGCGCAGACGAATATTTACCTCAAATAGCATCTGTTGATATTTCAAATAATGATATATGGCTTGCGCTTGCAGGTGTTGCAATAAAAGATGGCAATTATACTATGGCTGAAACGTATTTAAATAATTCTTATTACATTGACGAAAATAATTTTAAATATTATTATTATTTAAGCAAAGTGCTTAGAGCTAAAGGTGATATCAATAAATCAGAACAACTATTGATACAATGTTCAAGATTAAATTCTGATTATGAAGCAAATATAAATTCCGGATACAGCAATTATGAAAAATAATATTCTGATAGTTGAAGACCATGAACTTACAAGATTTGGGCTAAGAACGGCTTTTGAAGCGACTGATTATGTTGAAAATATTTTTGAAGCTGAATCAGCAGAAAAAGCTATTGATATAGTAAAAAATAACAAATTAGATTTAGTTATTATGGATTTGGGTTTACCAGGAATAAATGGTATCGAAGCAACAAAAAAAATTAAAGAACTTTGCCGAGAAATTAAAATTGTAATTTTAACCTCTCATAATGACGAACTAGAGGTTTTGTCAAGCCTTAAGGCGGGGGCGAATGCATATTGCTCAAAAGAAATTAATCCTAAACGACTAACTGAAGTTGTTGCTTCTGTTTTAGACGGGGCTTCTTGGTTTGATCCAAGTATTTCGCATGTAGTTCTTAATGCGGTTACAAAATCAGAGTTGCAAAATGATATTCAAAAGCCTTTAAAGGATTATGGATTAACTATAAGAGAAACACAAATTTTAAAATTAATAACAGAAGGATATAGCAATATTGAAATAGCAACCAAACTTTTTGTAAGCATAAACACAACAAAAGCTCATGTTGCAAGTATTTTACAAAAATTAGAAGTTGATGACAGGCTACAAGCTGCACTAAAAGCTTTAAAAGAAAGGTTGGTATAAAATGGCAGGAATCGCTTCGATATTATTGGTTGATGACAATCCTAAATACGTAGCAGACGCCCTACCAATGTACGGTTATGATGTAACAGTTGCAAATGATGGGCTTGAAGCTTTAAAAATACTTAATCAAAACAATAAATTTGATTTAGTATTGTTGGATGTAATGATGCCAAATATGAATGGCTGGGAGACTTTAAAATTTATTAGAAATAATAAAGATACTCAATACACACCGGTTATAATGCTAACGGCGGTTAATGAAGAACAAAAAGTTGTTTCAGGTTTGAAAATTGGTGCTGATGATTATATAGTAAAACCTTTTATTTTGCCAAATCTTTTAGCAAGGATTGAGGCAGTTTTGAGACGTTCTAAGTGGCAATCTGAGTCACAAGGCAAAAAAGAAGTTGAATTGAATACAAATTCTGAGATTGATGCTCTTACACCGAAAGAAAAAGAGGTATTGGCTCTTGTTGCAAAAGGTGCTAGTAATCAAGAAATAGCGGATAAACTTTTTGTGCGTGATGTTACCGTTAAAACTCATTTAAATAGTATTTTTAAGAAATTAAAAGTTTCAAACAGAACACAGGCTGTTTTATTAGCGATGCAAATGAATTTAATTAATTAGGAGATTTTATAAATGTTATCAAAAGAAGATTTATCAGAAATGTTAGTTAACAATGTTGAAGAGTTTAATAACGCAATGGATGGTACGGAAATTGATTTAAGCGAACTTGATTTTTCAAACAATACAATAGAAAGTGCAAAATTTGATAATGTAGATTTAACATCTTCTACGTTTGCAGATTCTAAACTTGTAGAAGTCAGCTTTACAAATTGTGATTTAACATCTGTTGATTTTAATCGTGCAACATTAGTAGAATGTACTTTTAATGATTCTGTTTTAAATGGCACGGATTTTAGCTTTGCAACTGCAGATTATTGTAATTTTGCCGATGCTGATTTAGCTGGAGCTATTTTTAGAGATGCTGATTTATCAAGTTCAGATTTATCGGGCGCTGAAAATTTAAACGCATGTAGATTTGATGATACGACAATTTGGCCGGATAATGAAAATATGCCGGATGATTTTGATTCAACCTATACAGATGATTTATCTTCTTTAAAAGACGAAGAAGATAATGGGTTTGAAAATTATTAATTATAATTTTTAAAATTATGCTTGCAAAAAAAGTTAAATTCTATTAAGATATATGTATTAATATTAAGAAATAAAAAGAATTGTAAAATATAAAGGAAATTTTTATGGCTGAAAATGAAGAATTACAGGAGTTTACTGGAGTTATTGAACCTCGTCAAAAGATTTTGGTTGCTGACGATGAAGCAAGTATCAGAAGAATTCTTGAAACTCGTTTAAAAATGGTTGGTTATGATGTAGTTGTAGCCGAGGATGGTGAAGAAGCCGTTAACGTTTTTAATAAAACAAATCCTGATTTGGTGGTATTAGATGTTATGATGCCCAAAATGGATGGTTATGGGGTTACAAGAGAAATTAGACGTACTTCAGATGTTCCTATTATTATATTAACAGCCTTAGGCGATGTTTCAGAAAGAATTACAGGTTTGGAACTTGGTGCTGACGATTATGTAATTAAACCATTTTCACCAAAAGAATTAGAAGCTCGTGTCAAAGCTGTATTAAGAAGAACTGTTAATAAAGATGTTATTATTTCAACTTCAGGCTCTCTAGCTCAAGGTCAAGGTTCTTCACAAGTTGGATCTAAAAATATAATCACAACTGGTTGTATAAAAATAGATACCGCTAGACGTCAAGTTTTCCGTAAAAATGAACGTATCAGATTAACCGGCATGGAATTTAGTTTATTAGAGTTATTAGTTAATAATTCAGGTCAAGCGTACTCTAGAAATGAAATTCTACAACACGTTTGGTCATACCCTGCTGATCATAGAATTGATACAAGAGTTGTTGATGTTCATATTTCAAGATTACGTTCTAAATTGGAAACTGATCCTAACAATCCGGAATTGATTCTTACGGCTCGTGGTATTGGTTATATGTTCCAAAGAATTAATTAAGTTAATTAAATTTTATCAAAGAAAGAAACTCATATTTATAGCAAATAAGAGTTTCTTTTTTGTTGCGAGAATGGCATATTTAATGTAAAATCAATATATAAATTTTTGCAAGAAGAGAGGATTAAAATGAATAAATTACAGATTAAAGCGGAAATTCTCGCCACATTAGTAGCTCTTTCTACGGCTCCTATGCCTAATCCTTCTTTGATAACTGATTTAAAGAAAATTGAAGATAAAAAAACAATAATTGATATCTTAATAAAAGAATTAACTAATGCTGATGAACAAAAATCTTTGTTAATCTGCTGGTTATTAACAGAACTTATAGAGAAAGATACTTTGAATGATGAGTTGTGGAACGTAATAAAAAGTCCAGATTATAGTGATCATATAAAAATGGTTGCATTTAATATGCTAAAAGATTTGGGCAATAAAATTGATTATGATGTTATAAGCGAATATTTTGAAAAATTTAATGAGCTAATAAATAACGAAACAAAAGAACTTTTAGAAACTGCGATAATGAATCCGGAAGCGCAAATTGATTTTATGGATTTTTTAAACGCATTATCAGATTCTGATAAAATTTTGCTTATTAAATCTTTAGATGAAGATTATGCAAATGATGCATTAGCAAATATTTTAATTCCGGTTTATATTACATATAAAGGTTCTGATGTAAGTAATACTGCTTTAGAAATTTTAGGTAAAACAAAATCTCAATTAGCATATCATGCGCTTGAAAATTCTTTAAAATACGCTGATGAAAATGAAGCTGGCAAAATTAAAAAAACTTTATCAGAATTAAAATTATCAGGCGTAAGAATTGATAATACAATTGAATTTTATAAAAATATATTGAAAGAATCTAAACCTTTTAAATCTTATGTTTCATTTCCGGATGGACATGGAAATGTTGCAATAATTTTTTCAAGGATAAGAGAAAACAAATCGTTGCAATTTTTAGCGGTTGTAATAAGTCCACAATATGGCATTTTAGATTCTTTTGGGTTTAATTCAATGACTGAAAGAGATTTTTATAAAATTGTTGATAAATTTTATAATTATAATGAAAAATATGAAATAGCTCCTGAAATTGTAAAATATTTGTTAAAATTTGCAGAAGATGTTTCACGCAAAAATGGTGAGCAACTTCCTTATGAATATATTTGTTGGGAAAGTACACTACTTGATATAGAAGAAAAAGCGCCGGAATTAAATCTTGAACGTGTTGAATTGAACCAAAAAGATATTGATAAATTATGTTTATGCGAATATGTCCAAAACTGGTTTTTTGACGAAATCACCTCGCCTGAATTTAAAGTTTTTATTGAAAAGTTGTCTCATGAACTAAAAAATAACAACTTTAATCTTGATTTAGATAAGTTTATTGCAAATAATTTTGATTTAGTTTATACAAAAGAAGAGTTGGCATTGCAAGAACTAAAATTTGAATTGGCTGCATATTTGCGATATATAAAGGGAGATACAAAAATTGCGACTTTGCTTTATTCGCTTGGTTCAAACTATTCTTTTTTGACTAATATTTTAAGAAAAAGTATTTATGAATATTATGTGGGACAGCGTTACGTTTTAAAAAATCAAAAAAAAGCTGCAAACATTTTTGAGAAAAAAATGCAATCGAACAATGATAGTTTTGAATTATTACAACTTGATATGATTATTTCAAGTATTGAAGCAAAGTGGGTTGACAATGGATAAATTAATGGCTTTAGATGTTGGTACAAAGCGTATAGGGATTGCACTCAGTGATTATTTACATGTTATTGCAACTCCACTTACAACGATTCCTAGAACACCGGAGCAAGACGCTATAGAAAGTATTTTGAAAATAGCAAAAGAGAATAATGTTAAAACTATTATCGTTGGTTTACCTATAAATATGGATGGAACAAAAGGTTTTCAGGCGCAAGATTGTATAGATTTTTCGCAAAAAATTTGTGGTTTTGATATAATGTATGAAGATGAACGATTAACTTCTGAAGAAGCTGAAAATCGTTTACGTGCAAGAAAAGTAGATTTCAGGAAAAACAAAGGGCTTGTTGATATGGAAAGCGCGGCTGTTATTCTTGAGCAGTATTTAGGAAAGTGAAATTATGAGCAAAGAAGAAGAATCAAACATTGTTAGTCTTACAGGAGATGATGGCAACGAAATCAAATGCGAAGTTTTTGATATTATTGAATTTGAAAACAAAACTTACGCATTATTAATCCCACAAGATGAAATTGGAGAGGATGATGAATCGCAAGAAAAACTTATTGTCTTAGAATATGTCGAAGAGGGTGATGACTGTTATTTCCAAAACATAGAAGATGATGAAGAATTTGATAGAGTTTGTGAATTTGTCGATACATTAGAATATGATGATGACGAAGAATAATTTTTAATGAGGTTTTGGGGTAATGTTTGAACGTTTTACAGAAAAAGCTATTAATGTTGTAACAGAATCGCAAAATTATGCGAAATTGTATGGATATTCAGAAGTTACTCCAGAACTTTTATTTTTGACAATGGTAAGTGAAGCTAAAGGTGTTTCATTAAAATTATTACGTTATGCCGGACTTAATAAAGAATTCGTACAAAATTTTATTGATAAAAAGGATTTTTCAAAAGAACAAAATATAGACAATATTCCTTTTAGTAAAGATGTAAAAGAATTATTAAAAAAAACTCTAGATTTAGCTTCTAAATCCGGTAATAACAATATTTTGTTTGAGCATATATTTCTTGTTTTAATCTCTTCTGACAATTCAATTATTCAAAATATTATAAAACAAAGTGGGTTTGATGTATCTAATGCAAAAAATATGCTAAATAAGCTTGTTGAAAGAAAAATTAAGCGTCTTGAACATCCTGAAGGAATTGCAAAAGAAGAAATTGTATCAATCGATGAGCCTTTTTATGAAGGTGATGAAATTTCTAAGATTTTTGATAGAGCTGTATCAAAGCTTTCTACTGCTGGTTATGAGATTTTAGGAACAGAGCAAATTGTAAGTTCTATATTAGAGTCAAGTGATTCTACTTTGGTTGAAATTCTTAAGAATCATGGAATTGATTTTGCAAAGTTTGAAGAAAAGCTTGCACAAATAAAATCAAGAAATTCTGAATTTGAAGATAAAAAAATAATATTTACACCAAATGCCTTTTTGGTTATGAATCAAGCTTTAGAAACTGCAAAAGAATTAGGTTCTTCTGTAGTAAAACCTGAACATGTAATTTTAAGTCTTTTGCAAACAAAAAAAGGTTTAGCTTATGATATTATAAAATCTTTTGATTTGGATGAAAATTTTTTGAAGGAAGAAATTTTAAAACCTATCGAGAAACAAATGTCAGAAACAATTTCAATAATGAAATTGGCAAAAGAAGAAGCTAGGCGAATAGGTAAAAATGTTGTAGGCACTGAAATGTTCTTGCTTGGCATTTTAGCAGAAGGAACGAGTCTTGCAGCTAAAGTTTTAACGGAGCTTGAAGTCACAATTAAAGACGCCAGATTAATGGTTGAAAACCTTGTGGGATATGGAAATGAATATTTTGATGAAGAAATTGCTTTTACAACGAGAGCTAAAAAAGTTTTGGAACATGCTTGGGTATCAGCAAAGAAACAGCATAAACAAAAAATTGAAGCTGTCGATTTACTTTTAGCTATTACAGAAGAGCCAGAATCAATCGCGATGAAAGTTTTAAATAGTTTGGGTGTTGATTCTGTAGAAATTCGTCATGGAATTCAGGGTTTAAATAGATGATAATTGATGAAGTTAGTAAATTTTTAAAAAAATATCAATTAGAAGATAAAACAATTATTGTTGGATTTTCCGGTGGTTTTGATTCAATGTGTTTACTTGATGTTTTGTCTAAACTCCATAATACAGAAGAATTCAAAGAGCTTAACATAATTGCAGCGCACTTTAATCACAATTGGCGTGGTTCTGAAGCTTTAAAAGAACAAGAAATTTGTAAATTGTTTGCTTCAAGTAAAGGGTTTGAATTTTATACAAAAACAGGTGCAGTTCCATTAAAAAAATCTGAAAATGAAGCAAGAATAGCTCGTTATGAATTTTTCGAAGATGCTTATGAATATTATGATGCTGATGCTGTTTTTACAGCTCATAATAGAGATGACAATGCCGAAACCGTTTTGTATAGGGTTATTAAAGGAACTGGTCTTGTAGGATTAAAAGGAATTTCTGAAAAACGTGATTATTTTTATAGACCAATTTTGAATATTTCAAGAACTGAAATTTTAAAATATTGCGAAGAAAATAATTTAATACCAAATTTTGATTCTTCAAATGATGATATTCAATTTAAAAGAAATTTTTTACGTTTAAATGTGATTCCAATTTTGGAAAAAATAAATACAAATGTAAAAGATTCGCTTTGTAATTTAGCTAAAGTTGCAAGGAGCGAAGATTTAATTATAGAAGAATATTTAGAAATATTGCGCAAAAATATTTATGATGGTGAAAAACTTATCTCTGTCGAGTATGCGAAGCTTTCTAAACCAGTAAAATTTAGAATATTACATGAATTTGTTCAAAAATTAGATTTGGATTATGACTATAAAAAAATTAATGAAATTTACGAATTTATAGAAAATAATATTACGCAAAAAAACGGTTCAACTCTATCATTGGCAACTTCTTTATGGTTATATGTTGATAATAAAATTATTGAAACGATTCCGCCTAAAGTTAAAAAAAATTCTGAAAATATTAATGTTATAATTGATGATTTAGGGGAGTATTATATTGGTGACAAAAAATTAACAATAAAGAAATATGAAGAAAAAGAGCTTTTTGTTTTTCCAGAAGCTACTTCAAATTTTGTTTACGTAGATTTATCAAAAATAAAAATGCCATTGACTGTTAGAACACGACAAGATGGCGATATGATTTCACCTTTTGGAATGTCAGGTTCAATGAAGCTAAAGAAATATTTAAATTCAAAATGTATACCAAGGCACAACCGAGATAATCTTTTGTTACTCACTGACAAAAAAGAAATTTTATGGGTTATTGGAGTTGGAATAAGTAATAAAATAGGAGTTGTTGATACTCCAACACATGTTATTGAAATAAACAATAGGTAAATTATGATTAATAAAAATGATTTAAAAATTTTATTAGATGAAACAAAAATTCAAACAGAAATCAAAAAATTGGCAACACTTTTGAATAATGAATACAAAAATGAAGAATTGTATTTAGTGTGTGTTCTAAAAGGCTCTGTTATGTTTATGACAGATTTATCTAAATATTTGGATATGCCATTAAAAATGGAATTTATAAGGCTTTCAAGCTATGGTAATGGATTTAAATCTTCAGGCAAAGTTAATGCTGTTGATATTTCGTTGCCGGATTTAAATGGTAAAAACATTTTAATCGTTGAAGATATTGTTGATACAGGTCACACTGCAAAATTCTTAGTAGATTTTATAAATCATAATTTTAAGCCTAAAAATTTAAAATTTTGCTCGTTATTGGATAAAAAAATCAAGCGTGAAGTTGCATTTGAGCCAGATTATTACGTTTTTGAAATCGATGATAAGTTTTTAGTTGGCTATGGACTTGATTACGAAGGCTATTACAGAAATTTACCTTATATTGGTTATGTTAAAATAGGAGAATAATTATGCATAATGTAAGAAAAATTAATAATGATTTATTTTATGTTGGAGCTTCAGATAGACATTTAGCTTTATTTGAAAGTATTTATCCAATTCCTGATGGAGTTTCTTATAATTCGTATTTGATAAAAGATACAAAAAATGTTTTGTTTGATACAGTAGATAAATCTTGCTTATTACAATTTTATGCGAATCTTGAGCATGTATTAGGTGATGAAACTCTTGATTATATTGTTGTTCATCACATGGAACCTGATCATGCTGCGGTTTTAGGTTTGTTAGTTGAAAAATATCCTGAAATGAAAATTATTTGTAATACCAAAACTCAAAATATGATAACTCAATTTTTTGATTTTAATATTGAGCATAAAATGGTTATTGTAAATGAAAATGATACATTCAATACCGGACACCATGAACTTGTATTTTGCATGGCGCCAATGGTTCATTGGCCAGAAGTTATGGTTACTTATGATAAAACCGATAAAATATTATTTACAGCTGATGCATTTGGTGCTTTTGGCGCGATAAATGGAAATTTATATGATAATGAAATAGATTGGAATTCATATATCAATGAAGCAAGACGATATTATACAAATATTGTTGGTAAACTTGGGAATCAAGTTCAAGCATTGTTAAAAAAAGCTGCAAACCTTGATATAAAGATGATTTGCCCATTACACGGTGTCATAATAAAAGAACACATTAAAGATTTTGTTGAAAAATATCAGTTGTGGTCAACATATACACCAGAAGAAAAAAACGTAATGTTGGTATATAGTTCAGTGCACGGAAATACTGAAGCTGTTATTAATAAGCTTGCAAGTTTATTAGCTGATAAGGGAATAAAAAATATTAAAATTTATGATATATCTTATACAGATAGTTCAAAAGTTTTGGCAGATGCGTTTGAATATTCTCATATCGTACTTGCAACAACAACTCATTACAATGCAATTTTTGAATCTATGCGAACATTTATAAATATATTAGTAGAACATAATTTGCAAAACAGAACCTTTGCGTTGATTGAAAATGGTTCTTGGGCACCTTGTTGTAACAAATTTATGAAGCAAGAATTAGAAAAAATCAAAAATACTTCTTTTATAGAACAAGAAATTACAATAAAATCTTCTTTAAAAGAATCTCAAAACGCAGAGCTTGAAATTTTGGCTAATGAAATAGTTTTATCATTAAAATAGTCAAAGGAGTTTTTTATGCAAAAATATTTATGTAAAGCTTGTAATTACGTTTATGATCCTCAAATTGGAGATACTGAAAACGGAATTCCGGCTGGTACTGCTTTTGAAGATTTACCTGAAGATTGGGTTTGCCCAGTTTGTGCAGTTAGTAAAGAAATGTTTGAAGCAATATAAATATTTGTAATAAATTTCTATAATTATTCTTTATTTTTTTATAAATTATTGTATAATTATAAAAGAAAGAGAGATTTTTATATCATATGATTATAGATTTTAATAAAGACACATTACAGCGAGAATGTGACACTAAGGTTGTAAAAGTTGCTATAGTGTTGTTTTTGTTTGTTGCGTGGCTTTGTACTCCACCAGGAAATAAGTTTGCGCAATTATGCTTGTATGGAAATTTTACAAGACATTTTATTGCAAACATTGTGAATAAAGATACTGCAAATGAGTATAAATATTATTACAACAATGCAATATATTATTTGCAAATGGATCAATATAAATATGCTTTAAGAGAACTTGATAACGTAATGTCAACAGCTCCGGATTTTGTATCAGAACAATTTATAAAATCTGTATTTACGGCGCGTGCTCAAGCTAAATTTAAACTGGGTGACTATAAAGGCGCTTTAGATGATTTTTTGCGTGGTGAAGATAATTTTTTAGATTTGCTACCAACTTCTATATTATATTTAAAAGTTGGCAATGCGCGCTATGCAATGAATTACTGTAATGATATTTTAGAACGATCACCGGATGCTATTATTGGCTATGCCTGTATCGCAAATATTTATCAAGAAAAAGGTTTGTATGATTCAGCTATAAAAGTTTGGGATTATGCCATTACTAGAAAAAAAACTAATGCTGTAGCTTATGTAGAACGTGCGAATTTAAAGAAAATAATTGCAGATATCAATGGTTATGAAGAGGATATTAATATGGCAAAACAATATTCTCCATTCATAAAGACATCAACTTCATTGATAGATGATTTTTTATCTAAAAGAAAAGTTCAACTTAAGACTTTGAAATATTAATGATTATATAATTAAAAATATGACAAACAAAAAGAGTATCCGATTGGATACTCTTTTTGTTTGTATTTCTTTTAGAAAAATTATCTCTTTGAGAATTGGAATCTCTTACGAGCTCTTTTTCTACCATATTTCTTACGTTCTTTTACTCTTGAATCACGAGTTAGTAAACCTTCTGATTTTAATACATTTTTGTATTCTTCATTAGATTTTAATAACGCTCTTGAAATACCATGTCTGATAGCTGCCGCTTGAGCAACAATACCACCACCAACAGCCTTAACTCTTACATCATATTTATCTTGATTTTCAGTTAATACCAAAGGTCTGTATATCATCATTTCTACAGCAGGCATATTACCGATGTATGCTTGCAAAGTTTTTCCATTAATAAAAATTCTGCCTTTGCCTTTTACTAATTTTACAACCGCAATCGCGCATTTTCTGCGACCTGTTGCCATAATTTCTTTAGAATCAGCCATTATTTAGCCTCCTTTTCTAAAACGATTGGTTTTTGTGCAGCATGCGGATGTTCAGGACCACAATATACTTTTAATTTAGTGAATTGAGTATCACCCAAAGTATTGTGTTGTAACATACCTTTTACAGCTTTTTCAATCAATTTTGTTGCATCTTTTTCTCTAATTTCTTTAACTGATGCAGATTTCAACCCTCCTGGATAACCAGTATGGTGATAATAAATCTTATCAGTTTCTTTATTACCTGTTACAACAACTTTTTCAGCATTGATAACAATAACGAAATCGCCAGTATCAACATTTGGTGTGTATTCAGGTTTATTTTTACCTCTCAATATATTAGCGACTCTGGTAGCCAATCTGCCAAGGATTTCTCCTTCTGCATCAATTACATACCATTTTCTTTCTATTTCAAGAGGTTTTGCTGAATATGTTTTCATGCTAATTTCTCCATCATTTGGTAAATTTTACCTTAGTAATCTACTTTCATCAAAGTTAATCCGTAAGGACTAACTGTTTGACCGGCCTTGCGACGGTCACAAGCTTCCAGAACCATTTTCATGTACTCTGGCGCCAAATCATGCCCTTCTATTTCGAGAAGAGTACCGACTATAGTTCTCACCATATTGTAAAGAAATCTATTCCCCTCAATATTAATAAAAACTCTATCGCCTTGTTTTTCAACTTCAGCTCTAGTTATTGAACAAATCTTGCTTGGGTTTAGCGTTCCGGAACTTTTAAAACTTGAAAAATCATGTTCACCTAACAAATAATTCAAAGATTTTTGCATTCTTGAAATATCTAATCCATATTTGACTCTTAATATGTCACCATCAAAAGCTTGCTTATAGCGTCTATTGATTAACTCATATCTATAAAATCTGCTTTTTGCTGATTTTTGAGCGTGAAACGAATTTGAAACGAGTCTTAAGTTATTAACAGAAATATCAGCCGGCAAAATTTCATTTATATGGTAGATAAAGCTTGAAGCAACAATTTCTTTATCAGTGTCAAAATGAATAACTTGCGCAATAGCATTAACACCTCTGTCAGTTCTTCCAGAAAAGATTGTTCTTATCGGTCTTTTATTTATTTGAGTCTTTGACTCTATTAATGTACAAATTGCTTTTTCAAGTTCTCCTTGTATTGTCGGAATTTCAGTTTCTTTTCCATTTTCAAATTGAATTTGGCTACCTGCATAATTCTTTCCAATATATTGAACGTCTAAAGCATATCTCATCAATTATACCAATTGAATCAATGCCATTTCTGACGCATCGCCTCTACGTGGAGGTAATCTGAAGATTCTAGTATAACCACCGTTTCTAGATGAATATCTTGCACCAACGATGCTGAATAATCTTCTTAAAACAGTTTGTTTTGCTAATTTCTTACCTTCTTGAGGTGCATCAAATAATTCGCCTGTTGCTGTATCAATAAGCTTACCAATTTCTTTATCATAAATATATCTTCCGGCAAGTCTTCTTGAGTTCAAGTCACCTTTTTTAGCTAACGTAATAAGATTTTCTGCATAAGGCTGAAGAGCTTTAGCTCTTGCCATTGTAGTTTTAATCTCATCGTGAGTTAAAAGTTCAGTAGCTAATGAACGCAACAAAGCTTTTCTTTGGTCTTGCGCTTTACCAAGCGTATTCTTTTTTGTTTGGTGTCTCATTTTGCTTTTCCTTTTTATATTTACTATTTATTTTCGTCTATTATTCTGCAGTTGATTCAATAACAACGCCATTTTCATCAACTTCAGGATTTGGAGCTAAATCCAAACCGAAATGATGTAATCTTTCAATAACTTCATCAGAAGATTTTTTACCAAAATTCTTGATGTGTAACAAGTCATGTTCAGATTTTTTCAACAATTCTGCCATTGAATTTATACTTGCTCTTTTTAAACAATTATATGCTCTTACAGATAATTCTAATTCATCAATAGTTATAGAAGGTTCGTCAGAATTTACAACTTCATCTACAACTTCTTCTACAACTTTTTCTTCAACATCTTTGTGTACAACTTTACCTGCAATAGCAGCAATTTGTTCAAAATGTTCAATTAGTAACTCTGCCGCTTGAGCCAATGCAACAACAACATCTAGTGTTCCATTTGACCATACTTCAAGAGTTAATTTGTCAAAATCAATGCTATCACCAACACGTGTATTTTCTACATCATAGCTTACACGTTTAATTGGCATAAATGTTGCATCGATAGGTAACATATCAATCGCTGCGCCAGCCTTTCCTCTCGGAACATCATTTGCAATATATCCTTTGCCTGTTTCTACAATAATATCAGCGTGGAATGAACCACCTTCTGCAATTGTACAAATCAACCAATCAGGATTTACAACTTTAACGCCTGCTGGTAATTGAATATCACTTGCTAATACAACACCCGGTTTATCAACATCTATTCTTAAATGTTGAGGTTCTTTAGATTCAGTCTTGATTGCTAAACCTTTTAGGTTCAACATAACATCAATAACATCTTCTAAAACACCCGGAATTGCTGTATATTCGTGTGTAATACCTTCAATTCTACAAGATGTTACTGCAGTACCTTCTAAGCTTGAAAGTAATACTCTTCTTAAAGCATTACCGATTGTCGTACCGAACCCTCTTTCCAAAGGTTCAATGGTAAATTTACCATATTGTGACCCATCAGAGCCTGTCATAGTATTAACAGTTTTAATCTTTAATTCCATATTAATCTCTCCTATTAGCTTATTTTGAATAGTACTCTATAACTAGTTGTTCTTTGATTTCTGGATCTAATTCTTCTCTTTGAGGAATTCTTTCAAATGTAATCTTTAATTCATCTTTATCAACTGTTAACCAAGAAGGTACACCTGATAAATCAATAGCACTCATAACTGTTTTTAAGAATTCTGAACTTTTTGATTTGATTGTAATTACATCGCCAGCTTTAACTAAATATGATGGAATATCTACTTTTCTGCCGTTTACTAAGACGTGACCATGGTTAACAACTTGTCTAGATTGTTTACGGGTAACGCCAAAGCCAGCTCTGAATAAAATATTATCAAGTCTAGACTCTAAAAGTTGTAACAAGATTGTACCGGTAACACCTTTTTTTCTAGCAGCTTCATTATAATATTTTTCAAATTGTTTTTCACTTACAAGATATGTTAATCTTATTTTTTGTTTTTCATTTAAGTGGATTGCATATTCAGAAAGTTTTTTTCTAACAGCACCGTGTTGACCTGACGCTGTTTGACGCATTGAAACTGTTAACTTTCTGTTTGACAAATCCTTAACACCGTAGTTACGGTATAATTTATTGGTTGGTCCTGTGTATTTTGCCATTTTTTTCTCCTTTTCTATTGCGAGGCATCTATGGTTCGCTTTTTTGGCTAAAAGTGAGCCCTCGCGCTATTATTACTTTAAATGTTTTGCATAATTTTTAGCATTATTACTAAATTATTATACACGTCTTTTCTTTGGTGGACGGCATCCATTATGAGGAATTGGAGTTACGTCTTTAATTAACGTAATTTCTAAACCTGCAGCTTGGATTGCTCTTATCGCAGTTTCACGTCCTGAACCTGGTCCTTTTATGTAAACTTCAACCTTTTTCATACCTTGGTCAATTGATTTTTTTGCAACCATTTCAGCTGCAGATTGAGCTGCAAATGGAGTTCCTTTTCTTGCGCCTTTAAAACCAGTTGCACCAGCTGTTGCCCAAGCAATAGCATTACCTTGCATATCAGTAGAAGTTACAATTGTATTGTTAAAAGTTGATTGTATGTGTACAATACCTTGCAATACATTTTTCTTTTCTTTTTTCTTTGTAGTTTTTGGTCTTGCCATTTTCTTTTTCCTTATATATTTTAATTTAATTACTATTTATATTTATTACAACTTTATAAACTAAGCTGTTTTCTTTTTAGCAACAGCACCGTTTTTCTTACCACGTCTTGTTCTTGCATTAGTTTTTGTTCTTTGTCCTCTGCAAGGAAGTGATTTTTTGTGGCGCATGCCTCTGTATGAACCGATTTCTTGTAAACGTTTAATATTCATTGAAATTTCACGTCTCAAGTCACCTTCTATATGATATTCTGATAAAGCATTACGCAATTTTTTAATATCATCATCTGTCAAATCATCAGTTCTTAAATCTGGAGAAATACCAGTTGTTTCAAGAATTTTACTTGCTCTAGCTGGTCCTATACCAAAAATATAGGTTAGAGCTACTTCTAGTCTTTTGTTACGAGGTAAATCTACCCCAACTAATCTTGCCATATTTTGTTTCCTTTATTTTAATTTGTACTTAACTTTTTCTTATTTATGGAATTAGGTTATTGCTTTACGCTCCGCTGTCGTTCATTATGATTTGCCTTCGCAAAATTTATTTTCACTTAGCTTCGCTGCATTTTGAGTAATGTTCGCTATCGCTCGCCGTCACTCTACGCAAAACCTAACCTTGTCTTTGTTTATGTTTTGGGTTTTCACAAATAACAGCAACTCTGCCTTTTCTTTTAATAACCTTGCATTTATCGCACATAGGTTTTACTGAAGATCTTGTTTTCATTTTTAATTTCCTTTTCTTTATGTGTAATCTTTATTATTTTAATCTGAATGTAATACGACCTTTTGTTAAGTCATAAGGTGTCATTTCGACTCTTACCTTATCTCCTGGAAGAATTCTTATAAAATTCTTTCTGATTTTGCCAGATATATGAGCTAGAATTTCGTGATCATTTTCTAACTTTACCCTGAACATTGCATTTGGCATTGATTCTAAAATCGTACCTTCTATTTCTATTACATCTTTTGCCATATATTTCCTCTAAAATTCGGCTAACATATTTAGTCACAATGTGACATTATATTTAATAATACTTGGTAAAAATCTGAATGCAAGCTTTAATATTAGATTTAGCTCTATTTTGTAAAGATTTGTTAACGATTGTTTTTTTATTATATAATTTCTTTTGCTTATAATGTAAAAGATTAATCTTATGTAATTTCTTTGATTTTAATAACTTATTAGTGATTTTTTACAAAATAAAAGATTTGTTATAATAAATAAACAATCAATGAGCTTTTATTAAAGTTTTTATTCGTGATTTTATGATATCATATTAAGGTCGTTGTATATTTGGAGGGTTTATGAAAAAAACTTTTAAACTAATCGGAATAACAATCTTAAGTATTATAATTTTAGCATATTTGGCGTTTTTATTTATACTTCCATGTTTAAATATAAATAAGTATGAACCTATAATACAAAAACTTGTAAAAGAGCAAACAAAATTAGATTTAAAATATGAAAATGCTAAGATTATCACAACGCCACTATTAGCTATTGGAGTAAAAGCTGATAATATTTCTGTAAGCCTGCCAGATTCGACAACTGTTTTTTCTGCTGAAAAAATAAATACAAGAATTGCGCTTCCAAGTTTATTTTTATTAACAGTCAAGATTTCTTGTCTTGAAGTAGAAAAACCTTATTTAAATTTAGAAATTACAAATAATGAACAATTTAAAGTTTTAAAATTAGTTGAAGATATTTTGAATTCAGATAAAGAACAAAAACTTGAACAGAGAAATTTCGCTCAATCACAATCAAAATCTTGGTTTAATCCAAATTGGATAAGAATAAAAATTGTTAATATAAAACTCCATAATTACAATATTTTAGTTAATGATTTAAAAAATAAACATTATTTAAAATTAACTGGTGAAAAATTAAAAGCTGATTATTTAAATGGTAAAATTGCAAAAATAAAAACTTCTGCAACATTATTTAGTGATGAAAATAAAAATATTATAGCAAATATTGATGTTAACACTTTTTTACCAAAACCTGCTCCAGCGTTGGATTCAGAAGATGATCCTGCTGAAAGAATAGAGTTTCCATTTATAAATATTGTTGAAATGTATCGAAATTATGATCTTAAAACAAATCTTGATACAAAGATTAAACTTCGTGAAAAGAATCATAGAATCTATGCAAGTGGAGATTTTAATATAAATAATCTATCATTAAAAATTTCACATATAGTTTTACCTGAAAGTTACGCACATGTAAAATTTAATGGTACAAGATTAAATATTGATTCAAATATCAACTTTATGCCTAATGAGAATTTAAAATTATCTGGTTTAATCAATTATGGGGTTCATCCAAATACTGATTTATTTATTAAAACTTCAGATATAAAATTTAATGATATTTTAACTTTATCAAAAGCTTTACTTAATTCGTTATCTATTCCTAATGAATTAGCAAGATTTAATGCTAGCGGTTCAATAAGTGCTAATTGTAACATTAAAACTAATTTAAAAAAATGGCAATCTAGTGGTGCTATTTTAATCAATGATGGTAGTTTAACTGTAACCAATATAGGAAAAATTATTTCAGATGCTGATATAAGTATAAATCTAGATAATAATCTTCTTGATTTTCAAAACTCACATTTATATATTGATAATTCAAGAATTGATATTAATGGTCAAATTAATGAAAAATCGCTCGCAGATATTACAATAAACGCTAATAAAATAAATTTAGCGAAATTATTTTACGCTTTTGCCCCTCAAAAAATTAGAACTGATTTTAATTTTAAGTCTGGAGAACTTTCTTTAGAAGCAACTCTTCAAGGAAAACTAAAACAAGCTGTTACATCAGCAAAAATTATTTTAACAAACTTTGATTTTTCAGATAAAGTTCAAAATTATATTATAAAAAACAAAGATTTTGAAACAGAATTTTTTGCAACAACAAAAGATTTTAAAGGGAATTTCAAAAACAATAATTTATTAATATTTTTGCCTAAAACAAAATCACAAATATCATTACCTATTTTGGAAGCAGAATTATACGATAATAACTTTTTATTAAAAGAAAATAAGATTAATTTTAATAAAAATTCTTCGGTAAAATATTGTGGAGAAATCCATAATATTAAAGATATTGAAAGTATTAATTTTGATGTGAACGGTGATATTTCAACAGACGACATTGTTAAATTTATAGGTGTAGAATTTAAACCATTTTTGAATTTTCATGGAACATTGCCTATAAAAATAACAGTTGATGGAAACAAAAATAAACAAACACTTTTTGCACAAATTTTAGTTGATAAAGAAAATTTTATAACTCCGATTGATTTTGCAGAATTAAAAAATAAAAACTTATCTTTGCAAACTGTCATTGATTTTAAGGGCAATCGAACTAAAATCAAAAAAACAGGATTTTTTGAAAGAGAAGTTACCGTTGATAAAAAAGGTAATGAAATTATAAACCTAAAAGAAGTTTTAGGTATTGATGGTACAATTGCTGGTGATACAATAAATTTATTAAAAATAACAATGCCAAAAACTTTGAATGGAACTTTGCATATTTTCCCAAACTCTAAATTTATTGTAAATTCAAAAATATTTTTATTTGGAAAATTAAACGCTCCACGTAGTAGAGGACATATTGAAATAAAAAACTTATCTATTCCGGAATTAAAAACTGATATTCGAGATTTTAATTTGAAATTTAGAGGTATGGTTGCTAATTTTGAGATAATAGATTTATTACTTAATGGTTCAGATTTGCAAATTACCGGAAATCTTGATTTAAAGCCTGATAATAATATAAATCTTCGAAAAATGGTTGTAAATTCAAGATACTTTAACGCTGATAAAGTTTTAGAAATTGCAAATAAAGCTGAAAAATATACTCCTAAAACAAATTCAACCACTGTAAAACAAAATCAAATAGCAGATATACCTGTTACAATTCATAATGGAAATATAAATTTTGCAAGACTAATTTCCGGTAATATTGATTTGCGCAATACAATCTCAAACTTTGCGTTTATTAAAAACACCTTATATTTAAATGACTTAAAAACAAAAGTTTTTGATGGAAATATTAATGGCAATATTGCAGTAAATATTTTAAGTTCACTTGTTAAAATAAATGTAAAAGGTAGTGGGTTAAATGTAGAGAAAGCACTTTTAGATGCTGCTAATATGAAAGACACATTAAGTGGTACAGCAGATTTTCAAACTCGCTTGTCGCTACATGGTATGGATTTAGAAACTCAAATGAAATCTCTAAAAGGTTACGTTTTGTTTAATGTAAAAGATGGTCAATTTGGACCTTTTGGAAAAATCGAAAATATGATATTAGCTGAAAATATTCGAGAATCTGCATTTTTCCAAAATTGTTTAGGCGGAATTCTTGACGGGTTGTTAACAATTGATACAACACATTTTTCAGAACTTAATGGTATATTAGATTTTTCAGATGGAATTTGTCACATTAGCCCTATTACGTCTTCTGGAAATATTTTAAGTCTACATATTTTGGGCGATTTTGATTTGTTGAAAAATACG
The DNA here is from genome assembly GCA_934754655.1 of uncultured Candidatus Melainabacteria bacterium. Classification (GTDB taxonomy): domain Bacteria; phylum Cyanobacteriota; class Vampirovibrionia; order Gastranaerophilales; family Gastranaerophilaceae; genus CAG-196. The sequence continues at coordinate 40,387 of CAKVIC010000008.1, read as the reverse complement.
GCAGATATGAAAGTTAGAGCAAGAATGGCTTCTTTAATATCAAATCTTTTAGGCCCAATCGGTGCAATAAATCCTGCAAATTTAATAAATAGTGCTGCAAGTTTAAATGTTGTTACTGCAAAAGCATTTTCTTTATTTTGTGAAATGGTTCCACAAAGCGAAATGGATATGCTACCAAGTTTTTCTAATAAGTATGTAGATAATTCTGCTTCGAAATTTCAGATTGTTTTAAAAGGAGATGTTGCAAAACCTTTAAAACTTGTAAAATCTTTTAAATGGCTTGCGACGGAAACTGAATATAAAGATGCTGAAAATTATGTCGAAACACTTCCAGAACCAATTGAAGGAAGTACTACAGAAACTATTGCGGATGCTATTGCTGAACAACAAGCTTTAGATAGTGAAATGGATACTACTTCATATAAAGTAAAATCTGTTATATCTAAAGAGTGGGCTAATGATAGTGTCAAAAAAGAGGTATTAAAAGAAACTTCAAGCAAACGCAAGATTAAATAATTTATAAAAAACAATTTTTAATGTAGAATAAATAACATAGATTATTTATTTTTACACTGGAGAAAGAATGAAACGAGAAAACGTAAGGAATTTTTGTATAATAGCTCATATTGACCATGGAAAATCAACTCTTGCAGATAGATTGTTAGAGGCGACCGGTACTGTTGCTGAGCGTGATATGCAAGCGCAACTTTTGGATACTATGGATATTGAAAGAGAACGTGGTATTACAATAAAATTAAATGCTGCAAGAATGAATTATACATCAAAATCTGGTGAAAAATATATTTTCAACTTGATTGATACTCCTGGTCACGTTGATTTTTCTTATGAGGTTTCTCGTTCTTTAGCCGCTTGTGAAGGAGCTTTGCTCATAGTTGATGCGACTCAAGGTGTAGAAGCACAAACTTTAGCAAATGTGTATATGGCAATTGAACAAAACCTTGAAATTATTCCAGTAATTAATAAAATTGATTTGCCGTCAGCTGATGTAGAAAGAGTAAAAAAAGAAATAGAAGATATTTTGGGAATTGATGCTTCGCATGCAATACCGGTTTCAGCTAAAACTGGTGTTGGTATTGATGAAGTTCTTGAGGCAATTGTTGATATTGTACCGCCGCCAGTTGATACTTCAGAAAAACCTTTACGAGCGCTAGTTTTTGATAGCGCATACGACCCGTATTTAGGTACATTATGCTTTTTCAAAATCATGGATGGCAAATTAAAATTAGGTGATAAAGTTCGTTTTATGGCTTCAGGTAAAGAATATGATGTTGTAGAAATAGGCTATTTAACTCCTAATAGAGTCCAAGTTGAAGAATTAATTTGTGGTGATGTTGGATATTTTGCAGGTTCAATAAAAGAAATAACAAGGTTTGTAGGTGATACTGTTACATTAGTAGAAAATCCGGCATCAGAACCGCTTCCCGGTTATAAAGAAGCTTTGCCAATGGTTTTTTCCGGCATGTATCCTGTTGATAATGAGGATTATCATGAATTAAAAGAAGCATTAGAAAAATTAAAGCTTTCAGATAGTTCTATTACTTTTGAGCCAGAAACTTCATCCGCACTTGGTTTCGGGTTTAGATGCGGTTTTTTGGGCATGTTGCACATGGAGATTGCTCAAGAAAGATTAGAGCGTGAATACAATTTATCAATTGTAACAACAGCGCCATCTGTAGTTTATAAAGTGCATAAAACAAATGGAGAAATTGTAGAAATTGATAATCCTGCAAATTTGCCTGCTGCACAATATAGAGATTATATTGAAGAACCGTATGTAAAAGTTTCTATCATTACACCAAATGAATATGTTGGAACACTAATGGATTTAGCGCAATCAAAGCGCGGAATTTTTATCAACATGCATTATTTAGATAAAATTCGCGTTGACTTAGTTTACCATTTACCATTAAGCGAAGTTATAACAGATTTTTATGACCAGCTAAAATCTAGAACAAAAGGTTATGCAAGTTTAGATTATGAATTTGCTGAATACAAACGTTCTAAACTTATAAAATTAGATGTAATGCTTGCCGGCGAAGTAGTTGATGCGCTATCTGTAATTTGTCATGAAGATAACGCTTATTATATTGGGCAAAAATTAACAGAAAAATTAAAAACAATTATTCCGCGACAAATGTTTGAAGTCCCAATACAAGCTGCTATCGGTGGAAGAGTTATTGCAAGAACAAATATTAAAGCGTTAAGAAAAAGTGTCTTAGATAAATGTTATGGTGGCGATATTTCACGTAAGCGTAAACTTTTAGAGAAACAAAAACGTGGTAAAAAACGAATGAAAGCTATTGGAAGAGTTGAAGTTCCTCAAGAAGCATTCATGGCGGTTTTAAGCCTTGAGGAAGAATAAACTACAAAATTTTATTGCGCTTTATGCAATGCCATTATTAAGCAAATCATGGATATGAATAACGCCTATAGGCTTCTTATCTTCAAGCACAAATAAATTTGTGATTTTCTTATCATGCATTATTTTTAAAGCTTCTGATGCCATTTTATCTTTATTAATGGTTATAGGATTTTGTGTCATCAAATTACATGCTTTTTCTTCTAATATTTTTGCAGATAAACAGCGTCTTAAATCGCCATCTGTTAGCATACCCGTAAATTCACCGTTATAATTTACAAAACCAACACAACCTAAACGTTTAGATGTCATTTCTAATAAAACTCGTTGCATATCAGAATGTTCTTCTAAAATAGGCATTTCTTGGTTTGTATGCATTAAATCTGAAACTTTTTGTAATATAGAGCCAAGTTTTCCGCCCGGATGACGCATATTAAAATCTGATTTTGTAAACCCTTTTCGCTCGATTAATGCTGTTGTCAAAATATCACCTAAAACCAATGTTGCGGTTGTAGAACTTGTTGGTGCTAGACCGAGAGGACAAGCTTCTCCATTATTAGGAAGTTGAAGCACGACATCCCCAGCTTTTCCCAATGAGCTTTCAGCATTTTTAGTGATTGAAATAAGTTTAATTCCAAAACGTTTACAGTAATTCAAAATATCAACTAATTCTTTGGACTCACCACTATTAGAAATTGCAACGACTACATCATCTTCTGTAATCATACCTAAATCACCGTGACTAGCTTCTGCAGGGTGTACAAAAAACGACGGTGTGCCGGTTGATGCTAATGAAGCGGCAATTTTTCGTCCGATATGACCTGATTTTCCCATGCCGGTAATAATTATGCGTCCTTTTGCTTGTTGCATTAAATCAAGTGCATCAGTTAAAGAATCGTTTAAACTATCACGTAATTTAATAATTGTATCAATTTCTCTGTTTACAGTTTCGACAGCACAATCTATATCAGCCTTTTTTTGAGAATTAAATTTTTCATTCATTAGCATTGTCATACAATATTATCCCTTGCTCTTTATTTATTAATTTTCGCACCCATTAACAAATCTGTCAACTTTTTATAATATAAAGGTATTAGCGTATAACAGATAATTTGCAAAAAATTTAGGTTAAAAATTAATATATTATTTACTAAGTGCAGCTTTTAATCTTGCTAAAGAACGAGCAAGTGCAGCCTGCGCTCTTTGAGCATTAATTTTTTCGTTGTTGTCAGCAAGTCTAGCTTCTGCACGATTTTTAGCTGCATTAGCTCTTGTTACGTCAATATCACAACCATCTTCGCAGACATCAGTTAAAATCGTGGCGTTATTGTCTTTAAACTGAAAGACTCCGCCCATTGTTGCAAAAAATTTGTATGAATCACCAACTTTAGCTTTAGTAACACCTATATCCAAAACTGTTGTTATCGGTAATCTATCTTTTAAAATACCCATTTGACCGGATGTAGTTTGAATTACAAGCTCTTCAACTTCACCTTCGTATACAATTCTTTCGTGTGTTATTATTTTTAATTTCATTTTTACTCCAAATGATTAGGTATTAAAGTGAATAAGTGTCGATGTGAATTCGCAATCACTTATTCACTTTGTCAGATTATTGCAATGTTTTTGCCTTTTCGATAGCTTCTTCAATTGTTCCAACCATGTAGAAAGCTTGCTCAGGCAAATCGTCATGCTTGCCTTCAATAATTTCTTTAAAGCCTCTGATTGTATCTTCAAGTTTAACATATTTTCCGGCAATACCAGAGAATTGTTCTGCTACAAAGAACGGTTGTGACAAGAATCTTTGAATTTTTCTTGCACGATTAACGGTTTCTTTATCTTCGTCAGAAAGTTCATCCATGCCTAGAATTGCAATAATATCTTGCAATTCCTTATATTTTTGAAGAATTTCAAGAACTTTTCTTGTAACTTCATAATGTTCTTCACCAATAATATTTGGATCAAGTACTCTTGAATTTGAAGCAAGAGGATCAACCGCCGGATAAATACCTAATGATGCAATTTGTCTAGAAAGTACTGTTGATGCATCTAAGTGAGAGAAAGTAGTTGCCGGAGCCGGATCTGTTAAGTCATCTGCAGGCACATAAATCGCTTGAACAGAAGTGATAGAGCCGTCTTTTGTTGATGTAATTCTTTCTTGCAATTCACCCATTTCTGTAGCCAATGTAGGCTGATATCCAACGGCTGATGGCATACGTCCTAAAAGTGCAGATACTTCTGAACCGGCTTGAGTAAATCTAAAAATATTATCAATAAACAAAAGTACATCTTGTTTTGAATAATCTCTAAAATATTCTGCTGCTGTTAGTGCAGAAAGACCAACTCTCATTCTTGCTCCTGGTGGTTCGTTCATTTGGCCATAAATCAGTGCAACTTTATCAATAACACCTGATTCCTTCATTTCATTCCAAAGGTCGTTCCCTTCACGTGTTCTTTCTCCAACACCACCGAATACAGAAACTCCGGAATGCTCTGATGCAATGTTATGAATAAGTTCCATAATCAATACGGTTTTACCAACACCAGCACCACCAAATAAACCAATCTTACCGCCTTTTTGATAAGGTTGAATAAGGTCAATCGCTTTAATACCTGTTTCCAAAATTTCAATATTTGTATTTTGATCAACTAATTTTGGAGATTCTCTATGTATAGGAAGATAGTCGTTTGTTTCAATTGCTCCCATTTTATCAACCGGTTCACCAATAACATTAAGAATTCTTCCTAGGATAGGTTTTCCAACAGGGATTTTAATAGGCTCACCTGTATTGATAACCTTCATTCCTCTTTTTAAACCATCTGTAGATGACATTGCTACTGTTCTAACACGGTTAGAGCCTAACATTTGTTGAACTTCTGCCACAGTGCAAGTTCCATCATCACTATAAATTTTTAATGCGTTATAAATTTCCGGTAATTCGCCTTGTTGAAATTCAACGTCAATAACCGGTCCAATAATTTGAGTAATCAAACCTTCGTTTTTATTAAGTGTTTCCATAAAGACACCTCTCCTCTTCCTCTCTGTGTGATTATACAATAGATATTGAAGATTTTCAACTAAATTTAAAACTTTAAGAAAAACTCACATAAACTTTACTTTTATCAAGATTTATGCTCTAATTAGACATGGTTAAAAGATTTAAATACAGGAGTGATTATGAGCACTGAAGAAAGAACTTTTGTGGCAATTAAGCCGGATGGAGTTAAAAGAGGTATTATAGGTAAAATTATTGAACGCTTTGAAGAAAAAGGGTTCAAAATTGTTGCAATGAAGTTATTACAAGTGACTCCGGAATTAGCAGAAAAACATTATGCAGAACATATTGGAAAATCGTTTTATCAAAGACTAATATATTATATAACAAGTGGACCTATTGTTGCGATGGTAATAGAAGGTTATAATGCTGTAGAAAGTGTTCGTCACACTGTTGGAGCTACAAATCCTTTGCAAGCAGATGTCGGTACAATAAGGGCTGACTTCGCGCAAGTTATGCAATATAACGTTGTTCATGCTTCAGATTCAATAGAAAGCGCAAATAGAGAAATTGGTTTGTATTTTAAACCGGAAGAAATTTTTGATAATTGGCAATCTATGTCTGAAATAATTGCGTACGACGAAGAAAGATATAATAAACAAGGTCTATAATCAAAGTATGTCAACAGTTTTTGAAAATTTTAGTTATAAATTAGAACATGTTGATTCAAAAACTGGCGCTAGAGCCGGAATTTTGCACACTCCGCATGGTGATATAAAAACACCTATATTTATGCCGGTAGGTACAAATTCTACTGTAAAACTTGTAACTAATAACAATTTGTATGATACAGGAGCGCAAATAATTCTTGCAAATTCTTATCATTTATATTTAAGAGCCGGGCATAAGTTAATTGAAAAATTTGGCGGAATACATAATTGGATGAATTGGGATAAACCTGTTTTAACGGATTCCGGTGGATTTCAAGTGTTTTCGCTTGCGCATTTAAGAAAAATAACAGAAGAAGGGGTCGAATTTCGCGACCCTAAAGATGGAAAAAAACATTTTATCAGCCCTGAAATATCAATGGAGATTCAACAATCAATTGGTGCTGATATAATAATGGCTTTTGATTGGTGTGCTCCTTTCCCTTGTGATTACAAAACCGCAAAAGATGCGATGGAGCGTACACATAGATGGCTAGAAAGATGTATTAAGGCTAAAACTTCTACCAATCAAGCCTTATTTCCTATTTGCCAAGGTGCTTTTTATGATGATTTGAGAAAAGAAAGTGCGGCTTATATTTCTTCAATTGATTCTGTTGGATGCGCAATTGGCGGACTTAGTGTTGGTGAGGATAAAGATACAATGAACCACTTTGTAGAATTAACAGCGCCTCTTTTACCTCAAAACAAACCTCGATACTTAATGGGGGTTGGAACTCCTGAAGATTTATTAGATGGAATCAAGCGTGGTGTTGATATGTTTGATTGTGTATTACCAACAAGAAATGCTCGTCACGGTTCTTTCTTTACTTATGAGGGCAAAAAACAAATCAAGAATTCTCAATATTGGGATGACCCTAAACCGCTTGATGAAAACTGTGATTGTTATTGTTGTAAAAATCATTCTAGAGCATATTTACGTCATTTGTATAAATGTGGTGAAGGAACAGCACAAGCTTTAATGTCTATTCACAATATAAAATTTCTTATTGATTTTTCACAAAAATGCCGCCAAGCAATTTTAGAAGATAGATTTGAAGATTTTTATAACGAATATTATCCAAAATTTTAGTAAAAATTTCTTTGAGATGGCTTATATTTTAGTTATTAGAAGTATTCATAAGGGTTTTTGCAAATTGCATTGATTGTTCTGTAATTTCGCCTCCGGCTAATTCTGCAATAGCTTTTAATTTTTCTGTGCCTTCTAAAATATTAATATTTACTTGGGTCGAATCTTTTTGAGTTTTTCTTACGTAGATATGTCTATTTGATTTTGAAGCAATTATAGCCTGATGAGTAATCATGATTATTTGCATATATTTTGCAAGTTCTTGAATTTCTTCCGCTACAGCTTGAGAAGTTTTTCCGGAGATTCCAGTATCAATTTCGTCAAAAATAACTGTTTCAATATTATCCGCTTGCGCAAAAATTGTTTTTATTGCAAGCATGATACGTGAAATTTCACCGCCTGATGCAACTTTTGCTAAAGGTTTTAAGCCTTCTGAAACATTTGTAGATATTAAAAACTCAACTTTATCAATACCGTTTTGACAAAGTTCACACGGCTCAAATCCAATTTCAAAACGAACTTTTGGAAGCTCAAGTTTTTCAAGTTTTTCAACTATTAAAGAGGATAAAACTTGTGCATAATCTTTTCTTTTTGCTGATATTTTTTCAGCCAAATTTAAAAGTTCGCTTTTTATGCTTTTAATACTATTTTCTAAATCTTCAAGATTTTGAGTTGAAAATTCTATATTTTCGAGTTCTTTTTCTAGTTTCGCGCCAGTTTCTATAACATTTTCCAACGTTCCGCCATATTTACGTTTTAGTTTATCCAATAAAAATAAGCGCTCTTGCATTTCATTAATTCTTTGAGTATCATTTTCTAAATTTGAACAATAATCATTTAAAGAAGAGGATAAATCTTTCAAGCCATCAATTAAGTTTATTGCAGATTCTTCAAATTGGCTTAAAGAGTTATCAAGGTTTGAAGCTTTTGAAAGAGAAGCTTTAATTTGAAATAGAGCATTTAATATTGAATTATTATCATCCCCTGATAATGTCCAATAAGCACTGCCGGTAAGCTCTTTTAGCTTTTCAACGTTTTCTAAAACATTTAATTCGGCACTTAATTCTTCATCTTCACTAGGCGATTTTAAACTTGCTTCTTGGATTTCATTAACTTGAAATTTTAAAAAATCTATTTGTTCTTCGGTTTTTTGAGAAGCATTTTTTAAATTTTCATACTCTTCAAGCATGCGTTTATAATCTAAAAATTTTTGTTTATATTCTGAAAATAATTCTTCACAAGTGTTTTTAAGATAAGAATCTAAAAGGATAATATGATATTTGGGTTGTAAAAAAGAATAAGTTTGATGTTGCGAATGAATATCTAAAAATAATTCGCGTAAATTTTTTACAAAATCTTGATTAACTAAGCACCCATTAACTCTTGAACGTGAACCTGTTTGAGTAATTTCTTTTGATAAAATTATTTCATCACCGTAATTATCAATACTATTTTCTTCAAATAATTTATTAACATTTTGTTTTTGATTTTTTATCGTAAGTTCGATTATAGCTTTGTCAGCGCCTGTTTTTATAACTTCTTTTCCTGCTTTTGCGCCAAATGCTATGTCAATTGCATTAATCAAAATGCTTTTACCAGACCCTGTTTCGCCGGTAATAATATTTAAACCATTTGCGAAATCAAGTTCTAAATTATCTATTAAAATGTAATTTTTTATATTAATTTTATCTAGCATTCTTTATTCGTCATCTTCTCCATACTCTTCAGATTCTTCATCTAAATCTTCTTCAGCTTCTTCGCCTTCTTCATCAGGCTCTACATATTCATTATCATCATCTTCTATTTCATCATCATAAAAATTTTCTTCTTCTAAAGAATTTTCATCATGATTATCTAAATTTTCATCTGTTTTTGCATCTTCAAAATCTTGATTGTTATCCACTTCAAAATCTTCAGGGTTGTATTCTTCAATTTCATGAAGATTTTCTACAAAATTTTTATTTTGTCCTCGTATATATTGATATTCTTTTTTTACCAAATCTATGGGATAAGTTAATGACATTGGATTTTTTATCGCATTTCTTAGATTTTTTATATAATTAACTTTGTCGTCGATAAATTTATAAACTTGTGCCAAAAGGTAAAATAAATCGCCATTTTCATCATTTTGTATACGATTTTCAAGCAATTGGATTGCTTCTTCTGTTTCTGAATTTTTGAGATAGATTTTTATTAAAAGTTTATAAGCATCAATATCATCTTTATTATATTCAATATCTTTTAATAAATATTCTTTTGTGTCATCGAGATTTCCGTTTGTATAGGCGATTTGGGCTAAATTGTAGTACGCCCAGCTATAATCAGGTGAAATTTCTAAAATTTTTCTATAATTTTCTTGCGCGAAATTAGTCAATCCTTCTTCTTGATAAATTGAACCAAGATAAAACAAAGCGTAAATATCTTTAGGATTTAAATCAACAGCTTTTTGCAAATTATCTATAGCATTTTTTTTATCATTTTTTTTATAAAAACAATATCCGATATTAAAATATGCATTACTATCATTAGAATCAGTTTTTAATACCTGATTAAAATTATTAATTGCCCTATCCCAATCTTCTAATTCGACTAAGACTTCGCCTAAATTATAAAAATAATCTTCTTGTGGCGAAATATCTAAGGCTTTTTCGTAAGCAATTTTAGCAGATTTAAAATCTTTTAATTTTTCATATAATATTCCTAAATTATATTGTAAATCTGCATCATTAGGAAAGTATTTTGCCAAATACTGCAAATTCGCTAAAGCTTCTTCATTAAAACCTTGATAAGCTAAAGCAACCGCCAATTCTCTCCGAGCTTGGAAGTTTGAAGGATCTTGTTTTAAATTATCTTGTAATTTCTCTATTGCACTTTTCATTACTACAATTTTATCAAATCAAAATTAAAAAGTAAATTTTTGTAAATTTTTTATTAGCGAACTAGCAAAAAATATTTTTTTTACGTTTTAAGATAAATAAGATTAGATAATGTAATCCTAAGAAAAGCAAAACGAGGTATGTATATGAATGAAATTAATGGCTCAAATTTTAGTGTCGGACATGTTCAATACAGAAAAATGAACAAAAATGCTCAAGAAAAAGCTATAGAGATTCAGTCAGAACAAAATCCACAACTAACAGATTTTTCTGACCCAAAAGCTGAAGCTCTTGGACGTTCTATGATGTTAAGATTTAAAGGAGTTGATAACGTGAATACAGATTTAAAGGAATTAATTGAAAATCCACAAATTGCAGATAATTCAGAAAAATTATTCAATGCAACATATAAAATTATTCAAGATAATAATATTGAAAATCCTTATGAAGAAGCAGCATCTTTATCCACAGCTACTGTTTAAAGTTAATAATATTAAGGTATAAATTATTTTCCAATACAAAAATGGTCAAATATATTGTTTAAAATATCATCAGTAATAAGCTCTCCGGTTAATTCTTCCAGAGCTAAAAGGGCTGATTTTACATCAATAGAAATTAAATCTTGTAATTCATGCAAATTTGCACCTAAAAGAGCTTGTTCTAATGCCTGTTTTGATTTTTGCAAGCAATTTTGTTGTCTAGTATTTGTTACAAATTCTAAATCTTCAGTTTGAATATCACACACTTTTGATTTAATAATTTTTTTCAAATCCTCTATTCCATTACCATTTAAAGCTGAAATGTTTAGAACATTCTCTTCTTGATAATTTGCGATATCCGCTTTATTTGCGATTAAAATAGTATTTTTGCCATCAGCCAGTTTTAAAATTTCTTTATCTTCTAGTAGCATGCCCTGCGAAGAATCATAAACAAATAAAATTAAATCAGCATCTTTTAGTGATTGTTTAGAATATTTAATCCCGATTTCTTCGACATGAGAGACATCTTTATCTTCTCTAATTCCTGCTGTATCAATTAAAGTTACCGGCAACCCTAAATCAATAGTTTCGGTAATAATATCACGTGTAGTTCCTGCAATATCTGTTACAATTGCTCGTTCGTGGTTTAATAATGCATTAAAAAGTGAGGATTTCCCAACATTAGGTTTTCCAATAATTGCAACAGAAATTCCTTGTCTTAAAAGATTCGAACAATTTGCACCCGATAAAATTGAATCAATCTCAGAAACTATGCGCTCAAATTCTTGAGCTAAATATTCATATTCTGGCTCTTTTACATCTTCAGGGAAATCTATTCCTGCTGTGATTTTTGATAAAACATTAAAAATATCATTTTTAATAACATTAATTTTGTTTTTTAAAGCCCCACTTAAATTTTTTATTGAAACTTTAGCAAAATCAGAAGTCTTTGAATGAATAATATCCGCGACAGCTTCTGCTTGAGATAAATCCATTCGTTTATTTAAAAATGCGCGTTTAGTGAATTCACCTCTTTCTGCCATGCGCGCACCATTTTTTAGAACTAAATCTAAAATATTTTTTACAACTTGAATTCCGCCATGGCATTGAATTTCAATAACATCTTCGCCGGTATAGCTATTAGGCGCAAAAAAAGGTAAGACAATAACTTCGTCAATTTTAACATTGTCTTCTATAATCCAACCATGGTTAAATTTTCGTGGTTCAAACTTTGGATTAGAAAATATTTTTGAAATTATGTCAAACGCCTTATCGCCGGAAATTCTGATAACCCCAACTCCAGCTGTTCCAAAAGGGGTTGCTATCGCGGCAATTGTATCAAATTCATCATTAACATTCATAATTTTATTATACTTTATGAAGGTAATAAAACAATAATTATTTTAAGCAATTGACTTTTTTGTAATTATCATTAAATCTCAAGTATGACTAAAGATTATTATAAAATATTAGGCATAACAGATTCTGAAAGTGCAGTTGAGATTAAGCTTGCATATCGTAAACTTGCGCGGAAATGGCATCCGGATGTTGCAGGAAATACTCCTGAAGCAATAAATCGTTTCAAAGAACTTAATGAGGCTTATGAAGTTTTATCAAACCCTATTAAAAAAAGTGAATATGATAGGGCAAAAAGTTTTTATACATACGCACAAAAAAATACTCATTATCAAGAAACTAAAACAACTCAGAATTTTAAATCCAAAGAGCCAGATTTCAGTAAAACTTTTGATGAAAATTTAAAAAAATGGTTTTCATCTAATTGGGAAGAATTTGTTTCTAAATCACAGCAAAACAAAAAAACAAAAAAATCTCAGCCACAAAAAGGCGAAGATATTTATACGGATATTGAAATTACAGCACAAGAAGCTTTCACAGGTACATCAAAAACAATAAATATGTTACAAACTCATGTTTGTGAAAAATGTGGTGGCAGAAAATTTGTTAATGGTGTTACTTGCAAGCATTGTAAGGGAAAAGGGGAGTTTGTTGATTACAAAAAATTCACTGTAAAAATTCCTGCCGGCATAAAAAATAATTCTAAAATCAGACTTGCGGGTGAAGGAGGTATTGGGATTAATGGAGCTATAAACGGGGATTTGTACATAATTGTGCATGTAAAAGAAAAACCAAGTTACAAAATAGAAGGTTTAAATATAATAAAAACAATCCAAATCACACCAGCAGAAGCTGTATGTGGAGCTGATATTCATCTTGCAAGCCCAAGTGGTAAATTAAATCTCAAGATTTCACCAAATACTCAAAATGGACAAAAATTTCGTTTGGCAGGTTGTGGAATAGTGCAAAATAACGTAGTTGGTGATATGATTGTTACGGTTGAAATTCAAATTCCTAAAAATTTATCAGCAGAGGAATTAGCTTTGTATAAAAAATTAAACGAAATTTCAACTAACAATGTAAGAGATAATTTTTATGACAAATAAAGTTAAAATTAAAGAAATTTTTAAATCAATCCAAGGTGAAGGTGCGTATATTGGTTATGAACAAGTTTTTGTACGTTTCTGTAGATGTAATTTAAGTTGCAAATATTGTGATACAGATTTTTTATCAAAGTCTGAAAATGACGCAAAAATATACTCTCCTCAAGATTTAGCAAATATAATTAATTCTTATAAAGTGCATTCAGTTTCTTTAACCGGTGGCGAACCGCTTTTAGAAATTGAATTTTTAAAAGAATTTTTGCCAATATGTAATTTACCAATTTATTTAGAAACAAATGCAACATTACCACAAAATCTTATGCAAATTATTGATTATATAAGTTATGTTTCAGCAGATATAAAACTTGCAACTTCAACTGGAACGAAGGATTTATTCGATATACATGATAAATTTTTTGAAATTGCAAAAGGTAAAAATCTTTTTGCAAAAGTAGTTTTTGACGAAAATATTACTTCTGAAGAAATTTTAAAAACTTGTAGATTATGCGAAAAATACGGTATTGAATTAATTTTACAGCCTAAAATGGATGGTGAGATTTTAAAATTGGAAAAACATTGTATAGAAGATGTTTTTTCAGAGTTTGCAAAACTTTATCCAAAAACTCGCTTAATACCGCAAATGCACAAATTTTTAAATTTAAGATAATTTATATTATGTATTTATTTTCACAGTTTTATTTTGGCTATGCTATAATCTTTTTATGAAACCTAAAGTTATAGCGATTGCAGGTGCGACAGCAAGTGGTAAAACGCAGATGTCTATTGATTTAGCAAAAAAAATCAATGGCGAAATAATTTCTGCAGATTCTCGTTTAGTGTACAAAGGTTTTGATATTGCAACTGCAAAACCGACCCCAGAAGAACGCGATGGTATTCAACATTATTTAATTGACATAGTAGAGCCTGAGTATGATTATTCTGTCGCACAATTTTATGATGACGCAAAAATTGCAATAAAAAAGATTTTAAATAAAGGAAAAATACCAATTATTGTTGGTGGAACTGGATTATACTTTAGAGTTTTATTAGAAAATTATGATTTGCCTCGTGTTGAGGCTGATGAAATTTTGCGTAGCGAATTAGAAAATCAATCAAAAGAAGATTTGCTTAATGAATTAAAAAAACTGGATTCTATTTCGTATGAAAGATTATATAATTCAAACAAACGTAGAATTATAAGAGCATTAGAAGTTACTAAAATTTTGAATGTTCCATATTCTTCTGTATGCGCGCAAAAGGAGCCGGAATTTGATGTAGAATGGTTAACTCCCAAAATTGAATCTCGTGAAATTTTATATCAAAGAATTAACTCAAGAGTCGATAAAATGCTTGATTTAGGAATTGTTGATGAAACAAAATATTTACTAAAAAAACACGGTAGAATAAAAAATTTGGTAAACACCATTGGTTACAAAGAAATTTTAACATATTTAGATGGCGAAAATTCTTTAGATGAAGCTTTAGATAAATTAAAGCAACATTCGAGAAATTACGCAAAACGGCAATTAACCTGGTTTAGGCGCAATGCTAATTTAAATATTACAATTTAAATATTAATTAAAAAGGAAGGCGGCTTTTGAATTTTTTTAATTCAAAAGCCGCCTTCAAAATCTTTATTTAAAATGTTATAAAGAATTTTTATAAATTGCTTCAATGCATTCAGTTGTTGCATTATTTGGCGCCAAAGATAATAATCCATCTAAAGAAGGTGTTGTTTGAGCAAGTTTTACAAGTTTTTCAACATCAGCTTCACTAAAACCTTCATCTTTAAGCTTATTAGGAACTTCAACTGACTTTAACCATTCATAAACTTTAACTTCAGCATCTTCAGCATTTACAATGTTTTTTGCAATTGGTTCTAAAAGATATGAAAGAACATTTGCTTTGTCTTTATAAATACATTTTATTACAGCCGGTAAAAGCATAGCTAAACCTAAACCATGTGATAATTCCGGTTTGACAGCGCTTAGCGGATGTTCAAGAGCGTGTGTATAATGTAAAAGTCCATTATCAAAACAAACTCCGCCCATCATAGCTGCATAAACTAAGAAATAACGCGCAGTCATATCTTCAGGATTTTTAATAACAACTGGTAAATATTTTGCAACAAGCTCTATTACTTCTCTTGCTAAAGTCACAGTATAAGGTGAGGCAACCTTAGAAGTGGCAGCCTCAATCACGTGGTTAACGGCATCAATTGAAACGTATTTTGTTTGTTTTGGTGATAATTTTGTCATCAACATCGGATCATCAATTGCAAACGTCGGATAAATACAATCATAAGCAATTGCAGGTTTATATTCTTTTTCTGGTATAGTTACTACTGCAAATCTATTTGTTTCAGAGCCTGTGCCATGTGTAAGGTTAATTGCAACAATAGGAGCAGCTTTTTGAGGTGCAAATCTGAATTCATATAAATCACTTGCATTTTTATCAGAATTTTCTAATAATACCGCAACTGATTTTCCAGCATCCATTGGAGAACCACCACCAATAGCAATAACGGCTTTCGCGCCAAAATCTCTAGCCATTTTTGTTGCTTCATCAACACTATGTGTTGTAGGATTTGGAGTCACTCCATCATAATTTATGTATGCAATTCCATTTTCTTTTAATGCTTTTTCAACATGAGCCCAAGCGCCAGTTGCTTTGTAAGCATTTCTTCCAGACACTACAATAAGCTTGTCAATTCCTTTTGATTTTAGTTCTTTTGCAATAAAATCAATTTTTGCAATAGCGCCACAACCAAAAAACACTGTTGTTCTTGTTCTGATTTCAAAAACTTGATTAATGTTAATGTCTTTTTCCCACATAATTTAATCCTTTCTCTCTATATCTTTACTTTTGTCAGACAATTCCTTCAAAAGTTTCTTCGAAATTTTGGTGTCATTTATCGTTGCATTGCCGTTTATGCAACCGCCTTCGCAACACATTACCTCAATTAAATTACCTTCTGCACACTTACCTTCTTTTGCGTACTTTTTAAGCTGTCTTATGTTTTCTTTATTTAAACCGTCAATAACGACTGGACAAACTTCACAATTTGCACAATGTTGAACCGATTCCGCAACCCCACCAATTCGAGGGAAATTACGAGCTTGTTTTGATGGTTCATTGTT
Organism: uncultured Candidatus Melainabacteria bacterium; assembly: GCA_934754655.1. Lineage (GTDB taxonomy): Bacteria > Cyanobacteriota > Vampirovibrionia > Gastranaerophilales > Gastranaerophilaceae > CAG-196. The sequence continues at coordinate 24,263 of CAKVIC010000008.1, read as the reverse complement.
ATCAACATATTCTTCGCAATCCATAATTTCTGTATGCGTACCAACAAACAATGCTCCTAATTCTTCTACATTTAAAACGTAATCAACATTATCATTTTCACGTGCTTCACGTTTCTTTGCAACACAAGGGCTTATAAAAACAGTTACAGCATTAGGATATTCTTTCTTTGCTATTTCCGCTGTGTAATACAATGGAGTTTTCGTCGTTGATTCATACGGTTTTATTTCCGGCAAATGTTTTTTAATAAATTCATTATATCCGGCACAACAAGAAGTTGTCATAAAATCGTGACCATCAGCCATACGTTCCTCAAGCTCTTCTGCTTCAGTTTTAATTGTAACATCGGCACCCTGCGCAACTTCATAAATATGAGTAAATCCAACTTTTTGCATAGCTGTTTTTAACTTTCCAATTGTTCCAGGAAATTGTACTGCTATTGCTGGAGCAAACATTAGTGAAATTTCTTTTTTTGCTTTTAAAAGCATTAAAATTTCAATAAGTTGGCTTTTTTCATGAACTGCACCAAATGGACATTTTGAAACACATTTTCCGCAAGAAATACATTTTTCAAAATCAATTTTAGCAGTTCCATCTTCATTCTTTTGGATTGCATCAACCGGACAATTATCCTCACAAGGAACAGCTACTTTAACAATGGCATTGTATGGACATGCTGAAATACACATTTTGCACGCTTTACATTTGTCATAGTCTATAACTGATTTTCCATTTATAATTTCAATTGCACCAAATTTACAGGTTGACTTACATGGTCTTGCAACACAACCCTGGCACAAATCTGTAACATGAATACGTTTAGGCACACAAGCTTTACAGGCAGCACCTAAAACTGTTAACGGATTTTCTTCTGGCTTTTCTCTTTTTAAAGATTTTGCGGCATAATCTTTTAAAGATACTGTTTCATCATCATCTTCAATTGCAAAACCAAGCCCTGCAATAACTCTATCTTTAAGAATAGCTCTTTCTTTATATATACAACATCTGTAAGGAACCTCAGCTCCTTTTGGACGCATATCAAAAGGTATAAGCCTTGTCGCGCTTTCAAAATCTTCTGATAAAAACGCTTTTACTAATCTGATTAATATTTCTTTCTTTAAATGTATTGAATCGTTACTCATTTTTTCCTAACTGTCTTTCAATTTCTGCTATTACTTTATCTACTGTCGCTTCTTGAACAATTGTGTCATTAACCTTAACATAAGGAGCTTTTGAATATTCCCAATTTGTAGAACAAACACCTAAACAAGGACTTCCCACAACTTCAACTTTATCACCAAACTTTTGTGGTATTAATTCTGTTAAATTTTGTAGATTTGATGAACCCATAACAAAACATGTTGTACCTAAACAAACTCTTACTTCGATTTTTTTCATAAATACCTCACATATATTCTACCGTAACTTTTTTCATATATTTTGATTCTAAAACGTTCTCCAATTTTTTGATAATATTCTTTCTAACCTCAATTTCTATAGGCATATTAGGATCATAATGCGCTTGATTAATTTTTGCACCAACCATAAATTTGATACAATCTGAGTTTAGCATAAAATCAATTAATTTTCCTGCTGCATCTTTTTCAATTTTTCCTTTTTCTAAATCATCAAGAGTTTTTGTTAAAGTTAAAATACCTTCAGTGACTAAATCAACACCTTCCATATAAGAGATACCAGGAAGTTTACCTACGTTTAATGTTAAATCAACTTTTATCGGAATATTTAACTCTCGAGAAATTAAAGAGGCAGTTGTACCACCACATATTGCTTTTTTACCATTAAAAGACTTAAATACTTCCGCATAATAATTATCTTTATTTTGATAATATGGTGGACCTGTAAAAATCAAAGAGTTTCTTGGTTTTCTAAAATACACGCAAACACAAGAAACATCATCTTTCGGTTTTCTGTCAGGTTCTGTTAAAATTGCTTGGCGCACAATATATTTGCTTAAATCTCTACTTGAGATTTCATTATCTTCTGCTAATTTTTCTTTGACAATATTAATCAACCCTTCGCGTCTTAATCCTAATTTTAAATATTTTGAGCCTAATGCGGCTTGAGTAACACCATCTGAACAAAAAACGAGCCTATCTCCTTCACTTAGTTTAAATTTATAAATATGCATGTGTCGATTAGGAAATGTTTTGGATGTAATAATACTACATTCGGGTTCCATTATTTGTTTATTATGAACCCATAGAAACTGAGGATTACCCTCTTCTACAATTCTTACAACCCCATCATCATCGCAATCCATAGCTGAAAAAGTTGAATAACTTATTTTTCTAACTTGACAAACTGGTAATGAGTTTAAAACGATTTCGCATGCTTTTTTTATATCAATTTCGGCTTCGATAAATTTCAAAAGCATTGTCGCTGTCATTGAAGCTAAAATATTTGCTTTAACCCCGCTTCCTAAACCGTCAGATAAAACCGCAATAATTCTTCCTGTATCTTGATAACGCTTTGATGTAAAATAATCACCATAAGCATTTTGGCCATATTTTTTTTCTTGTGCGAAATCTACATCAATGAACATTATTTATCCTCATCACTGTCGTCTGAAGAATAATCTTGAGCAATAGAGCTTAATAATTTTTCGGTTTCAACCATGTGTTCGCCGAGTAAACAAGCTATTTCTTGAACAGTTGCAATATTCTTTGTAATAACTTCTTTTGCTTTTATTGCAATTTTTTCTCTATCAGTTTCGTTTGCCGTGACGTCAGTTATTACAGCACCTACGATTTCATCTTTTTCAATAACAAATGCGTTTATGTCGTACAAGCGTTTTTTGCTTGGATAATGTTCTTTGTGTATATCACAGCCAGTTTTTAACATTTTTTTGAAGATATCACTAAACGGAACAATTCTATCTATCGCAGCACCTTTAATCCCTTCTTCTCTATCGGCAAAAATATCATACATATCTTCACAAAACATGTGTAAAAACATATTGTTTGCTTCAACTATATTTAAATCTTTATCAACCATTACAATTGCAGCCGGCATGCTTCTTAACATTGCGGAAGATTTTTTTATTGCCATTTTTCTCATATAAGAAACGCACATTGCAGGCTCGGCATCTCCGTCTAAAAGAGCTTTTGCTAAATCTCGACATGTCGGATATCCGCAACCGCCACAGTTTAATTCATCTTCTTCTGTTGTTTTGCCAATTTTTCGCATCGCATCTTTTATTTCGTCTGGCGAATACTCACGTTTTGCTACAGGATTCATTTCGTAATCTGTATCAACAACTGTCGTTGGCTCTTCTGGAATATTTTCTCTGAAATTAATTTTTGACAAAATCTCTGAAACAATTTTTACTCCGGAACGTTTTGATGATTTAGCAGGCCCATTTACACAACCTGAATCACAAGCCAAAGCTTCTAAAAAGATTTTTTTGTTTAATTTATTAACCTTTAAGCCATCTAAAGAATTATCTAAAGACTTAAGCCCACTTACATTTATTAAGAAAGTGTTTTCGCCGACGCCTGACATTCTGATTGTTTCATTCATTCCGCCTTCTATAGGATAAAGCGCGCCTTCATTTGCGGAATAAGGAACAAACTCATCTTCTTTTCCGACAGCTATATCTTCTGGATTTATAAATTCTTCTTTAATCCAATAATTTAGTTCATCAAAAGTTAAAGCAGCGTCAATTAATTCAGGAGATCTATCTGCTTCATTTTTCTTGCCGATACAAGGTCCAATGAATACAACAGAAATATCTTCCCCAAAAGTTTCTTTAAGCATTTTTGCATGAGTTAAAGCAGGAGAGGCAAATGGCATTATATTTTTTGTAAAACTAGGTTTATAATATCTTATATAATCAACAACAACAGGACATGCACTCGAAATATATAACCCATTATCTTGTTTTTTTAACCATTCAGTAGCCTTTATTGAAACTTCTTGAGCACCAAGTGCAGTTTCACTTACAGCATGGAAACCTAAACGCTTTAATAAAGCTATCATTAATCCAGGTTGCAAATCATAAACACCCGCCCAAGTTGGTGCGAGTGAAACATAAACTTGTTTTTTTGCAATGAATAAAGTTTTGACCTTGTCTATATCATTTCGAACACGTTTTGCGTTTGCAGGGCAAGCAATAACGCAATGTCCGCAGGCAATACATTTATCTTTTATAACAGATGCATTACCATTAAGAATTTTGATTGCTTTTACCTGACATTCGCGAACACATCGATAACAATCGTGACATTCATTTTTTAATGTATAGACAGGATACAAGTTATTCATTATTTTAAGCCTTCCATTATTTCTAATATTTTCTGCTCATCAACATTATTGATACACTTTCCATCAATATAAATATTAGGTCCGTTTTCACAAATATTTTCGCATCTTGCACCAATTAATTCAACTTTTGCATCTAAATTATTGTCTTTTATAAACTGCTCAATAATTTCAGCGTTTCTATCATTACCTCGGGCAAAACAGGCACTGCCCATGCATATTTTTATTTCAGTTGTCATTTGCTTCTTCATCCTCTGCTATAAATTGAACAAAATTCCCTATCAAGTTTTCGTTCCATACACGGACATCTTTGCTAACTTTTAAAACTCGTGGGGTAAAATTCCAGATATATTTAATACCTGAATTCACCAAAAAATCTGCGCATTCTTGCGCGACTTCTTTTGGCACTGTTAAAATTGCTATATCAACATTTAATCTTTTAACAAGATTTGGTAATTTTGAAATATGAAAAACTTCTTTAGAATTTATCGTCATACCGACTTTTAAGGAATCATTATCAAATAAAGCAAGAATATTTAAACCGTAATTTTTTAAATCATCATATTTGATAAGTGCAGTACCTAAATTCCCTGCTCCAATAATAAATGCATCTTTGTTTTTTTGAAAACCGAGTAATATTTCAATCCCTTTTTTTAATTCAGAAACTTTATACCCGATCTTGCACTTACCTGTATGATTAACGAATTTAATATCTTTGCGAACTTGAGAGTTGTCTATTCCGAGCAATTCAGCGATACGCGGGCTTGATATATACTCAAGCCCGTTATCTTCGCAATCATCTAATATAAAGTGGTATAAAGTTAACCTCTTTATTATTTTTTCAGATAGATAACTTTCCATTAAAAGTCCTCTATACTACACCGTGGTATGCATCAATATAAATTTGTTTGATTTCATCCATTAATGGATATACAGGGTTAGCACCTGTACATTGGTCATCATAAGCCAATTCTACAAGTTCGTCAAGTCTATCCATAAATGTTTTTTCATCAACACCAAAATCTCTAATTGATGCTGGTAAGTTTAGATCTTGTTTTAATTTTGTAATTGCATCTAACAATAATTCAACTTTTTCATCATCATTTTTACCACCCAAACCAAGTTCGTCAGCGATTTGACCATATTTAATCTTAGCGCTAGGGAATTTGTATTGAGGGAAAATGCTTTGTTTTCTTGGTTTATCATTAGCGTTGTATTTAATAACTTGATTAATTAATAACGCATTAGCTACACCGTGAGGAACGTTATACATCGCACCTAATTTGTGAGCCATAGAGTGACACAAACCTAAGAAAGAGTTAGCAAAAGCCATACCTGCAATAGTTGCAGCATAGTGAACTTTTTCTCTCGCAATTGGGTCTTTAGCACCATCATTGTAAGAACGAGTTAAGTATCTAAAGATTAATTTAGTTGCTTCCAAAGCATTTGAATTTGTAAAGTTTGTAGCCATTACTGAAACATAAGCTTCAATTGAGTGAACAAGAGCATCGATACCAGATGCTGCTGTTAAGCCTTTTGGCATACCATCTACGAAATTAGGATCGATAATTGCCATATTAGGAGTTAAAGCATAATCTGCAATTGCGTATTTTACGTGAGTTTCATCATCTGTAATAATCGCAAATGGAGTTACTTCAGAACCAGTACCTGATGTTGTAGGAATAGCAACCATAGTAGCTTTCTTGCCAAGTTCAGGAATACGACAAATTCTTTTTCTGATATCCATAAATCTCATAGAGATATCTTCAAATACAGTTTCAGGTTGTTCATACATTAACCAAATAATCTTAGCAGCATCCATTGGAGAACCACCACCAAGAGCAATAATAATGTCTGGTTCGTATGGTCTAACAATTTCTAAAGCTTGGTTAATTGTTGAAATTGTTGGGTCTGGTTTTACATCAAAGAAGATTTGATGGTCAATACCAACTTCATCCAATACCTTAACGATATTATCTACAGCGCCTGAGTTAAATAAGAATCTATCAGTAACGATAAATGCACGTTTTTTGCCTTGAAGCTCACGTAAAGCCAAGTCAATAGCGCCTCTTTTGAAATATACTTTAGGCGGAACTTTGAACCACAACATATTTTCTCTCCTTTCAGCAACTGTCTTGTAATTAAGTAAGTGTTCAACACCAACGTTTCCGCTGACTGCGTTGCCACCCCAAGAACCGCAACCTAATGTTAAAGACGGTTCAAGTTTAAAGTTAAACAAATCACCAATACCACCTTGAGAAGAAGGTGAGTTAATCAACAATCTGCAAGTAGGGATTTTCTTTGCAAAATAATTGATTCTGTCGCTAACTCTAGCATCAGTGTATAATGCTGCTGAGTGACCAGCACCACCAATCATAACAAGTTTGTGAGCTTTTTCTACAGCATCTTCATAACTTGAAGCTCTATACATTGCTAAAATTGGAGATAATTTTTCGTGTGCAAACGGATTTTCGATTGAAACTTCATCTTCTTCGCCAATCAAAACTTTTGTGTCACTATCAACAGAAATACCTGCAATTTCAGCAATTTTACTAGCCGGTTGACCAACGATTGCAGGGTTTACTGTTCCTTGTTCCGTTAAAATAACTTTTGAAACGCTCTTTGCTTCATCTGCATTAAGCATGTAAGCGCCTCTATATTGAAATTCTTTTTTTACTTCATCATAGATTTCATCAGCAACAATAACAGATTGTTCTGAAGCACAAATCATACCATTATCAAATGTTTTTGACATCAAAATTGAAGAAACAGCCATTTGAATATCAGCAGTTTCGTCAATGATTGCAGGAACGTTACCAGGACCAACGCCTAATGCCGGTTTACCTGATGAATAAGCTGCCTTAACCATACCAGGACCACCTGTTGCAAGTATACAAGCAATGTTTGGATTGTGTAACAATGCATTTGATAATTCCATAGAAGGTTCATCAATCCAACCAATCAATCCTTCCGGTGCGCCAGCTTTAACAGCTGCATCCAAAACTAATTTAGCAGCCGCAATTGTAGAAGCTTTTGCTCTTGGGTGTGGAGAGAACACTATTGCATTTCTTGTTTTTAAACAAATTAGTGATTTAAAAATTGCAGTTGAAGTAGGGTTTGTAGTAGGAATAATACCTGCAATTACCCCTAAAGGTTCAGCAACAATTTTGGTACCATTAATTTTGTCTTCTTTAATAATTCCGCAAGTTTTTGCGTTTTTGTGTTTGTTGTAGATGTATTCAGATGCAAAATGGTTTTTAATAATTTTGTCTTCAACAATACCCATACCGGTATCTTTAACAGCCATTTTTGCTAGTGGAATACGTGCTTTATCAGCTGCAACCGCTGCGGCTTTAAAAATTGCATCAACTTGTTCTTGAGAAAAAGTTGAGTAGATTTCTTGAGCTTTTTTAGCTCTTTCAATCATTTGATTTAAAGCTTCAACACTATTAACACTACTTGTTTCTACTACTTCTACCACTTCAGATTCGTTATTTTTCGTATCTAACATGTTTGACTCCTTTATATCGTGATTTTTTTCCTCATTAATAATTTATTTCAAACATAGAAGTTTGTCAACAATAATGTTTTACAAGCACAAATTTATTGAATATATTTATAATTGATATATAATTCAATAAATAGTGAAAATAATCACGATATAAAATTGTTGTCAAAATTACACTTATTAGCGAGTTTCAGGCTTTTCTTTTTGTTGTATAATTAATTTATGAAAAAATTTTTTAAATCATTTATAGATTTAATATATAAAAAGAAATGTTATTTTTGTTTTAATTCAAAATATTCATTAACAATGTGTCCTGAATGTTATGATAAATTACAATTTTGCAATTTTGAAGTAAATCGAATTATTGAGGGTGTCGATGTTTATTGTGCTGGTGTTTACACAAAAGAATTACAAAAATTAATAAGAGGGCTGAAATACCATAAACAAAAAGAATTAGCTTTTTATCAAGCAAAATTTATGTATGAATATTTTCAATCAATTGATGCCCTAAAAGATAAAAATTTTGAATTAATTCCGGTTCCGCTACATAAAAACAGGATTAAATCTAGAAGATATAATCACATGGAACTTGTTTGTAAAGAATTTTCGCTTCTTAGCGGTTTTAAATGTAATTTCAATTTAATTGAACGAATCAAAGATACCAAGCCACAATACAAACTTTCACGAGCTGAACGACTTGAAAATCTTCAGCATGCTTTCACTGTTAACAAGGATTTTATACCGCAAAATCCTGTTTTGATTTTCGATGACATTTGTACAACAGGCGCAACCTTTGAAGAAATTATCAAAGAATTAAAATCAAACGGAATAAATGAAATCACCTGTTTTGCGACTTCAACACCTGTTTATTAAACTTTCATTTCTTTTTCAAAACCGAATAATGAGCTTACAGATTCATCATCATGGATGCGTGAAATTGCTTGACCCAAAAGCGGAGCTATTGAAAGTTGCTTAACATTGTGTGGTAAATCTTCTGCTTTCCAAGGAATAGTATTAGTAACAATACATTCTTCTATCGGAGCATTTTTAAGTCTTTCTATTGCTGGTCCTGAAAATACTGCGTGCGTTGCGCCAACATAAACAGCTTTTGCGCCTTTGCTTTTTAGAAGTTTTGAAGCTTCGCAAATAGTGCCTGCAGTATCAATCATGTCATCAAACATCAAGCAAACTTTATCTTTAACATCACCTATAATGTGTGCTGCAATTGCTTCATTATGCTTGTCACGACGTTTATCAATAATTGCTATTGGACAATCGAGCTTTTTAGCAAAATGTCTTGTTCTGTTTGCGCCACCCATATCTGGGCTAACTGCAACCATGTCGTCTGGATTAATATTCAAACTTTTTACATAATCAACTAATATCGGAGTTGCAAAAATATGATCAACAAGGATATTAAAGAAACCTTGAATTTGACCGGTGTGTAAATCCATTGCTAACACTCTTGTTGCGCCGGCGGTTGTTAATAAATCAGCAACAAGCTTAGCTGTGATAGCTTCTCTGCCTGAAGTTTTACGATCTTGACGAGCATAACCATAATATGGAATTACTGCGGTTATAGTTTTTGCGCTAGCTCTTTTGAAAGCATCTATCATAATCAAAAGTTCCATCAAATTTTCATTTACTGGATTACAGAGTGGTTGAATAATAAACACATCATCACCACGAATACTTTCTTTTACTTGAACATAAATCTCACCATCAGCGAAATTTTTAATTACCATAGGTCCAATCGTTGTTCCAAGATAATCCGCAATTTCTTGCGCTAAAGCCGGGTTTGAACGTCCGGCAAACAACTTGATGTCATGAGTTGGGTTTACCGCTTTTTCAAGTTGCGAATAGGTCATTTCAAGTACCATGAAAAATCCTTTCATATATTAATATGTGACATAGATATTTTACATCAAATTTACAATTTGTAACAGTCTTTTTTACAAAATGTTAAGCTTTTGAGGATGTGAAAGTTTGCAAATCTTTTTCACAAAGTTATATTACTAGTAAACCTTGTAAATATTTTTTTTGCTAATAATCTGTTAAATAAATTATTTTATTTATAAATAATTCGTGTATAATAATATAATCAACAACTTTAAAAAATTAGAGTTATCGGAGGCTTTATGAAAGAATCTACTGTAAAATATCCTTTTTTAAATAAAGATATAAAAATATATGAGCGTGAGAATGGACATAAAATAGTTTTAGCATACAAAAAAGGTGGCATGGTAAATGTTTCTTCTTGGGTTAAAACAGGTTCAATTAATGAAAATGATAAAAATAATGGTATTTCACATTTTTTAGAACACTTGATGTTTAAAGGAACGCATAAACACAAAGCGGGTGAGTTTGATCATCTTCTTGAATCTCGTGGAGCGATAGTAAATGCAGCTACTTGGAAAGATTATACTTTTTATTATGTAACTCTTCCTAAAGGGGATAATGATGAGAATTTTAATCTTGCAATTGAATTACACGCAGATATGATGACAGATCCGGTAATTCCGGATTACGAAATGGGCGCACCTTTTGATGTTAATGATAAAAATGTAACAGATAAACGTGAGCGCCATGTTGTTATAGAAGAGATTCGTATGCGCCAAGATCAACCTTGGACAAGGGTTTATAATGCAACAAATCATGCAATGTACAGTTCACATCCATATAAAAGAGATGTAATTGGAACTGCAGAAATAATTTCTCAAGTAAGTCAAGAAGAAGTTATGAATTACTATAGAACATTTTATGCACCGCAAAATGTTACAACTATTATTGTTGGTGAATTTGATTTTGACAAGGTGCTTGAAAAAGTTATAAAAGAATTTGATTGGGGCGAAAGACCTACACCGCCAAATAATTTGATTTCACCTGATAAGCCAGTTGAAAAAACAGTTTATATAGAAAATGAATCAAATATTAATTCTGCGTTTATGATGTTTGGCTATTTAGGAGCTTTGGCAAAAGATTTAAAAAATTTGATTGCATTGGATATGCTTGCAATAATTCTTGGAGAAGGTTTAAGTTCAAGGCTTTATCGAAACTTGATAAAAAATTCTAATGAGCAAATTTTTAATATTGTAGATGCTGAAAATTATCAATTTAGAGATGGTAGCAATTTCTTTGTTTCAGCTAATTTTAATCCTGAATATAAAGATAAAGCAATTGAGCTTGTAAAAAAAGAACTAGAAAAAGTTAAAGAAAATATAACAGAGCGAGAACTTAATAAAGCTAAAAAGAAGTTAGAATCACGTTTTGCTTGTGAAGTAGAAACTGTTTCAGAAATTGGCGAAACGATTGGTTATTATATGACAGTCTGTGGAGATTTATCACTTGCAGAATCTTATATTCCAATTTGCAAAAATATGTCATGCGAAGATTTGCAAGAAGTTGCTAAAAAATATTTAGACATTAATCATGCTGTTATTTCAGTTTTGATGCCTAAAAAGTAAATTCCAAAATTCATGTTAATAAAGATGTTGAAGCAAGTGACTTATGATTAATACGTTTAAGTCAAAGATTGTGTTGGGGATTGAATTTATGATACAATAAACTTGAAGGTGGAAGTTATATGCTTTATAGGAAGAAAAAACATGAGCTTTTTTGAAGAAGATGAAAAATTTTTACAAGAAAATCTTTTTATTTCATTGGTCACATATAATAGAAAAGATTATTTAAAAAGAACTTTGGATAAGTTGTTAGAGGATAGTTCACCTTTGAGAAATGTTGATATAACAATCTTAGACAATGCTTCTGATGACGGCTCTAGTGAATTAATTGATGAATATTGTTTAAAATATTCAAATTTAGTGCATATAAAACATAAAATAAACATAGGTGGAAATGCGAATATAACGAGAGGTTTTGAGCTTGGAGCGACTTCAGGTAAAAAATATTTTTGGGTTTTATGTGATGATGACAAATATGATTTTGAAAATATTTCTGAAGTTATACTAAATATGAAAAAAGAAAAAGATGTTATTGTAACTTGTGATTATTGTATAGATTATACACCGGACAGCAATATTGAGATTTCGGATTTATTATTACAATTAACTTTTGTTCCGGCTGGGATTTATAAATCAACATTAATGGATGAAAATATTTTTACAAATATGTATCACTCTATCTATGCAATGTTTCCGCATTTATGCGTCCCAATACATGCTTATAATACTAAAAAAGATTTTGCGTTAATATCAAAGCCGATTGTATATCAAGGTTTGCATTGTGAAAATCCATGTCAAAATTTTTCTTATACAAGAGGGCTTGACAAAAGAGAAATTACAAAATTTCATAAAAACGTATCTTGGACGTTAGGTTTTGCAAATGTTATAACTTTATTGAATGATAAAGCTTTACAAAAAAAAGTTTTCCAAAGGGCTGTAATAAATGATGAAATTTATGGTAATTGGAAAAATTTTTATTTTTGTATTTATCAAAAATATTTTAGCAAAGAAACTTTTTCATATTTAATTGATATTTTAAGCTTTTTGCCACTTAATAAAATTTTAAAATTTTTTCTAAAATCTGTTTATTGGAAATTAACTTTTCGAAAGATGCGCCTAGAAAAGGCTCGCAAAAAAAATAAAATTATCCAAGATAAACAATTTTGGCTAGAATATTTTGAAAAAAATAATATTCAAAAAAATATAGATAATTTAGCTAAAAAGTTCAAGGGTAAAAAGATTTTATTGTATGGTTATGGATTAGTTACAAGAATTCTGTTAGAAAATTATGATTTATCAAAATTAAATATTGTAGCTATTTCTGATAGAAAATTCTTAGGTTGTGATATTAAGCAAGTGCAAAATTTTGAACTTGTTTCACCAAATAAAATTAAGCTTTGTGATTATGATTTAATTTTAATAAGTTTAAAACAATTTGATAATATAAAAAAATCTTTGCGGCACAAAGGGCTTAAAAAAACTATTTATGGAATAATAAAAGGGGTTAAATAATGAAAAAATGTATTCTTTGCAATTCTGAAAAAGTTGAAGAATTTAAGGCCGAGCCAGTACTTTTTTTAGAAAAAAGAATGTTTAAAAGAAAAATTGAAGATGGAACTTTGATTCATTGCAAAGATTGTGGGTTTTTGTATTCAAGTTTTCGCCCGACAGAAGAAGAAAGTGCAAGATATTATAAAGAATATTTTACAGGAGAATACAACAAAGAAAGAGCAGAATGCGAACCTGAACTTGCAAATACCATAAATGAATTTGCAGAATTATTATATGGAGAGAAAAGTTTAAATCGCAGAAAAATAATAATGAAAGAACTTTTTGAAAAGCACTTTTCATTAGAAAATATTTCTAATGTACTTGACTTTGGAGGCTCTAACGGGAAATTAATACTCAATGAATTTACAAAAGCAAAAAAATTTGTCTATGATATTCAAGATGTCGAACCGGTTCAAGGAGTTGAAAAAATCGATTTTGACAAACTCGATTCTCAAAACTGGGATTTTATAATGTGTAATCATGTCCTTGAGCATTTAGCAAATCCAATCGAAGAGATTAATTTATTAAAAAAATTAATGCACGAAGGAAGTTATTTATATATTGAAGTTCCATACGAAGCCTCTGATTGCAAAGATTGTTCAAATAAAATTTTTCAAATTCATGAGCATATTAATTTCTTTACACCAAAAACATTTAAGACATTATTTAAAAATTCAGAATACACAATTCTAGAAAATAAAGCAATAAAACATCCTGAATTAAAAGTTTATCCACCTGTAATCCATTTTTTAGTAAAAAAAGAAGCTTTTCAAAATAAAAAAAATCTACTTGAAACAAATTTTTCAAAGATTCAAGATTCTATTTTAAAAGAGAAATTACAAATCGTTTTAATAACTTATAATAGAATTGAATATTTAAAAGAAACTCTTGATAAGATTTTAGCAAAAACATCTCCAATAAAAGATTTTGACATAGTTGTTTTGGATAATGCATCATTTGATGGTACAAGTGAAATGTTAGAAGATTATGAGCTAAAGTATCCAAATATCAAATATTTTCGACATGATATCAATATAGGTGGTTGTGCAAATATCGCAAGAGCTTTTTCTGATTATTTAACAAAAGATTATGTTTGGGTTTTGTGTGATAATGATGATTATTGTTGGAAATCTTGGAACGAAGTTGAAATGGCTGTAGATCAAAATTTTGACATGATAATGACAAGAGAGTGCAAAAATACACCGGCGGAGATTCTTTATCATGCTAGTCTTGTTTCAGGTGCTATTTATAAAACTTCAAATATTACAGATACTATAATTGAGAATCTTTATTATGAAATTGCAAATATGTTTCCGCATTTAGCTTTTGCAATAAAAAATGTTAATGATAATAAGAAAATCTATATTGTGCAAAATGATATAGTGAGAATTGGTATAAATCCAGAGCACAATACTTCAATGGTAAGAGGTTTAAATACAGAAGATTTATGTGACAATCGAAAAAATATTTTTTGGTCAGTCGGGTATTTCAATACTTTAGAATTGATAAAAAATAAAAATTTGCGATATGAAATAATTGAAAACACTAGACATTTTAATAAATCTTTGTTTGAATTGTTTAGAACAATAATGATAAAAAATAAGGTTTTTTATAAAAATTATTTTAATAATTTATCAAGAATTTATAAAATGCTGAATTTAAGTCAAAAAATAAGATTTATTTTTGCATTTTTAGTTATTAACTTGTCTTTTAAAGATTATACATTTTCTGAAATGCGTTCAGGCAATGAGTGGATTGAATATTTACAAAAAGTCGGAGAACAAAATTTTATTAATAAATTAGCAAAAAAATATAAAAATAAAAAAATTATTTTGTATGGAGCAGGGCTTGTTGCAAAGATTTTGGTTGCAAATTTTGACCTCTCAAAATTTAATATTGTAGGTATTGCTGATAGAAGGTTTGAAACTTCTGGTGAACAAGAATTTTTAGGATATAAAACAATTAAACCAACTGAATTAAATTCAATTGATTGCGAAGTTATTTTATTTACAATGAAATTATTTAAGCAAATTGAAAAAACTTTGAAAGAAAAAGGGTTAAAAGCAAAAATGACAACGATAATTAAAACAAGCTACAAATATTTTGTGCGGACTTAGTCGCTATATACAAATTTTTCTTCGTTTTTATCTAGTATTAAACCGCAAAGTTTAGCGTTTGGATATTTACCGCATCCTAAATCTATACCGATTTTATATTCATCGATATAAGGCTTTTCTAAATCTGTATGTCCAAATATAACTTTTTGTTCAAGGTTTAATTTCGCTCTAATAAAATTCCAGCGGATGTATACTAAATCTTCCTCATTTTGTTCTTCTAATGGGAAATTAGGATTAATTCCGGCATGCACGAATAGATATTTATCTGTTTTATAATAAAATTTAAGATTTTCAAAAAAATCTCCATGCGTATTATAAATGTTTTCAAAACTGCCATAACTTTTAACGGTCGCATCTCCACCATAATTCCAAAACAAATATTCATAATATTCATCTTTTTGTCTTGCATGCAAATATGCGTATTCATGAGAGCCTATAAGATATTCGCATTTATGATTTGTCCCAAATTCAATGATTGTATCAACAACTTCTTTAGAATAAGAGCCTCTATCAATATAATCGCCCATAAAAACAATTGTATCGTCAGGCAAAAAATTAATTTTTGATAAAAGATTCTTCAGCTTATAAAGTTCACCGTGAATATCTGTTATAGCTATAAATCTCGACATTTTACCTCATTTGTAAAAATAAGAATTAAAATTATAAATTTATTATAACAAAAAAGAAGGTTTCTTTTAATTTAAGAACCTTCTTTTTTATTTAAAAAATTTTTTAAAACTTATGCGCGTTTGCTTCCTTCAATAGCAAGTTTATGTCTACCTTTTGCACGACGTCTGTTTAAAACTTCTTGACCTCCCGGAGTTGACATTCTTGCTCTGAATCCGCTTACTCTTTGTCTTTTAATTTTTGTTCCTTCTAGTGTACGTTTCATGTTTCTATTTCCTTTTCAGCTAATTTTACTTATAATAATTTTATAGTATATAAAACATGCTTTTTAGTCAAATATATGATTAAGTAATGTTAACAAGGTTGATAAAGGAGGCTTTAAAAATGGAAAAGAATGTCAAAATTGGGTTTATAGGTGCCGGAAAAATGGCAAGCGCTATTATTAAAGGGCTAATTAAAACAGGTTTTGCACAGCCGGAAAATGTTATGGCAACACAAGCAGAGCTTGATTCTTTAAAAGAAAAATCTGATTATTTGGGAATAAAAGTTATTTCAGACAATAAAACGCTTGTTGAATTTGCTGATGTGATTTTTATTGCTACAAAACCGAATCAAGTAGTTGATGTGTTAAAAGAAATTTCACCATTATTAACAGAAAAAAAGCTTCTTGTTTCAATAGCGGCTGGTGTTACATTAGATAAATTGCAAGCAAATTTAAAAGATGGAATCCGTGTAATAAGAGTTATGCCAAATACTCCGGCATTGGTAGGTGAAGGAATGAGTGGTATGATTGGTGGTAAATTTGCAAACGAGGATGATATTATATTTGTGAAATCATTGCTTGAAACAATTGGTAAATGCGTTGTTTTAGAAGATGAAGCTCAAATGGATATTGTTACTGCAATTTCAGGCTCTGGTCCTGCATTTTTCTATAAAGTAATAAATGATATCGCACGTGCAGGTGAAAAATTAGGTATGGATTATGAAAAAGCTTTATTGCTTTCAATACAAACGGCTATTGGGTCTGCCAAAATGGCTTTAAATCGCGAAATTTCAATGGAAGAATTAATTTCAAATGTTGCGACAAAAGGCGGATGTACAAGGGTCGGAGTTGATTGTATGGAAGAAGAAAAACTTGATAAAGTGTTTTACGAGGTAATAAAAAGTACGACTGAAAAAGCTCATGCGCTTGGACAATCTTAAAAAAGATTACCCAAGTGTCTATTGATTATAATTTTAAAATCAGATTAAATATTTTAATAATAGAGGAAAGGAGTTTTTTTATGTTAGATGAAGAAAAAAAGAGTTGTAAATGTTGTTGGTGGAAAGTTTTATGTGGCTTGATAATGATTTTTATCGTTACATTTTTAGCTTTTCATTTAGCTTTATCAATAATGTTTAATAAAATGTTTAGTCCTGAATATAACGCTAGGCGACTTGAAAAAATGTTGATACAGCAAGAACGTGAATTTCAAAAATTTGAAAATAAAGCGATGAAAGATCCTTTTGAAATTAAGGTTCGTCCTATGCTTGTAAACTTAGTTCAAGAAGAAGATGAATATAAGCTTGTAGTTGATTTAAGACAATTAGATAATAATGAAAAAGGTATTAGTTTTAATTTGGATAACAATGTCGCAACGGTATCTGGTGAAATGGAGAAAAAAGCTAAAAATAGTGAACGTATTGTAAACTTTTCTCAATCATATTATTTAAATAATAAGCTAATTGTTGATAAAATTAAAAAAGAGCGTAAAGGTGATAAATATATAATTACAATACCTTTTGAAGATTAGTTTGCAGTTATTAAATAATTATTTAACTTGTTTTTCTACAGAATGAGTGATAAAATTATTTTTAGAAAATGTCTGACTTTCGAGAGTTTTCTTTAAAGAAAGATACGTAACTGAATTTTAGAAGGTATGTTATAAAGGCGGTCGTATCAAACATGATACGACCGCCTTATGATAAATTAAGGAGAATCAAATAATGGAAACACGCGTAGCAATAATTGCGATTGTAGTAGAAGATGATGCTGTAATTTGTGATATACAAAATTTGTTATCTGAATATTCAGAATATATAATCGGCAGATTCGGAATCCCTTATAAAACAAAGAAAATAAGACTTATCAGTGTAGCACTTGATGCTCCTGTTGATACAATTAACGCATTAACCGGAAAAATCGGGAAAATTGATAAAGTAAGTGCAAAAACAGTTTATTCAAATATTTAGTAAAAATAAAAAAAGAAAGTAGGAAAAAGATATGTATAATCCAAAATCAATGGTCGCAGACGATTTTATTAACCATGATGAAATTATAGAAACATTAAAATATGCTGAAGATAATAAAAATAATTTAGAATTGATTAACCAAATTTTAGAAAAAGCAAAGCCTGTAAAAACAGGTAATGAAACTCATTGCAAAGGTTTAACACATAGAGAAGCTAGCGTTTTGCTCGCCTGCGAAGACAAAACTATTTTGGAGAAAATGTATAAGCTTGCAGAAGAGATTAAACTTGCTTTTTATGGAAATCGTATTGTAATTTTTGCACCACTTTATCTATCAAATTATTGCGTAAATGGTTGTGTTTATTGTCCATATCATTATAAGAATAAACATATTCCTCGCAAAAAATTAACTCAAGAAGAAGTTAAAAATGAAGTTATTGCTCTACAAGATATGGGACATAAACGCTTAGCAATAGAATCTGGTGAAGACCCTGTTAACAATCCTATTGATTATATTTTAGATTGTATTAAAACGATTTATTCCATTAAACATAAAAATGGTGCGATAAGACGTGTTAATGTTAATATTGCAGCAACAACGGTTGAAAATTATAAAAAACTAAAAGAAGCCGGTATCGGAACATATATTTTATTTCAAGAAACATACCATAAAGAATCTTACTTAAAATTACATCCAACAGGTCCAAAACATGATTATAATTATCATACAGAAGCAATGGATAGAGCAATGCAAGGCGGAATTGATGATGTTGGGCTTGGCGTTTTGTTTGGACTTGAACGTTATAAATACGAATTCGCCGGACTTTTAATGCATGCAGAACATTTAGAAGCTGTTCACGGTGTTGGACCTCATACAATTTCTGTTCCTAGAATTAAACATGCTGACGATATTGACCCAACGGCTTTTGATAATGGTATTTCTGATGAAATTTTTGCGAAGCTTGTTGCTTTAATTAGAATTGCGGTGCCTTACACCGGCATGATAATATCAACAAGGGAATCTCAAGAAGTAAGAGAAAAAGTTATTAAGCTAGGGGTTTCACAAATCTCGGGAGCTTCTAGAACCTCAGTTGGCGGTTATACAGAAGAAATAAGACCAACAGAAACTGAACAATTTGATGTATCAGATCAAAGAACGCTTGATGAGGTGGTGAAATGGTTAATGGAGATGGGCTATGTTCCTTCATTTTGTACAGCATGTTATAGAGAAGGAAGAACTGGTGATAGATTTATGTCTTTGTGTAAATCTGGGCAAATACTTAATTGTTGCCATCCAAATGCTTTAATGACATTGAAAGAGTTTTTAATGGATTATGCAACTTCAGAAACTCAAAAAATAGGTAATGAGCTAATAGATAAAGAATTAACTAAAATTCCTAACGATAAAACACGTAAAATTGCAAAAGAAAATTTAGAAAAAATTCAAAACGGTTCAAGAGATTTTAGATTTTAGAGGTAAATAAAATGTCATTAACAAACATGCCAGCGTCAGAAAGATTACATATCGGATTTTTTGGTTGTAGAAACGCCGGAAAATCAAGCTTGGTAAATGCAATTTCTGGGCAAAATCTTTCGATTGTATCTGATAAAAAAGGTACGACAACAGATGCGGTGAAAAAAACAATGGAGCTTTTACCATTAGGGCCTGTTGTTATCATTGATACAGCAGGTTTTGACGATGTTGGTGAACTTGGAAACTTAAGAATTGAAAAAACCTTAGAGGTTCTGCGAAAAACAGATATTGCAGTATTGGTTGTTGATTCAAGGTTTGGTTTGCAAAAAGCGGATAAAGATTTAATAAATCTTTTTAATAAAAATAATATTCCATTCATTGTTGCATATAATAAATGTGATATTTTAAATGAAAAACCTAATATTGAACAAGTTTATACAAGTATTTATGTAAGTTCATTAAAAGGTGATAATATTTATGAATTAAAAGAATTGTTAGGCAAATTTGCTCATAAAAAAGTTAACAAGTTCATTGTCGGTGATTTATTAAATGTGGGTGACATTGTTATTTTAGTTATTCCAATAGATGAATCAGCACCAAAAGGGCGTTTAATTTTGCCACAACATCAAACAATACGCGAATTGTTGGATTTTCATTGTGTGCCAATTTGTTGCCAAGTCGAAGAATTAGATTCTCTTTTAAAGAAATTTTCTCCCAAATTGGTTATAACAGATTCACAAGCGTTTTGTGAAGTAAAAAAAATTGTGCCTGAAAATATCTATTTAACTTCTTTTTCTATTTTAATGGCAAGATATAAAGGTGAAATTAAATCTTTAATGTCAGGGGCTGAAACTTTAAAAAAACTTAAAGATGGTGATAAAGTTTTAATATCAGAAGGTTGCACTCATCACAGACAATGTAACGATATAGGTTCTGTAAAAATACCAATGTGGCTGAAAAATTATACTGGAAAATCTTTGAATTTTTCATTTTCATCAGGTGGAGAATTTCCTGAAAATATAAAAGATTTTGCGCTAATTGTTCATTGTGGCGGATGCATGTTAAATGAGCAAGAAATGAAGGCTAGAATAAAAATGGCTCAAGATTCAAATGTCCCAATTATTAATTATGGGGTGCTGATTGCTAATATAAATGGGATTCTTGAACGAAGTTTAAAATTCTTGAAAAAATAAAAAAGGGCAACTTTCAGTTACCCATTTGTATTTATGTATATTTTTGAGTCTTACGCTTCAATAAATAATCTTCTGCCAACAATATTTGGCTGATTATTGTAATATCCGGCAAAATATCCGCCGATAACTGGTCTATTTTGACCATAATTAGCAAATCGATTTCCATTACTTGATGTTATGAAAGGATTGCTTGAAGCAAAAGGGTTATTAGAAGAATTTCCAGTGCTTGGTCTTCTAATTTCGTTAGTGTGTATTGCAGGTGGGGTAGTTAAAACTCTTGATAAAAAATTTACGATTTCTGACATATATTCAGGTGCCTTTCTAAACCTTTTTTAATGATTTATTTTCGAATGTCAATATTATAATCGGCATTATTTGAAAAAACTTTAAACAGTTTTTTATAACATCACCCGTTTAGTGTAAATTTAAGATAATTGATTTAAATCTTAAAAATTGCTAAAATTTATTCAAATATAATTTTTTATAAACTTAAAAGGAAAAATTATGGATACTCAAGTTTTACATAAAATATCTTATGGTTTATATATTGTAACCGTAAGAGATGAAAATAAAGATAATGGTTGTATTATTAATACTATAATGCAAATATCATCAAATCCTTGCTTAATAGCGATTGCACTAAATAAAAATAGTTATACGTCAGAAATCTTGGCAAAAACTAAAAAGCTTAATATCTCAATTATTTCTAATAACGCGACGCATGATATTTTTGAAAACTTTGGATATCATTGTGGAAGAGATTATGACAAATTTGAAAAATTCAAAGGCACGCGTGCTACGAATGGAATTTTTTATATTACAAAATATACAAATTCTTATATTTCAGCAACCGTCGAAAATACAATCGATTTAAATTCCCATTTCTTATTTTTAGCAAAAGTTGAAGAAGCCATAATTTTAAATGATACTCCCTCTTTAACTTATGAAGAATATCAAAAGAATTTGAAAAACAAAATTAACACAAATGACAAACGTAAAGGTTGGAGATGTAAAATTTGTGGATTTATATATGAGCACGAAATTCTACCACCTAACTATATTTGCCCGATTTGCAAGCATGGTGCAATAGATTTTGAAAAAATAAGTTAAACAAAATCTTGTTTTAAAGAATTTGTTTTAAATCTCATTCACTCCAAATTTGATTTTTGCTATTTTTTTAATTTTGTTTTTACCCAATTTTCAATTATTTTAATTGGTGCTCGTGTTATTGCTAACGCCCAAGCCGGAATATTTTTCGCGATAACACTTAAAGCTCCGATGCTAGCATTTTCTTCTATAGTGACAGGGGCTATTAAAACCGAATTAGACCCAATTTTAACATTATCTTTTATTATAGTTTTGCTTTTTGTATTTGAATAAGGTTCAAAATTTGCTGTTATGACTCCGGCGCCAACGTTTACATGCGAACCGACTTCACTATCGCCAATATAAGTTAAATGGCAAATATTAGTGTGAGATTTAATTGAAGCTTTTTTTATTTCTACAAAGTTCCCAATTTTCACATAATCTTCTGTTGTTACATTCCCTCTTATGTGCGTAAAAGGTCCAATTTTACAGTGACTTCCTATGTGATTTTTACCTTCAATATATGTTGAAGGGTAAATTATTGTGTCTTGTCCAATTTCAGTTTCAGGACTTATCCAAGTTGTTTCTGGAGAAACGATTGAAACTCCATTTGTCATAAGCTTTTTTAGAATTTTCTGATTCAAAAGATTAGCTGCTTCTGCAAGGTTAATTTTTGAATTTATACCAAAAATTTCAGTATTATCTTTTAAAATATAGGCATTTACATTTAAAGATTTTTTGTTTGCCCATTCTACAATATCAGTAAGATAATACTCGCCTTGCGCGTTATTGCTTGTTAATTCGTTAAAAGCTTGCTTGATTTTTTCCCAATTTAGACAATAAATTCCGGCATTAATTTCATTAACTTTTTTTTGTTCATCAGTAGTATCTTTTTCTTCAACAATAGAATTTAACTTTCCATTAGTATTTCTTATAATACGTCCATAATTTGTTGGGTTTTCAACTATAGCACTCATTACAGTTAAATCAGAATTCATTTCTCTGTGTTTTTGAATAAATTCTTTTAAGGTATCTTCTGTTATTAATGGCGTATCTCCACAAAGAATAATAATTTCACCTTTATAATCATTTAGATAAGGTAAAACCATGCTTACGGCATGTCCTGTTCCAAGCTGTGGTGACTGTAATACGGTTTTAGTATTTTTGTAATTTTTATTAATATATTCTTCAACTTTTTCAGCTTGATGACCAACAATAACAAAATTTTCATCAATAAGGTTTGTATTATTAGTCGCATCAATTACATACCCAACAAGCGCTTTACCAAAAATTTCGTGTAAAACTTTTGGTTTTTCAGATTTCATTCTTGTACCTTTGCCTGCGGCAAGTATTATAGATTTTGCCATTCTTTAATCTCCTTATTTTAGCTATATTGTAGCACAACAAGAATTATGTTAAAATAGTTTTTGTTTAGTTGGGAGAATAAATAAATGTATAAATTAGGTATTATTGGTTATCCTTTAGGTCATTCAATTTCAGCTATAATTCATAAAGCGGGCTTAGCTAGCTTGGGTTATGAGGGTTGTTATGATGTTATGGAAACTTCTCCCGAGGATTTGATAAGTCGTATAAAATTTTTAAAAGTAAATTCTTACGATGGATTTAATGTTACAATTCCGCTAAAAGTTCCTATGTCATTATTTTTAGATGAGATTGATGATTATGCTAATATAGCAGGATGCGTTAATACTGTTAAAATTATGCCTGATAAATCTTTTTATGGGTATAATACGGATATTTATGGGTTTAAAAAGGCATTACCGGAAGATTTGAATATAGCAGGTAAAATAGTTTCAATATTAGGCACTGGTGGTGCTGCGCGTGCTGCAGTTGTTGGCTTGGCAGAAGCTGGAGCTACAAATATTGATTTGTATACAAGAAATATTATTAATTCAAGACAAACAATGGATTACGTAAGGGCAAAATTTCCTGATATTGAATTTAACGCATACCAAATACAAAACATTCGTAGCTTAGAAGAATCAGCGTTAATTGTAAACGCAACTCCTATAGGAATGAAAGGTTTTATGGCTGATGAAATGCCTTTAGAAAAAAAAGATTTAGATAAACTGAATTCAGACACAATAATTTATGATATAGTTTATAATCCAATGAAAACTGTTTTGATAAAAAATGCGCAAGAAAGAGGACTAAGGACGATAACTGGATTAGATATGTTAATATATCAGGCTCAACGGGCAATAGAGATATGGACAGAAGAATTGCCGGATTTTGACAAAATGAAAATAGCTGCATTAGAAGCTTTAAATTAAATTATGCAGATTTGAGTATGATTTATTAAGGGCATTATGACAAGTTTGCATGAAGTGTTTTAGTTTTTTTTCATAAATTTGCTTGCTAAAAAAAATTTATTTGATATACTAAATAGTTGTATATGGCGCCTGTCGTCAAGCGGTTAAGACCTCGGATTGTGGTTCCGATATGCATGGGTTCGAATCCCATCAGGCGCCCCATTTTAAAACTCTCGTAAAGAGAGTTTTTTTGTATAAGTCTGATGAGGATGAGAACCCATTTAAGGGTTCGAGCGACCTGTGAGCAGAGTGCGGAGGTCTTTTGCGAAATGATTGAAAATCATATTAGCAAAAACCGTAGACACGTTTAATGCGAACAGGTCAAGACAATCCCATCAGGCGCCCCATTTTAAAACTCTCGTAAAGAGAGTTTTTTTGTATAAGTCTGATGAGGATGAGAACCCA
>CAKVIC010000007.1 GCA_934754655.1 uncultured Candidatus Melainabacteria bacterium | reverse complement strand
GCTTGTAGCTCAGCAGGTAGAGCACTCCCCTTTTAAGGGATAGGTCGCGCGTTCGAATCGCGCCAAGCGCAATTTTTTATTGCCAATATTTATGTTTCAATTTTAGTTTTGGTGTTTTATTTATAAGGATGTTTCGATTTTTCCGCAAACTCAATGTATAATTTTTTGTTAAGTAATCTTAACATTTTGTAAAATTTTAGCAATTTTTTTTGATTAATTTACTTTATATATATAGTTAGGTTTTGTAAAGGTGCATAACGTGTACAAATTAGGTAATAACTTTAATAGATATAATACACAAACAATAAATCCAAATTTTGGTGTTGCTCCTAATGTTATTCAACCTCAAGTAGCTTCTCAAGTACAACTCCCTGCAATGTATGACGTTAATGATTATTCTGAAGCTCCAAGTGTTAAAGAGGCAATGACAGATGGACCAATGGGCATGATGCTTGGACCGTTCTTTGAACATCCTATCGCAACTCTAGGTACTTGGTTGGGGTTAGGCGTTGCAATGGATAAATTCTCTAATGCTTGTAGTGGAGAGTATGAAAAAAGTTTAATAGGTAAAGCTACCAGATTGGGTGATAGAATTGAAAATTCAAAATTTTTCCAAAGTAAACCTATGAAATCTATAGGTGGTTTTATTGGAAAATATACAAAAAAAGGAAATGAAATCTTACATAAAAGTGATTTAGCTCAAGCTGCTATGCATACAGAGGTTCAACCGGAAAATGCTATGGCAAAAGGCATTATGTATACAGCAAAAGATGAAATTGTTCAAGAATTTAATCATCATATTGTATCAGAGAAAGAAGGATTAGGGTTAATGGAATTAGAAAAGTCTATTCCTTTGAAAAACCTTGATTTATCAAAAGATGAAATTGCTTTTATAGAAAAAGAATATGGCGAAAAATTCTCTAAATTATCAAAATCTGATAAAAGTGCAAAAATTGCTAATCATATTACATTACGTCGTTTAAATCTTCCAGAAGATGAAATAAAGAAAATTATTACAAGTAAAGATGCTAATAAATTAACAAAAGGTGAAATTTTAAAATTAATGCAAAAGGGTACTTCTGTAAAATTAACTCCAGAAGTATTTAAAGACATGTCTAATAATCCTCAAAAATATCATAAATTGATTGAGGATATAGCAAAAGAATCTAAAGGTAAAGTTTGGGTTGGTGCAGGTAATTATAAAATTTTAGGACCATTGACAAAACCTTTCAAAAGAAAAATTTCAATGGAAAGTATTTATAATAAAATGTTTAGCTTGGGAGAAGGAGCTAAAACAAAAACTGGCAGAATGTTCTCTAAATCAATTCAAACGATATATAGAGCTTTAACATTTGGTGGAGGTAAGCTCGGTGCGCTTATTTTTATTGCTCCAGGTATTGTTGAAATGGTTAAAAATACATGTAAGGCAGAAAAAGGTGAAAAAATTGGTACCGCAGCTTGGGGCTTAATCAGCTCAATGACTTGGGTTATAACCTTTATGTTAGGTGGAAAAATTTTATATGGTGCTGCCGGTTTAAAATATGCAGGTATAAGCAAAGAAAATATTGCAAAAATCAAGGATACTGTAAAAGTTTTTAATGAAAAAAATAATAAAGGCGAGTTTAAAACTTTTAAAGATTATAAAGCTGCTAAAAAAGCTGCTAAAAAAGAGATAAAAAATCTTAAATTTGTTCAAAATGAAAGTTTCTTTAATAAAACTATCAAAAAACTTTCTGGAATATTGTCTTTTGATTTAAATAAATTTGAAGGATTTAAATCTTCTTCAGGTTTTAAAAATATGCTTTATAAAATGCCAAATAAAGGTAAAAATTTAGTTGGTTCAGTTTTAAAATTTGGTTTATTTATGTTTGCTATTCAGCCGATACTTGATGGTATTTTACATAAAGGTTCAAATTTAATCTTTGGTAAAGATTATGATCCATTTAAAGATGACGAAGTGAAAGCTAGAAAGAAAGAACAAAAGCAATTTACTCATGAAGATTTGAGAAATAGATTAATGGAAGCTCAAGTCGCAAAAATGAATCCTCAAACTAATACAAATGATGCCCAAAACGCAGGTTTTGCTCAAGCGCAAACCTCTCCTAAAACGGATTTATCAAAATATACAAATGATATGAAACAAGCCTCTCTTTTAGCTGAAGAAACGCAAAACAACATGCAACCAGTTATGCCACAAACTGTATTGAATAATACACAAAATCAACCTCAAAAAACTGTTATATCAAATACACTAAATAATCAAACTTCAAATGTAAAGCAAAATATTACTAAACCAAAACAAAAAATTGATAATTACACTTACATTCCTTCATCACAAAATGTTATAAAAAGTCCTGTTAATGAAACTAAAGAAAATCGTTATATTCCATCTGCTCAAGCTGCAAATATAGTCAAGAATTTTGATAATTCAAACCTTGACCCAGCGCTTAAAAGAGCTGATTTAGCAGAACAAAAAGCCAAAAATATCTTAGCAGGAAATTTTGATCAAATTTAATAGAATATATTTTAACCTAATTGAGAACGTTCAATTTCTTTTGTTGTATTAAATTTAACAATATCACCTTCTTGAATATCATTAAATTTGACGAAAGAAATACCGCACTCAAACCCTTGAGCAACTTCTTTAACGTCATCTTTAAATCGTTTAAGCTGATCTACAGCGCCTTTAAAGACTTCAACTCCATTGCGAATAACAGTTGCGGTATCATTTCTATTAATTTTACCTTCAGTAACATAGCAACCAGCGATTTTCATTGTTTTACCAATTGTGAAAATTTGTCTTATTTCTGCTTGACCGGTAACAACTTCTTTAACCTCAGGAGAAAGAAGTGATATCATTGTTTGCTCAATATCTTCAAGTATTTGATAAATGATATCATATTTCTTAATCGTTACACCTTCTCGCTCAGCCGCAACAAGAGCATTTGAATCTTCTTTTACGGTAAATCCTAAAATGATTGCGTTAGATGCAGATGCTAGCATTACATCAGCTTCAGAAATATCACCGACACCAACGTGAATAATTTTTGTAACAATTTCTTTTGATTCAAATTGTGCAATTGCTTGGGCAACAGCTTCAGCTGCACCATTTGTGTTTGCTTTTATAATCAAATTAAGTTGTGGAACATCAGATTCAGCCATGCCTGATTCTCGTCGCATGTGAGCAGGTAACATCGCATCAAGTCGTTTGTTACGTTCTTTTTCCTTGCGCTTATCAATAATAGCTTTCATTTCTTTTTCGTTTTTAACAACTTCAAAATAATCACCCGCATTTGGAACTTCTGATAGTCCTAAAATCTCGACTGGTGTTGAAGGTTCAGCTTTTTGAATTCTTTCACCTGAATCAGATAACAATGCTCTGATTCTACCGCATGCTGTGCCGACAACAACGCAATTACCAGCTCTTAAAGTACCGTTTTGAACTAATAATGTTGCAACAGGTCCTTTACCTTTATCTAAATTTGCTTCAATAACAACCCCAGAAGCTTCAGCTTTTGGATTTGCTTTAAGTTCTTGCATTTCAGCAACAAGAAGAATATATTCTAAAAGTTCATCAATACCTTGTCCTTGAAGAGCTGAAACTTTTACTGTAATAGTATCGCCACCCCATTCTTCTGGAACTAATCCATGTTCTGTTAATTGCTGTAAAACCCTATCTGGGTTTGCTCCCGGTTTATCAATTTTGTTAACAGCAACAATAATAGGAACTTCAGCCGCTTTTGCGTGACTGATAGCTTCTATTGTTTGTGGCATTATACCGTCATCTGCTGCGACAACCAAAATTGCGATATCTGTCGCTTTAGCACCTCTAGCACGCATTTCAGTAAATGCTTCGTGACCAGGGGTATCAACAAAAACAATTTTCTTTTCTTTTTTATTATCTAAATATACTGTGTAAGCACCAATAGATTGTGTAATTCCCCCGACTTCGGTTGCAACAATTTTGTGTTTAGAAGCTCTAATACTGTCTAATAATGTTGTTTTACCATGGTCAACGTGACCCATAATACTAACAACAGGAGCTCTGCGTTTTAGTAATTTTTTATCAACTTCTGTTAAAACTTTTTGTTTTTGTTCTTTTTCTAATTCTTCTTCAATATAAGCATCTATGTCTTCTTCTAAAACTTCTAAATCATATTCTGCACATACTTTTTTTATGGTTTCTACATCAATCAATTGGTTAACTGTTGCCATAATACCTTGGAACATCAAAAATCTAACAATTTCAGCCGGAGTTTTTTGAATTTTATCAGCTAATTCGCTAATTGTCATTGGGCGATTTACTATGATTTGTGAAACAGCCTCTTTTTCTTCTTCCTTATGTGAGCGCTTTTTGTGTTTTTGAGCAGCAGCTTTTTCTAAAGAAATCATTTCTTGATCTTCTTTTTTTGAATTATAATCTTTATCTTTTCGCTTGCTGTCATTTTTGCGTTTAGCAGGATTAGACTTACCCTCATAAATTTCTTGAGGAATAATTCTACGTTCAACTAATTTTTTTTCATTTCCGCTTTTAGAAAAATTCTTTTTATCTTTATTTTCTGTTGTTCCTGTTTTTTGTGTCGAATCTTTTGTTAAAGGTTTTGCAGGAGCTTTACGAACAATTTCAATTCTTGATTGATTTTTAGGATATTCAATCTTAGTTCGTTCTATTCTTAAAGTTGGTTTTTCAACTTTCTTTTCTGGAGTTTTTATTTCTTTTTTTAAGTCGTTTTTTTCAACTTTTTTCTCAACAACTTCAATTTTAGGTGCTTTTTCAACCCTTTTAACTCTCTCTATTAGCGGAGCTTTTTCAATTTTTGGAGCTTCCTTCTTTGCTTCTGTTTTAGTAACTTCTGGAATATCATTTGCAGTCTTAGCTTTTTTTACAATGAAAGCTTTTTTGGCAACTGTTTTTTGAGGAACAATCCCCAAATGTTCTTTTAGTTTTCGAATTTGTTCTGGAGTTACAACATTAGAGTGCGATTTTAAAACTATAGAAATTTCAGCAAACTTTTCTAAAACTTCTTTCCACGATAAATTAAGTTCTTTTGCTAATTCACTAACTCTAATACTGCTCATTCAATATTCCTTTCAAATCCGCGCTAGTTTTAAGCGCTTTGTTTAATTTATTTTTTTTTAATGCGTTTTCTTTACAACTTTGATTATAACAAAGATATGCTGATCTGCCAAATATTTTAGAATCGTTATTTAGAAAGACTTCCCCTGTTTTATGGTCTTTTGTTATTCTTAATAAATTTTCTCGAGGTTTTAATTCCCCACAACCTATGCATTTTCTAAACATCAATATCTTTCTTTTTTATTGATACACGATTTTCATTTACTAATATAGCACAAAAATAATAGAGAAAATTTTTTGATATTAATAATGCGAGGGGCGCGGTTTGAAAAACCGCGCCCCTCGCTAAAAATATTTAATTCTTTTTATTTCGTCGCACCTTTAAACATTTCTTTAATTCCATCTACAGAACTTAAAATTCCTGTTGCTTCATAAGGCATATAAACAACTTTATTGTCTTTACCGCTTGTAATATCTTTCATTGTTTCTAAATATTTCATAGCGATTAAATATTGATCCGGTTTACCTTTATCAGCTAAAGCATTAATGATTCTCGCAATAGCTTCTTTTTCACCATCAGCTTCTAAAATTCTAGCTTGCGCAACTCCTTCTGCTTTCAATATTTTTGCTTGTTTTTCACCTTCTGCTCTATTAATAGCCGCTTCTTTTTCTCCTTCTGCTTTTAGGACTGCAGATTTTTTCAAACCTTCTGCTTCAAGAATTGCAGCACGTCTGTCACGTTCAGCCTTCATTTGTTTTTCCATTGCTGATTGAATATCAGATGGTGGAATAATATCTTGTAATTCTACGCGATTAACTTTTACGCCCCATTTATTTGTTGCATCGTCTAGGATTGCTCTAAGTTCATGGTTAATTTTATCTCTTGAAACCAAACTTTCATCTAAATCTAGTTGACCTACCAAGTTTCTTAAATTTGTTTGAGTTAATTTTTCAATTGCATCTGGTAAATTTTGGATTTCATAAACAGCTGATTTGGGATCAACAATTTGAAAATACAAAAGCGCATTAATACTTATTGAAACGTTATCTTTTGTAATAACATTTTGTCTTGGAAAGTCATATACAGCCTCTCTTAAATCAATTCTCGAGCGTTTTTGAATCATAGAATACGTAGTTCCATCAAAACCTTTTTGGGTAACTTTCCAATCGATTGCTCGAGGAGCTTCTATAATCGGAATGATAAAATTAAATCCGGATTCTAAAACTCTGTCAAATTTACCTAAACGTTCCACAATAACAACTTCCGCTTGTTGTACGATTATAACACCTTTTGTAACAAAAATAAGTGCAAGGGCTATAAGACATACCGAAAATAAAAACATAGTGAACTCTCCCTTCTTATATTTTTTAAATTTTTTCTACAAACATTATTAAACTTTCATTTCTAATAATTCTGGCTTCAGATCCTTTTTCGATGCAAATGTCCTCATCAACGCGAGCATCCCAGCGTTCGCCGTATATAGAAATAACACCTTTATTTTGTGTAACATCTTCTTCTACTAAAACTTTTTGTCCGATATATTTGTTATTTATTCCAGTTTCTTTTGCTCTTGATAATTTTGTTAAAAATATAGGACGTAAAAATACAAATGATATGAAAGACACCATAAAAAATACAACAACTAAAACTATAGGGATTTTAATATATAAAGAGATAATCGCACAAAAAAATGAAGCAAATACAAAATTGAGAAAGAACATTGATGGTGTAAACATTTCTAAAATAAGAAATAATATTCCGCAAATTCCTAAAATTTCCCATAAATGCATTTCAAATCTCCTTTATGTATACAATAACAAAATCTAGTTTATCACAAAATTGTAGTAACTTCCAATATACAGAAATATTGAAATAAAACATAATGTTTTAAACTTGTTCATTAAGTTTGTTTTTTAACATTCTTGCTGCAAAATGTATTATATCAATGCTTGTTGAAAAAGGCGGAGCATAAGTTAAATCAACATTCAAAAGGTTTTCTACGGTTATTCTGTGGCTCAAGCCAACAGAAATCATGTTAACTTTTTTGTCAGCATCTCCGCAGCCGATTGCTTGTATTCCTAAAATTTTATGAGAGCGCCTGTCGGCAATAAGTTTTAATGTAATATTTTCAACTTCTGGCATATAACCGGCTTTATCGCGTTTTGTAACAATTGTTGAAACTGTGTCATAGCCTAAAGTCTTTGCTACACGCTCCGAAAGTCCGCTCATTGAAATACTTAAATCCATATAACGTGTGACAACGGAACCAAGAATTCCTTCAAAATCTTCTACATCGCCGGTGATGTTAATAGCGGCAATTCGTCCTTCTTTATTGGCGGTTGAGCCGAGGGGAATCCACATAGGCGTTTCGGTTATTATATTGATTTTTTCGGCGCAATCTCCGCAAGCATATATATCTGTGATATTTGTTTGCATTCTACTATTAACTTTAATCGCGCCTGTTACTCCAATTTCGATTCCTGCGTCGCGTGCAATTTGAACATTTGGATGTACTCCGATTGAGATAACAGCTATTTCTGTGTCAAAAGTAATTCCTTTAGCTGTTTTTATTGTTTTAACTTGTTTTTCGCCGATAAATTCTTCTACTGTGTCGTTAGTAATAATACGGACATTATTTTTACAATTTTCTAGTATATATTGTTGAATAATTTGTGTAATTTCGTTATCAAAAATTGGTAATAAATATGGCATTTTTTCGATAATCGTAACTTTTTTATTATTTTTAACAAATGCTTCTAAAAGTTCAATACAGATATAGCCGCCTCCAATTATGGTTACATTTTCAACTTTTTGCATGGTTTTTCTTATATTGATACCATCTTCTAGACGCTTAAGATAAAAAATATTTTTCAAATCAATACCGTTTACTGGTAATGTATTTGGACTAGCGCCTGTAGCGATTACCAATTTATCATAGTAAACAAGTGAGGTTTCAAGTGTTTGTAAATTCTGTATAGAAACAAGTTTTTCTTCGGGTAAAATTTTTATAGCTCTATGAAGTGTGAAAATGGAAATACCGCTTTTTTCAAATTCTTCTTTTGTTCTAACAATCAATTTATGCCAATCTTCAAAATTACCCTCTATATAATAAGGCAACCCACATGCAGAATAAGAAACATGCGTATCTTCAGTATAAATAACGACTTCTGAATTAGGTAAATCGCGTTTAATTTTTGCGGCAGCTTTGGCACCTGCCGCAACGCCTCCAATTATTACAATTTTCATAAAAATATTTTTGTTTGCTCATAAAATTTTGACTATTAGAAAATGTACTAGTTTTTTATTTATGATTTTAGGTTATTTAAGGCGCGAATTCCGGCATGCCGGAATTCGCGCCACATAAATTTATTCTTATGCTATAATAAATTAAACACATAAGTGAGGAGATTTGTATGAGTGAAATTAATGGTCACAATTTTGGTGTAAATCAAACTAATTTTAATGGAATTTCACGTAAGGTAGAAGAAAAAACATCTGAAAACCAAGAAGAACAATCTAAGCAGCAGTTGACAGATTTTTCAAACCCGCAGGCAGAAGCTTTAGGGCGTTCTATGATGTTTAAAGGTGTGGATGATACTAATAATGATTTAAAAGTTTTATTAGAAAATCCTCAAATTGTAGAAAATTCAGATGTAATGTTTGAGACGGCTTATAAATTAGCAAAAGAAGTTGGCGCTCAAAATCCTTATGAAGAAAGTGCAACTATTGCAACAGCAGCAATGTAAATTATAGATGGTTGGAGAATGAAAGATGAATAATGATAATAAACCAGTGGTAAATTTAATATCAAAACCAGAAAATATGCTAAAAACTATTTATACTGCATGTCGCACCTGTTATAGTGCTGATACGCCTATAAATATTTATAATAGTACTGATGATGAAGAAAAAATGTTAAAGCTTATAGAAAGAGTTATTTCATCAGGTCATTATTCTACGATTGAACATATACAAGTTTCGTTTGCAATTTCAAATGTTTCAAGAGCATGTACTCACCAATTAGTAAGACATAGGCACATGTCTTTTTCTCAAAAATCTCAAAGATATGTTAAGGAAAAAGGTCAGTTTGATTATATAATTCCGCCTACTATTGAAAAAAATCCTGAAATGAAATTGAAATTTGAGAATTTAATGAGTGAAATTTCAAAAGTTTATGGCGAATTAACTGATGCCGGAATTTTGGCAGAGGACGCAAGAGCTGTTTTACCAAATGCAACTTCGACTTCTCTTGTTGCTAGTTTAAATTTAAGAGAATTAATTCACTTAGCTAATTTAAGATTATGCACTCGAGCACAATATGAAATAAGAACAATGGTAAAAATGATGTGCGATGCACTTGTTGCAGAGGAACCTTGGTTAAAACCTTATCTTGTGCCAAAATGCGAGCGCTTAGGTTTTTGTGATGAAGACAAATCTTGTGGCAGAATGCCTACTAAATAATAAAAAATAGACAAAAGTTTGGAGCTTAGATGAAAAAACTTGGTTTCTTATTAATATTTTTAATGCTATGTTTGATGGGAATTTATTTTTTGTTGAACCCATCTAAGGATGAGTTTGTAGAAGGAGATTTGTTTGATGAAATCACTAAACGTGGGGTTTTGCGTGTTGGTGTAAATTTAGAATCTAAACCTTATGCCTATGTGGATTCAAAAGGCAAAATCGTCGGTTATGATGTGGATTTAGCGAGATACATTGCAAGGTATATCGTAAAAAGTCGTGATAGAGTAGAATTCGTGCCAATAACAACCTCTAATCGTTTAATAAAAGCTTCAACAGGGGATGTTGATATTGTAATTTCAACGGTTACAATTACACCATCAAGGCAGGAAGTTGTGGAATTTTCTGTTCCTTATGATAGTGCAGGGCAAGCGATTTTAGTAAAATCTAATAGTGATATAAAATCTATTTCTGATTTATCAGATCAGAGCGTTGGAGTAATATTCGGGACAACGGCTGAAAAGAACATGCATAATCTTGTACCATCAGCAAAAATTTTAGGATTTAGAAGTTATGAAACGGCTTACGCAGCTCTAAAAAATGGTGATATTAACGCAATAACTTCTGATGATACAATTTTGAGCCGTTTTGCTATTGATGATAAAGATGTGAAACTTTTACCAAAACGTTATTCAAGAGAACCTTATGGAATAGCTTTTAAAAAAGGAAATTCTACAGTAAAACTCAAAGAAAATTTAGATTTTGCGGTAAATGATTTAAAACGTAAAAATGTAATAGCTCGTTTAAGAAAAAAATGGGATATTTATGGTTAATAAAAAAAATCTTTAAATTTGTGTAGAATTTTCATTTATTTTATTTTAAAATATTTGTAATGAAAAAAAGATTTTTAGCAATATTTTTGTTATATTTATTGCTTTTTTCTCCGGCAATTGCCTCTCAAGATGACATAAACGAAGAAATTAAGCCAGAAGAAACTTCTCAAGAAGAAGTTGATTTAGAGATGATACAAGCTGTAACGGTGTCAACGGAAGAGGATGATATTCCCGTAATTACTGATTTAGAGCCAATAGAGATCCATGAAAAAACTTTGCAAGAAAAATTGCAAGATATTTATCATTTAGAAGTTTCTCAAATCGATAAGCCAACATACTTAATGCGAGAAATTTTTACTCATAAATTCGATGAAAGTTCAGCTTGGGATAATCTTCATTTTGGTGTTGGCTATAATGCAGATATGGATTTTGTATTTGAAGATAATAACAGTTTTTCAAGCGAATATCGATTTAATGTAATTGCACCTTTAGTCGAAGGAAATTTGAAAAACGATAAAGCCGATTTTCGAATAATGACAAGGTTTTCGCCACGTTCTTCAATAAATGCCTTACAATATTTGTTTGGTGATGTTTATATTGGGACAAATGCAATACCTAATCATAGAATTCAAGTTGGACATTTTCGACCTTATGCCGGTGTAGAAGGTCATTTGAGTCCTTATACATTACCTTTTTTGAATCGTTCACAGATTTCAAGAATTTTTGGTAATGCACGTAAACTTGGAGCTTCTATCAGTGGTAATTATGATTTGATTGAATATAATTTAGGTGGGTATAGTTCTGATACATTTTTTCAAGAATTTTTTCCTGGGACAGAATTTGTAGGATGGGCAAATTTAAAACCGCTTGGTAAAACTAACGGGAAATATGGGATGCTAAAACTTGGTGGCGGTTTGCAAAGCGGTCATAGAAATAATAATTACACGGTAACGGGAGCTTATGTAAGTTATGATTATAAAAGATTTATGGCGAATTTTGAATATGCAAATGCCAATGGTTATAATGGTTTTCAACTACATTCAACCGATAAAAAGGCGACTGGCTTTTATACGACTTTAGCTTATCGTGTTACTCCTAAAATTCAGGTTTTAGCAAGATATGATGAATTTGATCCAGATAAAAATGTTCGTAATAATACTAATCGAGAGTACTCTCTAGGTTTGAATTATTACCTAAAAGGTCAAGGTTTAAAATTGATTTTTAATTATGTATTTTGTCAAAATGAAATTAAAAATGATTCTCATCGCTTGATGCTTGGCACACAAATTGTTCTGTAATTTTTATGCCAAAACGCTAAAACCATTGCTGTTTTTATTAATCAGCGCAATTGAAGCTTGTGAATTTAAAAATTCTAACGCCCCCATAAAACTTTTTTTGTTATTAATATTGTTACGCGCATCAATCATTGTTTTTTGTATTTCTGTACTTTCAACAAATTTATTCAATTCTTCATTTTTATTAATTATATCAGTTAAATCTCTAGACGGAAAACCTATTTCATTTGATGAATTTTGAACTTTTGGTGCTAAACTTAATTCTTTTTTAAAATCAGCTTGTTCTGTTTTAATTTCTAATTTAGGTTGAATTTGTGGTTGATTAGTATTTTGATTTTTGTCAACAGAATTTGATTTTACAAATGCATCTGAATCTTCGGCTTTAATTTCTGTTGCTATTTGAAACGGATTTTTATTTGTAGTAAGTGATTTTCGTGCAAGCTCCATTACGTCATTTTTTACATTAGAACTAATACCTTCAGAGCGTTCTTTTGAACGTCTGAATATAAGCTCTTTTAAAGCTTCAACTTCCGTTTTATCTATATTCGAATTATATGCGTAGTTGTTCATTCTCTCCTCTTAATTTTAAACATTGCTTATCAAATGATTAATTATTAAGTATTTTAATCTATCTAAAGTTTCTTTAGAAGATATGTTATTGTGTTCATATTCTTCTAAAAGCTCCTCTATTTTATCTTTTTGTGTTTTTAATAAAGATTTTAAAATGCTGTTCATTTAAGCCTCTTATATAAATAAAAACTCGAAAGAAGAAAAAATTGTCATTTTTATATATAATATTTATATAATTGTTACATAAATTAACATAAGCGATTATTTATCAATGTTTAATAAAATTTTCCCTGAACTTTTTAATAAATCTATCGCCCATTTAGCAATAACAATACCGCCAAGCAATCCAATAAACGGATCAAGCATTGTTAATCCAAAATATTTTCCTAATAGTAAAGCACTAATTGCTAACAAAGATGTAAAAGCATCTGCTAAAATATGCATGTACATTGCTTTGAAGTTTAAATTTTCTGATTTTTTGTGTTCGTGATGGCTGTTTTCGCATGCGTGGTTATGTTCATGATTTTCTCCCATAAACATTATGCAAATAACATTTACTGTTAAACCTATAATTGCAACAATTATAGCGTCAATAAAAGAAATAGAAAGTGGGTTAAAAAATCTATCTATCGATTCTGATATGATTGCAATAGCGGTTAATCCTAATAATATTGCGCTTGTATAACCGCCTAAAGCTTCAAGATTTTTTTCATTGTTTTGATATTTTATAGATAAATAGCATACAATAGCCGTTATTATAAAAGCGACTTCGTGCGTTCCCATGTGAAATCCGTCAGCTAAAAGCGACATTGAATGAGTTTTATAGCCAAAAAATATTTCACCAATCATAGTGATTAAAGTAATTAGCATAACAATTTGTGTTTTTTTTAGTAAAAGTTTATTATTCATTTTCACCTCAACTAAAACTTCTTAATTCTATGTCTATATTATAGCTTAATTAAATTTTAGTTTAAAGTTGTAATTTAATAATTTGTTTAATAAATTAAAACAGACTCTTTAAGATGCTATATCTAAAAAAGTCTGTTTATATTTTTTTATAATATGGTTTTTATTCTATGTATCAATATTTTTAGCATAAACTGCATTTGCTTCTATGAAAGCTCGGCGAGGTTCAACTTTGTCGCCCATTAATATATCAAACAATTGATCGCACATCATTGCATCTTCTAGATTTACGCGCAATAAAGTTCTTGTTTCTGGATTCATTGTAGTTTCCCAAAGTTGTTGAGGCATCATTTCTCCTAAACCTTTGAAACGTTGGATTGTCATACCTTTTTGACCTCTATCATCTACAATTTTTTGTAATTGCTCAAAAGATTTTATTTCAATTTCGCCAGTTTCAGATTCTAAAATTAATTTTTCCTCTTCTTCAATTAGAAAATCTCTGATAAGTGGGTATGAATTGCGTAAACGCTTAAATTCATTACTCTTTATAATATTTTGCGTAATCATTTCATGCTCATTTTCAAATAAATCTAGCTGAATTGCATATCTTGCTTTTTCTGCATCATATTTTAAGGATACTTTATAATTTTTAGCTTCTGAAACATTATAATTTTCAGCGTGGTCTTTTAAATAATGCTCCAAATATGCTAAAATTTCGTTCATTCTAGCTTGATCTGAGAAATCTTCTTCTTTAATTTCTGAACGAATTAAACCTCTTAATACAACAGACGGAATAATATTCAAAATCGGATTGTTATATGCTTTATAGAAAGTCGCCATGTTTTGTAACAATTCTGCCAACTTGTCACCTGATTTTACTTTTGTTTTTGTTTTATCAGATAAACTCAAAGACTTGATACCACGTTCTTTAAGCATTTTGTCAAGCGCATGATCATCATATAAATATTCTGAATTTTTACCGATAGTTACCTTAAATAACGGTGGTTGCGCTATGTAAACATAACCATTTTCAATCAATGGTCGTGCATAGCGGAAGAAGAACGTTAACATCAATGTTCTAATGTGTGCACCGTCAACATCAGCATCGGTCATAATAATAATTTTATGATAACGTAATTTGTCTAAATTAAAATCATCTTCATTTTTGCTTATTGTAATACCAAAAGCTTGAGCCATTGCTTGGATTTCAGCATTACCATAAATTTTATCTAAGCGTGCTTTTTCAACATTCAAAATTTTACCTCTTAATGGCAAAATTGCTTGAAACATTCTGTTACGACCTTGTTTTGCTGAACCACCAGCAGAATCTCCCTCTACGATGTAGATTTCACATTTTTCAGCTTCACGGCTTGAACAGTCAGCTAATTTACCAGGAAGAGTAGAATTTTCAAGAACTGATTTTCTTCTTGTTAATTCTCTTGCTTTTCTAGCTGCTTCTCTTGCTCTTTGTGCTTGTAAAGTTTTTTCAATAATCATTTTTGCAATTTTAGGATTAAACTCTAACCATTCTTGCAATTTTTCTCTAACAACATCTTGAACGGCGCCCATTGTTTCTGAATTACCAAGCTTTTCTTTTGTTTGACCTTCAAATTCAGGGTTTTCTATTTTAACAGACACAATCGCTGTTAAACCTTCACGAACGTCATCACCTGACAAGTTTTGTTCAGAGTCCTTCAAAATCTTGTTTGTTCTAGCATAGTCGTTTAAAACACGAGTTATTGCATTTCTGAACCCTGTTAAGTGAGTACCGCCTTGGTGAGTATTAATATTATTGGCAAACGATAAAATCGATTCATTGTAAGAATCTGTGTATTGCATTGCAACTTCTACTTTTGTTGTACCAACCATTTTATCCATATAAATAGGTTCATCAAAAAGTACGGTTTTATTATGATTTAAGAAAGTTACATAGCTTGCAATACCGCCTTCATAGTGAAAAACTTCTTCTTTGTTATCTTTTTCGTCATGAAGAATAATTTTCAAGCCCTTATTTAAGAACGCCATTTCTCTAAATCTTGTAGCAATAATATCTACATCAATTTCAGTTGTTTCAGTAAAGATTTCTGGATCAAGCCAAAATGTAGATTTTGTACCGGTTTTTGTAGTTGGAACAGTTTTTTCTACTTGTGCAACAGGTTCGCCTCTTAAATATTCTTGACGCCAAACAAAGCCGTCACGCGAAACTTCTACAACCATTTTTTCAGAAAGCGCGTTTACAACTGATGCACCAACACCGTGTAATCCGCCTGAAACCTTATAGCCACCATCACCAAATTTCCCGCCGGCATGCAAAACTGTATGTACGATTTCTAATGCAGATTTACCAGTTTCCGGTTTAATATCAACAGGAATTCCGCGACCGTTATCTTCTACCGTAACACTGTTATCTTTATGAACAGTTACGTGAATTTCTGTACAATATCCAGCTAATGATTCATCAATTGAATTGTCAACAATTTCATAAATACAGTGGTGCAAACCTCTTTGGGAAGTTGAACCTATATACATTCCGGGGCGCATTCTAACAGCTTCTAAGCCTTCTAAAACCCTGATATTACTTGCGTCATAACTTTGTGTCATTTATCCTCTCCAAACTCCAATATAAAAAATTATATTAAATAATAATACTATTGTAGCACAAAATAAAAAAAATACGCAAATTACTTGTATTTATTAGTAAAAAGCTCGTGATAAATTTAATTTAATCAATTTATCACGAGTTTTTTATAAAACTAAAAAGATTTAGCCAATAACAGGCTGTACAAAAGTTCTAGTCATTAAATCTTTATCTAATAACAATAACGCTTTTTTATCATCGCCAATTAATTTTAATGTTGCAAGTACACCGCCAACACTAGCTTCTTCTTCAACTTGTTCTTTTAAATACCAATTTAAGAATTGTATTGCGGCTCTGTCACGAACTTCTTCTGCAACATCCATCAAGGCATTAATTCTTGAGGTTACGTATTCTTCATGTCTTAAAACATGTTCAAAAATCGTTAATGGGCAAGTGCCTTCAATAACCGGCTCTTCGATAGCCATTAATTTCACAGAACCACCACGTTCGTTTAAATAATCATACATACCCATTGCATGTGCGTGTTCTTCTTGTATTTGAACATTAAACCAATTAACAAATCCTTGCAAATTCTGCTCAACAAAATAAGACTTCATCGCAAGGTATAAATATTCTGAATACAATTCTTTGTTAATTTGTTCATTAAAAGCTTTTTCTAGTTTTTCATTTATCATAGTTGTCTCCTTCTATTTCTTAAAAATTCCGCTGAAATTTTAGCATAAAGTTTAGAATTGTTCAAATGTTAGAATTGAAACTTTATATTTTTTCGGTTAATATTTTTATTAATTTTATACAAATTTTTAACGTTAAATAATATGAAGCTAGAAAATTCAATATTTTTTGATAATTTTTTAAGAAATGTAAAAAAACAAAAGAGTTTTACTATAACCGGCTTAACAACGTTTAGTCGACTTTTGCTGACAAAATATATAAAAAATTTATCAAATAAAAAAATCTTATTTATAACCTCGACCGAACAAAACGGATTAAAATATAAATCAGATTTGGAGACTCTTTTTGATTTAAAATCGGAGTTTTTGCCTTATCAAAATGTTTCAGTTTATGAAACTATTTCTGGAAATTTGTATGATTATCAAAGGCAATTAGAAATTTTATTGAATAAACCTGAAATAGTTATTGCTCCAATAAAAGTTTTTTATGAAAAATTCCCAGAGGAAAATTTTTATAAAGATAATGTTCTAAAGTTAGAAATTGGGGAGAGTATTTCGCAAACAGAATTATTAAAAAAACTTATAAATTTAGGTTATAAGCGCGCAACAATGGTTTCCGATATTGGCGAATTTTCAATTAGGGGTGATATTGCAGATATTTATTCTTTGGATGAAAATCCTATTAGAATTGAATTTTGGGGTGATGAAATTGTAGATATCAGGTATTTTAATAATGAGACTCAAAAATCTATTGAAAAAATTAAAGTTACAGAAATTTTTCCAATATATAAATTTATTTTGCCTCAAAATCCACCAAAGGAATTTAATAATGAATTACAAGAAAAATTTAATGAAGAGGGGTATTTTGAAGGAATAAATGCGTATCAATCATATTTTAATAAAAATCTTGTAAGTGTATTAGATTATTTTCAAGATTATGTGGTGATTTATGATGAATTCGCTGAAATAATTGCCAAAATGGAACAAATTACGTCGAACGCTGAAGATTTATATCAAGAATTTTTAAAAAACAATTTACTTGTTAGTTTGAAAGACTTAAACCATTTCACGCTTGAAGAATTTATTCAAAAAACAGCGGCTTTTCAAAAGATTTTTCTTAATAATTTTCTTTCAGATGAAAATAATGAAGTTTTAGATTTAGATGCTCGTAATATTCAAATTTTTGATGCTGATATGGATAAATTTGCAAGATTTTTGTTAGAAAAAAAAGATTATCAAATAACGATAGCAACAGATTTTAAAGAGCGTGTAAAAGAAGTTTTAAGTGAATATAATATTTTTAATATTGAATATTCTGATAGCATAACTGCTTCCGGCACAGAAATACCTTCTAGTAAAATTTTATTAATAACAGATAGAGAACTTTTTAATAAGCGCCAAAAAGACGTTCCGACTGGGCGGAAGCGTAATTACAAAGAAAAAGCTGAATATATTGAAAATATTAATGATATCCAAGTCGGTGAATATGTTGTACATACAGTTCATGGTGTTGGTATTTATCAGGGTCTTACAAAACAAGAATTTGACGGGCAATTAAAAGATTATTTAACAATTACTTATGCTAATAATGATAAATTGCATATTCCGGCAGAACAAATCAACATGTTATGTCGTTATCGAGGTTCGGGACAAATTAAACCTAAACTCTCACGAATGGGTGGCGCTGATTGGGAAAATACGAAAACTCGTGTTAAAAAGGAAGTTGAAACAATTGCGTATGATT
This sequence comes from uncultured Candidatus Melainabacteria bacterium, assembly GCA_934754655.1. Lineage (GTDB taxonomy): Bacteria > Cyanobacteriota > Vampirovibrionia > Gastranaerophilales > Gastranaerophilaceae > CAG-196. The sequence continues at coordinate 80,005 of CAKVIC010000007.1, read as the reverse complement.
TATTAAGATTATATGCACGTCGAAAAATGCAAGAAGGCTTTGCGTTTGCAGAAGATTCTCCACTTCAAGTTGAGATGGAAGAGGCTTTTGAATATATTGAAACACCTGATCAATTAAAATCAATAAAAGACGTTAAAGCTGATATGGAAAGCTCAAGTCCAATGGATAGATTGATTTGTGGTGATGTTGGGTTTGGTAAAACGGAAGTTGCTATGCGTGCTATGTTTAAAGCTGTAACTTCATTAAAACAAGTTGCGGTAATTGTGCCGACAACAGTTTTGGCATTGCAACATTATGAAACAATTTCTGAACGATTTAAACCTTTTGGGGTTAATGTTGAATTGTTATGCCGATTTCGTTCAAAAAAAGAACAAAATGAAACAATAAAGAATTTAGCAACTGGCAAATGCGATGTTGTTATTGCAACTCACCGTTTGTTGCAGGATAAAATTTATTTCAAAGACTTAGGACTTCTTGTAATTGATGAAGAACATCGTTTTGGTGTGCGTCATAAAGAGAAATTAAAAGAATTTAAAGAAAATATTGATATAATTTCTATGTCTGCAACTCCTATCCCTAGAACGCTTTATATGTCTTTATCCGGCATAAAAGATATTTCTATAATCAATACTCCACCACAAAACAGGTTGCCAATAAAAACCTTTGTCGGAGAATTTAATGAACAAGTGGTTAAAAATGCAATTACAAATGAATTGGATAGAGATGGACAAGTTTTCTATTTATATAATAGGGTTGAAACTATTGAGGAATTTCGTTTAAAATTACAAAGCATTGTACCTCATGCAAGAATTGCTATCGGGCATGGGCAATTAAGTGAAAAAGAATTAGAGGATGTAATTATAGGGTTTAATAATCATGAAAGTGATATTTTACTCTGTACAACAATTATTGAAAACGGATTAGATATCCCAAATGCAAATACAATTATAATTCATGAAGCTGATAAATTAGGCTTAGCGCAATTATATCAACTTCGTGGTCGTGTAGGTAGAAGCGAAAAACAAGCATATTGTTATTGTTTATATAAAAAGAATAAAGAATTAACTCAAGAAGCTACAGAAAGATTGAAGGCAATACGCGAATTTACAACATTAGGTAGCGGTTATCGTATAGCAATGCGTGATGTAGAAATTAGAGGTGTTGGTAATATTTTAGGAACAAAGCAACATGGTCACATGATAAATGTCGGTTTTGATACATATTGCCAATTGTTGGAAGAAACAGTACTTGAGTTAAAAGGGGAACATGTTGAAAATAAAAAACCTACAATTGTTGATATCAATGTTACAGCCTATATTCCTGATGAATGGGTTGGTTCAACAGAGCAAAAAATGATTGAATATAAGCGTTTGGCTGATGTAAATAATGAAATTGAGTTAGATAGTATTTTGACAGAATGGAAAGATAGATTTTCGCGTATACCAGATGAGGTTGAAAATCTTATAAAATTAATTAAAATTAGGTTAATAGCAACAGAATGTGGCATTTCAATAATTCGTGAAGCTGGTGATTCAATTCGAATTTACACTCCGTTTACACAATATGAATGGAATATTATTAAACAACAAGTTGATAAAAATTTGTTAAGATTAATTAAGTTTACAATTGCGCCAAACAGCTGTACAGAAGGCAAATCTATACTTTTAGTAAATAGTAAATACTTAACATTTGAAGAATTATTTAACTTTTTGACAAGTTTGTTTTATGATATAAGGAAAATTATTAATACGTACAATAAAAATTAGAGGAGTATATTGATGAAAAAATTATTAGTATGTACTGCGATTTCTGCATTATTGCTTTCAGGTTGCACTTTCTCAAACAATAAGGAAGCTATTATAAAGGTAAATGATATTGTGATAACTAAAGCTGAATTTGATAAGGCAATTGATTCTGAAATTGATAATTCGATGTTTAAAAATTTTGGAGGCGCTGATAATTTTGTCAAATCTGATGATAATTTTATGTATACAATTTTTAAGAACAAGGTTGTTAATGAGTTAATTGTAAAAGCTTTATTGGATAAAGAAATTGCAAACAGGGGCTTTGAAAAAGTTACAAATGATGAAGTTAAAGCCGAAATGCAATCTATTATTGATAAAGTTGGTTCAAAAGAAGAGTTAGCAAACATTCTTAAACAAAGAGGTGTTTCAAACTCAGAATTTACGGAAGATTTAAAAACTCAAATTCGTATTAAGAAATTAATTAATTCGATAGAAAAAATTAAGATTTCAGATAATGATGCTGAAAAATATTATAAATCTCATATAAATGAATTCAAGCATGGAGAGCAAATTCAAGCGTCACATATTTTGATATCTGCAGATACTTTACAAATAATTCGCGATATTAAGTCAAAAAATAAAGATATTTCAACTTTGGATTTGAATAAACAAGTTGAAGAAACTATCAATGCTCAAAAAGTAAAAGCTGATAAAGTTTTGGCAGAAGTTAAAGCTAATCCGGACAAGTTTGCTGAAATTGCAAAAAAAGTATCTGATGATAAAGCATCTGGCGAACGTGGTGGAGAATTAGGCTATTTCTCAGCAGAGCAAATGGTCCCTCAATTTTCTAAAGCTGCTTTTGCAATGAAACCTAATACAATTTCTGAAACAGTTATACAATCACCTTATGGATACCATATAATTAAAGTAACTGATAGGGTTGAAGCTGGAACAACACCTTTTGTAAAAGTTAAAGATGAAATTAAATTTTATTTAGAAACTCAAAAACAAATGGAAATTTTGAAGAATTTGACAGATGGTTTGATGAAAAATGCAAAAATTGAGTATGTAGATGAATCATATAAACCAGCTAAAGACGTTGTAAAACAAGTAAAAGCAGAAAATAAAAAATAAGGAGTTATAAATGAACACAGTTACTGTTATTGGTAGAGCAGGACAAGATGCAGAAATTAAATATTTTGAATCGGGTAAAGTTAAAACAACATTTTCTTTAGCTGTGAATAGACGTGATGCTAAAACAAAAGAAGAAGTTGCTGATTGGTTTAATATTGAAGTTTGGGATAAACAAGCAGAATTTGCCGGAGAATATATTAAAAAAGGTCGTCAGGTTGTTGTTGATGGTAGAATCTCAATAAGTAAATGGACAGACCAAAGTGGTGAAGAACGAGAAAGATTTCTTGTTGTCGCAAACAATATAAGATTATTAGGTTCAAAAAGAGACGCAGAATAATGATTTTATCTGATATAGTAGGTATAATTGCTGATGATTTGACTGGGGCTAATGATACTGCGTTGCAATTTAAAAAGCGTGGTGCTAGTACAAAGATTTTACTTGATAGTGGTTGCTCTCCAAAAGTAAAAGTTGGTACTGATGTTTGGGCTTTGTCAAGTGAATCAAGAAATGTCGTTTCAGGTGAGGCCGTTATTAGAGTTGGTAAAGCGATAAAAACTCTAATGGATAACTTTTCGTTTGAATATTATTACAAAAAAATAGATTCAACTTTAAGAGGAAATATCGCTATAGAAACTTTGACTGCAATTGAAATTTTAGATTATGATGCAGCTATTGTTATACCTGCATTTCCTCAAGAAGGTCGAATAACAGTAGGCGGTTATCATTTGGCAAAAGGTATCCCAATTGGTAAGACTGAAATGGCAATTGATCCGCATTCACCTATTACAGAATCTCATGTGCCGACTCTTTTAAAATCTCAGCTAATTGATTCTGTAGGTGATATTGTTGGAATAATTGATTTAAAAACTGTTATGAATGGGGCTGGTCCAATTTTATCAAAAATAAATGAACTTATTTCTAACGGTAAAATCTTAATAGTAGCAGATGCAACCTCTATCACTGATATTGAACAAATTGCACTTGCAGTAATAAAAGCAAATAAAAAAATCTTACCTACTGGAACAGCCGCAGGTGCTCAAGTGTTTTCAAAATATTGGCTTGCCGGAATTGAAAATGAAAACTGCGTTCCGCAAATTGGTAATCTTCCTAAGTTTATAGTATCAGGCACCGCAACGCAAATAACTGCTAATCAAATTGATAGGCTTCAAAAATATGATGCGACGCATGGTAATTTTGAATTTATTGATTTAACAGTTAAAAACATTTTAGATGGTGTTAATGATGAAATTGTAGAAAAAATTGTTTTTGATTTAAAAAATAATAAAGATGTTTGTGTTCATACGTCGAATCTTATTACAAATTTTGATGGATTTTCAGATGATTCTTATAACGCAGAATTAACTAAGGAGAAACTTGCCGGAAAAATTACAGATTTTTTAGCTGATTTAACAAAACAAGTTATGGAGCGCATTAATTTAATTTTGATAACTTTAGGGGGCGAGACTTCTTATAAATGTTGTAAAGCAATCGGCTCAAATGAATTAAGATTGGTGGATGAAGTTGCTCCGGCGATTTCATTATGTGCTGATATAAATAATAATTGGATAATAACAAAATCTGGGAATCTCGGTAATATCAATACGTTAATAGAAATTTTAAATTATTTAAAATGCCATGAATAGATATTCTGAAAAAATTGCAATATTAACAGGTGATCCCAATGGAATTGGGGCTGAAATTACGATAAAAGCTTTGAATGAGCTTAATTTGGCTTCGAATGATGTAGTTTTAATTTCTAATTCTGAAATTCTAAATAAAAATGGAAAACTTAATAAGCATTATGAAATTATAGAAATTGAATATCCTCATAAAATTGAATTTGGGAAAATAACCGCAAATGCAGGAGATTTCGCATATAAAGCTTTAAAAAAAGCATGTGAATTAAGACCAAAATTTATTGTTACTGCTCCAACATCAAAAGAAGCTATGCATCTTGCCGGACATCATTATAATGGGCAAACAGAAATTTTAGAAAAATTTTTAGCACATGATAATCAAAAAGCTGAAATGCTTTTTGTATCGAAAGATTTTAGGATATTATTACTAACAAGACACATCCCAATAAAAGATGTTAGTGAAACTCTAACAAAAGATTTCATTGTCGATAAAGTTGTAAGGTTAAATGAATTTTTTAAAAACAAATTAAATATTCAAAAATCTCAGTTTGCGATTTGTGGGTTAAATCCTCATTGTGGCGAACACGGTGTTATAGGTGAAGAAGAAGAAAAAAATATGATACCGGCATTAAATGAATTGAGGAATTTAGGAATAAATATTTCAAATCCATATCCTGCGGATGCTTTATTTTCAAAAGTTGTACAAAAATATTTAATGAAAGAAAAATTGCCTTTTGATTGTTATATAGCGTGTTATCATGATCAAGGTTTAATTCCTATAAAATCAATTGCTGGACGAAATACTGTTAATATGACAATAGGTTTGGATATTATAAGGACTTCGCCAAGTCACGGCACCGCGTTTGATATTGCAGGTAAAAATTTAGCCAATCCGGATTCTATGATTGAAGCAATAAAATATTGTATGTATTAAGTTAGGATATCATTATGAAAATTTCTTTATTACCAATAGATAACCGACCTGTGTGTTATAATTTAGTAAAAGATATTACATCAATTGATAATTCAATTGAATTATTTTTACCTAATCGAGAGCTTTTGGGTGATTTGACTAAACAAGCAAATGTTGAAGCTCTTTTTGACTGGTTAAAATCTTTGGAAGATGTAGATTGCATAATATTATCATTAGACACACTGATTTATGGTGGGTTGATACCTTCAAGGCGTTCCAAGGATACTTTTGAAATTATTAATGAGCGACTTAATACTTTAAAACAAATTTTAGAAACAAAAATGGCAAAAGTTTACGCGTTTTCAAGCATTATGCGAATTTCAAATAATAATTATAATGAAGAAGAAAAAGAATATTGGTCTGAATATGGCAAAAAAATTTTTGAATATTCTTTTGAGTTTCATAAAACAGGAATTGAACCTAATTCGGATATCCCTAAAAATATATTAGAAGATTATGTTAAAACACGAACAAGAAATTTTGAAGTTAATAAAAGATTGTTACAATTTGAAAAAGATGGATTGTTTGAGTTTTTGATTTTTTCTAAAGATGATTGTGCTCAATATGGTTTTAATGTAAAGGAAGCCAATGAATTAAAAAATATGGGTGCAAATATTAAAACTGGCGCAGATGAAATACCTTTAACATTGTTGGCACGTGCTTTAAAAAAAGAGATAAAAATATTTGTTGAGTATATTGAACCTGAAAATATCGATTTAATTTCGAATTATGAAGATGTTTCTATAAAAGAATCTGTTGAAGGACAATTAGAACTTGCAGGATTTAATCAAGTTTTAGATTCAGATAAGGCTGACATTATTCTTATTGTTAATAATTTTAAAATAAAACAAGGAGAACATGTCATGAGCTGGGATACAGAGCCTTTTAACAAAGCCTTTAATATGCCTAATAAATCTTTTGCAATTGCAGATGTTAGGTTTGCAAATGGCGCAGATAACAATTTTGTTGAAATGCTTTTACAAAATATTGATTTAAAAAATTTTTATGGATATGCGGGTTGGAATACTTCAGCAAACACGCTTGGAAGTTTACTTGCAACAATAAAGACAAAATTTAAGGCTAATCAATATAATGATATAGCATTTAAAAAATTGCAACTAATAAGATTTTTAGATGATTGGGCATATCAAGCAAATGTAAGAAAAATGATTAATAAGCCTCAAGATATTTCAACAATGATGAAACCGTATGAAAATAAATTGTTTAAAATCCTTGATATTAATCCTATTGAAAATATTAAATACTCATATCCATGGAATCGAAAATTTGAGATAGAAGTTGATTTATAATACATGTTAAAAACATTTTTTCTAAGCGTTGTAATTGTATGAATAATATTTGTGGTCAAATGCAAATTTTGATTAAAAACTTGTGGCTGTGTGCAAATTTTTTCAAGTCATCCTGAATTTATTTCAGGATTTGACAAGTAAACTGGGGTTAATGTAAGTAAGAAGCTAGATTAACGTAAGGTTTCACGCCTGTGAGATGCTGAAACAAGTTCAGCAGGGCAAATAATGAGTGATTCGTAATAATATGTTATTTAATTAATAGTTTTTAATATAATTATATCTGCTTTCAAAAACTTCTAAGCTTTCTTTATTTACCCATTTAAGTACAGCACGCATAGTGTCTAAAGCATCTTGTTTTGACATGTCATTCCAAATAACGTAATCTGTTATTCGCTCAAGCCACCATGAAGTTACTGACCCTCTATCTCTATACATTTTTTCAGCCATATTATAAAACTCTTGATTGACCTTTTTAAATGCTAGTTGTTTGTCAGGAATGCTAGTTTGCTCGCTGACGTTGTGTTTTACGCTATATGTGTTTTGATTTTTTATTGCAGGATTAAACCCAATTTTCATTAATACACCCCTCGTTTAGTTTTTTTAACACACAAATTATATCATGAAAAGTTTAAAATAAATAACTTGCTTGGCGTAAGGTTTCACGCCGGTGAGATGCTGAAACGAGTTCAGCATGACAAAAAAAACACAATTGGCGCAAAGGCTTTATGTCAGTAAAATACTGAAATAGGTGACTCTTGGCAATACTCATTCTCATCATTTGTCCGGTTTATTTTTCCTCTCATCATGTTACGTAATCTCGTGACAAAAAACTCTTAACAAACTTGGTTTTCGTGCATTCCTTTTACAAAATTACGAATATTATTAAAAGTTACTTCAAGCAAAATTTCAATAGATTCACGTGTATTATAGGCAATATGTGGAGTTATCAAAACATTATTAAAAGATAATAATTTCTTTGTTATCAAAGCATTCATTACGCTTTTAGGTGTTAAATCCTTTATATATTCTTGTTCTTCGTGTCCTACCAAATACTCACATTCCAAGACATCAAGCCCGGCTCCTTTAACTTTTCCTGAAATAAGATTTTCATACAAAGCCACAATATCAAGAAGCTCGCCACGTGCAGTATTTATAATATAAACACCTTGTTTCATTTTATTAAAATCTTCATTTGCAAGAAAATGATAGTTCTCTTTGGTATAAGGAATATGTAAAGAAATTATATCCGAACGTTTTAATAATTCATCTTTTTCAACATACTCAACAAACCCGTTTATTTCTTCATTTTTTGTATAACTATTTACAAGAATCTTCATGTTAAAAAAGTTTGCAATTTTTGCTACTTGCTCACCAATTGAGCCGGAACCAAAAATACCTAAAGTCATACTATTAAGATTTCGTCCTTCGTAATTTGCGTGCGCCAAAATTCCTTTTTGCATATCTAAATAGGCCGGCAAAAGGTTTCTGACTAAAGAAATTATCATCCCAAAAGTGAATTGGGCAACTGATTTTTGCCCATATTCGTTTACGTTAAAAACAGTAATATTATTATTTCTGCAATAATCTATATCAATGTGGTTATAACCTGTCGAGCGCGTAGCAACAATTCGCAAATTTTTGAACTTTTTTAAGACATTCGCTGAAACATCAGAACCAATAAATACGCTTACAATATCAGTTTCTTCTAATTGCTGTTCGCTAAGCTTAGAAAAAATATTTAATGGTTCTTTGATAAAAGTAATTTCTATATCTTGAAAATTATGCTTTTGAAAAAAACTTTTTTCTGAATCTCTAAAATCAAACATTAACATTTTCATGAAAAACTGACTCCTTTTTATAGAAAAGGATTACAGAAAATGCTAAAAATAACATTCACCATTTGGCGAAATTTTTGGATGCCTTTTTTAAAATTAAGTCCTGTTATGTTAATAAAGCTTCAGCGAGATTTCTTTGGTTACCTAAATTATTCCCCCAGAGACAAGCATCAAATTTATTGCTTAGAGCAATTAACATGGCAAAAGAACAACTGCGAAACAAATCTTTATATCGCTTTAATGATTTGCAAAACTCTCTATATTTTGTTTTATCGTTTGAACATAAATATTTTTCAGATTCAGTATTATTATTTTTCAATAAATTTTGAATTTTCTTTTTAATATCTTCTATTAGTGTTTGAGTAAATTTGTATAATTTTTTTGCAATTGAATAATTTTTATCTTGTTCCTCGATATATTTATCATTCTTTTTTTGCATATCTTCAATATTCTTCTTAACATTTTCCCCAATTGAATTAGAAAATAGTGAATTAAGATTTTTTTTATTAACTTTAATTTCTTGTCCTGAAGGATATTTAAGAAAAATAGTATTACCATTATCTTTTGTTGAACTAATGGTAACTTGTTGACCTCGATATATAAATCTTTGACCAATTAATGTTGACATAATTACTCTTAATACTCCTTATATATATAAAGTAAAGTTTTATGAAAAAATTGCCTTATTTTGATTATTAATTTTACATTTTGTTACAATTAGATGATTGACGAAATCTGTTTAGAAGTGGAACTCCTTGGAGTTAAAATATAAATAAGAAGTTAAGGTGGTTATGAAGAAATATTAGTAATAAATACAGTTTATTTTATATAAATCTATATGTGGTTTAATAAACGTAAAAAAATCGAGGTCGTAAACCTCGATTTTTATATAAATTATGATTATTTTTTTATTATGCAAGACCGAATTTAGGAGATGAATCTTTAGCTGATTCCGCTAAATCTTGTTTGTAAGTATCTAATTGAGCTTTGTATACAGCCATCATTGCTTCAATTTCTTGAGATTCAAGTTCTAACATTTGATCTTCGTAATGCATTGGATCTAAAGCTTCATTTTCTTCTGCGTCAATATTAGCAAGTGCTTGTGCTTCCCATATTGAAACATTGTTTTCATAATTTTGTTGTGCCGTTTGACATTGATATGATGCTTGAGCTTGTTCTTGTTGGGCACAATAATTTACTGAATTCAAAGTGTTATAATCTTCTTGTGTAATTACGACACTTGGATCATTACTTGCGACATATTGTTGTTTGCCATTAGCATCTAATACTGGTTTTTTATCATCGCCAATTAATGGATTGAAAGTTCCGCCTTTTTTCATAACTTCTACCATTGCTTGAGCGTTTGCAGAATATAAGTTGTCGCCAGCAGTTGTATTAGCCGCCCAATTATCAAAAGCTCTTAATACATAACCAGTAGTACCCGTGTTACCAAAGTTAGTTGGATTAAATGTACTAGCTCCAAATATACTATTTTGTGTCCATTGTTTGTATTGATTTTTTAATTGATTTGCATAATTTTTTATATTTTGTGTTATACTTGCGTATCTTTTTTGTACATTTGAAATGTTTTTAGTAATTCGTTCTCTCTTACTATCAACACGAGTTTTGCGAAGAGTCAATTGACTTATCTTTCGCGTTAGCCTCATTTTTTGATACATTGATAGTAGCAGTGCCATTTTATACAGTCTCCGTGTTGTTGTTTTATATATATAAAGTATTTACATTTTCAAAAATTGCGCAAGTGAACAAATATTGTTACAATTCTTTACAATAAATTTAAAATTGTATATATTATAGATATATCGAATCGAGTAAAAAATTCTTGAATGCTATGTTAATGCTAGTTCATGCAATAATTTGGTTGATTTTTGTCTTTTATTTGTGTGGGTCGAAATATATTCGTCTAATAGGTTAAAGCATACTGTACAAACTTTTTCTGTTGCCTTTTTTTCGTAGTCACTTTCATAATTGAAATCAAATTGTAACATTGCTTGTAAAAAATCCCTTATCTTATAGTGCATTTTTAGTTTTATACCCAAGACCTCATTGCATTCTTTACATATAACTCCGCCCATTTTTGATGAAAAATACATTTCATCATTTAAAATCTGTTCTCTACAGCACAAACAAGAATCTAGTTCTACGCAAAACCCCATAATTAACAATAATTTTAATTGAAATTTTATTACTGCGATTAAAGAATCTTTTTTTGTTAAGCTATTTTCGATTTTTTCCAAAGCTTTATACAAAATATCATAAACTTCACGTGCTGCAGATTCAGAGCCTTCTGCTATATTTACAACGAGTTCTGAAATATACGATGACAACAAAAGTTTATCCATATCTTTTCTAGAATTTTTAAAATTATTAATTGTTTGAGCCTGAATAACTGTATCCATTGAACGTCCACGAATCAATTGTAAAGAATTTGCATTAAGCAAATCCATTCTTGCACCAAGCTTATTTTTTGTTTTTTTTACGCCTTTTGCAACACCTTTTATTAAGCCATTGTCTTTTGAATACATCAATACAATTTTATCGGCATCATTTAAATTATATGATTTTAAATTAATAGCATCTGTTACATAATTTTTATTATTCATAATAAGCCTTTGTTCCTTGGTAGACTCCACGGAAGAATTTCTCTAATCTGTTTTTATCATTAGCAGCGTTTATAGCTTCTTGCTCTGTTAAAATTCCCTCATCTACCAGAGATATAATAGATTCATCCAAAGAAATCATTCCTTCCCATTCTTTATTATTTAATAATTCGTAAATTGAATCCAAATTGTCTTTAATTATATAATCTTTTATTGTAGATGTTGCAATTAATATTTCATATATTGGCACGCGCATTTTTAGTTTTTCTGAATAAATTAATTTTTGAGCTACTGTTGCGCGCAAAGTTTCGGCTAACTGCTTCCTTATATTATCTCTGTTTGCTATATCAAACATACTAATGATTCTATTTATTGTTTGCACCGCATCATTTGTATGTAAAGTTGTTAAAACAAGATGTCCGGTTTCTGAAGCTTTTAATGCGGCTTCAAGAGTATCTCTATCACGAATTTCACCAATAAATATGACATCAGGGTCTTGTCTTAAAGCATATTTTATTCCTTCTGAAAAAGATGCTGTGTCAACACCCAATTGTCTTTGAGATACAATGCTTTTTTTATTGCTATAAATAAATTCTATCGGATCTTCAATTGTAACGATATGTTTAGCATATTTTGAGCATATTTTATCAATTAAAGATGCTATTGTCGTAGATTTTCCGCTTCCGGTCGGGCCGGTTATAAAAACAATACCATTTTGATAATCTACGATAGATTCTAGCATTTGTGGCAGGCGCAATTCATTTAAAGTTTTAATTTTATAAGGAATATTACGTATAACAAGCGCAGGTTCGCCAATTTGTCTGCTATAATTAATCCTGAATCTTGAACAATTTTTAATTTCATAAACAAAATCAACATCTTGCAATGAAAGAATTTTATCTTTTAAATTTTGAGGAGCAATTTCAACCAAAATACTTTCAAGCATGTCTTTGGTTAATATCGGCAGATTTGTTTTATAAATCAATCCATTTTTTCTAATATATGGTGAATGATTAACTTTTAAATGCTCATCTGATGCGCCCGATTTTACTGCACTTTGTAAAAAATTTTCAAAATTAAAATTCTCTTCCACTAAATATCTCCCTGTATTATTATAATTATGCTATCATTTTTGCGAGGAATTTTCAATAAAACTTTTAATGCTAATTGTAAATAAAAAAAATTCATCTTTACAAAACTTAACAAATTGAGTAAAAAAAGGCAATTTTTTTTTACAAAAATACTTTATATATATGTAAGATATATTTTAAAGAGAGATATTAAAAATGGCAACTACTTATTCAGCAATAGAAAGAAATCAAAAACCAATCGGAAGTCTTGAAATCCCTGAAAATTTTGAATTATATTATTTGAATAAAAAAGACAGACAAATGAGATTTAACAATGCTGGTGATCCAATCTATGTCGTATTTGAAAAGATTGAGGACAGACCTCTTTCAAGATTAGCAGTAGATTTCTTAAAAGAATTGAGAGATGATTCTATTAGATTTATTTCTTCATTAGTAAAATAATTATTAAAGATATTTTGAGGCGGCGGATAAATTTAAATTTATCCGCCGCATTCGTTTTGTCGCAATCTTGATTTTATTGTTAATTTTATTAAAATAATAATATGATAAAAAAAATCTTAATATTATGTTTATTTTTTTCAATAGTACCGGCTTGGGCGGATTTTAATCCACTTTCTAATGAACCAATAACCAGTCCCGAAGAATTTTGGCAAGATAGTTCGCAAGATGAACCAGAGCAATTTGAAGCCGAATATACAGCGGGGCAAACTCCGCCACCGGTTAAAATTGAGCCGACAAAAAATTATGCAAAAATTTATAATGAATTAGAACCGGCAAACTTTTCTTATATGCATGATATTGATCCTGAACAGTATTATGAAATTAAAGATGCAACTTGGATTCCATATCCTTTATTAAGGTTGAATTCTGCAATATACTTCAAAAATTCAACAATTCCGCCTGGATATTATTTATTAACACCACGTGAGCATAAGGGTAAATGGTATTTACTTTTCAAACAAAATGGAAAAGTTTGTTACATAATACCAACGTATGAGCGTGATATAACGCCTATTGGATTTTATGAAAAGCATTTACCACAACCTAAATTAACACCATCTCAAAAAATTCACATGGGCGCTTTGAATTTTCTTGGTAAATTTAAAAGTACAAAACGTAAAGAGCCTATAAAATGCTATATGGAGATTAATGATTTAGAAAATTATTTTGTATCAATAGTGATTTATTATGGTTCGCATAAATATTCAACGATTTTTAGAACGATAAAATTATAATATAATTTTGATTTTAGATAAGTGATAAAAAATTTAGAAATACTTTCTACAAATCACTATATACAAAAAATACTTTATATGATATGATACTTGTATAGTAGTAGATAAAATTTTTTGAAAATATATGCGATAACAAAACTAAAGTTAAAATAATAATAGTTTCCAGATAGGTTATATGTATCTGGTATCGTGTGTATATAAAAAAATAGAAAAGGAAAAGGTACTAAATGAATAGTATGTTAGTTACTGTTGCAATAGTCACTTTGGTGATTTTAATTGCGGTAATTGTTGTCCTTAGAGTTAAATACAAAAACTTAAAGCAACAGATAGAGCAGAGTGTTAAAGATTTGCAAGAAAAAGAAGTTATTTTACAAAAGGAAGCAATGATTAAAGCTAAAGAAGCTTTACAAAATGACAGAGAACAATTAAACATTGACGAAAGAGAGCGTCGAAGAGAATTTGCAGCTATTGAAAATAAATTAACTAAGCGTGAAGATATTTTAGAAAACAAGATTCAAGAAGTTACTGATAAAGAAGTTGAACTTGATAAAATGAAGGATAAACTTATTGAGCGTGAGGATTTGCTTGATGAAATCGTGCAAAAGCAAACTCTTGAGCTTGAACGAATTGCAGGCATGTCTGCAGATGAAGCAAAAAAAATTTTAATGGAACAATTAAAAAAAGATTTAGCTCAAGAACAATTGCAATTGATTCGTGATAATGAAGCAATTATTAAAGAAAATGCTCTAGAAAAATCAAAAGAAATTCTTTCAACAACAATGCAGCGTTGTATGATGGAGCAAGTTGTTGAATCTACTGTTTCAGTGGTTTCTTTACCCAATGATGAAATGAAAGGACGTATTATAGGTCGTGAAGGGCGTAATATTCGAACACTAGAGACTCTTACCGGTGTTGATTTGATTATTGATGATACTCCGGAAGCGGTTGTATTGTCGTCATTTGATCCTGTAAGACGCGAAATTGCAAAAATAACTTTAGAAAAACTTATTCAAGATGGTAGAATTCATCCCGTTAGGATAGAAGAAACTGTTGAAAAATCAAAAGAAGAAGTTGAGCAAAAAATTTATAAAGAAGGCGAAAATGCAGCTCTTGATATGGGTGTCATGGGGTTGCATAAAGAATTAATAAGAAATTTAGGACGTTTGTATTATAGGACAAGTTACGGTCAAAATGTTCTGAAGCATTCTTTAGAAGTTGGTCATTTAGCCGGTATGCTTGCTGCCGAATTGGGTGCAAATGTTGCAGTTGCAAAGCGTGCAGGACTTTTACATGATATTGGTAAGGCAGTAGATCAAACTCAAGAAGGTACTCATATTCAATTAGGTGTTGAATTAGCTTCAAGATATGGTGAAAAACAGGATGTAATTCATGCAATTGAAGCTCATCACGATGATGTTACAGCAAATACAATTGAGGCTGTGCTGGTAAAACTTGCAGATGCAATATCAGCAGGGCGTCCTGGAGCAAGACGTGATACTTTAGAAATTTATATCAAACGTTTACAAAAAATTGAAGAAATTGTAAATACTTATGATGGAATAAAACAATCTTTTGCGGTTCAAGCAGGCCGTGAGGTTCGTGTTATTGTACAATCTGAACAATTTGATGATTTAGCTTCTCAAAAGCTTGCTAGAGATATTGCTCATAAAATTGAGGATGAACTAGATTATCCGGGACAAATAAAGGTAACCGTTGTAAGAGAATTTAGAACAACAGAAATTGCAAAATAAATGTCAGAATCTGAAATTTTAAAAATTTTATTTTTTGGAGATATAACAGGCAGACTTGGGCGTCTGTCTGTAAAATCTTATTTAGAAAAAGTTTTGAAGTCTGATTCAAAACCTGATTTTGTCATTGCAAATATTGAAAATGCATCCCATGGGTTTGGTTTAACAAAAAAAAATTATGAAGATTTATCCAATGCTGGAATTGATTGTATGACTTCAGGTAATCATATTTGGGATAAACGTGATGTTTATGAATATATTAATACCACAGAAAAGCTATTGCGTCCGATAAATTATCCAAAAGGTACGCCGGGCGTTGGTTCAAGGATTTTTGATGTAAAAAATCATAAAATTGCAGTTATAAGTGTTTTAGGACGCGTTTTTATGCCACCTATAGATTCTCCTTGGGAAGTTGTTATTTCTGAAATAGAACAATTGAAAGACATAGGAGTAACTGATATTTTTCTTGATTTTCATGCCGAAGCTACTGCTGAAAAGATTTGTTTTGCAAAGTATTTGGCAAATACTTTTAATACTGAAAATAATGCATTAATTAAAGGCTTTTGGGGAACGCATACTCATGTTCAGACTGCGGATGAAAATATATATAAAGGGATGGCATATATTTCAGATGCTGGTTTTTGTGGTTCAACAGCCGGTGTTATTGGGATGGAGTTTTCAACCTCTCAAAAACGTTTAGCAACAAGCTTGCCTGACAGATATGAAGTCGCAAGTGGCGAAGAGGCTCAAATAAACGGTGTAGAAGTGCTTATTGATAGCACAAAAGCTATATCTATAAATAGAATTAATTTAATAGTAAATAATAATGAAATGAAAAAGGAGGCAGTCATTGACACTGGCGATTGATTCAGGGGGTGTGGAATGAAAGGTGATTTTCATATTCACACTAATTATTCAGATGGAGTTTTTTCTCCAGAAAAAATTGTTGATTTAGCTTTGGAAGCCGGATTAAAAGCGATTTCTTTAACTGATCATGATAATATTTTGTCCTATAATGTTGCTAAAAATTATCTTGCAACAAAAGATGTTGACATGAAATTGATACAAGGTATTGAGGTAAATACTTTATACAAAGATTATGAAGTGCATATTTTAGGATATTTTCCGGATGTAACTAAAAATGATTTTAAAAATTTATTAAAAGTTCAGCAACAAGCCCGAATAAAACAAACAAAAGAAATTTTGTCATTGTTGGCTAAAAAAGAAGGTATAAAAATAACCTTTGAGGATGTAAAAAATATGGTTGCAGAAGGTGGTAGTATTGGACGACCTCATATAGCTAAAGCCATAACAAATGCTGGTGGCACTAGTAACATTATGGAAGCATACAGCAAATACATTCACCGTGATTCTCCGGTTTATGTTGAACGTAAAACTGTCTCGCCTTTTGATGCAGTAGAAGTAATCTATGATGCAGGTGGAATTCCTGTAATCGCTCACCCTTATGATATTGATATTGCTGAAAAATTGATAAAAGAGCTTATGAATTGTGGCTTGCGAGGTATTGAAGCTTATCATAGAAAACATTCGCCTGCTATAGTTGAATATTTTTCTTCAATGGCTGAAAATTTGGGTTTGATTGTTACAGGTGGCTCTGATTTTCACGCGCCAAATATTATGAATGGGCAAATTATTTTGGGTAAAAACTTTATTCCAGAATGGATTTATGATAATATGATACAAGAAAAAAAGCGTTTAGATATGGCATAAAAGAGGGTTTAACAGATGAAAAAAGGTTATACCATAGTTGAAGTTTCTATATTATTGGTAATTTTTATTATAGTTGCATTTTTAGTTGCTCCCTTTACTGTGGATGATACAATGCAAGCAAAAAATATATCAAAATGGATTGCTGCACAATCTGATTTCTCGAATATAGTTTATCATTTGAAAAATAGTAAGGTGTCAAATAAGGCTGAACTTGAAGAATTTTTTGATAGTATGCTTGTTTCTGAATTTAAGGAACAACTAGAACCTTATAGCATAAAATATATGAATGGTGCAGATTATCCGTTAAAATTTGATACATATCAAAAAACTATATATAATACTACAATCGCTTATAAATTGTATGAAAAACCACAAGGTGATAAGTTTGGTTTGCTTATGTATGACGTAAACGGCAAAAAAGGTCCAAATAGATGGGGTAAAGATATTTTTGGCTATAATATATATCAAGATAGGTTTGAGCCTTTTTGTAAGGCTGATACAAAAGCCTTGCAAGCAAAAGATTGCTCGCGTGGGGGGACAGGATTGTGCTGTTCAAACTATTATCTTTTAGGGGGAAATATTGAATAAAGAAATTAAAAATGTTGTAGTATACGCCTCTGCATCACCTGATGTTGACGAAATTTACTATAAAACCGCCGCTGAACTTGCAAATCTTATTGCAAAAGAAGGTTATGGAATTGTTTATGGCGGAAGCAGAAGAGGGCTGATGTATGCATGTGCCGGCAATGTACAAAATTGTGGTGGACGAGTTTTAGGCGTTATGCCACAAAAATTTGTAGATTTAGGGTTTGCCAATCCTCAAGATTGCACTGAATTTTATGTAACCGAGGGAATGCGTGAAAGAAAGGCTAAGCTAGATGAGCTTTCAGATGCTGTTATTGCAATTTCAGGTGGGTTTGGCACTTTAGAAGAAATTTCAGAAATGATTGTACAAAAACAATTAGGTTATAGCAATAAACCAACCGTGATTCTTAACACCAATGGTTTTTACGATGATTTAATAAGATTTTTTGATAAAATTATAAATCTTCATTTTGCTCCAGAACATTCACATAATTTGTATTATGTAGCAAAAACACCTCAAGAAGTTATTGATTACATAAAATCATATAAGTATGAGGAAGTTATTTCTAAATTCGCGAAATAAATCACGATATAAAATTTTATCGAGATTTTTTGTTTTAAATGAAATGTATTTGTAATATAATAGTTTAGTACACTAGAGGTTTAATCATTTATAAAAAAGAAAGGAACAAGACAATGAACAACTTAGACAAAATTATGAAACCAAAGTCTATTGCAGTTGTTGGTGCGTCTACCAAAGAACACACAATTGGCTCAGACATCATGAAAAGATTGCAAGAGTATAAATTTACAGGAAAAATATATCCAATAAACCCTAAAGGTGGTATTATTGAAGGACTTCAAGCTTATACTTCTGTATTAGAAGTGCCTGAAGAAATTGATTTGGCGATAATTGTTGTTAACGCAAAATTTGTATTATCAACTATTGATCAATGCCATGAAAAAGGTATTAAAGGCTTGTGTATTATTACAGCAGGATTCAAAGAAACTGGTAAAGAAGGTGCTGAAGTAGAAAAACAACTTCTAGCAAAGGTTAAAGAATATGGAATGCGTTGTGTTGGTCCAAACTGCTTGGGTGTAGTAAATACATTACCAGAAATAAGCATGGATGGCTGTTTTGCAGAATCTCTTCCTGAACGTGGTCATATTGGTTTTGTTTCTCAATCAGGTGCATTAGGTGGTGGTATTTTAAATATTTTAAAAGACTTAAACTTAGGTTTTGCACAATTTATTTCAATTGGTAACCAAGCTGACGTCAATGCTGAAACCGCTATGGAATATTGGGAAAATGAAAAAGACGTTGAACAAATTTTGTTATACATGGAATCAATTGCTAATCCTGCAAACTTTAGAAAATTAGCAACAAGAATTTCTAAGAAAAAGCCTATTTTAGCATTAAAAGCCGGTCGTTCAGCTGCCGGCGCAAGCGCAGCATCTTCTCACACTGGTTCTTTAGCTGGTGCTGATAAAGCAGCAAATGCGTTACTAGCTCAATCTGGTGTTATTAGAGAATATTCTTTGAAAAACTTATTCTCAACTGCAAAAGTTTTTGCTAACTGCCCTATACCAAAAGGTAATAGAGTTGCAATTATTACAAACTCAGGTGGCCCTGGTATTATGGCAACTGATGCTGTTTGTGAATACGGTATGGAGATTGCAAAAATTTCTGATGCTACAAAAGATAAGTTGAGAAGTTTCTTACCATCTGCAGCATCTGTTAAAAACCCTATTGATATGATTGCATCAGCTCCTATTGAACACTATAAGCAAACATTAGAAACAGTTATAGCTGATGATAATGTTGATATGATTATGGTTATATACTTGCCATTCTTAGGTTTAAAAGATATTGATGTTGCTAAAGCTGTAATGGAAATAAAAGCTCAATATCCACATAAACCTGTAATCGGTGTATTTATGACTAAGAGTGAATTCTTTACTGCATTATCTGATATGGATGTTAATATGCCATTCTTTATGTATGCAGAAGAAGCCGCTGAAGGTTTTATGAGATTAGATCAACAAAGAAAATGGATTGAACGCCCAGAAGGCAAAATTCCGACATATAATGTTGACTACAAACGTGCTCAAGAAATTATTGCTAAATCAGTTAATGAAGGTCGGGATCAGCTTACAACTCGTGAATCGATTGATGTTTTAGAAGCATACGGAATTAGAGTTTGTAAATCAGGTTTTGCAAAATCTGAAGGCGAAGCTGTTACAATAGCGGATTCTATTGGTTATCCTGTTGTTATGAAGATGACTTCAAAAACAACTTCTCACAAAACTGACGTAGGTGGTGTAAGAGTTAATATCCAATCTGCTGAACAGTTAAGAAGTGAATATCAAGATTTAATTGCAAAATTAAAAGAAAAAGGACTTCTTGAAGGTTTGGAAGGTGTTATTATTCAAGAAATGGTTAAAGGCAATAGAGAAATGGTTTGTGGTATTGCAACAGATCCTCAATACGGACCAATGATGATGTTTGGTTTAGGTGGTGTGTTCATCGAAGTTATGAAGGATGTAACATTTAGAATTGCACCTCTAACTGATATTGATGCAAAAGAAATGATTAAATCAGTGAAAGCATACAAATTATTACAAGGCGCAAGAGGCACTACACCTGCTCAAATGGAACAAATTGAAGAAACTTTGTTGAGATTGTCTCAATTAGTTAATGATTTCAAATTCATAGATGAATTAGATATTAACCCATTGTTAATTTCTGAAAAAACAGGTGAAGGAATTGCGGTAGATGGACGTATTAAAGTAAGGATGTCAGAAGCTCAAGAAGCATTAGGTTATTCTTGCAAAGATGGCGTTTGTGCTTGCAGTTTTTAAGATATAATGTAAAATTAATAAGTAACGCGGTCGTGGCATATTGCCACGACCGCGTTTTTATTCTTTATTAAAAAAGATTACAATACTGTTGAAATAAGTTTTTTAGGATGTTACACTCAATAATGAAAATAAGAAGAAGGAGTAATAATATGGTTTGTTTAATGTGCAAAAAAAATGACACAAAAGTCATTAAGGATGCTTTAAAAGCACTTGGCAAAGAAAACTTAGCGTTAATAATACATGGTAGTAGTTTCCCTGCTGAAAATGGCGAAGATACGGGTTTTGGGAGTTATAATTCGACAGCAGGACATAAATTAATTGAATCAGCCTCTAAAGTATTTAACGCAATACAGCTTGGACCAGCTGGAAAAACAAAAATTTCAGATTCATCACCTTATTGTGGAACTATTTTTTCTGGAAATACTTTGTTTATTGATTTAAAACAACTTACAGAAAAAAATTGGGGTGAAATTTTGTCTTTAGAAACTTTTAAGCGAATAGTAAGAGAAAATCCTAATCAAAATCAAGGACGTACTGCGTACACTTATATTAGTAATGTTCAAAATGTTGCGTTAAAAGAAGCTTGGGCAAATTTTAAACAAACTAAATTGTTTAAAAAAGAGTTTGAAAAATTTAAAAAAGATAATTCAAATTGGCTTGATAATGATTCTTTATACGAAGCTCTTGCGATTGAAAATGGCAATGATTCTTGGTATGTTTGGAAAAACGAAATTGATAAAAATCTTACGAATCCTAAAACTGATGATGAAAGAAAAATTTATCAAAAACGAATTGATGAAATTAAATCTAAATATTCAGATGAAATAGATTTTTATAAATTCTGTCAATTTGTTCTTGAAAAACAAAATGAAGAAACTAAAAAAATTGCATTAAAACATAATATTAAAATGATTGCGGATAGGCAAGTTGCATTCTCTGATAGAGATGCTTGGGCTTATCAAGCATTATTTTTAGAAGGGTGGTTTTTAGGTTGCCCACCGGATTATTTTTCTAAAAATGGTCAAGCTTGGGGATTTCCTGTTATGAATCCTGAAAAATTATTCAAAAAAGACGGCTCTTTGGGCGAAGGTGGCGTTTTGATGAAAAATTTATACAAAAAAATGTTTAAGGAAAATCCTGGTGGTGTAAGAATCGACCACATTGTAGGATTAATTGACCCTTGGGTTTATAAGGTTGGTAAAAAGCCTATGCCTTCAGAAGGTGCAGGTAGATTGTATTCATCACCTGAGCATCCTGAACTTTCTAAATATGCAATCGCAACTATAAATGATTTAGATATGAGTCTTGAATCTGATAAAGAAAAACGTGTTAAAACTTTAAGTGAAGAACAAATTAAATTATATGGCAGATTTATTGAAAAAATTGTTATAGGTGCTGCAAAAGATTGTGGTTTAAACAAAGATTCAATAGTTTGTGAGGATTTGGGAACTCTAACAAATCCTGTGGCTGCTGTTATGGAAAAATACGGATTGCAAGGTATGCGCTTGACGCAATTTGTGCTTCCTGAAATTCCAGAACACCCATATCGTTGTAAAAATATTACAGAAAATGTTTGGACAATGGTTGGAACTCATGATAATAATCCAATTGAACAATGGTCTGAAAGTATGATAAATACTCATACAGGATATTTACATGCAAAAAATCTTGTTGAGGATTTATTTGCAGAATGCGAAAATAAAGACGATATTATTGTAAGACTGACTCAAGATAAAGATTATTTGACTTTTGTAAAACTTACTGAATTATTTGCTTCAAAAGCTAAAAATGTTCAAATCTTTTTTACTGATTATTATCAAATTAATGAAACATATAACACTCCGGGAACTTCTGGGGATAAAAATTGGTCTTTAAGATTACCAAATAATTTTGAAGAACATTCAAAAATTGATATTGAAGCTATATTAAAAGCTGCAATTATTGCAAGAGGAAAAGAATTTGCAACAAAACATGCAATTTTAATAGAAAAGCTTAGTGCGTAGTTAAAATATTAAAAAGCCATTCTGATAATAAATTTGCAGAGTGGCTTTTTTATGCATAAATTTAGAAAAATTTTAAACCTCTAGCAGAATATACCACCAGAGGTTTAAAATTTTGTTAGTATAAATTAAATTACTTAATTTCAACAGTTGCGCCAGCAGCTTCAAGTTGTTTTTTGATAGCTTCAGCATCTTCTTTTTTAGCACCTTCTTTAATTGCTTTTGGAGCACCATCAACTAAATCTTTAGCTTCTTTCAAGCCTAAACCAGTGATAGCTCTTACTTCTTTAAGAACTGCAATTTTCTTATCAGCTGGAACTGATGCTAAAATAACGTTAACTTCAGAAGCTTCGTCTTCAGCAGGAGCAGCAGCTGCAGCAGGAGCAGCAGCAACAGCTACAGGAGCAGCAGCAGATACGCCGAATTTTTCTTCCATAGCTTTTACTAATTCAGCAGCTTCCAATAAAGTTAATTTTTCAATTGATTCTAAAATAGATTCTACACTCATGATTTTCTCCTTTTTATTCTTTGTTGTAGTTTGTATTACTTTTTTTGTTTGTGCCTAAGCACATATTGCATAAATCTTATGCTGTTTTTTGATCTCTAACAGCCGCAATTGCTCTAACAAGAGATGACATAACTGCGTTGACAGAGTTTGTAATGCCAGATGCAGGTGAATTGATACATCCAAGCATTTTTGCGTAAAGTTCTGCTTTTGAAGGCAGATTTGCAAGAGCCTTAGCTTCTGATGCAGAAAGTAGATTTCCGTCCATAGCTGCAGCTAAAATTTCACCTTTTTTAACTTCTTTTATGAAGTTAGATAAAGCTTTTGCAGGTGCTACTTGATCTTCAAAACCGAATGCAATAGCGATAGGTCCTTTCATTGAATCAGCTAATACTTCATAAGGTGTTCCTTTGATAGCAATTTTAGCCAATGTATTTTTTGTAACCATATAATCGCCACCGTCTTTTTGAAGTGATCTTCTTAATTTTGTGATTTCTTCAACGGTTAAGCCTTTGTAATCAGTAACAATTGCAACTTGAGCCTTATCAATTTTCTCTTTAATAAGAGAAACTTTGTCGTTTTTAAAAGCTTTTGTTGACATTTTTTGCTCCTTTATATATGTGTTTTTTCGACCTGTTTGTATACTAAAAAAGATTTCGCAATCTTTATAATCGCAAAATCTACTATTACTACAAATTTCTGACTATTCTATAGCTAGTTAAATCTCGGTTAGCTCTAGCGAATTAAACTCTATTGAGTACTAACTGTCTGCGATTACAAGACTATAATACTAAATAAAGCTATATTGTCAACTCTTTTTTAAGAATTGTTAAATAAATTACATCCCAAGGACACTGCTATGAATCAATCATAGAGGATATTTCAGCTAAAATACGAGAAACATCTGAACCACCATATATTGCTTCTAATATTAATGATGAGTTCACAATAACAGTTTCTCTATATTCCATCGTGTCAACATCTATTATATTAAATTCAATAAAATCATCGCCAACTAAGATTACTTTACCGTATTCAGCACCGGTTGCCCAGCGCAAAAATACATACTGACCTTCAAATTCTTTCATTCTATTTAATAAATTCATTTGAATCTCCCTTTTTACCGATTTAATATTATTAGTGATATTTTAAACAAAGTCAATTGTTAAAAGTTGGGTTGCTCCTCTTGATAACAATATAGCATATAAATAATTAATATTCAATTTAAATTAATTTAGCCAACGAAAACTTTTTACATAATTATCACCATTGATATTACCTTTGATTTCAGCTACAAATTTTCGAAAATCTTTGTTTGAAAATTCAATCCCCGGTATTTTATTTATATGCTCTAATATTGTATTTGATTTTGCTAAATCAATCCCTGGAATAACATTAAATAAGGTATTTATAGAAAGATTTCCAACTGGACCAAATAAGGTCGAAATTTTTCTAGAGAGCATACCTAAAACTTCCATTTCTGCATCAGAAGTCGCAAAATCATAAGTTCCACCTATAAATAAGCTTAAATCTTTGCCTTTTGTTGCTATTTCAATATCGTCAGCAATTCCTTTTTTTATATTAATAACTCCATAAATATCTGAAAATTCCCCTGTTTTTAATGGGGTAATAATATCAATTACGCTGTTTATTGATATACTTGTTATGCCACCTTTTAGTAGATTTCCGGCTTTTAGTAAGTATTCCAATGAACCTAATTTGGGCATTCTTCCATTTTTGACATTAAACATTGTGCTTCCACTAAGAGTTTGCATGCAATGTCTGAAATCTACACCGCTACAAGCAATATCAATACTACCGGTTAAATCACCATAAATTTGGTTATTTAAATCAAACAATGCGTTTGCAATATCATTCGCGTTTATATCTTTTGCATTAAGAGCAAAATTCATTTTGTTGTTATTAAAATTAAATTTATACTTGCCATTCAACGAACCATCTGCAATATCAAATCTAAATTTATCAACTTCTAAAATTCCTTTTGAATTAAGGCTAGCAGATGCTTTTACATTGTTTGCCTGTAAATTTCTTAATTCAATTTTATCTGCATTAAGTTTTACGTTATTAAATATTAAATTTCTTATATCAAATAAATCTGTTGATTCAATATTAGAAATATTATCAATTTGTGCGATTTTAATTTTGTTAACAATTCTATTTAAATCAAAGTCTTTAGTGTTTATAACAGCAGATTCTATAATATAAGGTGGAACTAGCTTATTTTTCATTATTGCATTTAGAGATACGGCATTACCCATAACTTCACCTTTTGATTTTATTGCGATATTTTTTTCGCCAAAAATCAATTCAATATTTTTCATTGTGGTATCAAAAAATGGAATATTCGTTTCAAAAATATGAAATTCACCAAGAAGTTTCATATTTGATAATTTTCCATTTAATTTTAAATCTGATATAAATTGACCATCTTTAATATTTGGTTTTCCAAAAATAATATTGAAAATTCTTGCATCAGTTGGGTGAGATGTTTTTATATAAAAATCTTTTAATTCAATGTCATTTTTTAAAATTTTTAAATTTCCTTTTGATTTTAGTAAATTTAAATTTGTTTTTTTGCCACTTTGAGAATTAATAATTTTATTATATGAAAAATCTTTTAATCGAATGTTATTATTGTTTAAAATTGTTGCATCTAAGTTTAATTCAATAGAATTTTCAATATCACCAATTATTGCACCATAATGATATATACTAGAATCCTTATTTAAATTAATATTTGCGCGTAAATCATAATCTTTTGCTGTACCTTTTAAACGTACCCAATAAACAATATCGCCTTTAATTTTTACAGGATATACTTGATTTTTATTTATAAATTTATCAATAAATTCTTGTTGAGGTTTTGAATTTATATAAATATTAAAAAATCTTTTATTAAAAATATCGTTAATAGTACCATCTATTAGAATTGGCATTTTATCAGCTAACACATTTATTTTGGTTAAAATTAAATCATTATTTCTTATGCGAACATTGCCATTAAGAATGTTTACAGGTAATTCTAGTGGAATATATGTAAATTTAATATCTTCAGTGTTTGTATCTAAAAACATTTTATTTTTGTCAATTTTGGCGCGTACATCAAGCTTACCGTAATTTAATTCATAATTTTTAACGATGTTTTTAATTTTATTCGGTATAATATTGCTCATCAATATTGGATTAAAAGCACTTATGTCAGGACTTTTTATATTAAAACTACCATCAACAATCGGTTTTTCAGAGAAAGCTTTTTGAATTTTTAAGTTTGTAAAAAATGAATTGTTTTTATTTAAAACATATCCTTGCAAATTTTTAATATTAATTTGATTATTTAATATTGAAATATTGCCTGATAAAAATTTTATTGGTGATTTTTCATTTGATTCAAGAATTTTAATATCACAATTAAGATTTTCATATTCAATTTTGTTAAAATTTCCGTTGTATTTTGCGTTAAGTGAAATATATGGCAGATATTGCTGATTTTTTTCAAGATTTTTAATTATAAAATTAGGGTTAAATTTAGGTATATTAATAATTGCGTTAGCTTTATCACCATTGATTTTGGCAAAAATTGACATCAAGGAATTATTAATCAAAGATTTTATATCAACTTCAATATTTTTACCTTCTAATTTAATTTTGCCATTTGTATTTTTTAGCTCTAAATTTTGATAATTGATAAAATTATTTTTAATATCAATAATTCCACCGGCGAAAGCGTTTTTATTAAAAACTAAATCTTCAATATATTTTACTGAACCATAAACTTTTAAATTTAAGTCCATTGTGCCTTTTATGGAGTTTAAATCCGGCAACATGTTTTTTATATCAGGTATTAAGGTTGTTGTTTTTAAAGCTTTATAAAGTTTTTCTGTCGGTTGATTATTAGATTTAACATCAAAATCAAATTTTCCATTTAAATTGCATGTTCCATTTACAGAAAATGGATGAGAATTAACAGTTCCATTTTTACTTGTAAAAACAGCCTCTGTATCATTAAAGATGAGTTTTGCATCTGTATTAATTAATTCTAAATCTGGCATATCGAGAAATTTTACAGAAGCATTTTTAAAATTAAGTTCGCCCCAAACATGAGGATTTTTGCGATTACCTTTAACGGTCATATCAATATTTCCCTTGCCATGAATATCCATTATTGGCACGGGGCCTATTACAAAATTTAAAATTTCATGTAGTGGATTTACAACAACTTCAGCTGTATGTAAATCTACGTTTTCTGTACTTTTTATTGATAAATTTGAATATTTAACATTATATAATTCAACATTTCCATTAACCCAAACACGTTCTCTAAAACCTGCCGGAACATTAACATCAAAGCTTACTTCGCGTCCTAAAAACTGTAGTTTAATTACAGCGCCAGAAGTTGTATTAGGAATTGGTTTTGTTAAAATTCCGTCTTTAATATATACATCTCCTGTTATATCCGGCTCGGGTAGGCGTCCATTAATGTTAATATTACCGATAACATTGCCATAAAATTTGTATTTTTTTAGTTTGTATAAATCTATTTCTTCAAATTTTAAAGCAGGTAAAGCTTTTATTATGTCTTCAAGTTCAGATTTATTAATTTGAACATTCAAATTAAGGCTTGGCATTGAATTTCCAAAATATTCAGAAATTTTACCTTTTAAAATAATATTAATATTTTTTGATTTTATGTCTACAGAATCAAATGTTATAGATTGTTTTTTTATTTTAAATTTAGATTTTATCTCTGTTTTCGTTGGTAAAATGATTGTTTTTGCAACATCTTTCATAAAAACAGCGCCATTAAAAACATTCATTGTTAATTCGTCTTTTGTTGCTGAAATATTAATTAAGCCTTGAATTGATGTCAAATCTTTAGGTAAATAAAATTTTAAATAATTCCTAAGTGGCATTATATTAACATTTGTTACATCGATATCAAAAATAGTGTCTTTTATTTTGTTATTTTTAGGTAAAAATAAATTAAAATTAATTTTTGAAATATTATTTTCAATATCTAATTTACTTATTAAATTAAGTTTTATATATCGGTTAGATTTTTTGAAAATAAAGTTTTCACCATTATATAAAATTGGTTTATTAACATTTTGTTGATATAACATTAAATCAAACTTATTTATTAAGATGCTGTTAAAGAAAATTTTTGTGTTTTTAAGATTTTTGAAAAAATCTTTATCCAACCAAATATCATCTTTGATATTTGCAACTACTTTTAAATTATCAGTTTTTATTGAATTTATATTGACGCACCCACTTAATAGTGGTAACAATCTTACTGTTGTTTCAAAATTTTGCAGATTAATGTCAAGATTTTGAATTTTTGAAGAAAACGTGATTGATTTTGCATTAAATTTGATGATGGGTAAAACGGAAAGTTGAACTTTAGGTGCTTCAAGTTTGATTTCATAATTCGAATTTTGAGAAAAATTATTAGCGAACACAACTATAGCTTTTGTTACAAAAAGTGGTAATAAAAAAAGCCAAATAGTGTAAAAAATAACAAAAAATAATATATATTTCTTTTTTAATCCTAACATCGATACAACTTAACTAATACTTTCTCTAATTATTTTGCCATATAAACGCTTGTAGAAGGAAATGCAAATTCAATACCATTTTCTCTATAACGTTTAATTATTTCACGATAAACATCGTTTTTAACCATTGTTAAATCAGCCCAAGAGGTTTTATTTGTATAAGCAACTAATCTTATCACAATTGAACTTGGAGCTAAACCGTCAATAAAAGCTATAGCACCAGCCTTTATTTCACTGTTATCATTTGCGATTTCAAGTAACAAATTTCTTGCTTGTTCAATTTTTTCATCGGAAGTTCCATATTCTACATCAACGGATATATCTATCCTGCGTTGATTTGCTTGTGAAACATTAGTTATTTCTTCGTTCGCTAATACGTTGTTAGGAACATTTACCACGATTCCTTCAACAGTTCTAATTGTTGTAGAGCGAAAATTGATTTTTTCAACGGTTCCTTCATAGCCATTAAATGAAATATATTCACCTATTTTGTAAACCCTATCACCCAATAAACCAATTGAGCCAAAAACATTTCCGATTGCTTCTTTAGCTGCAAAACCAACAGCTAAACCGGTAATTCCAAAACCTGCTATTAATGATGATACGTTGTAACCAAAACTTTGTAAAAATCCCGCTAATAAAATAAATATAACAATAGCTTTAAGTAATTTTTTACATATTGGCATCAAATTAATCAAAGAAGAATCTGGGTGTTTTGTTAATAAACCAGCTTCCAATTTATTTGTAAATAAATCAATTGCTTTACAAATTACGCCAATCAATATGGCATTTACTATAATTCCCATTATAAAAGGGGTATGTGTCGTAATAAATTTCATTATTGATGTAAAAATAAAATTTAATATCTCCATTATTACTCCTTATTCTTTAAGCTTTATGTAATCTTAAATTTTTTAATTCTTCTTGGAATGGCGAAATTGAAGTTAATTTATCCATTATAGCCGGCATTTTTTCGATTACATAATCAATTTCTTTTTCGGTATTGAATCTTGATAAACTGAAACGAATTGAACCATGCAAAGCTGTAAACGGAATCCCCATGGCTCTTAATACATGGCTTGGTTCTAAAGAACCTGAGGTACAAGCGCTACCGGAACTTGCACAAATCCCTAAATCGCTTAAATGAAGCAAAATTAATTCTCCTTCAACATATTCAAATCCAATATTTGTTGTGTTAGGAACTCTATTCATCATAGGTGAATTTAATCTTGCATTAAACACATTCTTCAAAATTCCTTGTTCTAGCTTATCACGTAGGCGTTTAACCTCATTTAATTCATAAACCATTGAATCCATTGCTAATTCGCAAGCTTTTCCGATACCAACGATATATGGAACATTTTCTGTGCCGGCTCTCATTCCACGTTCTTGGTGACCACCATTTATTAACGGTGTTAAGCGCGTTGAAGATTTGACATATAAAGCCCCAACTCCTTTAGGCGCATGGAATTTGTGACCGGATATTCCTAACATATCAATATTTGTTTTTGAAACGTCTATAGGAATTTTACCTCCGGCTTGCACGGCATCTACAAAAAACAGTGTTTCAGGTGATTGAGTTTTGATGATTTCGCCAATTTCTAAGATAGGGTTAATAACACCAATTTCATTATTTGCCCACATTATAGAAACCAAAGCAGTATCTTTTCTTATTTTTTCTTTTAATTCGTCTAAATTTAAAACGCCTTCAGAGTTTACAGAAATATAATCAACTTCATAACCTTGTTTTTCAAATTCTTTGTAAGTATTTAAAACACAAGGATGTTCAATTTTTGTAGTTATTATATGACGTTTTTCTTTGTTACAATTTAGTGCGCCTTTAATAGCTGTATTTGCAGATTCTGAACCACAAGATGTAAATATAATTTCTTTTTCGTTTTTAGCTCCTAAAAAATCGCGAACCTTAGCACGTGCTTCTTTTATGGCTTGTGCTGGCTTTTTTGCAAAATCGTACATGCTAGAAGGGTTTGCATAATTCTCTGTTAAATATGGAAGCATTTCTTCTAAGACTTTTTCATCAACTTTTGTTGTCGCGTTATTATCTAAATATATCATTTTTTCTGTCCTATATAATTGTATGATTTTAAATTTGTTCTACTTCAAGAGAATTGTCAACTTTTTCTTTTAAAACAGATTCAACAAAAGATTTTAATGTCATTGTTGCGTTTTTGCAGTTGCCACAAACTCCTGTTAACTTAACTTGAACTTTATTATCGATAACGTCAACTAATTCAATATCACCACCATCTTTTTGTAATTGTGGAGAAATCTGTTGTTCAATAACTTTAGCAACTTTTAGTATTTTTTGAGTTTGAGTTAATTCAGCTGGTTTATTTTCTTTTCTCCAATAAGTTTGAATAATATCATTGATTAAACCTTTGCATCGTCCGCAAGCTCCAGCTGCTTTAGTATAATTTGTAACTTCTTCTACAGTTTTAAGCCCATTGGTTTTAATAGCTTCCCAAATTTGGTTTTCAGTCACGTTAAAACAGTTACAAATAACTTTTTCTCCTGCATTAACATGTTCTTTTAATTCTAATTCTTTCCATTCTTCTGAATTTTCACCATAATACTTTTTCAAAGCATCTTCTAGGGCTTCTCTACCCATAACTGAACAATGCATTTTTTCTTTTGGTAAACCATCAAGTTGTTCTGCAATATCTTTGTTTGTAATATTTTTAACTTCATCTATAGTTTTACCTATAATCATTTCGGTTAAAATACTAGAAGAAGCTACAGCAGAGCCACATCCAAATGTCTGAAACTTTGCGTCAACGATTTTATCACCATCTAATTTTATAAACAATTTTAAAGAATCACCGCAAGCTAAAGAACCTGCTTCGCCAACCATGTCAGGGTTTTCAATAGACCCTACATTTCGTGGATTTCTATAATGGTCTAAAACTTTATCTGAATATTCCCACATAATTATATCCTCATTAAGTTGAATTTCTCCCAACATAATTTTATTACAAACGACATTAAATGTATACTATCAAATATGATAATTAATGTTAACTTAAAAGGCGCAAAAAATAGTGTTGTTTTGAATTTAGTTTCACTATTTTTTGCGCCTTAGATAAAACTTTTTTTAATTAACATATTTTAAAAACATTTGAACTTTTGTTTGCATCATTTCTTCCGTTATCAACCATTTTCCATTAGGTTGTTTTTTTACTATCATATAAGTTTTTAATTTATAACTTTCACCGGAAGGTTGTCTTAAAGATGAAATTTTATATGCACCATTTGGCATTTCCGTCACAGAAATATTTGTATAATTATTTTTATAGCCTTTAATTCTAGCTCCTGCTTGGCCTAATTTCATTTGTTTTAAGTAAGTAGCAGTATCAGTAACAGCGTCGGCAGTTGTGCCATCTGGTTTTATTACTTGTCTAATAATTTTGGCATTAGGTGAATACATGTCGCCAACTGAATTGCTATATGTATTTGCAGCATTTACGTAAGAATTAAAAAAGCTTAAAGCTTCTTGTTTACCATCAGCAAATACTGCTAATGTACCAGCAATTATTAAAGATAAGATTGTTAAAAATTTTTTCATTGTTTTCTCCTTTATACGTCAGGTAAATCGCCTTTTACTTCTGCTATTTCATTAGAATCTAGTCCGAACACTGTATGCAAAGCTTTTATTGCATCTTCAGCTCGTTCTTTGTCTACTAAGCAACTGATTTTAATTTCGCTAGTTGAAATCATTTTGATATTTATTCCTAAATCAGCAAGAGTTCTGAACATTTTCGCCGCAATTCCGGGTCTGCCAATCATGCCGGCACCAACAATAGATATGTTTGCGATTTTATCGTCTACGTATACATTGCTGTATTTAAGAACTTCTTTTACACTTTCAATAACGCGTTTTGTTTTTTCGACATCACTTTTTTCAACTGTAAATGCTATATCGTTTGTGTTCATTGCTTTTCTTGCGTACGATTGAATAATCATATCAACTGAAATATTTTCTTTAGCTAATCCGTCAAATAAAGCCGCCGCCGTTCCGGGATTATCTACAACATCACAAACTACAAAACGAATTCTTGATAAATCTGATGCGACACCGGTTACAGGTTTATGTAATTCCATCTGTTCAACTCCTAATATTAATGTACCAGAATTTTCTAGTTTAAAAGTGCTACGTACTCTTAAAGGCATATCATATTGAGATGCTGCCTCGACGGCACGCGGATGCAAAACATTTGCGCCACTGTTTGCCAATTCAAGCATTTCTTCATAAGAAACTTTGTTTAATCTTGTTGCTTGCGGTACAATTCGTGGATCTGTCGTGTAAACACCTTCGACATCTGTATAAATATCACAACGCTTAGCATTTAATGCTCCTGCTAAAGCAACGGCTGAAGTATCAGAACCGCCACGACCAAGAGTTGTGATTTCAAAATCCTCTGTTACACCTTGAAAACCGGCAATAACAACGACTTGACCTGCATTAAGATGTTCCAGTATTTTTTCTGTTTTTATTTCTAAGATACGGGCTTTTGTGTGAATTTTTTCTGTAATTATACCAACTTGCATAGCGTTCATGCTTATAGCATCGCATCCTTGTGCTTGTAAAGCCATAGCTAAAAGGGCAATAGAAATTCCCTCTCCGGTTGATAGAAGCATGTCTATTTCTCTAGAAGAAGGATTTGAAGAAATTTCTTTTGCGAGTTTTAAAAGATGATCAGTAGTATGTCCCATTGCAGAAACAACGACCACTACATCATTGCCAAGCTTTTTCTCTCTTATAACAGCTTTTGCTACATTTTTTATTTTATCTGTGTCGGCAACAGATGTGCCGCCAAATTTTTGTACTATTATATTTCTCATACTTTTCGTTTCCAATAAAACAAGAATATTATATATTCAAATTTTAATATTTACAACAATAAGTTTATAATTTTTTTTAAAATTTAATATTTATATTTTTAAGTAAGAAAATAGCCCCTTATCGGGGCTATCGATCTGTTTTCGACTATGTAAACTCCCTTAACAGGGGATACTTGCTTATTAACCGTTAAATGTTTTAAAAGATTTATCAATGTTTTCTTGAATAACTTTTTTTACAGCTTCAAGTTCAGTATCTACAGCTTTACGTTCATTATCCAGTCTTGTTAATTTTAACTCTAAGTTTCTATCTTGTTGATGAATAATTTCAGTTTTTGCATTTATTTCTTCAATCGCTTTATCATATTTATAGTTAGCATATTCATATTCATTGTATGCATCTTCATAAGCAGCTGTATCAGTTATTTTACTAGCTGTTAATTCAATTGTGTTATAACCGGTTATTGTACCGTTATTGCTATCTTTAATAGGAACATCTATAGATACGATTCTTCCACTTGCATCAAAGTTTAAATTACAATCTTCAACTTGTTCAGACTTAGTATAAGAACCGTTTGCAATGTATGAAAAAGTTTCTGTTCTATTATCCATGCTTTCAACATCTGTTTTTAGTGCAAAAAATGGTTCTTCAACACCGCTACTGCTAGTTTTGAAATAAACATAAAAACTGTTTGCATCAATTGATTGATCACTAGAACCAAATTTGTTTTCAATTGCTTCTAAGTATCTAGACCAACTATTATCATTGATTCTGCCTAAAAATAAATCATTATCAGATACATCTTTAAAATCGTATGCAATTTGTCCTTCAATAAGATAACCATTTCTTTGAGTGCCTGATTTGTTTTGCATATAAGTATTGCTTGTTAGATCTTGTATATAGTATTCCAAATTAGGATCTAAAAATTTATTACCATCTGCATCTGTAATAAATTCCTCATCCCTTGGTACTTCAACAATACCATTACCTCTTAAAATATAGTAAGTAGTATTTTCTTCTTTTGGAAGTGGTTGAAATAGATAATCTCCATTATCTGCTGATGTAGCTTGTGTAAGTGTATAATAAGTTACTGAAGAATCATATTCACCTGTTGCTTTATGAAAATTGTTATTGCCATCAACGGTGTAGTAGCCTTCTGGAAAACCATCTGTTCCAACAGCAGGCTTCATAATGAATTTATTACTTTGATAAGTTTGAGTAGCTGTGATTGCTTGACCAGAGCCAACATTAGCTTTGTTAACTTGTTTTACTGGAATTTCAGGATAGA
This sequence comes from uncultured Candidatus Melainabacteria bacterium, assembly GCA_934754655.1. Taxonomy (GTDB): domain Bacteria; phylum Cyanobacteriota; class Vampirovibrionia; order Gastranaerophilales; family Gastranaerophilaceae; genus CAG-196. The sequence goes on along the minus strand of CAKVIC010000007.1, from coordinate 45,270 downwards.
TGTCTGCATTTTCAACAATAGATTTTGAGTTATTTTTACTTAAATAATCTCCAGTTGCAGAAGTTTGTATTTCAACAATATAAGCATTTCCTTTTGGCTTAATTGTACCAATAGTAAAATTGCTGGCTCCATCAGCGCCTGTGTATTGAACTTTAGTATAATCTTGAGTAGAAGGAGGAGTAGGGACTTGAAGTTGTAATAAACTGTTATATAAAGCCGTAGTTTGTTGAGATAAAACAGTTCTCTCTTGGTTTATCTGTTGCCCTTGATATTCAATATTTGTTTTACGAGCCGCTAACTGTAAGTATCTGGCTTGAGAAGCTGCCATACCCATGTTTATTTTCCCTTTCCTGTTGGATTATTTTATTAATATTATTAACGGCATTTTTCAAAAAAACTTTAGGGTTTTGATAAAAATTGTTACATTTTGTTACATTTTGAATCCATTCATTTTGAATCAATTTATTTACGTTTTCTAAAAAATTTTAGAATTTTTCTGTCATGAGTCACTCGTTTCAGCATCTTGTCGGTGTAGAACCTTTGCGCTAAGCAAATAATCTATCGAAATTCTCCCCAGTCCACTGGTCAGATCCTGAAATAAATTCAGGATGACAGGAAAATAAACCGGACAAATATAGAGAACGAGTCTTGTCATGAGTCACTTGTTTCAGCATCTTGTCGGTGTAGAACCTTGCGCCAAGCAAACAATCTGCTTGAATATCCCTCTGTCCACGGGGCAAATCCTGAAATAAATTTAGGATGACAGGAAAATATACATTTGCGCCTTCTTTGTGTATTTATCATGTATTGTTTGTTTTATTACCAAAAGAGGATGACGTTGAAGTCATCCTCTTTTGAATTTATTTATTTCACTTGGTGATCACCCTTGCCGTAACCACTGAAATCTTTAAATTGCATTAATTTGTATTTATTACCTTGTTTACATAATACATAGACATTATGGTTTATATCAGTATCTGGGGTGATATAGACCGGACAGCCATTATTTTCGCCTGCATAGTGATAATACCTGATTTTTCCATTCTCTGAGGTTATTTCTAATGTTGCAGGGAAGTCGTTTGTATCCTTGCCAGCAGGGCTTACTTTGCATGTATTTACAGGGATATCAGTTGTTTTTTTAGAAGTATCTTCAACTTTGATTATGCTTTTATCGCTGATATCTTCAGCATTAGGTTTTGTATAGCCTTTTGGTAAGCTCCAGCCGGAAGGTATCATGTTTTTATTATATTCATTCCAAGTTATATCATTTGGTTCAGTAAGGCTTCTTGTTAGGTTGTGTTCTTTCTCAAAAGTCTCAGGTTTGGGAGCTTTTTTATCAGTATCATTTGAAGCTATTTTTGGGGCTGAGCCTTTCTTCTTGGGTGCTTCTGCCGTTACAGGAGTTGTATGTTCTTCAGTGCCTTTTTTTTCAACCTTTACTTTTGTATTAGGTGTTGTATCATCAGTTAAATCAATTCCTTTACTAGAGGCTAATTGATTTATATGATTTTTTAAATTATCTATATACGTTTTATTTTCAGTGTCATTAACACCGTCTAATCCTTTTTCAAGCGCATCTAGAATTTCTAGTTTAGCTTTGAAGTACTGTTTTAAAACTGCTTTCTTACAATCGTCTAATTCGCATTTTTCTAGTAAATCTTTTACATATTTATCAGGATAGATTATATTTTTGTGTACAGAATCTATTTTGGCAAAATCGGTATCTTTACCATTACCATCGTTGCCAGTTGTTTTTTGACCTTGGGTTGAGCCACTTGTGTAACCAATACCAGAGTATAAGCCATTATTGCCACCCCAAAACATACCTATGCCCCAAGCAATCACATTGCCAACGGTATAACCCAAAATTGATTTTAAAATATCCTTTCGGCAAGGACATTCTGGGTACATGCCTGGTCCCCAGTTACTAAATATTCCACCAAAGCTTGGCATTGAGCAACCGTAGCTATATCCACCGCCAAAATTGTTTTGGATATTGTTTCTAATGCTGACAAAATTAAATCTGTTTCCGCCGTTGCAATATAAGTGTGCCATAATGCTTACCTCTTATTTAATATCATCTTGTATATATATAAAGTATATAAGAAATATAAAATTTCACATTTTATTGTTTTTGTTACAAAACTTAACATTAATTGAAAAAATTTCAGGATGACAGTGAAAATGAACCGAGCGAACGACGAGAATAAGCATTGTCATGCTGAACTTGTTTCAGCATCTCACCGGCGTAGAACTTCGCGTAAATCAAGCTTTTTACTTATGTTACCCCAGTTCACTTGTCAGATCCTGAAATAAATTCAGGATGACATGGAAAAATATTGCAACAAGTCTTTTTGGGTATGTTAAAATGAATTTATGAGTAAAATGTATGCAGTATATATTTTGTCAAATTTTAATGAAACAGCTTTTTACATAGGCGTAACAGGAAATCTTCAAAAAAGAATTTTAGAGCATAAAAACAAAGTCGTTGAAGGTTTTACAAAAAAGTATAATATAGACAAATTAGTTTATTATGAACTAACTGAAAATATTGAATCTGCGCTTAATCGTGAAAAACAATTAAAGCGTTGGCATAGAGAATGGAAAATAAACTTAATAAAAGAAATGAATCCAAAATTTAATGATCTCTTTGAATATTTGTAAAACGCTGAACAGCGAATTTTGGATAAAATTTTTAAATTATTGAAGCTTAAAACTGTGAAAGATTTTTAAACTCAATTTTTCGCATAATAAAAACGAATTTTTGAATTTATTTTATTTGTGTTATTATAAAAGAGGTATTAAACATATTATAGAGGTTGTTATGGGGGGAGAGTATGAAGGCATCAGATTCGCAAGTTAGTATTTTTAAAAAGTTTTTAAACAAATTTTTTATGCCTAAAACTCCGATTATTAAAGAAAATACCTTTATTGTATGGGAACCTTGTTCAAAAAGCCATGCAGAAGTTGTGCCAGGTTATGTTAAATATTTACTTGATTTAGGTTATCATGTTTCTGTTTTAGTTAATCCGGCGAGGCTTAGAGAAGGTTTATTTGACAGGTTTCAAAATGAAAATATCTCGTTAAATAAATTGAGTAAAAGACAAATTAAAAATTTCTTTAAAAAGTCAGATTTAAAAGATGTAAAAGGTGTTTTAGTAACAACAGTCGGTAAGCTTTGTGACGAGGTCGATTTTGATAAGGCATATAATGCATTCAATGAAAATGTTGATAAATCAAAATTGTATTTTGTATCGCATGAAGCGAAACCCGGTGTTGATGCCGGTACTTGGCATGAAAATTTGATAACTTTAAGAAAATTAAATTACAAGAATGCAAAATCAACTGTTATTAATCCTCATTATTTTGGTGACGTTAAAATTTTACCAAAAAATAAGATTACGAATTTTGTTATGGTTGGGGCAATAAGACCTTATAGGAAAAATGAAAACACAATAATAGAAGCGGTTAAAGATTTAGTATTAAATAATGAAAAGAAATTTAAGATTACAATCATCGGAAAAGGTGAGATTAAAGATGTTCCTTATTGGATGAAGGACTATTTTGTTGTAAAAGGACGTTTACCTTTTAGAAAAATGTATGATGAACTTGAAAAGGCAGATTTTTTATTAACTTCTTATGATGAAGATAATATTGCGCATCAAAGATATAATACTACTGGTACTAGTGGTAATTTTCAGCTTTCTTATGGGTTTTTGAAGCCTTGTTTGATTATCAAAAGTTTTGCCCCTTTGAATAATTTTGATGAAAATAACGCCTTATTATACGAAAAACCTATAAATTATTCGGATGCGATGGTTGCGGGAATGTATATGACTGATGAAGAATATTCAGCAATGCAGAATAATCTTAAAGCAACTGCTGATAGTATTTATAAAGAATCTTTAGAAAATTTTAAGAGGTTAATTAATGGTTAATGTTATACCTATCGTTTTTTGTTTTGATAAAAGAATTATATTAGGAGCCTCTGTCGCAATTAAAAGTTTGTTGGATTCAGCTAATGAAGATACTATTTATGATGTAAGAATTTTTCATAGTGATTTGGACTTAAAAACGCAAGAAATGCTCACATCATTAGTTGAAAAAACTCGTCACAACATGGGTTTTCATTATATAAACCATAATTTATTTAAACAAATGCCTTGTTCTAAAGGTTCTTGGACTGAAATTGTTTATTACAGGCTTTTAGTTTCTGAAATTTTACAGGAATATGATAAAGCAATTTATTCAGATGTTGATGTCTTGTTTAAGGGTGATTTGAGTGAATTGTATAATCAGAATCTTGATAATTACGAATTTGCTGCGGTACGAGCTGAAAAGAATTCTTCAAGCACAATTTGTCATAAGTATTTTGAAGATAATAAAAATGATTTTATTTATTGGTCCGGATTAATGCTTTTGAATTGTAAAAAATTTCGTGAAGATAATATTTTAGAAAAATTGTTTAATAATGCGAAAAAATATTATAAAGATTTAAAATTCTTTGATTTAGACTTGATAAATCTTACGTGCAATAAAATATTGCCGATTGATATGAAATATTGTGTAATGCAAAGTATTTATTATAATAAAGATTATAGACAACGAGAAGATTATGAGTATCTAAAAAGTGTTTATTCTGATGAAGAAATTGAAAATTCAAAGCAAAACACTGTGATTGTTCATTATGGTGGAAAAGCCGGCAAACCTTGGAGAATGAGGAAACCATATTCAGATTATCAAGTATATATTGAAAAATTGCCAAAAGAATTAAAAAAAAGAACTTTTAGAGATTTAAGAAAAAGATTTTTTAGTAAATTTTAACTATGTTCGTTTATATTTATTAAGATTCAAGGGCGCAAAATATATTTTGCGCCCTCGGTAATATAAATTATTTTAAACTCATACCTAAAAAGTTCCCCTGTTTTCGAGATTCAGGTTTGTAATATCTGTATTTTTCACCATAAGTTTCTAAATTATATGCGTATGGATAAGTGTTTTCTTTTGCTTTAGGCGTTAAATTTTTGTCATCAATTAGATTATAGAATTCTTCCATAGAATTTGCTTTATATACACAATCTAAATCTTCGTAAGGAGCAATTCCTGCAATTATTGCAACTTTTCCCCAATAAGTTGCTTCAAAAGCCGTTGTAGAATAGGTTGACAAAACTTTATCACAAACCTCCATTAATGCGTATGTATCAATTTTATCATCTGGTTCAATAACTGTTAAGTTTTTGTATTTCTTTTTCATTTTATTAATTTGTTTTATTTGAGTTGCATGCTTTTTCTTTGCTTTTGTCAAATTAGGGTGGATACGTAAATAAAAATGTTTATTCTCATCATTTTTATAATGTTCAAATAATTTTTCCAATATTTCATTTTCATTTTCTGCAAAAGGATGTTTCCAAGAATCAAAAGCATAAACTTCATCAATTGAAGAATTGAAAAATACAATGTTTTCTTTTGAAATGTCAAAATCTTTTGGTAAAAAATCTTTTATTTGGTCTTTTGTAAAAGATTCCATTGCTTGAAATTTTCCAGCTCTTCTGTCTTTAAACCACTTGTTTGCCAAATTAACTTTTTCTTCCATTTTTATATTCTTATTTTCAAAGCTTACTTTAAGTTCTTGTTTTCTAAAATTAAAATCATGCGGTACTTTATTTTTTATAACTAGTAAATGATTAATTTTTGCTCCGCTTTCATATACTACATAATTAATATTATTTTTTCTTGCAAATTCAACGCAAGGATACATAACCGGCATGCGACCATTAAATGTGTGGATTTCATCAAAATTATATGTTTTCATAAAATGTTCAAGATTTTTAAAAACGGTATATTCGGTTTGAAAAAATTTCTTTATTGTATTGTTCCATTTTTTTATCTCAAAATTGTAATCTCTTGTTAGGGTCATTATAACGCTAACAGCAGCTAGACCGTAATTATAACCGTCTTTATTGTACATAAGCGCTTCTTTAATAGATTTAAAATTAGGGAAATTTTCCTTGTTAACTTTTGACATTTTTAAAATATGTGATTCATCAAAATTAATATATTTTAGTAGTTTTAAACAAGGTTTATTACATTTGTTGCAATATCCCCAATGATGACTTTTGTTTAATCCGCAAGGAGTTTTTATTGCAGAATTACAATCAAGATAATAAATGTCATTATCCGGTGATTCTTGTAATCTTTTTATGACTTCTCCAAACATTCCCCATCGGTTTGGAGTTCTTGCGTGTCCGTTGAATATCAAAATTCTTTTCATATATAATTCCTTTTTTAATATTAAGCTCTTATTATTTTTTTATTTGCATTTTAAACATAAAACAATAATACGGCAGTGTATTCAAAAAGTAAATACAAAAAATAATCATTTTATGATTTTATTGTCCGACTTGGCGTAAATCCAATTATAAAGCAGTATTACCGTTTGATTTAAAAATATTCAAAGAGCAATTACAGGATGAATATGTTATGCTTATTCGCTCACATGTCGGGAAGCATAAGTGGGTTGATAGTAATGGTAATTTTGTTGATATTTTTGATAATGAATTTTCTTTTAATGGTGGTAACTATCCGGAAGCTACTCATTTGTATTTAATATCAGATATTTTGATTTCAGATTATTCGTATTCTGTATTTGATTTTGCACTTACTCGTAAACCTGAAATATTGTATATTTATGATTATGAAGAATACAAAAATGATTTTGGTTTGGATTTTGATAATGAAGGCTTTACACCATTTTTAAAAGCAAGAAATCAAGAATAATTGCTATATGCATTAAAATCTTGCAATGTTGACTAAGTGGGGTATAATAGATTTATAGAAGAATATTAAGAGTACGAAAATGGTACTGCTGCAAAGCAAGTCGTTGATTACATTTGTGAGATTTAATAAAACAAATAATGCATAACTTTTTGGCGCAATAGAATAAAGGTATTAATAAATTTATGAAAAATTTAAAAAAATTTTTATTAGATAAATTAAGATTGTCAAGTTATCATAGACGCAGACGAAAGTATAACATTGGTGAACATAGCTACATTTGCCATTCTGTTAAAATGACAAAATTAGCAAGTATCGGAAAATATTGTTCAATTGCGGACTTTGTTACTATTGGGCTAGGTAATCATCCTATTCACACTTTAACGACATCACCATTTATATACAAGCCTTATGATATTGATAAATATGGTAATATTGTTGTGCCAAAAGAAAATTTGTTTAAACCGGATGAAAAACAGAAAAAAAATACTATTATCGGTAATGATGTTTGGGTAGGCTATGGAGCATTTATTAAACAAGGGAGTTGTATCGGAGATGGGGCTATTATTGGTGCGCATTCTGTCGTAACTCATGATGTTCCACCTTATGCGGTTGTTGCTGGAGTACCTGCAAGAGTTATTAAATATAGATTTACTCCTGAAATTATTGAAAAATTATTAAACTTAAAATGGTGGGATTATCCGGAAGATTTTATTGTAAACCTTCCTTTTGATAACATTGAAAAATGTATTGATTTATTAGAAAAAAATAAAGAAAAGGTGAAATAGTGAAGCGAGTTATTACATACGGAACGTTTGATGTTTTACACTATGGTCATGTAAATCTTTTAAAACGTGCGAAGACTCTTGGTGATTATTTGATAGTTGGATTATCTACAGAAAAATTTAACACAATTAAAAATAAAGAATCATATTATACTTATGAACAAAGAAAAATGATTTTAGAGGCTTGTCGATATGTTGATTTAGTTATTCCCGAAAATGATTGGGAGCAAAAAATTAATGATATACAAAAATATCAGGCAGATATTTTTGTTATGGGTGATGATTGGAAAGGTAAATTTGATTTTTTAAAAGATTATTGCGAGGTTGTTTATCTTCCACGCACTCCGGATGTTTCAAGTTCCCAATCAAAAGAATATTTAAAGAATAAATAATTAGGGTATATTTTTGTAAATGAACATTACAAAAATGATGAGAATAAACATTTTTATCTACGAGTTCATCCTAATTTAACTAAAGCTAAAAAGAAACATACAACTCAAATTAAACAAATTAATAAGATGAAAAAGAAATACAAAAATTTAACAGTTATTGAACCAGATGAAAAGATTGATACATACGCGTTAATGGAAGCTTGTGATAAAGTTTTATCTACATATTCTACAATCGGATGTGAAGCAACATATTGGGGTAAAGTGTCAATTATTGCCGGTGTTGCTCCTTATGATGAACTTGATTGTGTGTATCAGGCAAAATCTTTTGAAGATTTATTTAGATTAATAGATGATAAAGATCTAGCCCCTAAGTTAAAAGAGAACTCTTTGCCTTATGGGTATAGAAATCAGGTTCATGGTGAGGTTTATAAATTTTTTAAAGAAAATTCTTTAAATGATGGTGAGTTTTTGGGTAATAAATTATAAGAGGATTAAAAATGAAAAAAATTAGATATTATATACAAAAATTGTTAGGTCGGACAAAATATCAATTAGGACAAAAGAAATATAATTTAGGCAGACGTACGTATATTGTCGAAAACAGCAAAATAACCAATAAAGATACTGTTGTAGGGAAATATTGTTCAATTGCCGGACTTTGCCAAATAGGATTAGGGAAGAAACATTTGGACTACTTGACGACATCCGGATTTATTTATACCGAACAAGATGAAAGACTGTTTGGGAATTTAAAAATTCCAAAGGACAAAGTTGTACCCTCAATACCGTCAAAACCTGTAAAAATTGGAAATGATGTTTGGATTGGGCTTAGAGTTTGTATCATGGATGGCATTACAATTGGTGATGGTGCTGTTATAGGGGCAAATTCTGTCGTAACTCATGATGTTCCACCTTATGCGGTTGTTGCGGGAGCACCTGCAAGGGTTATTAAATATAGATTTACTCCTGAAATTATTGAAAAATTATTAAACTTAAAATGGTGGGATTATCCGGAAGATTTTATTGTAAACCTTCCTTTTGATAACATTGAAAAATGTATTGATTTATTAGAAAAAAATAAAGAAAAGGTGAAATAGTGAAGCGAGTTATTACATACGGAACGTTTGATGTTTTACACTATGGTCATGTAAATCTTTTAAAACGTGCGAAGACTCTTGGTGATTATTTGATAGTTGGATTATCTACAGAAAAATTTAACACAATTAAAAATAAAGAATCATATTATACTTATGAACAAAGAAAAATGATTTTAGAGGCTTGTCGATATGTTGATTTAGTTATTCCCGAAAATGATTGGGAGCAAAAAATTAATGATATACAAAAATATCAGGCAGATATTTTTGTTATGGGTGATGATTGGAAAGGTAAATTTGATTTTTTAAAAGATTATTGTGAGGTTGTTATCTTCCACGCACTCCGGATGTTTCAAGTACCCAAACCAAAGATTTTTCAAGTATTAATAATCTAACAAAATAATAGTAGTTCTAATTTATTACGCTCATTTTATTATAATTATTATTTATTAGTTATTTAATTACATACCTAATCTATTCATTATATCTTGGATACTATGATTGCCGTTAATAGGCTCTTGTTTCCAAATAGGATTAGTTAATTGCCAATTTCCTTTGCTATCTTTTTCGAACATGTCCCCTCTGAATTTTTCAGAAAAATCAAGCATTTCTGGAGTCGTACCAACAAACGAAGCCATTTTATCTAAGAAAATTTGACCATAACGTCCATTAAATTCTTTTATTAAATACTTACCTTCTTCTCTTGTTATGTAACCATCACGTATATCATAACAAACATTGTCAGTACATTGTCCAAAACCAAATTTAATATATTTTAGATATTGATTAAAAGGTATGACATAACTATCTAATTGACTAAAACGTCTATAAGTTCCAATTTCGTATGGATTGATATTTTTTGGATAAATATGTATTCCTTTATCAGTAAGGGTATCAACCCTCCTGCTATTTGACCAGCTCCTATTATTAAAGCGTTATACATAATATTCTTCTTTCATAGGTGTGCCAAATTTTAAATCACGGGTTGCGGTTTTACCTAAAATTTTTTCATAATATTTTGGATGCAATCCGTTTGAAGGCCTTATTGAACGGATATTTTCTGGTGTGAATTTTTCACCTTTTTTTATGTCTTTTACAATATATAAGGAACGTGCAAATTTACGGTTAATTTTGTTTACAGTATAATCAACATTACCTAAAACTTTTTCTGTAGCTCTAACAGCATTTACCATTTGCTCAAATTCTGTAGGATTTAATGAGAATGCACTATCAGCCCCACCAAGAGCTCTATCAAGGGTGAAATGTTTCTCTATGACTTTTGCACCAAGTGCAACAGCTGTCACTGGTGGAATTATACTCATAGAATGGTCTGAAAGTCCGATTTTTACACCTTGTGACTCAAATTTCTCATACATATTCTTAATTGTGTTCAGATTCATGTCCTCAAGCCTTGCAGGATATGCAGATGTACATTTCAAAATCGTAATATCATCATTTCCAACTGATTTACACGCATTTATCGCTTCTTGTATTTCCTCAAAAGAAGAAATTCCAACAGAAATAATCATTGGTTTGCCTTTTGAAGCGGCATATTTAATCAGAGGATAGTCAATTGCCTCAAAGCTTGCTATCTTGTAGATTGGAACATTAATGCTTTCCAAGAAATCAACAGCAGTATAATCAAATGGAGTAGAAAAGAAATCAATGCCGACTTCATCTGCAAACTTTTTGAGTTCACCCTGCCATTCCCAAGGTGTATAAGCCTTTTGGTACAAAGAATAAAGATTTTCTCCCTGCCAAAGATTTCCCTCATCATTTATCTGAAATTCTTCATTTTGGCAGTCAATTGTTATCGTATCTGCCGTATAAGTTTGAACTTTCACGGCATCGGCGCCGATTTCTTTTGCCGATTTAATAATTTCTTTTGCTAAATTAATATCGCCGCAATGGTTTGCAGAGATTTCTGCAATAATATATGTATGCACAACTAATCCTTTCTTTGTATTATTTCATCAAAAATCTTAAAAAATACAACCTTGTTATCAGATGGAATAAAATGTTCTTTATCCAAATTCAAACTATCTTTTATTGACCAGATTAAGTCCTTAAATCCAAGCCTATCTCTAAACAAAACTGTGCTAGAAAATCTCGGATTTATTTCAAAAATTATAGGAACATTATCAGCATTCATTCTTAATTGAACATTTATAGCGCCTTCTAAACAAATTTTTTCTGCGACAGAAACTAAAAGTTCCTCAATTTTTGGATTTTTGATCAACTCTCCATAGCCAGTTAAACCACCTTTTAACTCTCTTCTAAATATAATACATCTTGTTTCATTATTATATCTATACAATCCACAAGTATATTCATCACCTTCAACATATTCTTGTGCAATATAGTCTTTATATTTTGATGAATAATACTGAAAATCCAAATCATTTTCTATTAGACATATTCCTTTACTTCCACAACCTTTTGGATCTTTCAAAATATATGGATATTCTAATTCAATGACATCATCAATTTTATAAGTTTTTGGATAAGGTAACTCATTATTTTGTAAGAACTCTGTCGTTTTAAATTTATCAAAACCTATATCCATAGCCATTTTAGAAGCCATTATCACTTTAGCTCCAGCAATAGTTCTAATATCATTGTTATTAAGAAATCTGAGTTCAGGTTCTGACACAGGAATTATGATATCTAATTTATATTTTTCAACTAAATTTTCTAAAGAACTAATATAACCTTTACTAGTTGCCTTTTCTACAATTTCAAAGTTTTTTGATAAATAAGCTATTGGGTTTTTTGCAGAGATATCACAACAAACTAGTTGATTTATAAACTCTTGATTTTTTAAAATTTTATATATTGAATAACCAATATCACCACCACAAGCAGTAACTAATACATTATATTTATTCATTAATTATCTTTTCCTTTATATACCTTTCATATATTTCAAAAGCAACATCTTTAGTATCTTTTAAAATATTTTTTGATTTATATGATTTAAAAACATCTACATCATTAAATTTAGAATTACGTATTTGTTGTTGCATGTTAGTATTCATAACTCCTGGGTCAAAATTGACAACTTCAATATTCTTATGTTCATCATCTGCAATCACATTAAAGAACATTTCAATTCCTGCTTTTGTTGAACAATACAAAGACCAATTCTGGATAGCTCTTTTTGAAGCTCCTGTCGATAAATTTATTATAAACAAGGACTTTTTATTTGACAATTTTTTTACAATTAATGCAGGCGTAATAAAATTTGTCGTGATTGAATTTACTAGATCATCATTTGAAATATTCTGAATTGAATCTATTGGTGTAATTTTAGATGCGTTATTTATAAAAATAATATCATCTTCTAAACTCAATTCATCTAACACTTTTTCAACGTCAGTTATATTACTTAAATCAACCATACATAATTGAATATTGTTTTTTGATTTCTCTAACAAATATTGATTATCTAAAAAGCGTCTTGACAAAGCAACTATTTTCACATTTTTCTTTGATAATAAATTAAATAACTCCTCACCTAATCCTTGAGAAATTCCTGTTATAATTATTTGCACTTTATACTCCTTAAATAATCACAATCTGATATAAAATCATCTAAATTCGTTTTACTCAATTTTTTCGTTTCTATTGCAATATTAGTATTTTTATTAATTATACCTAAAATCCTTTTGAAATCAAAGTTCCCGTTCCCAAAATGTTCGTGCTTATCTACTGTATTGTCAATAGTATTGTCTGAAAAATGATAACATAATGGATTCAATGAATTATATTGTTCTATATAATCATACGGTTCTTTATTGAAAGAATTTGCCGAACATACTGCATGTCCAATATCCAAACAAAATCGACAATCTGTTCCGTCCATAATAGTTTTTATTTCTTCAACACTTGCGCCTCTACAGAATCTATTTTCTCCAATAGGAGCTTTGTATGGCTTATTTTCAATAATTAACTCTGAACTACAATTTTTTTTGACAATATTAAATTGTCTAATCACTTCGTCCAAACTACCTTGTATTCCACCGTGCACAACAACATATTTCGCATTTAATTCGTCAGCAAAATTTGATACTTGTCTATATATTTGCATATTATAATCAAACTTATTCTCATCTGCCAAGTTAACATCGTGTAAAAAATGTGGAGCGTGTAATGTAAACGGTATATCTAATTTTTTCCATTTTTCAATCGTATCTGTTGTATTCGGCACAACATACAACTCAATATAATCAAAGACCCCGTCTTTATAAAGTCGAATCGCTTCGTCATAATAATAATCTGTATTTATTGACCATATTTTTAAACCTAGTTTATACATAATGTTCCTCTATTACAATTTAAGCACAATTTAATATCATTTAGAAGGCTTACTCTCTCTACTGCCACAATAGTTTTAGCTTTATATTCATTGTATTTACAAGACAAGTCATCTATCAATTCAATCGTTAAATCTTGTTTAAACAATTCTATATGTTGTGCTAAAAATTCTTTTTCAAAATCCCACCATTTCAGTTCTAATAATTTTTCTATAATCTCTTTATCAAATCTATATCTCAAAACTTTTGCAGGCACTCCTGCTACGATTGCATAAGGTGGAACATCTTTTGTAACTACAGCTCCTGCACCAACTATCGCTCCGTGACCAACCTTTATTCCGGACAGTATACTTGTTTTACAACTTAACCAATTTAAAAATTTGAGTATTTTCTTCCGAATATATGTCTTTAATCCCATTTTTGCCTCTATTTTTTTATAAAATTATACATAATTTTTGCCATCTCTATATCTTCATATTCATCTATATCAATAGAATTCTTCCAATCCATTATATAAAATCTTAAATCATCATTATAAATATTCTTTGTTTTTTCTAATTCATATCTATCCACTATCGTAATTGAACCATTTGGACAGTACATCGAAGGTTTAGATTGTGATGAGCATTGAACAGGCGAATACAATACGAAATTTGGTTTATTTGAATCGTCTAAAGTTGCACCCCACCAAGGATTCATATTATATGTTGTAGCTGTTGTTAGGCACTTTAGACCGTTCGTATCATAGTATTCAACTACATTTTTTATATCATCTACAGAACGTAATGGACAAGTTGCTTGTAATATCACAACTGTATCATATTTTTCTCCATAATATTCTTCTGCTTGTTTTACAGAATACAAAGAAGCCTCTATGCATGACGATAAATTATCTGCATATTCATCTCTATAAAAAGGAACTTCTACACCATAACGGCTAGATACTTCTGCAATTTCTTTATCATCTGTACTTACTATTATTCTATCAAAACACTTAGATTCTATAGCAGGTTCTATTGTCCAAGCGATTAAAGGCTTACCCATAAAATCAATAATATTTTTGTGTGGAATACGTGTTGAACCACCTCTTGCAGGAATTACTGCAATAATTTTATTTACCATACCGTTCTGCCTCCATCAACAATAAGATTCTGTCCTGTCATATAATTAGAACTGTCTTTTATCAAAAATTCTACAGCAGGAATAGTTTCTTCGGGTTTCATCATTCTTTTCAAAGGCGTAAGCTCTGCAAATTTACGCTTGAACTCATCGTCAACTCTACCATCTACTCCACCATAAGACACTGTATTAACCATTATACCCTTGTCTTTAAACCTTATTGCCAGCTCTTTTGTCAAATGGATTAAAGCACATTTACTCAATGAATATTGTAATGGAGTTTGCAATTCTGGATTAGTATACAAACTTGGATTGTATGGAACAACTCCATACATTGATGAAATATTTATTATTTTCTTCAATTTTGATTTTGAATGGTTCGCTAATTTTATAGATAATTCATACGGTAATATTACATTTATCTTATATTGATTTACCATACATTCCCTTGAAACCTGACCATTTTCTTCAATCTTGTGCCATCTAACATCGCACGCATTATTGATTAGGTACTCTGGAAATATATTTAATTTTTCTAACTCACATATTATTTTTTCAGAAGTGTCATTATCTAAAAGTTCTTCTATTTTTATCCCATACAAATTTTCAGAGCTTGATAAATTTTTAAATTTCTCATCATTTCTATATGTTACAACTACTCTATACCCATTATCTAAAAAATATCTAACCTGTTGTGTCGAAATTAATCCCGTACCACCTGTGATTAAAATTGTTTCCATTATATCAACCTCCAGTTTGATGGATTTACATATTTCTCATCATCTAACCTAAACTCAGAGTAATTTATATGTACATCATTCTTTAAATAATTATCATAGATTTCTTGAAACTCCTTAACATTAGTCGTTCCTACAATCATCTTATCTATATATTTGTTATTTTTTACAAACTGAATTGCAGTATGCAATTTGTCAGTTGGCAATCTTTTAAGCAAACCAACTATTTCATTGAAATATGGGTTTATGTCTTTTGTATCCATCAACAACAAACCTTGTAAAAATGTAGAACGAGAATGTACTTCAATATTTTTTTCTTTTAACTTTGGTAATATATCAATAAACCTTTGATCTAATATATTAAAAGGAATTTGAACAATATCAATATTGTAATTATTAATAATATTATTTAAAACCTTCGGCGAATAAACACTTATCCCTATTTTTTTTACCAAATTTTCAGACTTATATTTTTGTAACACTTTCCAAGTATTATTATTTATCAAACCTTCGTGATGAAGTAATAAAGCATAAACTTTGTCTAACTTCAATTTTTCTAAAGAGTCATACAAACTGCCATTTTCTAAAACTTTAGTTACCACTTTAAATTTTGATAAATCAAAATTTCCTAAAACAGTTTCACTTGTCCCATAAGCCTGTGCTGTATCAATTATGTCAATATTGTGTTCTAATGCAAACTGTAATATTTTTTCAATGTCAGCTAACTTTGTTTGACCATTTTTATTAGAAATCCCATAATCACAACCGAATTGAACAGTACCTATTCCTAGTTTCATCACAACAATCCTTTTATTCTTTTAACAATTTCTTTTAAATCAAAATCTTTCAAATCGTAATATAAAGGCAAGGATATACAGTGATTATAATAATTTTCAGCGTTAGGGTAATCGCCCCATTTATATCCGAATTGTTGATAATAAGGTTGTGTATGAACAGGAATATAATGCACCTGCAAATTCAAGCCGACTTTTTTCGCGTTATGATAAAATTCTTTTCTGTTTTCTACCAAAATCGGGTACAAATGGAAGCAAGCATTGGAAAAATCCTGCTCTATCAAATGTTTTACGCCCAAATTTTTATTGTAATAATCAACAATTTCCCTGCGACGTTTTTTGAACTTATCTAGTTTTTTAAGTTGAGTAATTCCAAGTGCCGCTTGAACATCCGTCATACGATAATTAAGCCCCAATTCAATCATATCGTATTTCCAATTTTCTGTATGGTGCATACCATGAGAGCGGAAGGCTAAAAGTCTTTTATAAAGTTCTTCGTTATTAGTAGTTACAGCACCACCCTCGCAAGTTGTAATTGTTTTAACCGGATGGAAAGAAAATACTGTCATATCAGAATACTTACAAGAACCGACTTTTGCACCTTTATACTCTGAACCGATTGCATGCGCAGCGTCTTCAATAATATAAATTTTTCTATCTTTAGGCAAGATATCATTAATTCTCGTCATATCACAACTTTGACCTGCAAAATGAACTGGAACAATCGCTTTAGTCTTATCAGAAAGATGCTTTTGAATCTCATCTGGATTAATATTAGCAGTTTCAGGAATGATATCTGCGAATTTAACATTCGCACCCACATATCTCGCACAATTAGCACTTGCTAAAAACGTAATCGGAGTGGTTATAAATTCATCTCCCCCGCTGACGTTTGCTGCAAGCATTGCTATATGAAGTCCGGATGTCGCTGAATTAACTGCAACACAATACTTCGCCCCAGTATAATTACATATTGCTTTTTCAAATTCTGTTACTTTTGGACCGCAAGTCAAATACGGAGATTTTAAGGTTTTTAAAACTGCCCAATAATCATCAAGCTCCAAATGTTGTTTCCCATAATTATATGTTTTCATATTATATCTCACTTATTAATTTTTTCATATCTTCAACAGTTAGCCATCTGTTGTTGTTTCCTGAATGGTATTCAAAATCAGGAGCTACTAATTTTGCGTCAGGATAATCATATTTTATTTTATCAAATTGCACTTGTGGAAGAATTATATAAAAATCATTGAATTCGATAGTATTTGGAGCATCTTCTTTGGTAATCATTTGTTCATGAATTTTTTCACCAGGTCGAATTCCAACCTCTTTAATTGTTAAGCTAGGAGCAATGGCTTTTGCTAAATCAGGCATTTTCATTGAAGGTATTTTTTTTACATACAATTCTCCACCTTTCATATGTTCTAAAGCCTCTAAAACCATCTCAACAGCTTGTTCTAATTTTAGCCAAAAACGTGTCATTCTCATATCGGTAATTGGCAATTCTTTTGCGCCTTCTGCAACAAGTTTTTGAAAAAACGGGATTACTGAACCTCTTGAACCTGCAACGTTTCCGTATCTTACAACGGAAAATCTAGTGTCTTTTGAACCCGAATAAGAGTTTCCTGCAATAAATAATTTGTCAGAACATAGCTTTGTCGCTCCATATAGATTAATTGGAGCGCATGCTTTATCGGTAGAAAGAGCTACAACTTTTTTAACTCCTTTATCTATTGCACAATCTATAACATTTTGTGCTCCATGAATATTCGTTTTAATTGCTTCAAAAGGATTATATTCACATGCCGGTACTTGTTTTAATGCTGCGGCGTGAACAACAATATCAACACCATCAAATGCTCTCATCATTCTTTCTTTGTCGCGAACATCACCGATGAAAAATCTCAATTTGTCTTGATGAGGCTTAAATTCAGGCATATTAGACATCATAAACTGTTTAAATTCGTCTCTTGAATATATAATAACTTTTTCAACATTAGGATATTTTTCAAAAACTGTTCTTATAAATTTTTTACCAAAGCTTCCGGTTCCACCTGTAACTAAAATGGTTTTATTATTTAACATACTTCTCCTTATAACGTTAATATTTTTACATTAATAATTTTATTACAAACATATTTAAATTTAAATGTTTATGTATTAATTATCAGTATAAAAAATATAAAATATTGATTTTTAAACATAAGAATTATATTATTAAGAAAAGCGTATATGTTTCAAGGAGAAGAGTTTATGAAATCAATAATCTTAGCTGGAGGTAGTGGTAGCCGGTTGTGGCCTTTATCTAGGGATATGTATCCTAAGCAATTGCTTTCACTTGATAATGAAAATAGTTTATTACAACAAACCTTTCTTCGTTTAAGAAAGTTTTCTTCTGCTGAAAATATTGCAACTGTTACAAATATAAAACATTTTCAAGATATAAAGCTTCAGCTTAATTCTATTGATTCAAATAATCTAGTAATTGCTGAACCGCTTGGTAAAAATACTGCGCCTGCTATTGCTTGTACTCTTGAATATTTTATGCAAAAAAATAATAATGATGATGATATTGTTTTAATTGTGCCATCTGATCATTTAATTAATAATACAGCAGCTTTTGTCGAAACTGTAAGGAAGGGCGAAAAGCTTGCTCAAGCTGGATACATAGTAACATTTGGTATCAAACCGACTTATCCTGAAACTGGTTATGGATATATTAAAACTGCCCAAAGTTTTGATGTTGGGTTCAAGGTCGAAAAATTTGTTGAAAAACCAGACTTAGTAACTGCTCAAGAATATTTAAATAGTGGAAATTTTTATTGGAATGCTGGGATTTTTATGGCAAAAATTTCAACTTTACTTAATGAATTTGCTAAATATGAGCCAGAAATTTTTGCCCCTCTAAAAAATCTTGATTTTTCAAACAGTACAAAAATTGATTATTCAATATATGAATCAATGCCGTCAATATCAATAGATTACGCTATTATGGAAAAATCTGATAAAATTGCTTTAATTGAATTAGAATCTGACTGGAATGATCTCGGCTCTTGGCAATCTTTGTATGAAATAAAACCAAAGGATGAAAATGGCAATGTTTTAACAGGCAAGGTTGTTGTAAATGATGTTAAAAATTCTTTTATCTATTCACAAAAAGAACTAGTTGCAGTATCAGGACTTGAAGATGTTGTTATTGTAGAAACAGAAGATGCTATTATGGCTTGCAGAATGTCGGATTCTCAAAGTGTTAAGAAGCTTTATGAAAAGTTAAAAGAATCAAATACGACAAAATTGCATAAAACAGTTTTTAGACCTTGGGGCTATTATACTTGTATGAATGAAGGGGATGGATATTTAACTAAAACTATATGTGTTTTACCTCATCAAAAATTGTCGGTTCAATCACATAATCATCGTTCTGAGCATTGGGTTGTGCTTGAGGGGCAAGCTTTAGTATTACTTGATGACAAAAAATATGATGTTTATGCGGGCGATAGCATTGATATTCCGCTTAAGGCTAAACATTCACTTCAAAACCCTTATGAAAAAGAGCTGAAAATTATTGAAGTGCAAAAAGGCGATTATATTTCAGAGGATGATATTATTCGATATGAAGATTGCTATGGACGGGTTTAGATTAGGTTTTTTCATAAAAAACGTTTTATTGATATTCATATTCAAACTAAAATTCTCCTATGAAATTCCGTGACGAACAGCTTTTACTGCAGCTTGTACCCTATCTGTGACAGCCATTTTTTCGAAAATATTACATACGTGTGCTTTAACAGTGTGTGGACTAATTATAATTCTATCAGCAATTTGTGTGTTTGATAAACCTTGCACCATAAGCTGCAAGACTTCTTTTTCTCTACTAGTAAGTTTAAAATCGACTTTCTCTGATGGTTTAATGTTTGAGAAAGTGTTTTGTACTATTTGTGCGATTTGAGGATCAATCCATAACGATCCTTTGTTAACTGTTATTATTAAATTATGTAGCCTATCCATTGAAATATCTTTTAAAGCATAAGCATTAGCACCACAATATAAACTAGATATTACTTCATCCTCTTCTTCATGTGAGGTTAGCATTATTACTTTAATATCAGGAAATTTACTTTTGATTATTTCTGTTGCCTCAATACCATTCATATAAGGTAATCCGATATCCATTAAAACGACTTGAACCTCGTTATCTTCTAGAGCTTTTATGCAATCTTCTGCTGATTCGAAATCATCAACAACTTCAATATCGCTATAAAGCTCTAAAGCTTTTCTTGTCGTCACTCGAGCTAATAGATAATCTTCTACAACAAAAATTTTAACTTTTTCATCCATTGCTTAATTCCTTATTTGAATTTAGTTTTGACTTCTTTTTTGAATATTGATAAACTATATATAGCTCACAATTACTTAAATAACCATAATCCAACTGGGGGGTATTTTGAGTAATTTTTACTAAAATAATTTTTTATGATAGACTTAATTTATGAAATGTGGATTTGTAACAATTATAGGTAGGCCTAATGTCGGTAAATCAACACTTTTGAACCAAATTTTGGGGCAAAAAATTGTTATAGCAACAGATAAGGCTCAAACAACGCGGAAACGTATAAAAGGAATTTTAACAGATAAAGAAGGTCAAATAATATTTATTGATACTCCTGGCGTCCATCGACCTTTGAATAAGCTTGGTGAATTTTTGGTTGATGAAGCTAAGTTTGCATTGCCGGATGCTGATTTAATACTTTTTCTTGTGGATGGATGTGAGCCTGCAGGTAAAGGTGATAAATGGATTGTTGAGAATCTATTAAAAACCACTAAAATTCCGATAATTATTGTTATGAATAAAGTGGATAAAATAAAGAATTCTGCAAAAATCGAAGAGAATTTGTTGTCTTATAAAACTTTGTTTGAAGAAAATGTCCCAATTATAAGAATTTCCGCAAAAACTGGACGAAATAAAGATACTTTGTTATCAAATATTTACAAAAAGCTTCCACAAGGTGAAATGCTTTATCCTGATGATGTTGTTACAGAAGAAACAATGCGTTCAATTGCTGAAGAAATTGTAAGAGAAAAGATATTGATGAATACTCAAGATGAAATTCCTCATTCTGTTGCGATTACAATTGATAAATATGAAGAAAAAGATGATATTGATAAAATTTTTGCTACAATTTATTGTGAACAAAAAAGTCAAAAAGGCATTATTATAGGAAAAGGTGGAAGTCTATTGAAAAAGATTGGGACGGAAGCCAGATTAGAGCTAGAAAAAATTGTTGATAAAAAAGTCTTTTTATCTCTAGAGGTTAAGGTCGCAAAAGATTGGCGCAAAAAGGATAAAAACCTTAAAGCTTTTGGGTATACTTCGGATGAAGCTTAAGTCTTTAAAAAACTAATTTAATGAAATTTTTTTTGTTAAGAATTATTCTTTTCCGCAACAGTTTTTGAATTTTTTTCCGCTACCACAAGGACATGGCTCATTTCTTCCGACTTTTTGCGTGATTTGTGGTTTCTCGGATTGAGGTTCCGTTATGACATCAAAAATCTGTGAAAAAGCTTTTGAACAAAATAAGACCGTTGCAGAAGAATATAATTTATTTTTTAAATAAGTTGATTTATAAGTTTTTAGTAAATCTTCATAGGTATAGTTTGTTTCTAAAATTTCGTTTATTGTTTGCATAAAATTAGGGTATTGTGCTGAAATTTTATCTAACACAGTTATTGGAATAGAATCATTTGTTAAAAAATAATTTACACAATCTTTAGCATTTTCGACTTCATCTTTATTTTCAAAAATTTTGGTAAATGTTTCGTAAAACGGAATTGCGTAAAGTCCATGTTCTTTATCAAATAACACTGCAACATCATAAACTTCTTGATGTGAAGAAAATCCGCCAACAGAATTTTCTAAAAAATTGTTATAATTATTATCTAATTCTTTTACGTGGAAAAATTTGTAGTTTTCAATATTAGAACCTTTATCTGATAAATCGATTTCAGAATCTTCGTTGAATGCTCCAATAATTTCATCCGCATGTTTATTAGTTGTTAAAATTATATCTTTATTAAAGGTTTTTATAAATTTTGAATACATATCATTTATTGTTGCTTTAATCTCATTTTCTTTTTCCGGATTATCTAAGTATAGTAATTCTGGAGCTTGCACTAGGCGCATAACTGCGTAACGCATCGCTTCTGTGGCTTGAGAGTGAGAAAGTACATTCGCAATTTCAATAATATAGTATTGTCCTTCATATTCAAATATTCTTGCAACGATAAATTGTCCGGAATAAATGCCACGAAAATTTGTCATTTTAGTTAGTGGCATAATATTGTAAACTTTTTCGTTTATTAAATTTAATAATTCAAACCCGTTTTTTAAAACTTTTTTTATTTCAAAAATTGAATATTGTGCATTCATAAAAGCTTCTATAATATTTTGAAATTTTGAAGTTTTTGTATTTAAAAATTTTTCAATTATTGATTCAGAATTTTCGCCAATTCTACGTTCAAATACATAAGGAAGAAAAACCTTCTCTACCTGATTTATAGGCATATTACCAGCTGCAACGGTTTTAATGTATTCTTCAAAATCAGAGTTGATTTCGTTATTAGTTTGGATAAATTCAAATATTTCTTTTAATGCATTATTGATATTATTTACAGTTTCAATTTGTGTTAACATGACCTCTCCCTTATTATTATTTATAGAATACCTTAAGCATAATATTTTAGCAATAATCCAATGCGATACTATTTATAGATTTGAGAATTTGAGATTGTCAAAAAATTTTTTTTTATGTGAAAATTCGTCTTTACAAATCTTCATATATTGTCAATTTTTTTCGTAAAGATGTTTTTATTAATATATGGTTAGTGTAAATTTACAAAATATGATGGTTCAACAAACTGGCGGTATGGGCAATTTTTATAAGGCTCAACCCGCTAGTTCTAATGTTGCAATGCAAGGTGTTCAAAACGCTCAAATTCCGCAAAGTGCACAAGGTACGCAAAAGGATAAAAGCAGACAATATATGCAAAGCGTGCCAAATTTTAGAGCATCTGATTATGTTTCCGCCACAGCAGTGAGAACTCAATTACAAACAAAAAGCGAAGAAAAAAAATATAATGAATTATTAAAGGAATTAAGTCCAAATTATCGTAGAAAATTGAATTTTGCATTAAAATCTGGAACTTTGTTAAAAAATCAATCGGATGATAAAAGCAGCGTTTTAGATAATTTGTATAAGATTTTGAAAGATGAACGTGATAAAGGGTTGGATAATATAACTGTACTAAAAGAATGTCTTGATATTATTGAGAATCCTTATGTAATAACACAAACTTGTGAAGATATTCCTTATGAATATAAACGTTCTGTTATAGGTTTAGTTACAAATTTATCAGAGGATAAGGAAACAATTGCTAAAGCTAATTATGATTTGGATAATATGCATACAGGAACATGTCCAACTGCAAGTATTGAGTTTGATTTAGCTACAAAAAATCCTGCTGAATTTTTTAGGATGGTAGAAGGTTTAACATCTCCGAAAAATGAAGTGACTAAAACGATTGATACAAAGAGCTTGTCTGACAAGACTGTTGATGTTTTGTGGTTATTAGAAGCTTTTAAGACACCTGTTAAATCAATGGATTTTGATAAAATCACATTAAAACTTAAACCGGATAAAAATGCAATTATACGTGCAAGAATTCAAAATAATCATAGAGATGCCGGAGAACGTTCAATAATTGATGTTTTAATGCAATCAACAATGATGCAATTAGGCTCACAACAAACTTATGATTCTTTGACTGATAAAAGAGCTCCTAATAGTTGGACTCAAGAAGATGGCGGATTAATTGATTTTGAAAAAACTTATGTTGAATCCGTTATGGAGAATAAAAATACAACTTCTGTAACTTATCAAACAGTTGACAATAATGGAAGATTGAGTGGTCATACCAAATCTCCTGAAGCTATAAAAAAGGATTTGTTAGACACTTTGAATTTAGGTCACAATGTTATAATAGGTTATACTTGGGAAGATCCGGATAATA
Organism: uncultured Candidatus Melainabacteria bacterium; assembly: GCA_934754655.1. GTDB lineage: Bacteria > Cyanobacteriota > Vampirovibrionia > Gastranaerophilales > Gastranaerophilaceae > CAG-196. The sequence goes on along the minus strand of CAKVIC010000007.1, from coordinate 21,189 downwards.
ATAATCAATTAGCCGGTCATGAAATAACAATTGTTAATTACAAAACCGATAAAAATGGTAAAACCGTATTTATTTGCCAAGATTCTGATGACAATATCTCAAAACCGATAGAAATGACAGAGGACTTTTTACTTGAGCATATTCATCATGCCGGTTTGCCTGATGAGGTTGCATCAAAAGATGTTGAATATAAAGACAGTTGGCAAATCGCAATGGAAGAAATGGGAAAATAAATTTAAGATTTCGGTCGGAAGTTGAGTTTTTTTAGTGCTTATATTTTATAACAAAAAAGCGATAGATTTTATTTCTATCGCTTTTTACATATTATGAATAACAATTATTTTGAAACTCTACCTGCAATAACCGGTGGAACATTACCGCCAATTGGTTTTAGATTCTTTTTGTAGAATTCTACGTGTGGTTGTAAAACGCTATCTAAAACTTCCGGTAGTTTTTCGCCTTTAAACAATTTTTCAAGAATTTCTTGGAAAACAGTTGAGAAAGCTCTTAATTGAGTAAGAGCGCCAGCTGTTCTTGCTTTTAGTCCTAATTTATCAGTTTCAACTGTTTCAAGCATTGAAGGGCCACAAGCGGCATTAGATTTACAGATACCATTAGTATAACCAACAACGTTTTCGCTAGCTTCTCCATGATCTACAGGAGCTGTAAATGCAAAAGAGTACTTATTCGCAGGGTTATACATAGCTTCTGATGTGTGATGCATACATTCAGCGCCTAAAAGTATTGATTTATCAGCATTTTTAACAGATTCGTTTTGCATTTGCGCATGCATTGTTACGGTGTTTCTGAACATGTCACCTAAATAAATATGAATGCTATCTCTGATGCCATTTAATACTCCACTAGCCCAAAATGCTGCTTGAGCAAGAGGTGAGTTTTTAGATAAATCAGCACTTTCTAGCGCGATTTTTGACATTTCTTGAGCGCCTGATAGAACTTCCTTCATATCTTCTTTTGACAAACCAGCATAAGCCAATGTAAATAATGCGTGATCATCAAAAGATGAAAATCTTCCGCCAACATCATCATGAATAAATAATTTGCCTAACCAATTTTCTTTGTTAGATAAAGTTCTTAATTCACTTGTTTCAGGGTTTTTGTCAGTAACAGCAATAAAATGCTTGATAGCTTTAGAATTAGCTTCTTCTTCAGATAAACCTTCTGCTTTATAAGCTTCAACAAGCATTCTTCTCATTCTTAACATACCGTCTTTTGTTTCATAAGTTGAACCAGATTTTGAAGCAACTAAAAAATTTGAATTTTTAATATTGTTGCCAATTCTTGCCAAATAACGGTTTAAGCTTGTTGAATCAATATCAGAATAAAATAGAACGCTGTTATCTATATTTAGTCCATTAACTCCAAGCATGTGTTCAACAGTGTGTTTTGAACCACCAATACCTAAAACTGTTAAATATTTTGCATTAGTTTGGGCTTTAAATTTTTCTGCCATTGAATAAAACTCATCAATTCTTTCTTGTTGATGTTTAGGCAAATCAACCCAATTTAAAAATTGGCCTTTTTGGTTTGCTCTGCGAACAAATTCATCTACTGCTTGTGGTAAAACATGGTTAACTTTTTCTAAGTTAGCATTAGTAAATGAAGTTGTAATTCCCAAGTTAGGATGTTTAATAATATTGTTTAACATTGTACCTCCAATTACATGAAAAAACTATAATCAACACTATTTACTCAATTTATGAGGTAAAAATCTTTTTCGACTGAGATAAATCCCTTAAATTGCATATAAATAATAAACGAAACACGTATTTTTTTCAACATTATATTAAGATTTCTTAATAAAGTCTTGGATATAATGCTTGGAGTTTGTATTATTGTTGTTTCGTTGATTTTTTTTGTTAATTATGTTAAGATTTGTTGACAAAGTAGTTTATTATTGGGGTTTTTATGCTGAAAAAATTTGAAGAAGTTATATGTTTAGGAATGGGTGGCTCTTATTCTGAAATAGCAAAGGATAAGCTTTTTAAAGCTTATGATTTATTTTTGTATCAGCGTTCATTAAGCTCTATTAAAGAATGTATAGATTACGTTGATGAAAATGCGAATGCAATAGCCATAGTTCCAATAGAAACTTCTTATAAAGGTATTGTTCGTGAAACTTTAGATAATTTGATTGTAACTAAAAATCAAAATATTCAAATTTTGGCTGAAACAAATGTTCCTGTTAATGATTGTTTATTATCAAAAACTACTGAATTTTATAGTGTAACGGGAATTATTGCTAATTCAAATGCTTTTTCAAAATGTAAAAATTTTATTAGAGATGAAATGCCACGTCAATTGAATTATGTAATGGCTGAAAGTATGGATGAAGCTGCAAGATTATTAAACAATTATAATTTAACATATTCAATTATTGGAACTCCAAAAACTGCAGAATTGTTTAATTTAAATATTTTAAAAGAACATATAGAAAATGATAAAAATAATAATAGGCGTTTTGTTGTTATTGGTGATGCGGAAACAGAACCTACTGGTAGGGATAAAACTACTATTGCTGTGTTTTTACAAGACCGTCAAGGAGCATTGCTTGATATTGTGCAAGTTTTTGTGAATTATCATATTAATATTGCGCAAATTAGTTCTAAAATGATTAATAACAATTCTGATGAACAGGCTGTTTTTATAGATTTTGATGGACATCAAAAAGAACCTAAAATTCAAGCTTTGCTTAAAGATTTAGAAAATTTTTCGACTTCAATAAGATTTATAGGTTCTTATTCAAAATTCTAAAATAAAGTATTAAATATCAATGTCATCTTCAGATTCAACTTCTGATTCTGAAATATCTGGTTCAGCAACGCTTTTTGAAAGTTTTTCATTCAAATCTTGCAAAGACATTGATTTATCCATTTTCTTAAGTGCATTTAATACAGCCAATTTGTAATCAGCATCTGCTTGATTCTTGGGATTATCAATTATTTCTCCTATTTTTTGACCTAAAAACCCCATAACAATTACAGCCGGAACTAATACTGTGCCTGTCGTAATCACAGAGTGCGCATCAATCGTTCCAATTTTAAGAAATGATATCGCCCCAATTACCAAAAGTGTAATTGCAATAAAAAAATTTCTTATAGTGCTTGTATAATCCATTATTTATTGAGGTTCTCCATATTTTTGTTCATACAATATTGAACTAATGACATTTTATCAACCTTACTTTGGTTTGTGAATCTTCCTGATATTGTGTAAATACCGTTTTCGCCTCGTTCAACTCTTATTAGCTTAAATTTACAATTGACTTCAATTTCGTCATTAAGTTTAATTTTTACACGATATTCTTTTTCGATATCAATGTTTTCAGTTGTAGTAATTTTCATGCCACCTGCTGAAATATCAAGAGTTCTCACATTATGAACGCCATCGTTAGAGATTAATTGTAAATCTCGAATAAATTTTATACGAGTATATTTTCTTCTTTGTAAAAATCTGTGTTTAACCGGATTTGCTATTGAAATAACATTGTTTTCTAAAGATTTGATATAAGATTCAAAATACAAATAACCGTTATCCGTCATTGAATAAAAATCACAAATATGATTAACTCTTAGCCCTTCAGGCTTGTATTTTAATTGCATTTTGAAACCTTCAAAATCAACATCAAGAACCTTTCCTTTATTAGAATTTTTAAAATCTTGAGGTACTATTGTTACAAGTTGCTCTTTTTTTATAAGTTCTCTCATATTTATAATCCTTTCATTATTTTCTTACTAAATCAAGCTTTACAATGCCAACAGATTTAACTTTCACGCTTGGGCTAATTTCATTATATGACATAATTGCTATTTGTGGATATGTTCTTTCAACAAGTTTTCTAAATAGCAATCTAATTGGTGAAGAGCATAGTATTACAGGTTGATTTCCGGTTGCAGTTATAGCTTTTTCTAATTCTATATTCATTTTGTCAAACAAAGCTCTTGTAAAAGCCGGATCTAAGGTAACACTTTGACCATCCGGACTGGCTCCTTTTGCTATTATGTTTTCAATATCCGGTGAAATTGTTATTACATATAAATCTCCGGTATCTGCAAGATTTTGTTTACAAATATTTCTAGCCAAAGCTTGACGTACGTGTTCAGTTAAAAAGTTTGGATTTTTATTAACTTTTGATTGCAAGCTTATTGTTTCTAAAATAGTTCTTAAATCTCTTATTGCAATACCTTCTTTTAAAAGATTTTGAACAACAATTTGAATATCACTAATAGTAATATCTTTCATTATATCGTTAACGTAATCTTCTGAAACTTCTTTTTTCAAATTATCAATTAATTGTTGAATATCATAACGTGAAACAATCTCTGAAGCGCATTTTTTAATAACTTCGGTTATGTGTGTAGAAATTACTGCAGAAGCGGAAACCACTGTATAACCCGACATCTCAGCTAAATCTTTGTCTTTTTCTTCTATCCATAGTGCAGGAAGTCCAAATGCCGGTTCAATTGCGTGTATTCCATTTATTGTTAAATTTCCTAATGGTTCACCAGCGCACATTGCTAAAAATCTTTCTGGATAAACTTCTCCGGACTCAAGCGCAACACCTTTTAATTTTATTTGATATGAATTAGGTGAAAGTTGTAAATTGTCACGTACTCTTATTGATGGTAAAACAATTCCCAAATCTAGCGCTGTTTGACGTCGAATTTGAGCGATTCTTTCAAGTAAATCGCCACCCATTTCTACATTCAATAATTGTACAAGCCTATAGCCAACCTCAATTTCAATAGTGTCAACATTAAGAAGTTCCATAACGCTTTCTTTTGTTGCTTTTGCGCGTTTTTCTTTTTTACCCATTTTTTCTTGTTGTTCAGCTTCTTGTTTTTTAGCTTCTTCTGTTTGTTTGGTTTGAGATTTTTCTTTAACTTTAAAATATGCCATAATTCCAATAACTGTAGCTATTAACAGGAATGGCAAAGTCGGCATTCCCGGTACAACCCCCATGAATGCTAGTAAACCTGAAACAACTCCTAATACTCTTGGGTCAGAAAACATTTCATTTTTGATATCAGTAGACAAAGATTCATCTTTACCTGAAGCTCTTGATACAATCAAACCGGTTGCTGTAGAAATTAATAAAGCAGGGACTTGTGAAACTAAACCGTCACCAACTGTTAATATTGTATAGGTTGTTAATGCTGTTTGGAGATCCAAGCCCCCTTGAACAATACCGATAATCAAACCGCCAACAATGTTAACAATTGTGATAACAATACCAGCCGTAGCATCACCTTTTACGAATTTCGAAGCACCATCCATAGTACCGTAAAAATCGGTTTCTCTTTCAAGTTTTTTGCGTCGTTCTTTTGCTTGTTCTTCATTTATCAAGCCGGAGTTTAAATCTGCGTCAATACTCAATTGTTTTCCTGGCATTTTATCTAATGTGAAACGTGCTGATACTTCTGCAACACGAGTTGCACCACCCGTAATTACCATAAAATTGATTAATACTAGAATTACGAATATAACAAAACCAACAACATAATTTCCGCCGACGACGAATTCTCCAAACGAATTAATGACATTTCCGGCTTGTCCATGTAGTAAAATTAGTCGTGTCGAGCTAACGTTTAAACCAAGTCTAAAAAGAGTTGCAATTAACAAAACTGTTGGAAAAGATGAGTAATCAAGTGGTTCTTGTGTATATAAACAAACTAGCAAGATAACGACTGCTAAAGAAATATTTATTGTTAATAAAATATCCAAAATTGGCGCGGGCAAAGGTATTACCATCATACAAACAATAATGACAAGTCCGATTGCAAGAACTATATCATTATTTTTTAATATATTTGATAATTTTGTAAAACCCATCTCACCCTTTTAATGAATAAATACCAACTCTCCATTTATTATTTTATCATTATAATATCTAATAGGCAATATTTTAATATATCTCAGTGACGAAAAATAAAATTTATGTTATGAGTTAATTTATGGCGCGCTTTTTGCATTTGCAAAAAGCGCGCCATAGTCATAAGTTTTATTAAATGCTGTTTTAATTATTTTAATGATGTAATTAAATCATTGATAACATTTTCTTGAGCAATAATTTCGTCAATTCTAGCATTAGTTTGTTCAACCAATTCTTTAGGTGCATTAGCCACAAATTTTTCATTTTTCATGCGTCCTTGTAAAGAATTTTTTTCATTAACTAATTTTTCTAATTTCTTTTCTTGACGTTTAATTTCTGCATCCAAATCAATTAAATCCGCAAGAGGAACAATTAGTTTTGAAGCAGAAACGATTGCTGTTGCAGATTTTGGTGGTATTGGAGCATCTATTTTTGCATAAGTAATATTGTTAACTTTTGCCAAACGATGAATATATGCTTCAATAGACTTAAATATTTCCAATTCGCGTCCTTCGCTTCTTATTTCAACATCAATAGTTGCTGAGGTTGAAATATTGAAGCTTTGTCTTAAATTCCTTAAGGAAGTGATTGTTTCAAAGACTTGTTTCATTTCTTCAGCTTCTTTTGGATAGTTTAAATCAGCTCTGTATTCAGGGTATTTTGCAACAATAAGCGCATCATTTTCACCGTCTTCAAGCCCAAATTCTTTAACCAATTGCCATACTTGTTCAGTTATATGTGGCATAATTGGATGGAACATCCTTAAAGACATATCTAAAACATATTTTAAGACTCGTTGTGTGTTCATTTTAATTTCAGAATCTTGAAGTTGAATTTTTGCTATTTCTACATACCAATCACAATATTCATTGCGGAAGAAATCATATAAAATATGCGCAACTTCTCCGATTCTGTAATCTTTAATATTTTCATTAACTATTTTTGCAGTTTCATTTAATTGGTTCAAAATCCATTTATCAACTAAAGTTAATTTAGATTTGTCAATAGGTTTATTATCAACACCTTGTAAGTTCATCAATACAAAGCGTGATGCGTTCCATAATTTGTTTGCAAAATTTCTTCCATATTCAAATCTTTCATCAGAAATTTTTATATCTTGTCCGCCATAAGTACATAATGATGTCATTGTAAATCTTAAAGCGTCGCAACCGTATTTATCAATAATTTTAACAGGGTCAATTGTGTTGCCCTTTGATTTTGACATTTTTTGACCTTTTTCATCCCTTATTAAACCGTGTATATATACAGTGCTAAATGGAGCTTTTCCGGTAAATTCTAAGCCCATTGTTATCATTCTTGCAACCCAAAAGAAAATAATATCAAAGCCGGTTACAAGCACGCTTGTTGGATAGAATTTTTTGAAATCTTCAGTTTCGGTTTGCGGAAATCCCATTGTTGAGAATGGCCATAAACCGGAAGAAAACCAAGTGTCTAAACAATCTTTGTCTTGTACGTAATTTTCAGGGTCCGGATTTTCTTTTGCAACAACCATTTCGCCGGTTACTTTATGGTAATATGCTGGAATTTGATGCCCCCACCATAATTGACGAGATATACACCAATCGCGAATATTTTCCATCCAGCCTAAATAATTTTTAGTCCAACGTTCAGGTACAAATTTGATACGACCGTCTTTAACGGCAGCAATTGCTTCTTTAGCTAAAGGTTCCATTTTTACAAACCATTGTTCTGAAAGCAATGGTTCAATTGTAGTGTTGCAACGTTGGCATTTTCCAACATTGTGCTCGTGGTCTTTTATTCTTAACAAAAAACCTTTCAGCTTAAGCATATCAACAATTTTTTCACGAGCCTCATATCTGTCTAAACCTTGATATTCAGGTGGAACTTCTGGACATGATTTTAACTTACCTTCTTCATCAATAACCCAAATCGGTTTAAAGTTATGGCGTTTTCCTACCTCAAAATCGTTAGGATCGTGTGCAGGAGTGATTTTTACAGCGCCAGTACCAAAAGACTTGTCAACGTATTCGTCTGCAATAATTGGTATTGTTCTGTTTGTAAGTGGAATTAATACGTTTTTGCCTATTAATTCTGAATATTTTTTGTCGCTAGGATGTACAGCAATTGCTACATCGCCAAACATTGTTTCAGGTCTTGTTGTGTCAACTATAATAGCTCCTGGTTCACCTACAAGCGGATATGAAATTTCCCACATGTGACCTTGCTCGGTTTCATATTCAGTTTCAATATCTGAAATTGCAGATTGGCAGCGTGGACACCAGTTAACAATGTACGCACCTTTATAAATAAGTCCTTTTTCGTAAAGTTTAACAAAAACTTCTTTAACAGCTTCTGAACAGCCTTCATCAAACGTAAAACGTTCTCTAGAACGGTCAAAAGATACTCCTAAACGTTTGCATTGATCTAAAATTGCAGATTTATGCTCATTTGTCCATTTCCAAGTTTCTTCTAAAAATTTTTCGCGTCCTAAATCAAAACGAGATTTGCCCTCAGCTCTAAGCTTTTTTTCAACAACGGCTTGAGTTGCAATTCCGGCGTGGTCAGTTCCAGGAATCCACAAAGCTTCATAACCTGCCATTCTATGATAACGTGTTAAAATATCTTGCAGAGTTTCATCTAAAGCGTGTCCCATGTGTAAAACACCGGTTACGTTAGGCGGTGGAATTACCATTGAAAAAGCGGGTTTTGTTGATTTTGCGTTTGCTTTAAAATATTGACCGTTTTCCCAAAATTTATACATTTTATCTTCAGTCGATTGCGCATCGTATACTGTAGGTAAATCTTCAATTCTTGTTTTTGTTTCCATAATTAACCTCTTATATATTGCCTTGTGGTTGTTATTATAAATTTTGATAATAACAACATTATCATAACATAAATATAGTGGTAGGATGACTTTTGTAAAAAAGTTGTTATAATATTTAATATGAAAAAAATATTTACCCAATTTGTTTTATTTGTTTTATTAGGCTCTTTAAGCGTTAATGCGGAAACTTTGCAGGCAGGAGTCTCTGTGAATGAAATACCTAAAGATTTTTTTGGAAGTTGGCAAATTGTTGGTAGTTTAGAGAAAACAAATTCGCCTAAAACTTTTAAAGGTAAAAGCTCTGATTATTGGAATCTTTCAAGAAAAGGTGATGTATTATATTTAGAAAATCCGCTTAATGGTGCAAATGCAGAAGTTTCTATTGATAATGTTGAGGGAAGTTTAGTCACTTTTACGAGAAAAGTCTCTTATGATAACAACAAAGTGCTGACGGATACTGTTACATTAAGAATTGATGGAAACAAATTTACTGGATTAAATAATTTAAAACTGGAACATTATTCCCTCGTTGATAATCACTTAATGAAAACTGAAACAGCTTTGTACAAGATTGTTGGGAATAAGTACGCAAATTAGTGTGTTTAAATTTATTAAGTTTTAGGTTTAACATTTTGTAACAATAAAAGATATCCATTGGTCTTGCATAATTGTATCAATAATGTTTAATTGTTTTTCTTTAATCGCATCTAGGACAACGCTTTTTTTCTCGTCAAGAATTCCGCTTAAAGCTAGTTTTGCGTTATCTTTCATTAGTTTTTTTAAGTCCGGCATAATTTCAGCGAGAACGTTATGTAAAATATTTGCGCAGATAAAATCATATTTCTCGTTTAATTTATCCGCTGTATTCAATTCGAATTTACATTCCACATTATTAACTTTTGCATTTTTGTAACATACTTCAATTACTGTATCATCAATATCGCAACCATAAGCTTCAGAAGCACCAAGTTTCATTGCTAAAATTGCTAATATGCCAGAGCCTGTTCCAATGTCTGCGACTTTATCTTGAGGGTTCATGTATTTTTCAAGAGCCTTCATGCAAAGTTGTGTTGTTTGATGAGTTCCAGTACCAAATGCGCACCCTGGATCAAGAGTTATTATAATTTCATCAGGCTTTGGTGAATATTCAATCCAGCTTGGAACAACTGTAATTTTATCTGTAATATGCGTAACATTCCATTTCTCTTTCCATTTTTGTGACCAGTCTTGATTTTCTTTTTCTTCTAAACTGAAATCCCAGCTTCCAAGCTCTTTTTCATCAAAACCTCGCATTTTTAGAACTTCTTTTTGTTTTTCTAAAAGATTTGAAATTTTGAAACTCATATTTTCATAATTCTCGTCTTGATTAAGAAAAACGCGTAAAGTTCCTTTGGTTGTCGACGTCATTTCTAAATCTTTATAGGTTTCTTCTTCTAAAACAACACCTTCACAGTCAAAATTTGTAAAAAATATATCAGATACAATTTCTTCTAAATTGGGATTTATTGATATTTTTAGTTCATAATAATTCGTCATAAATTAACTCCGTTTTTTTCTATTGTATTCCATATTTGTTTTAAATACAATTGTATTATTAGGATTGGAGATTATTGTGTATAAATTTGTTATAACATTCGTATTTTTATTATGCTTTTCACCAATTGTAAATGCGTATGCTTATAATTCATTTGAATATCAGCCAAGTCAAAATCTTATTACTCAAGAAATTTTTAGTGATTATTTTAATGCTGTGAAATCAAAATTACAAAAGAATTGGATAGTCCCTGATTTTTTGGAAAATGGTCATACAAGAATTATTTTTAAACTTGATAGAGAAGGATATGTTCTAAGTGCAAGAATTGCAGAATCTTCTGGTAACAAACTTTATGACGAATCCGCTTTATATGCACTCAGAAATGCCGAACCTTTTGGAAAATTTCCAGAGAGTGCTACAAAGGAAGTTTTAACAATTAATTATTCTTTTGATAGTGAACTTGTAAAAACAAAAAAAATGCGTGAATATGTAGAATTAGCAGATAAAGATTTTTATTTAAAAAATTACAGTAAAGCTTTAAATGATATCAATCTTGCTATTTTAGAAGTTCAAGGTGATGAAAAATCGTATTATTTATATGAACGCAGAGCAAAAATAAAACAAGCACTGGGTGATTTTAATGGTGCAAAAGCTGATTTTGAAAAATTTCAAGAAATGAAGTATAAAGTCGATATTAAGCGGGCTCATTTTGTTAAACATTTTGCGGAAGTCGATAACAGTCCTTTTGCATATTTTTATTTAGCTTATTGTTATGAAACTATTAATGATTATAAAAATGCGTTGGATGCAATAAATAAGGCAATTTCTTTAACTGAGTATAACAATCAATATAAAATTTATAAAAATGAATTAATAATTAAAAATAACAAACAAAATCAGTAAAATAAATGATAAATTTTTTGGGTTATAATAATTCTAAAGGAGTAAAAAATGTTAAAAGATAAAAACATTTTAGTGGGAATAACCGGCGGTATTTCGGCATACAAAATTTGTTCACTCATTAGATTATATAAAAAAGCCGGAGCTAACGTTCAAGTGGTTTTAACTCCTGCAGCACTTAATTTTGTTACAAAATTAACGCTTCAAACTTTATCAGGAAATGAAGTTTTTGTTGAAAATTTTAATATAGATGAATATAAGCCAGAGCATATTTCTCTATCTGATAAAGCAGATATTTTTGTTATAGCTCCTTGCAGCGCTAATACTTTATCAAAAATCTCAAATGGTATTTGTGATAATTTATTGCTTTCAACGGCTTGTGCTTTTAAAAAACAGTTTTTGCTTGTTCCGGCAATGAATACCGGCATGTGGGAAAATCCTTTTGTTCAAGAAAATATTTTTAAATTAAAAGCAAAAGGCTACAATATTTTAAATCCTGAAGTCGGATTTTTAGCTTGTGGTACAAATGGTTGTGGTCGCATGGTTGAGGTTGATGAAATTTATAATAAAACGGTAGAGTTATTAAATCCAAATTTATATTTAAAAAACAAAAAAATATTAATAACTGCCGGTGGTACAAAAGAAAAAATTGATCCTGTCAGATATATTTCAAACAATTCTTCGGGCAAAATGGGGTTAGCATTAGCTGAACAAGCAATAAAATTAGGCGCTGAAGTAACATTGGTTTCAACTTTTAAAGCTGATATTGAATGTAAAAATATAATAGCAGAATCTGCTTGCGAGATGGAAAACATTGTAAAATCTGAATTTGAGAAGCAAGATTGTATAATTATGGTTGCAGCTGTTGCAGATTATAGAGTTGCAAATTATTCGGAGCAAAAAATAAAAAAAACTTCTAATGATAATTTAACGCTTGAATTAATTAAAAATCCTGATATATTAAAAGAAATCTGTAAAATTAAGCAAGATAAAAATTTATCTTTACCGCTTATTGTTGGGTTTTGTGCTGAAAGCGAAAATTTATTAGAGAATGCTAAAATCAAAATTAAAACAAAAGGTTGTGATTTTCTTGTTGCAAATGATATTTCTAAAAAAGATATAGGGTTTTCATCTGATTTAAACGAAGTTTATTTATTAGATAATAAACTTAACATTACACATTTTGAAAAAGATACTAAAACTAATATTGCTAAAAATATATTGGAGAAGGTATTTGAATAAATATGATATTGTAAAAAGAATTGAAGCTTTTGCACCACTTGAAACACAAGAAAAATGGGATTCAAGTGGATGGATTGTTGATTACACATCTAAAAATGTTGAAAAAATTATGTTTGCTTTAACGATTACTAAAGATATTGTAAAACAAGCAATTGAGCAAGGATGTGACATGATAATATCACATCATCCGTTATTTTATGTTCCGTTTGAGTATTCTAAAATTAATATGTATTGTGCGCATACAAATTTAGATAAAGCAATTGGCGGAACAACAGATTTAATTTTAAAAGAGTTAAATTTTGAAGGAAAAGTTTATAATGATTTCGTTAGGGTTGTAGAATTTGAATCTGGGATTGATGTTGATAAATTGAAACAAATGCTTTTAAAAATTTCACCAAAGTTAAGGTATATAAATAATAACGGCGCAAAAACCGTTAAATCAGTCGGTTTTTGCGCCGGCTCTGGCAGTGAATTTATTAATAACACGGAATGTGATGCGTTTGTAACTGGTGATGTAAAATTTCATACAGCAATAGATTCAGACAAAGTCGTTTTTGACATTGGTCATTTTGAAAGTGAGATATTTGCAGTTAATTTATTAAAAGAGTTGACTCAAGTTGGTGAAAAAGGAGTTTTTGCAAATGAAAAAAGCCCTTTTATTTAATTTTATGTTGTTATTAGTTTTTATTTTTTCAACGGTTTTAGTTTTTGCTTATGAAACCGTGATAATAAAATACCCTGATGGCGAACTTTGGTTAAGGACGTTTTACAAAAAATATGGTGATGAGGCGTTATTGCAGTATTTACCTAAAAATGAGACTCGCGAAAATTGGACACGTTCAATTTTTGTACATTCATATAATGAATCTGCTTATCCAGTTAATGTTTTTATTGCAAATAATTTAGCTTTAATGGAGAAAGCCAACCCTACTTCTAGATATAAATACTTAAAACTTGATGATAATGATGCTATAGCAACTCGATGTACTGATAATTACAAACATATTAAAGCGCAATGCGAATTCTTTAGAGTTACAAGGGCGCATAATGGAATTATTTCTCTACATTATGTAAATCGCGATAAATTTGATTTCAAAAAGAATTATACTCAATGGTATGAAATTATTAAGCGTGCAAAATACTATAATACATACTATCGTGGAGATAGAACATTGGACAAATCTGAATATTTTGAACTTTAGGTTTATTAATTGATTTCTTTAGTTTTTGTTAATTTCTTTTGCAAAATTGCCAGAATTAAAATTATGAAAAATAAAATATAAGCTAAAGCACAAGATTTTCCGATATCAAAATATTCAAAAGCGTATTTATATATAGAATAAACAATCACGTTCGTTGAATCCATTGGTCCGCCAGATGTCATAACATATATCAAATCAAATACTTGAAATGAAGAAATTGCGGTAACAAGAGTTACAAAGTATATTGTAGGCTTTAATAATGGTAGAGTAATATTTTTAAATGTTTGAAAGTAATTTGCTCCATCAATTTTTGAGGCTTCATACAAATCATTATTTATCGTTGAAAATCCTGTTAAAAATAAGACAACATTGTAGCCGATTAATTTCCAAACGGATACAAAAATTAAAACAGGCATTGCTAATTTTGTATCAAAAAGCCATGTGAGTGAGGTTTTAAATAATGAATTTATAAGCCCTATATTTGGGTCAAAAATCCACCCCCAAACAATAGCGATAACAACAGCCGGTGTTATAAACGGAATAAAATAAATCGTTTTAAAAATTTCAGCTCCACGTAGTTTTGTATTTAAAATTTCTGCAATAAATAAAGGTATTAAAACTGCAAAAAATGTAGTAGAAATTGCGTATACAAGAGTGTTAATAAGAATTTTGGAAAAAACTTCTTGTGTGAAAATTGTTCTGTAATTGTTAAGTCCAACAAATGTTATTTCGTTTAATAAATCCCAATCGGTGAAACTTAATGCAAATGATACAAATATTGGTATTACAATGAAAATGAGTGTACCTAAAAGAGCAGGCAATACAAACAAAAATCCGTAAAAACTGTCTTTTTTGTTTTCAATTTTCATTATTGTATTCCTGTTACACTTTCTTTTGGATTTTTCGAATTATTTTTTTGTAATTGTTTTAAATCTTGTTTTCGTTGTTGAATTTTATATAATGTTTCCATATCCATTTGTTGTAGTTTTCTTTGATGCTCAAGTTTTCGAACTTTTTTTTCGTATTTTTCAGCCTCTTTAACTTTTTTATCTTCAGCTTTTTCAAGTTTTTTAGCTTGCTTTGCTTCAAATTCAACTTCTGTTATATCTTTTACGGAATCCTCAACAAGTCTATAGCCGATTACGGAAACAGGGAATGAATATCCATCTAAAGTTTCCAGCTTTGAATTTTCTCCCTTAACATCAATACTCCAAGTTCCTAAAAATTTTGGTACTTCTCCTGTGTATGCGTATGCACAAACTATAATTCTATTATCATCGTTTGCATCAAAGCCCATTGGATATATATCCCAGCGCTTTTCATCAAAATCAATACCTTCATTTTGTGCCCAGTATTCAATTATTGCATCGCGAATTTGCGGTAAGCAACGGCTTTCTTTTGTTTCAAAGTCATAAACCCATAATTCAGTTTTCCAAATACCATCATGACGATGTCCGGTTTTTTCTTTTATTACAAGTCTTTTGTTATCACTTGAAAAATCTATTGGGGTTAAAGTTCTAAATATATATTTTTCATCAATATCTTTCGAAGTTGAAAGTAATGGCTTTTCTTCTTTTTGAACAATATTTGCTTTCATTACTTTTTCTGTATCTTTAAGCGATGGATCAAGCTTTATCATAAATAAATCACAAGATGTGCAATCGGTTTGTGCATAATAATAAACTGCAGGATATACCATGATTGTCTTATCTCCTGAAATTATTCCTTGAGCATTAATTTGTCTATCAAAATTAAGTTTTCTTGGTAAAGTTAGTTCTGGACTGCCAATTGGGTCATTATATTTTACAAGTTTAAATGTTTTTTGCGGAACATAAACCATGTTTGAATCTTTTGGTATGTTTGGCTTTTTGACTTCTTCTTGTAATTCTTTTTTTGATTTCGCGCGAGATTTTAATTCGTATTCTTCGCGTGTCATGTAGCCAGATTCAGGCATATTACTTTTTTCGTATTTTTCGATTTCATCGACTTTTTCAATTTCATTTCGATAAATACATTCAGCCACGCCGCTATCGCGTTTTTTCATAATTGGGTATTTCATTTGGTTAACATGAACTTTGAAAGCCATGACCATGCCTGCAAAGGTACTTAACATTAAACTAACCCCTCTTTCATTGCAACAACTGTAGCTTGAGTTCTTGTTGAAGCGCATAGTTTTTGTAAAATACTGTGAACATGTGCTTTGGCAGTTGCTCTTGTAATAAAAAGTTTTTCGGCAATTTGTGGGTTAGAAAGTCCTTCGACCATTAATGCTAATACATCAAGTTCTCTATCAGTAAGTCCGTAATTGTTTTTATTGGAATTAATCGTCGAATTAACGGTGCTTAAATTTTCTCGAGGGTTTCTTAAAGCTGAAAAAACCAATTTCGCAATTGCAGGATCAATCCAGCCTACACCTTCATAAACTGATTTTATTGCTGTAATTGTTTGCTCTGGAGAAGCTCCTTTCATAATGTAGCCATCTGCTCCAGCTTTAAATGCTTCAAAAACGTCAGATTCAGTATTTCTAGAGGTTATGATTAAAACTTTAGAATCCGGTAAAAAATCTTTAATTCTTTGGGTTGCTTCAATTCCATCCATATCAGGGAGTCCGATATCCATGAGGATAACGTTAGGTTCGAAATCGCGAGCTTTTTTTACTCCATCAAGTCCATCGGCTGCTTCAGCTACAAGGTTTATGCTTTCTTCTTTGCTAAGAAGCATTGATAATCCCATTCTAAAAAGTTCATGATCTTCAACTAAAAGTACATCTATCATTTTACTCCTTTACCCCTTTGCCTCTTTACTCCTCTGATTATTTTTTATATTTTCTTTCCCTTTTGATTTTTAAGATTTTGCAATTTCAGCCATACTATCAACAGAATCTGTTAGCAAGAATGAAAATTCACTTCCTCTATTTAATTTGCTTTCTAGCCAAATTTTACCATTGTGTGATTCAATAATTTGCCTTGATAAATAAAGTCCTAATCCGGTTCCGGCAGAGCGTTTTTTGCCAGTTCCTTGAGAAAATCGTCTGAACATGTTTGGAATATCTTCGTTCGGAATGCCACAACCATTATCAGCAACTGAAAATATCAAATCTTTGTTTTCGGTTTTTATTAAAATTTTGACCCAACCGCCCTCGTTAGTGTAATTAATCGCATTTCCGCAAAGGTTACAAATAACGCGTCGCAATTCGTTTTTATCGGCATAAATACTAACATTTTTGTCAAGACATTCTATTTGAAAATCAATATTTTTGTTATGGGCGAGTGGTAAAAGTTCGTCATAGACCATTTGTGTTAATTCATATATGTTAAAATGAGTTTTATTTAAAACTAACTTTTCTGCATCATATCTGCAAACTTCAAGCAAGGCATTTACAAGCCCCAATAAATCTTCATTGCTTTTTTTCATTGTTGAAAGAATGAGTTTTTGTTTTTCATCAATTTCGCCAAGCGCACCATCCAAGAAGAAATTTAAAGTTTGAATTGCTGCTAAAAGCGGTGTTCTTAAATCGTGCGTAAGTGTTGCAATAAAATCATCACGTAATTTATCAGCTTTTTTCTGTTCTGTTATATCGCGAATAACTCCGACAAACCTTTTAAACTCTTCATCTGGGTTAATTCTTGCAAAACTTATTTCTACAGGGATAATGTTGTTGCTTAATGGATTTTTTATGTAAAAATCTCTAAGAAAAACTTCGTTTGATTCAGCAGTATTAAGCTCTTTTGGAATAAAAGTTTTTTTATTAAAAACAAAATCATCAATTGATGCGCCAATAATTTTGTTGCTAACTAAGCCAATCATATTTTCACATGCCGGATTTACTTGTTCAATTATTCCATCTTGGTCTAAAATTATGATTCCGTCAGCGCAATAGTTAACAATGCCTTCTAATTTAGCGTTAGATTGTCTTAAGTCAGTAGTGCGTTCTTCAACTAATAGCTCTAAATTATGCGAATATTTTTCTAATTCTTTTTTGGCTACTTCTAATTCAGAGATTTTTTGTCTTAATTGTTTTAATAAATAGCTTCTTTCAATTCCGTTTTTGATATTGATGATTAAATCATCGTTATTCCACGGCTTTTCAATATATCTGTAAAGCCCAATTTCGTTGATAGCTCTGATGGCATTTTCTTTATCAGCATAACCTGTTAATAAAATTCGGCTTACTTCTGGATAAAGCTTTTTTACTTCAGCCAAAAACTCTAATCCATTCATTTGTGGCATTAAAAAATCTGATATAACGATATCAGGAGTATTCTTTTTTAAAAACTCCAAGGCATCACAGGGACTGTTAAAAGAATTAACATCAGAAAAGCCTTCCACTTTTAATAATGTTGTAAAAGCAGAGGTTACAATTTTTTCATCATCAACTACGACTATCTTTCCCTTATTCATAATTTAATTTTACCTTAAACATTCTTATTAGACAAATTATTAACATTTATAAATATTGTGATATAATATCTGATGTCTAATGGAGAAAATTTATGAGCATGAAGAAGGCGTTTACATTATCAGAATTAATTATTGCACTTGGAATTGTTGGTGTGATTTCGGCGTTATGTATACCACAGTTATCAGATAATATTGAAAAAACTCGTACAGCCTCAATTTTGGGTAAGGTAATAAAACAAGTAGAAACTGGTGTTGCAAATTATATGACAGATGATGCGGATGAGACAGAAGCTTCAGCAGAAACGCTCTTGGGAACTTCAAATGTGAACAATTTTATGGCACCTGTAAGTGGAATTTTGCCTAAATATATTGGTGCAGTTGCCCCTGAAACACAAGAACGTTATAAAGTTTGTGAATATGAAAGTTCTACTTGTGAAACTCTTAATACAAATTCAATGAGTACTTATAAGTTTAATAAAATACCTGCAGAGTTATGGGCAATCAAACTTGTTGATAATTCATTAAATGTGTTAGAAGATAATAAGGATACTGTTATAAAGACAATTAAAGTTGATGTGAATGGTTTTAACAAAAAACCAAACCAATATGGCAAGGATGTTTTTATAATAAAGATTTTGAATGATGGACGTGTTGTGCCAAATGGCAAAGCGTCAGATTGCACAAAGGACAATATTGGCGATGGCAAAAGTTGTGCAGCAAGAATTGTCGCAGATAAGTATAAAATAACATATAGATAGATAATTAATGAAAATTTAGGAGAGAAAAATGGCAGAATCAAAAATTTTAGCAACAATTGAGAGAAATGATACAGAACAATTACAAATTTCTATTTCAGAGTATAAAGGTAAAAGTTATTTCAATTTGAGAATTTTTTATACTACAGATGAAGGTGCAACATGGCTTCCAACTAAAAAAGGTGTAACTTTTGCGCCGGATCAACTTGATATTTTAGCTGACGCAATAGAAGAAGCTAAAAAAGAGTTTATGTTTGATGCTGAATAATTTGAGTTGAGAAATTTTGTATGAAGAATTCTGCTCAAAACGAATTTATATCGACGGTTTCGCATGAAATGAGAACCCCTTTAACAAGTATAAGGGGGTTTTCTCAAACTTTGTTGACTTCTTGGGAAAAAATAAGCGATGATGATAAGAAAAAATTTATTAAAATTATAGAAGAGCAATCTAATCGTTTAATTCATCTTGTCGAGAATATTTTATCAGTATCAAAAATCGATGCTTATAACAATGTTCTGACTCATGTGAATATTAATGATGTAATAAATAAAGTTATATCAATGATTTCAGCTCAATATAAAGATAGAAAAATTATTTTTAATCCGGATAAAAATGAACCTGTCGCAAGGCTTGATGAAGATAAGTTTCAGCAAATTATGACAAATTTAATTGACAATGCTTTGAAGTATTCTCAAAAAGAAGTTGTAGTGATGACAATGATAAAGGGAAATGAAGTTCAAATTTCGGTAAAAGACTATGGTGTTGGAATTAAAGAAGAGGATTTTTCAAAAGTTTTTCAAAAATTTTGTAGATTAGAAAATCATTTGACGAGCAAAACTCAAGGTAATGGATTGGGTTTATATATAACAAAACAAATTACAGAAAAATTGGGCGGTAAAATAGGATTTGAGAGTAAATTAGAAGAAGGGACTATTTTTAAAGTAGAATTTCCGTTGTTTAATGATGAAGAGGTTATGAAATGTTCGCAAATGTCTTGATTATTGATAAACGAAAAGAGTTACCTGTAAAATATAAAAAAGCGCTTGAGAGTCCGCAACTTTCGACTATAATTACGACAAGTTTAAAAGATGCTTTGATAAAGATACAAACTCAAGAACCAGATATTATTATTGTTTCAGATAGTATAGAAGAAAATTTGTCGGATTTTTGTCAAAAAATAAGAACTTTGACTTACAATATTCGTCCGGTGATAATTGCAATTTCAAAATCTGCTGATACAAATGATAGAATAAGCACTCTTGAACATGGTGCTGATGATTTTATAAGTGAGCCGGTTAATATTGAAGAGTTTAAAACTCGTGTGAAAGCTCATATAAGGAGAGAGTTGGAAACAAGCCTTGATGATAAAACACTTTTACCGAACAAAAAATTGACTTTAAAAACTATTAAAAGAATGTTGAATTCTAATAAAGATTGTGCAATTTTGTTAGTAGGTCTTGATAATTTAAAAGAATATCAAAATTTTTATACAGAACTTGCAGGTGATAAAATTGTACAGACATTTTTGGCTATTGTAAAATCTGCTATAAGTGAAAATGATTTTGTTGGACAGTTAAATTATAATGAATTTATAATTATAACAGATTCTTATTCTGTGGAAAAACTTGCGGAGTTTTTAACTTTTGCCTTTGATACTGTTGCGCCAAAATTTTACTCACAAAAAGATGTAACGCGCGGATATATGTTGCTTAATGATGATTCAAGAGCAGGCATGCGTGTGAATTTTGTGTCATTGACTATTGGCGGAGTTTTAGAAACGAATAAATTGGACACATCGCTAGCTGGTGTGTTGGAACGCTTATATTATATGAAAAAAGTTGCTAAAATTCCTGTAGGTTCTCATTATGCGATAGATAGGGTTAAATTGTCGGGAGTAAATTCTATTGCTGATAATATATCAAATAAAAATATTTACATAAAAGAACCAGACGAAGCTTTGTATTTATTACTAAGAACGACGATAGAACTTCAGGGATATAATATCGTAGAAGAGTTAGATTTAGAAAATCCGGAACAACCTTTTATAATAATTTTGGACGCTCTGAATGATTTTTCGGGCTTGGAATTGTGTAAAAAATTGAAAAATAATGTAAATTTTGTAAATACTAAAATTTTTGTAACTTCAACAATACAGGACAAAACCGCCGTGTTAAATTCTGGTGCTGATTTGTATTTGCCAAAACCTTATGAGATTTCAGATTTAATTAGATGGATAGAATATTTTACTAATAATAAAGCGTGATTCTCTTTACCTTCGTAGTCCTTGGAGTAGGCCGATGACGTTTTCATAGCGCAGGTTTCGACTTGTTGACATCAACGTCGCTGATGCTTGTTGTAAAATTTGATTTCTTATCAATTCACTCGAAACCTTTGCAACATCCGCATCCCTTAATGTCGAACGAGTTGATAACAAATTCTCAAGCACTGTTGA
>CAKVIC010000006.1 GCA_934754655.1 uncultured Candidatus Melainabacteria bacterium | reverse complement strand
GCCGCCCTGACTCTATTATTAAAACAATTTTATTTAAAACTTAATAAAATTCATATTATGTCGTGCAAGATAATCTTTTAAATCTCTTCTTATTTCAGGAGCTAAGATGTAAAGTACAATTATGTTTGGAACACACATTGAAATCATCATCGCATCTGTTATATAAAGAATTGATTGAACATTCATTGCAGAACCAATTACAATAAATAAGCAATAAATAAGATTAAACAATAATACGCGTTTCTTTCCTTCGCCTAACAAGAAAGTCCAAGCTTTTTGACCGTAATAAGCCCAAGAAATTAATGTTGAAACTGCAAACATTACCGCAATAATTGAAAGAATTACTGGGAAAAATGGAATTACTGATTTAAAAGCATTTGATGCTAATTCAATACCTACAGGTTCAGGAAGTGCTTGTGTACAAGTGCCTGAAAATACAATTGCAAAAGATGTAAACAAACATAAAATTCCTGTTAAAAACGTTTCAAGCAATGCAACAAAACCTTGTGATACCGGCTCTTTTGACTGAGCTGTCGCATAAACAATTGCAGCGGCACCAGTTCCGGCTTCGTTAGATTGAACAGAACGTCTTAAACCAATAATAATTGTTCCAAAAACGCCCCCTGCAACGGCTGTCGGATGAAAAGCCTCACACATGATTAATTTTAACGCATGAGGTATGTTTGTAAAATTAGCAAAGATTACAATCAAGCCTGAAATAATGTACATAGCGCACATTGTAGGAGTTAAAATAGTTGTAACTTTAGCTATACTCTTAATACCACCGACAACAACTAAACCAATTAATACCGCACAAACTAAACCAATAACCCAAGCATAACCGTGGAAAATACTGTGTGAACCGCCTGTTATAAAAATAATTTGTTC
The DNA here is from genome assembly GCA_934754655.1 of uncultured Candidatus Melainabacteria bacterium. Classification (GTDB taxonomy): domain Bacteria; phylum Cyanobacteriota; class Vampirovibrionia; order Gastranaerophilales; family Gastranaerophilaceae; genus CAG-196. The sequence goes on along the minus strand of CAKVIC010000006.1, from coordinate 104,843 downwards.
TGCAGTTTGATTAATTTGAATCATATTACCGCCAGTGATACCGCCACCAATACAAAGCATTGCAAATATTACGGAAAGCGGTTGCCCTAACCAACGTAATTTGCGACGAGTTAAACCATGGGCAATGTAATGCATTGGACCACCTGATACAGAACCATCAAGGTTAAATCTTCTGTATTTAACAGCCAAAGTTGCTTCAACAAATTTTATAGACATACCTAAAATTGCGCCAAAGAATATCCAAAACGCGGCACCTGGGCCACCAATAGATATAGAAAGCGCAACGCCGGCAATACTACCAATACCGATAGTACCTGATAGCGCAGTTGCTAAAGCTTGAAATGAACTAACTTCACCGCAACCGTCATGACTTTTTTCAGGTTTTTTCAAAAGATTGTCAATTGCGTGCTTTAATCCCCAAATAGAAATACCTTTATAGTATATTGTAAAAAATATACCAGCAAATAAAATCCAAAAAATAATTAATGGAATTTTCCCACCAGCAACGGGTACCGAGTAAAAAATCACATCTGCAATTCTGTCAGTAACCGGAGCAATGTGCCTATCAATGAATTCATCAACTGTCATTGCTGAAACTGACTGCAGTGTAATTAACAAAGTGGTAAACGCCATTAATAATTTTTTCATAATTTCTTTTCCCTCTACTTGCATTCAAATTTCGCTATTATTTTAATCTTACCAAAAACAAGTCAAGTTCGTAAAAAATCTTTACAAAAAGCAGATAAATGTAACAATTTGCGAAAAATATAATATTTTCTTGACAGCATAAATTGATATGTTAACGTATATATTGTGATATGTGAAATGGGGTGTATAATTATGAAAATTTTATCAATTGTAGGTTATCCTACTCAAAAAATTATTAAAACAAAATCAAATTCTTTGAAAAAGTTGACTGAAAATCTAAAAGTAACTGAAAAATCTGTAACGACAAATTTAAAAAGTTATTATCAAACTGCAAAGGAAAAACTAAACGATATTTATTTTGAACGTGAAAGTCAAGGAGCTTCAACTTATATCGTTGAAAAAAATCTTAAAGCTTTTGATTCATTACCAGAATCAATGCAAAAAGCAATTGACCCTAGAGAAATCAATTATATGGGTTCCATTAATCAATCATATATAAATGGGTTATGGAATGCAGGAAAAAATTCTGGTAAATCAGGTTATATAGGTTATGCTCCAACTTTCAAAGGTAGTGATGAAGTAGAAGAACTTTTAACAACAACATCTTTTGATGAAATACCTAAATTTGAATCAAAAAAACTTGATACTGGATTAATGTCAATAGTAGATGGAAGTAATGATTTGGTTGATAATATTGAAGCTACAACTGACATTGCAGCTGATATAAGTGACAATGGTTCTGATATAATTGAAAATTTAACAGATTTATTGGGTTAAAATGAATACTGTTTCAGGTAATATTCAAAAAAGGTATAATTTTAATTTTCATGGTGGTTTGAAAAAAGCAATTATTTCTGAAATTCAAGCAACAGATTGTAATAAAATTCAAAAAAATTTAAACAAACTGTATGGAATTAAATCTGATTTTTCAAATAATAAAATTATTGCATGGTCAATGCAAAAAACTATAGATTTAATGCAGGAATTGAATAAAAAATATAGGACACCACTAATTTGTCCTCTTAATGTTATTGTTGATAATCTTGAAAATTATTTCGTTGACAATTCTTCACAAATTTATGGATTTACTAATTTTTTACCTTGCAAACTAAAGAAAAATTCAAGAGAAATAACACCGGCATTAAGTATTATATTTAATAAAGATTTTCCATGGGATAAATTAGATGAAATTAGTGATTATGATTATTTCTATAACAATACAGTGACAAATCATTTTTTAGAATCTTTTTTTCACGAAATAAGTCATGTTATTCATGGAGGACATTTATTAAAAAAATATTCTGAAAATTTATTTTATTCAAAATTGTCAAAATTAAATAATAAGACTACAAATATGCAACTTAAAAAAAAATTTGAAAATATTATTTCAGAAAAATTGTGTAAATATGCATCATTGAACTCTTTTGATTTAATTGCTTGTGATTTAAGTGGACGTTTTATAAATAGTTTAGATTTAAATAAATTAGAATTTAATAAAAATCCATATAAAAATTCTCCATACAATCTAATGTTTAATTTAAAAAAAATTTTTAAACCACAGGATGTTTTAGATATTTTAGTTAATAAAATTTTTAATGGAAATACTGAAATTTTAAATAACTGACGGAGTTATGAAAATGAATTTAAAAAAAGTTAATGTTTTTAATAATAAAAATCAATTAAAACTACACAACAAAATACAAAAGTTATCATTGACAACTTTGCCAATCTTAGCTTATATGAAATTTGAAGATAATTTAAAAGACGATTTTGAATTAAAAAATTTATCTTTTGAAAAAACTTCACAATTAGATTTAAACTCCGAAATAACTCCATTAACAACTCTTTTTGATTGCCTTGAAAACAAAACTAAATATACTATTGAAACAAATGGATTAACAAATGTTATAGAACATTTACCAACAAGTAAAAATATTTTTGAATTTTTAAGATTATTAAAATTTATAGAACCATTAAATGATTTATTAAATGGAAAAACTGATGCTGCACAGGCAAAATTTATAGCAAGAATTGCAGAATATAGTCCAATAATTGCTCTTGCCAAATCAGGAAATCTTCTTTGGGGTGGTATAAAGGGGTCTGTATTAGCAATAAAAGGTATTGAATCCGATCACACCGGTTTTCTAAAAGGTTATCAAAAAGCATTTTCAAATTGGCGCAAAGGACGCAAAGAAATAGAACAAGATTTAATGGAAGCTAAAGAACCAAAGAAAAAATTAACAAAAGATGAAGAATTAGAATTATTTAAAAAAAAGTATGATAAAGAACAAAAAACAATTAAAAAATGGGTTACAGATAGAAATACAGAATATAATACACATAAACAAAAATGCAAAGCTATTTATGATAAAAATTTAGCAAAAGATTCCATTATCACATCTACATTTTTTAAAATCTTTCAAGAAGAAAAAAATAGAAATTTGTTTTATGAAACTCAATTAAAAAATATTACTTCTAACAATATTTTTGATATAGATACTGTTCAAAATGATTTAATTAATTTACAAAATGAACAAAAAAATATAAAATTATTTTTTGATAATTATGTAAAAAATCTTGAAAAATCCTTTGCATATTTAAATGATAAAAAATTAATTAAACAAAAAATTGATGAAACTTGTAAAAATGTGCAAAAATTTTATGAAAGTCAGCAATGTAAATTAAACAATGAAATTAATAAGATTTATAATATAATTTTGTTACATAAAATTATGAAAATTAAAACTAATAATATTGGTTTTAATAAAATTGCAGGTTATCAAGAAATAAAAAATGAATTAAAACAAAATTTTATAACCCCCATAAAAAAAATTAATACCCAAATGCGCTCAGAGATTCCAAACATTATACTTTTTTATGGACCTAAAGGATGTGGTAAATCTTTATTTGTAAAAGCGTTAGAAGATGAAACAAAATCAAATGTAATAAAAATAGAATCAACATTAAATTCAAAAATTGACTATGAAAATTTAATTAATGCCATAAAAATAGCTAATACAAATTATGAAAAAAATAAAACGCATACTATTATTAAAATTGAAGAAATTGATAGTTTTATGAACGATTCTCTTATGCATAGCGATTATGAAAAATTGTTAAGTTTATTTAAAAAGAATAATAATTATACAATCCTTGCAACGACTAACTTTCTGTCAAAAATAAACTCTCAAATATTATCATTAAACAAATTTACAAAAATTTTTATTGCTCCAGCTAACAAAAAAAATCTTACAGAGGTTTTGTCATATTATATAAGCGATTTTGCTGATAATTCTATAAATTATGATAAATTATTACAACATATTATAAATATTGCAGGAAACGATTTTTATAGTAATGCAAAAATTGCATCAAGTATACAAAAAGGGATCAAAACAATATATGTAAAAAATGGTAAATTGAATCAAAATGATTTTTTAAATATTTTAAGTGAAATAAAACCAGATATAAAAAAAGAAATAATGAATTTATACACATAAAGAAAGGAATATAGTTTATGAACATTAAATCCATTGGTACAAACATCTTAACAAATAAAATTGTTACAAATTTTAAATCAGAATCTAGCAGCAAAATTGATTCAAATAACAACAATGATATTATGAAGAATAAAGTTTCTGATGAATTTCTATTACAAAATCAACAAGATGAAAAAAATAAAAAGCAAAAAGCGTGGAACTATATCCTTGGAGCTGGATTGGCTTTAATCGCAATTACAGATCTTGCAGATTTTCTTTTAGGATTGAAGAGCAAAAAAATAAACAAAGCTGAAAAAGAAACACTTGAAAATTTAAAAAAAGATTTAAAAAATAATGTTGAAGAAAGTTTAAAAAAATATGATGATAAAATGAAGGATTTTTGGGAAAATTTTAAACAAGAAGCTTCTGAAGAATTTATAAATAAAAAAACAAATAATGTAACTGCAAAAACAACACCAAAAGAATCTCCAATTTCTTCAAATAAATCAACTCCAACAATTCAAAAAGCAGATACTTCCGCTAAACAACCCATAGAAAACACAGAAAATGCAATTCAAAATAAATCAACTCCAACAATCCAAAAAGCAGATGCTTTTGCTAAACAACCCGTAGAAAACACAGACACTGTAAAATTTAAAGAGGTAAACCCCAAGGCTATAGAAGATATAATGGAAGGGATTATATTAGAAGATTTAAGAGCAAACATTGAAAAAGATTTTATTGGTTATGAAAAAGAAAAACAATTTATTCAAAACAAATTAATAACGCCAATTATTAAACAAGATAAAAACAAAATTCCTAATATATTAATGTTTTTTGGACCTAAAGGAACTGGGAAATCGAGACTGGCTAATGAAATAGCTAATAGTAAATATTTTGATAACACTAAATTTTATGATAATTTAAATCACGCAGAAAATTTAAGTGAATTAAATGAAATTTTATCAAATGCTAATAAAAATTTCGAAAAAACCGGCAAAAAAACTTGTATTAGATTTGACGAAATTGATTCTATATTAGATGATAACAAATCTCTAGATGAGTATAAAAAAGTATTTAAAAAATTATCTGATAATCATGCCGTGCTTGTTGCGACTACAAATTATCCAAATATAATAAACAAAATATCTAATGTTCCAAAAACTGAAATATTATATGTTGCCCCGATTAATCAAAATGATTTAACAACTTTATTAAAACAATTAACAAAAGGAATTGTTACAGAGCCTGTTGATTTTGAATTATTATCTCAACAATTAGTAAAACAAGCTGGTAATAATGCATATTCAACTGCTAAAATAATAGGCTCATTTGAAAGAGCAATAACAGAAATTGGCTGTAAACGCTCAATTACACAACAAGATTTATTAGATATAAGCAAAGACGTGGTTCCAAATATTAGACAAGAAAATTTGGAGATTTATAAACCATATTTGAAATATAGTGCGTAGACCAAATTAATTATTTGAAAGGAAGGTATTAAAATGAGAATTAATTCAATTAACACAATTACAAATCAAAGAGTTCAAAGAACATCAAAAATACAAAAAAATGAAATTACATCTTATTATACTCCAAATTTTAGAGCTTCAAGTTACGAAAATGAAGTAGAGACGATGGTTCAAAATGCGCGTTCAAATTATACTTGGTGGCAATGGAATTTTAAGGGAGCAGAAGAAAAAGAACGTAATAAAGCAAAATCAATTCTTGATAAACGCAACCATGATAATGAAATAGGACGTATTCAAGCTGAAACATTTAACGAAATTAATAAAAAGAGATTAAATGAAGCACAAGAATATGCGAGTAAGCTAGAAGAATCACTTCGTAAACGAGATGAAATGATGAATAATTATAGAAAATCTCATGAGGAAACCGTTTTAATACAAAAAGAAGCTCTTGACACACAAACTCGTGCTACAAAGACATTAAAAGAACAAATTCAAGAATATCAAAAAATAGTACAAGAACAACGTGAAATACAAGCACGAAAAGAAAAAGAAACACAGACACTATTGGAAAAAATGGAAAAAGCTCGTGAAAAACATGATGCATACATGGAAGCACAGTTTGAAAAAGAGCTTAAAAGAATGCGTGAATTTTATGATGCACAAATATTGTTAAAAAGTCCGCAAGCAGAAAAAATACGAAAAATTGAAGAAATTCACAAAAAAATGAATGAAATAACAAATGAAAAAGGGTTTGGCAAACTTGCAGGTTATTCTAATGAAAAAGAAATATTAATGCATCTTGTGGGCAATTTAATTATTCTAGAAAAAAGTGGAGAAGTTGCAAATGTTCCTAATGGTATATTTTTCTTTGGTCCAAAAGGAAATGGCAAAACATTATTTGCAAAATCTTTTGCAGAACAATTAAATTGTAATCATATAAAAATAGAAAATACGCTAGATGTTTCTGAAAATATTAAAAATTTAAGAAATATCGCATTAAAAGCCCAAGAAAATTTTGAAAAAACTGGCGTAAGAACTATTCTTCATATTGATGAATTTGATGATTATGCACCAAAAGGCTCAAAAATTTTAGGACCGCTTAAATCTTTTTTAGATGAATGTTCAGAAAAATATCATTGCACTATTTTTGCAACAAGTAATTTTCCTGAAAAAATTGATGATACATTATTAAGAGCTGGACGTTTTGATGTAAAAGTTCCGATATATCCGGCTAATAAGCAAAACGCATTAGAAATATTAAAATTTTATGGTCAACCTTTTGCAGATAATACTGTAAATTTTGAAAAATTAGCTGATATAATAACAAATTATACTGATTCAGCGTTTAGCAATGCTCGTTTAGAATCTGTTGTGACTAAATTTGTAAAAAGCAATAATGTATCTAAAATGACACAACAAAATTTTATAGATAGCATTAAAGCAATTGGGCCGGATATTAAAAAAGATGCATTAGAATTATTTAAAAAACAAATTGAATATATTAAACATGCATAATATTAGGTTATAGAAATGAATATAAAACAAATAAATAATTTTAATGTGAATCCAAAAATCTCTTTTGGTCATTATTTGGATGATGAAAAATCTAAAATAAAAAATAAAATATCAGATATTGATTATAATATTTATCAATATGATATCTCAAAGCAAGAAGAAATAATTTCTTTTCATAACCAAGAAGTTGATTTAAACAACAAAATTTGTGCAACTCAAAATGAAGTAAAAAATACTAAATCTCAGATTTATGGATATGAAAATATATTAAATCAAAAAAAATCTGAAATTGAAAATGAAAAAAGCATTAATACTGAACTTATTAATAAAATAAATAACAATAATGTTGAAATCAGAAATTTACAAAAAGAAAGTGCACAAATTTATAATTCAACTTTAATAAAGAAACAAGAACTTGAAAATGAATTAACTCAAAAAATGACACAAGAAATGGAAAAACTAAATAAGTATTATGAAAAAGAACTTCAAATCGCACAAAATGGGTTAAAATCATTTTTGATAAATAAAATAATCAATCCTACAATATTAGCAATGGACGGTGAAAATATAAACTTACCATCTAGTGTATGTTTAGAAGATATTTATTCTAATTTTAATGATAATGTTCGCGAAACGACTTCAAAATGGTTAGCTTTACAAGCTGGCGTAAATTATACACATATAAATGCTCAAAATTTTCAAAATTTCAAAGCATTTATAAAGTTTTTCAAAGAAATATTAATCAATGCTTCGCAAAATTATGATAAAACCGGAAAATATACTTTTACAATAATATCAAATATTAATGAAATACTTGAAACAAATATAAAACATGACAATAAAAATTTTATACAAGAAGTTTTAGAACAAGGTGTAAATTTATATCACAATGTAATTATCGGCATTTCTAATATCACTGATTCTAAAGTAAATAATAAATTTATTTTTAGCGAAAAAATTAAAGTAGATAAAAATTTCATTTCTGATAAATATTTTGGACTTCCGAGTTTATTGAAAGAATTAAAGAAATAGGTAAAAATGCGCATTTTGAATTTAACAAATAATCAATTTAATTATCAGAATAGATATTACAAATCTCCTATAACATTCAAAGGAGAGTTTGATGATAGAATGATGGAAATGAGAAAATCATATAATAGATTATCTTGGTGGTGGTCAGGAGAAGATAAATCTAAAGCTATCATAGAACAAGAAATGAAAAAAGAAATTAAAGATTTAGAGTTGGCTTATGCTAAAAAACAGATTGAATATGATAATTTAATATTATCATTAAAAGATTTAAAAAATTTTCATAATGAAACTTTATTATCAAAAGAATCAGAATTATCAATATTAAACCGCCAAAAAGATAACAATTATAATACTATTAAAAATTTAGAAAATTCTTTATGTGATATGGAACTTGCAATTCAAAATCTAAAAGAATCTTCATCAAAATATAGAGGTATGCTCATATCACAACAAAATACAATAAAAGAGTTAAAACAATATAATCTTGAAATTAAAAAAACACATGAAAAGCAGGATTTAATTGAAAGAAATAAATTTGATATAAAAATTAAAAATATTAAAGATAATCGAAATAATAATCTTAAAAAATTAGCAAATAATGTTGATTCTTCTATTTTGAAATCAAATAAAATTAATCGTTTGATAAATACTCCAAAATCTAATGGATTTGGATTAATTACTGGTTATACGCGAGAAAAAACACAAATTAAAACAGAATTTGGGCACCCAGTTATTTTAGAACAACAAGGAAAGTCTGTACAAGTTCCTAATGGAATTTTATTATATGGTAAAAATTCTGATTTTAACAAAAAATTTGTTGAAGCTATTGCAAAACAATATGATTGTAATCTGCTTAATGTTATCAATACAAAAAGTGAAATTACCCGCTTAAAGAATTTAAAGGAAGCTATAGCAGAATCAAAAGAAATCTTCAAAAATTCTAAAAAAAGAACCATAATTTTTATAAATAATTTTGAAAAATTTGCTCCAATTAATAATAAAATTATTGGACCTTTAAAAAGTATTATGGATGATATTTCAATAAGTTCACATGCAACAATAATAGCAACTTCAAAAAATATTAAAAATCTAGATGATATATTATTACGAGATGGTCGTTTCTCTTTAAAATTATCATTGGAAAATAATATCAACAATTTTTCTAAACTAAAATTTAAAATGTTATTAAAAGATATATTAAATAAAGTTTATAAATTTTTCTGTTCTGTATAATTCTATTCTTCCATTTTTTGTTCAGGTGGAATTAGTTCGCGTTTGAAGCCACATTTACGACTTGAGCAAACTTCAAATGTGCCATTTTTGTTTTTCTTTTTCACCAATAATTCACCGCATTCCGGACATTTATTCCCCGTTGGTTCGTCCCAAAGTACAAAATCGCAATCCGGATATTTATTACAACCATAAAATATTACATCACGTTTTGATTTTCTCTCAACAATCGTTCCTTCTCCACATTTTGGGCAGGTTACTCCTGTTGATTTTCTATATGGTTTACGGAATTTACACTCTTGATTTGTACATTCCATATACTTTCCATAAGGTCCAATTTTGAAAATCATATCAGAACCGCATTTTTCGCATTTTTCTTCGCAAACCTCTTGAGGCTTTGCTGCTGTTGGATTTTCAGTATCATTTTCTGCTTCCATCTCTAAAATCATGTTTAAAGAAACTGCAGTTTTACATTCTGGATAACCCGAACATCCCAAAAATTGTGTACCTTTTTTGCTTGTTCTTAAAAGTAATGGTTTACCACAATTTGGACACTTGTATTTTGTTTCTATATTAATTTTTTCAGCAGTTTGCATTACAGAATCTACAACCTTAATAAATGGATCATAAAATTCTTGTAAAACAACATTCCATACAGCTTTTTTCTCCGCAATAAGGTCAAGCTTTTCTTCCATGCCTGCAGTGAATTTATAATCCATAATATCTTTAAACTGGCTCACCAATTGTTTGCAAACAGTTCTGCCTAAAATAGTCGGAACCAAAGCTTTATCACGCTTTTCGACATATTTTCTTGTTTGAATAACTGTAATAATAGTTGCATAGGTTGATGGACGTCCAATTCCATGTTCTTCAAGCGCTTTTACCAAAGAGGCTTCATTAAATCTTGGTGGCGGTTGGGTAAAATGCTGTTTAGGATTAACTTCTTTACAAGCAACTTTATCCCCTACTTCTAAATCCGGAATCTTTGCTTCTGATTCTTTTTCTTTATCTTCGTCCTCACTATCATTGTATAATTTTAAAAATCCATCAAATTTAACCTTACTGGTGCTTGCTCTAAGTGTATAATCTCCTGCTGAAATATCAAGTGATTTATTAGCAATTGTTGCCGGAGCCATTTGAGATGACATAAATTTATCCCAAATAAGTTTATACAAGCGGTATTGGTCGTTATCAAGGTATTTTTTTATACTTTCTGGAGTTTTATCCGGATAAGAAGGTCTAATTGCTTCGTGCGCATCTTGAACGTTTTGTTTTCCTTTTACATATACGTTTGTAGTTGCCGGATAATATTCTTTACCATAATTATTTAGAATAAAATCTTTAGCCATTTCATGCGCATCATCAGAAATTCTTACACTATCAGTTCTCATATAAGTAATTAAACCAACAGGCGTTCCATCAATTTCAATACCTTCATAAAGTTTTTGTGCAACTTGCATTGTTTTTGCGACTCCAAAACCTAATTTTGAACTTGCAGCACGTTGCATTGTTGATGTGATAAAAGGTGCAGTTGGTTTGCGCTTTGTTTCTTTTTTATTAACTTTTTCTACTTTGCATTCACAAGTTGGAGAAAGTAAAAATTCTTTTATTTTTAAAGCTTCTTCTTCATTATTAATATCAAATTTTTTGTTTTTATACTTTGAAACTTCAGCCTCGAAAGTTTTTCCATCTTTCTCCATAATTGTATGGATTGACCAATATTCTTTTGGAACAAATGCTTCAATTTCTTCTTCACGTTCACAAATCATGCGCAAAGCAACTGATTGAACTCTTCCGGCTGATAAATTTCGATTACCGATTTGTTTCCACAATACAGGGCTTAATTTAAAACCTACCAACTTATCTAGAATTTGGCGCGTTTGTTGAGCTTTAACCATATCCATATCAATTGCACGTGGATTCTCAACAGAATGTTTTACCGCTTTGGGCGTAATTTCGTTAAATACAATACGACAAATTTTATCATCAGGCACTTTTAAAATTTGTCTGACATGCCAGGCAATAGCTTCCCCTTCTCGGTCGGGGTCGGATGCCAAGTATATTTTATCTGCACCTTTAGCTAAATCATTTAATTTTTTGACAACCTGTTGTTTGCCGGCAATAACTTCAAATTTTGGCTCAAAATGATTATTAACATCAAACCCCAAATTCTTTGTTGCAGCATCTTTTACCGGAAGATTTCTAACGTGACCATAGCTGGCTTCTATTTGAAAACCATCACCTAAAATCTTTTTTATTGTTTTAGATTTTGCAGGAGATTCGACTATTACAAGTGATTTTCCCTTTTTCGTTTTTTTTGGTTTTTCTGTTGATAATGCTTCTGCCATTTTTTCTCTCAAATTCTTACAAATCGCTTATGCGCGTTTGTACTTATCACCCTCTGATTGTACTATTAAACCGCGTAATTCCATGCCTGTCAAACATATTAATAATTCATCTGTTTGCAAACCTGTTTTAGCTTGAATCTCATCAAACCCTTTTGGTTCAATATTTATTATATCAAAAATTATTTTTTCATTTTGATTTAGTTGTAAATTTTCTTCATTAAATATTGGTTTTATATTTTCTTCTGACCAATTTAGCGCATTTAAAATATCTTGCCCGCAAGTAACCATTGTCGCACCGTCTTTTAAAAGTTTAAAAATTCCTTCTGTATTAATATTATTAATTGTTCCTGGAATACACATTAATTCCCGACCTTGTTCTAAAGTTAAATTTGCTGTAATCAAAGCTCCACTTTTTATTGCAGCTTCAGCAACAATAGTACCATAAGATAGTCCTGAAACAATTCTATTTCTTTGCGGAAACCTAAATTTAGTCGGTTCAAAAGTCGGATAATATTCAGTAATTATCGCACCGCATTCGTTTTCGATTTTATCATACAAGTATTTATTGGCACTTGGATAAATATAATCAAATCCGCTTGCAATTACTCCAATGGTTTTAAGATTATTTTCTATTGCCGATTGATGTGAAACTGTGTCAATTCCGGTTGCTAAGCCTGAAACTATGCAAATATCAGTATTTTTTAAATCAGAAATAATGCGCCTTACACTATCTTTACCATTTAAACTTGCCCTTCTTGAACCAACAAAAGCAACTGTTTTTTCAAGATTACAAAGCTCTAAATTACCTTTGTAATACAAACACATTGGCGGATTATAAATTTGTTTAAGCATATAAGGATAGTTTTCATCCTCAAAAGTTAAAATCTTAATCCCTTTTGATAAAATTTCTTCAAGCGTTTTATCAGGATTTGTACCACCATTTGCGTCGCGTTTTTGCACAAAATTTTCAGCTTTTTTAATTGATAAGCCTTCAATTTGTTTTAAATCATTAAGCGAAGCATTAAAAGCAGTTTCAATATTACCAAAATAATTGTAAAGCCTTTGAATAAAAGTAGAATCAAGCTGTTCTATTGATGAAAATGCTGTCCAAAATTTTGTATTCATAAACTAGATTTTAGCATTAGCATAACTATTGAGCAAGCATATTTTGTAAATTAACCTTTTACAGCGCCATCGTTTTCGCCTGAAATAAAATATTTTTGCATTGCTAAAAAGAAGATTATTATAGGAACTGTGGCAATAATTGAACCTGCAGCAATAAATCTCCAATTTGCAGAAAACATTCCTTGCAAATTATTGATTCCAACAGGCAAAGTATACATTGAATCTTTTGTTAAAATAATACTTGGCCATAAGAATTCACCCCAAGAGCCAATAAACGTAAAAACAGCAAGTACTGCAAGAGTTGGCTTAACCATTGGAATAACAACTTTTCTAAACATTTGAAAAACATTGCACCCGTCAACGATTGCAGCCTCTTCAATTTCGCGTGGAATTTTCAAAAACGCTTGACGCATTAAAAATATTCCAAACGCACTTACTGCAAAAGGCATAACAAGTCCTAAATATCCCATACAAGCATTTACACTATCTATTAAATGTAATTTTAAAGTTATAATATAAACCGGTAGCATAATTGCTTGAAACGGTATCATAATAGTTGCTAATATAGAAAAAAATACAATTCGTTTACCTTTAAAGTTCATTCTTGCAAGCGGATATCCGGCAAGCGATGATAATACTAAATTCAAAACTACCGTTAACCCTGCAACAATCATACTATTCCAAAAATAGCCCATGAAATTAACTTTTTGCCAAACATCAATGTAGTTTGCAAAAGTAAAATCTTGTGGGATTATTGTTGGCGGATACGCAAAAATATCTTCTGAAACACCTTTCAATGAAGTTGACAATAACCATATAAAAGGAAATATTGATAATAAAGAAGTGATTATTAATACAGAATGTATAGTTATTTTTGAAAATATTTTTTTTAACATAATTTATTCACTTAATAATCCATCTTATATCCGTTTTCTACCAAACGCGCAGTGCAACCGGTAGAAAGTCCACGTTCTTTGTTGCAAGGTGCTTCATTAGAGGAATCAGTATTTTTCCAAATATTGTTTTTATTTCCATACCATCTTAAAGAAACATCTAAACCACCAAAAGGATAAAGCGTTCCATCATTGCCAATAAGAAACGCAAAACTATCACGTCCAACTTTATTTGGCTTTGAATCAACAGTATTAACATCAACGTATAATACTCCTGCAACTTCAATTAATTGTCCACCGTTTGTTTCAATAGTATTAATTTTTGTTGAATCTATTTCTGTCGTATCAGGTGGATATATAATAAGCATGCAATCTGTTCCGTTTTCTAATCTTAAAAGAAAAGGTGGAGCATTATTACTATCATCATTATTATTTCTATATATAAGCATATTGCTAATTTTTAAATAATCTGAAAGCCTACTCTGAAAATTGGAAATAAGTCCGCCTGTATCAGTTGATGAATTTAAGCCATTAGTATTAATGTCATCACTTTTACCAACCAAATCTTGCCAAGCATTAGTTTCCCATAATGTTGTCACGTTTTCTGCGCTCATCATTTTTGCCATAGCGTTTTCGAAATTGGAAGCAGTTGTAGCTAAAGTTGATGCATACACTTGTTTTTTATAACTAGATTGCAATTGTGGAATAAGCAATGCTGAAATTACACCAATAATACCAAAAGCAACCAAAATTTCTACTAAAGTAAAACCTAATTTTTTCATATAAAAAACCCTCGTAAATTTTATTTAATTGTAACATATTTATAATTTGTCGCAAAACATTTTTATAAATAATTTCCATATTTTTCAAAGCTTTATCAATATATATTTGAAAATGATAAAAAGAAATCTGAAATAACATTTATTAATAACGGCATAATCCAAATCATTATAGCCGCACCCAACACAGGTTTAAACAAGAAACTTAATTGAAAGACGTTTACTTGCGGCGCAGTTTTTGAAATTACACCAAGAATAATATCTTGCCCTAAAGTTGCCAACAAAACAGGAGAGCCAATTTGCAAACCTACATATAAAACATTTGAGGTTGTTTTAACAAGATAATCTAGATTAATAATTTTTTCTAGCGGAATTTGAACCGCATAAATCGGAAAAATCTCAAAACTTCGCAACAATGCATTAAAAAGCCAATAAAATCCGCCCATTTCAATAAAAATACAAATACCGAGTATTGTTATCATTCTACTTAAAATAGAGGTTTGGCTGTTTGTTGTCGGATCCATAACCATGGCTGAAGACAAACCCATTTGAGTATTAATTACATCTCCACCGGCTTCAATTGCCAGAATAATAAGTTGCGCAATATAACCGATTATTGCACCAACCGCAAAGTTTAAAACCCACAAAAGCATTGGTGATACATTTGCAGGTGGCGGTGCCGGATGCAAAAGCGGAGTTATCATCATTGTTAAAAGCAGAACTAATGATAGTTTTACAATAGTATTAATTTCTTTTCTATTAAATATCGGAGCAAAACGTATAAAACCAAGTAATCTTGCAAAAACAATAAAGCCTGCCGAAAACCATTTTTCAAAATCCGGAAATAATATAGCGATTTGTCTAATTAATTCATCCATTAATCTTGCCCTCGCTAGAATTTACAACCGGCGGAATATCGAGGTCATAATCAAAAAATTCCGGTGGCTCGTCTAATGTATCAATTGAAAATCCTTCTACTTCATCAATAATTGTTTTATCTTCCTCAACTTTTACATTAAAAACCTCAATATTTTTATTATTTTTTAAAACACAAAATCGAGTTTGACCAACAGATAATGGATGTACTATTAAAGTATTTTTTTCGTTCATAATAGTAATCAATGGGCAAACATCAATTATGTTGTGGTTTTCAATTTTTATATCTGTTAATTTTGCATCTGTTGTAATCACACAATCTTGAAAAGCTTGAACTTTCGCACAAGTTAAAATCATTAAGAATATGAAAAATATTTTTACTGTATCAATTTTCATTTCTTTAAATTATCTCCCCAAGATTTTATTTGTTTCTACAAAATTAGCCTTAGGCATTGGCGCTTGGCGCGATGGTGTATATTTAATTTTTTGTGATTTATCAATATAAGGAACTTTGCCGGCATTTTTCATGGATTCTTTTACATTAGGAACATTTTTAAAAGAATCATTCATCTCTGATTGAAAAGGTGTGGTGTATTTGTAATCATTTGCAGACATTACATAAACGGCATTTTTTGTAACACCATTAAAAGCTAATGACATACCTTCTTGAAAAAGATTTGTTAATAATTTAATAAATCCCATTCCGCCAATTACAATAACCAAAAATACCGCAAAAATCTTTGGCGCAGCAGAAATAGTTTGTTCTTGTACTTGAGTTACGGCTTGAAGAATACCGACTACCAAACCAATCGCAGCAGCTGTCAATACACATGGCATAGAGATTGAAAGCATTACCATAAAACCTTTTGCTAAATATTCAGTTAACATTTCCATAATTTTATTCCTTACAATTATTTTGTTTTGAACCCAACTTGTTTAGTTTCACGTGGTTTTTCAAGAAGATTGTTTAAAACAGTTATAATCTGCGCTATCATTTCATCATGCTCCGCAAACTTTTTATCAGTGTGTTCAATATGCAACATCAACATTTTTCGTAACTCTTCAATCTCTTTTGATTTTTCAGTATTCATAAGAGCATATTGTCTAAGTTTAACAAAAGTCCTAATAATTTCAATATTAATTGCGACAGCTCTTTCACTATTTAAAACACTTGATAACATTGCTACACCCTGCTCTGTGAAAACGTTTGGAGTTGTCGGTGAATGTTTCAATTTTTGGAACCTATCGCAATTTGCGATAAGTTCATTTAGCTCGTCTTTAGTGAGTTTGAACATAAAATCTTCTGGAAAACGTTTAATATTACGTTTAACAGCTTCATTGAGACGTGAAGTCGGCACATTATACAATTCTGCCAAATCTTTATCAATCATAACTTTTTGATTACGTATTGTAAAAATTCTATTTTCAATTTTTCTTTCAGTTAACATTTCCATAATTTTTTCCTCGTTAATTATAACTTTGAACAAGTCCCTGAACTATTAATGCCCAACCATCAACAGCTATAAATATCAGTAATTTAAATGGCAAAGATATGATTGTAGGTGATAACATAAACATACCTAGCGCCAATAAAATATTTGCAACAACTAAATCCAAAACGATAAATGGAACAAATACGACAAAACCTATTTCAAAAGCTACTTTTAACTCGCTTAAAATATAAGCCGGTGCAATTTCCCAAATTGTCAAATCGTCCGGTGATTTTGGCGGAGTTTTACGTTTTAATTCCACAAAAAATGTTAAATCTGATTGTTGAGTTTGTTTCATCATAAATTCTTTCAAAGGCTTTGAACCTTCATCTATCGCCATGATTAAATTTTGATTTTTTTGATAAGGGATTGACCCTCTTTCATACATTTGTTGAAAAACTCCCCCCATTGTATAAAAGGTTAAAATCATACACAAACCAATTGTTACAATTGATGGCGGAACTTGAACACCCATCGCGGTTTTTAATAGTGAAAAAACTATGGTAAATCTCAAAAAACTCGTCATACAACAAAATACAAACGGTAACAATGAAAACATTGTCATTACCGTAAGCATTTGTAAAACCGGGTTCATATCTTTTAATACAGAATCCATTATTGATTTCCCCCTACACTTGTTGCATTCATTTTACTTGCCAAACTTCTCATTACTGATGCGTATGAATTTTCATTATTCAATTTTGCACTTAATTGCGAAGCTCTTATACCAATCCCACTATCTGTGTACTTTCTTTTAAGTGGCAAGTCTGCCATACTTTTTGTTACGCTTTGTGTTTGATAATTTTCAACTTCAGAAGTCGCAATAGCAGAGAATCCTTCATTACCAAGCTTTTTTGTATCAAGTTTTGAAATCAAACTTGTTCTTTCAATATCGCCGGCTATAAGAAATTTTTCTTCACCAGCAGCAACGATATACAAATTTTTTCTTGGACCTATAGAAATTGAATCTATAACTTTTAAATATTTAGAATGAACACCATTGTTTCCTGATGTCGTTTTTTTAAATATGAATAATGCAAACATCATCAAGCCAACCATGGCTAGTGTATATACAATAAAATTTGTTAAATATCCCATAAATACCTCGCTTTTTGCAATTAATAAAAATTGCATTATATTTTTTTTAATTCCCCAATTTGCAAAGTCAACTACTCTGCAAAGTCCTCATTATTTTCAGGAGTTTCTTCCTGTTCTTCGTTTTCATCTACTTCGAAATCGCTATAATCAAAATCTTCATCTTGCTCTTGATTTTCTTCTGCAACTTCCTCTTCCTCAAAATTGTTTTCTTCTTGAGGGTTAGCTTCCGGCTCATTCATAACTTTTTCAATTCTTACACCAAATCTATCATTAATTATTACCAATTCACCAGAGGCAACGGCTTTGTTACCGACTTTTAATGAAATTTTATTATCATAAACTGAGCAAAGGTCAACAATCAAACCTTCTTCAATGCTTTTTAATTCACCCAAAGTTAATTTTACTTTATTGAATTCTGCTGACATGTCAACTTGAATACTGTCCCATAAATTAGTATTTTCATCATGCATATCGTTTCCTCCTGCCATATCGTAAGGCTGTACAATGTTTTCGTTAGGTTTTATTTTAAATTTTTGAACTATATTTTCACAAACAAGCGTCATTTCTGAAGAGTTACTATTATCGAAAACAACAATGTCACCGACATCTAACCGTTTAACATCTGCAAGTGGAAATGTTGTACTTCCCACAAGCAAATCTGCAGTCACAGTGCATTTTGCAAAATCCATATCAGTAAAACGTTGTTCTGATAAATCTAAACTCTCAGGTAGCAAAATTTCTTTTGGAATAGAAATAATGAATTTCGCAGCATTTTCTGAAACCTCGCTTTTTACAAAATAAGTTAAATGTAAAATTTCATTATAGCGTTTATTAGGCTCAATTGTGAAATTCGGCGCTAAAGTTTCATACAAAAAATCATTAAATGCTGTAATAATTTTAGCCTCAAGTTCCGTTACTTCAGTCAATTCAAAACGTCTATTATTCTTGCCCAAAACTTTATCTAAAATAACATTTATTGCTTCTTGCGAAATTCTTATATAAACATCATTTTTTTGATTAATTTTTATTTTTGTAACAAAAAAAGTTTCATTTTGCGAAAGCACATTCATATTTGTGCTTATGGACATTAATTTGTATTCAAATCCATCGTAGAAAAATTCATCACTACAATTTTTTATAGCTGGTGTAAATAAAGAATCAAACCAACTAAATTGTTTATATAATTCATCGAAAAACATTGAATTTATCATACGTGTCCCTACTATAGTCCATACATATAATAAATAAATTTTAAAGTATGAACATCATATAATTAGTGGATTTTAATATAATAACGCTTACAAAAATTTACACATTCTAAAGCTTATGCTATAATCTGATTGTGAGAGATTTTTTTAAAATATTTTTAGTTGGGATTGTTTTGATTATAGCTCCTCAGGTTTTTGCAGAGAGCTATAAGGTTTTGATTATTCCAGATAATATTGTTACTGAAAATATTGCCGTTGATTCTTATATTTATAACGATTCAGCAGAATTTTTTGCAAACGGAATCGCTACAATATTGAACGATACAGATTATATAAATTCGCCAAATGTAAGTGAAACAAGAGCTTTGTATAAAAGTAACCCCTCAACATTAATATCAGCAAAGAATCTAACTTCACGTTTTAAAACAACTTATAATGTCGATTATGTTACATTAAAAAAGTTGGCAGTAAAATCAAATGCGCGCTATGTTTTGCTTTTAACAACCGCTGTTGATTCTGAAAATTATATTTTGCGCAGAACCGTATGGGATTTTTTAAATGTAGCCGGTGCAACAGTCGTTGACCCTGCTTACAAAATTTCAACATACGCAGTTTTAGTTGATACAAAAGATAACATTACATTATGGACAGATACATATCAAAAAACAATTAGTGTTTGTGAAAATCGTATTATTACGCGCGGTCCGTCACCGCAAACTGAACAATTACAAAAAGTCAAAGATTATTCGCGTTATTTGTGTCCGCAAATTGCTCAAAATGTTCAAGCAAAAGTTTTACCACCAGAACTTTTAGCAAAAGAATCTAAACAAATTTATTATGATATTGGAAACATTGACAATGTATTTACAAAAAAATATCGTCATTTGAAGAAAGAATACGATAAGGTTTATGCAGTTGCTAAAACTGAAACCGGCGAATTTATTGACGAAACAAAAGATAAAACTCAAAAAAAATATAACAATACTAAATCAAAAATTCAAGAAAAAAAAGCTGATATGCAAGCTAAACGCGAAGAGAAACGTCAAACTAAATTAGAAGTGAAAGCAACACCAATAATTGAAACGACTAATGATACAAACAATATTTCTAATAAAATTAATCTAAAACAAAATTCTACAAAAGATGCAGTTTATAAAACAAATTTGCAAAAAACAAATTCACAAAATATTAAACCTATAAATTATATTGATGATTCAATACTTGATAGCTTAGATATTAATAGAACTCGTAAAAACACGCTATATGGAGATTACGATTCCGATAGACCGAATTTAAGAGATTACAATTAGTTTGGAGAAATATAAATGCAAAAAGGAGTTTTTATAACTTTTGAAGGAGCTGATGGTTGTGGAAAAACAACACAAATTAAACTTCTTGATGAATATTTAAAAAATAAAGGATATAAAACCCTTGTCACAAGAGAACCTGGTGCTAAAGGGCTTGGCGAAAAACTTAGAGAAATTTTACTTAATTATGACGGAAAAGTATCTTCAACTTGCGAATCATTTTTGTTTTTAGCAGATAGAGCACAACATGTTGATTGTATTATAAAACCTGCACTAGAGAACGGAACAATCGTTTTGTGTGATAGACATATTGACTCAACTGTTGCTTATCAAGGATATGGTAGAGGCTTAGATATTGAACAGATAAAAAAATTAAATAATATTGCAACAAGCGGATTAAAACCTGATTTAACTTTAGTGTTTGATGTTGATATAGAAACTTCTTCCGCAAGAGTTGGGGACAACAAAGATAGAATGGAATCTGCAGGAAAAGAATTTTTTGAAAGGGTGCGCCAAGGTTTTTTAGAAATTGCCAAACAAGAACCTCAAAGAATTAAGGTAATTAATTCTGCAGATACTATTGAAAATATACATGCTAATGTTATAAAATTGATAAAGTTATGAACATAAATGAATTAAAACAACGTATTGATAAAAACAAGGAGTGTCTTTGACCTAAAAGGTTTGGAGATAAAACTTGCGCAACTTGAACAAAAAATGCAAACCCCTGAAGTTTGGTCAAACCAAAATTTAGCAACTGAAATTGGGCAAGAAATCAAGGATATCAAAGAAACTCTTGAAAAATTTACTAATTGGGATTCTGTGATTCAGGACGCATTAACCGCAGAAGAAATTGATGATGAAGAGCTTTTAAAAGAAAGCGAACTTGCACTTCAAGAATTAACTATCCAGTTGGATAAATATGATATACAAAAAATGTTATCCGGCGAATATGATGATGCTGATGCCTTTTTAACAATAAATTCCGGAGCAGGTGGAACTGATGCGCAAGATTGGGCAAATATGCTTTTAAGAATGTATATTCGCTGGGCAGAATCTAGAGGTTGGAAGGTTGAACTTATTGATAAATCTGATGGTGAAGAAGCTGGCATAAAATCTGCGACAATTAAAATTACCGGCAAATTTGCCTATGGTTATGCAAAGGCAGAAAAAGGAGTGCATAGGCTTGTTAGAATTTCACCTTTTAATGCAAACGGCAAACGACAAACAAGCTTTGCCTCATGCGAAGTTTCGCCAATAATTGCAGATTATGAAAAAACAATAACCATTCCACCAGAAGATATAGAAGTTGAAACAATGCGCTCAGGCGGAGCCGGTGGACAAAATGTTAACAAAGTCGAAACAGCGGTTAGAATTCTTCACAAACCAACCGGCATTGTGATTAAATGCCAACAAGAACGCTCACAACTTTTGAATAAAGAAATTGCAATGGAGCTTTTAGCTTCAAAACTTTTGGAAATAAGACAACGCGAACATGAACAAAAACTTGCTGAACTAAAAGGTAAAACAATGGATGTAAATTTTGGTTCACAAATTCGTTCATACGTATTTCATCCTTATAAAATGGTTAAAGATCATAGAACAGGATATGAAGTCGGAAATGTTGATGCAGTGATGGATGGCGCACTAGATGGGTTTGTGGAAAGCTACCTAAAAACTTTTCAAACGTAATAATAAAATAATCAATAATACTAAAACAAGCGATGGCGACTAAATTGTCGCCATCGCTTGTTTTTAACAATACATATCTTACATTGAAACTCTATCTTTAATTTCTTCCATTTTATGATCTGCCAAGCGTGAATCACCTTTGACTCTTGAATAAGATAAATAACCATTCATTCTATCGATTTTTGTCAAATTTTTAGAACCGCATTTTGGGCAAACATCCATATTCAATTCTTGATGACCACAATCATCACAATATGATAATGATAAATTTACACCTTCATAAAATCCCATATCCATTGCTCGTTTAATCAATGTTTCTACAGCTTCTGTATTATAGTCAATTGGATATTTTACATATTGAATCTTTCCACCATTCATCAAATCCCAAAAACGTTTTTCACAATCTTGTTTTTCAATAGGACTTATTTGTTCTGTAACGTGACAATGGAAAGAATTTGAAACATACGGTTTATCAGAAACATGTGCTACAACACCATATTTTTTGCGGAATTGTTTTACTTGTAAGCCACACAAGTTTTCTGCCGGTGTTCCATATAATGCATATAAATAACCATCTTCTTTTTTAAATTCAGCAACTTTTTTATTAATATATTCCATAACTTCAATAGCAAATTGTCCATCTTCAACCAAAGATTTACCATTATGAATTTCTTGAAGTTCATTCAATGCTGTAATACCAAATGATGCTGTTGCATATTTCATTAACGGTTTAATTTTATCATTGAAATTTAAATGACCGCCGTAAAATCCACCTTCACAATATGCCAATGGATTTACAGAAGCTTTCATTTCGCCTAAATAGTCATAAGTTCTTATATGAAGTTTTCTGATTAAATCCATATAATAATCTAAAACTTCATAAAAATCTTTGCTTTCATGTTTTGCTTTTGCATAAATCATTGGTAAATGCAAACTTATAGCACCGATATTAAAACGTCCTACAAAAATTGGTTCATCATTTTCATCCGCAGGATTCATGCCACCGCGCTCAAACCAAGGTGATAAAAATGCTCTACAACCCATAGGTGAAACAACTTTACCATACTTTTTGTACATTTCAGCTACGTAACCTTCGCCAGACAAAGACAACCAATCAGGGTACATTGTTTTTTTAGAACACTCAACACCAGCTTTAAATAAATCATAATTTACTTTACCTTCACCGTGCAAGTTTTCATCGTACAAGAAAACTATTTTAGGGAATAATACCGGCTTTTTGCATTCTTTCTTACCTTGTCCGCCTTTTCTGATTTTAAGCATTGCCATTGTAGCCATTTTTTCATAAAGTCCAGTTCCTAAACCAGCTGTAACAGTAATGAACGGATAATCGCCTCTTGATGACGCTACAGTATTAAACTTGTATTCCCAACCTTGGAATCCTTGTTCATAATCTTTTTGAACATCATCTAGGGCAGCTTCTCTTGCTTTTTCAAATGACAAGCCAAGGCATAAATATTTTTCGTTTTGTCTATTAAAAGTTCTTTCAGCATATTTTGCAAGAATTTTATCTACTTCTGGAATAGTAAAACCGCCATATTGTTGACTTGCAGCAGCCATAACAATATCACCAATTACATCAAAAGCAACATCTAAGGATTTTGGTTCATTATACCAAATATTACCCATTTCAAAACCACCTTCAAGAACTGTTGCAACATCAAACAAACAACAATTCATTGTATCACGTCTTGCAGACATATCATGAATATAAATATAGCCATCTCTAATAGCTTGTAATTCATCGACAGTCAAAAAGAATTTTTTATACAATTCTTTGTTAAGCTCATTAAAAATCAATGAACGCTTTGTTGAAACAAGTGTAGAATCAGCGTTTGAGTTTTCTTTATCGCCAATATACATAATTCTTTGAGATTCTTGATAAACTTTATCTAACATATGCACAAAGTCCTGTTTATAATTTCTGTAATTTCTATAACTTGCAGCAACTCTAGGATACAAATGCTCTAATGCACTTTCTACAAGATTATGCATATCAGCAATTGAAACAGAATCCTTATTCATTCTTGCAATATTATTATCCACGAAATCACATATCTCTTTCAAATCATTTTCTGAAAATTCAATAAGTGCTCTTGCTGCAGATTTTTTAACCGCGTTAACAATTTTACTGTTATCAAAAAGTTCTTTTGTACCATCTTTTTTAATAACATAAACAGTTTTTACCTTTAAAGGTGTAACATGAGCACTTTTAACGACCTCTTGCGGTGCTATTTTTTGCATTGGAGATGACATCAAACCTTCAGGTACAGTCATTCCTTGTGCAGATTCTGCACTTTTAGTCGTAAATTCTACTATATTTCCTTCCTTATTCAAACTGTTTTGCACTTAAAACCTCCTAATCTTTTTAGGTTAGCTTTTATATTTCTCTACGATATGTAACAACTACCCTACAATAAAGAGAATAACATTCTTTTACACAACTTTAATCCTCTATATAAATTACATTATATTTCAAACAACAATTTGAATCAAGAAATTCATAAAAAGTCACATTTCCTAAAAATCAATAAAATCAACAACTTTACTTTTTGCAACATTGTTAAATTTGTAAATTTTTTTTATAAAAATTCATGTAAAAAACTTGACAAAATTATAAACCTCTTTCAAAACTGAATTTGAGATAATAATATAAAAACAGTTAAAAAAACAATTGACATGCCAAAAATAAATTTAAGCATGCTCAGCGGAAAGTGCAATACTTTCCATAATTGTATAAAAATCTTCTTTAGGAAGAGTTGCCATAGTTTTCATAGCATAAGATAAAACACTGGCTTTATCATACCATCTGCGTGAATTTGAAATTTTATATAAACCTAAAACTCTATCAATACCAATACTTACATCCCTGTCATCATCATCTTCGTGCAATTCTTTAATTTGTTTAACAACGGTTGTTAAATCTTGCGACAAAGAACGTCTTTGCGAATCGTCCATGTCTTTTAAAATTTCCAAAGCCCTTGAAGTGTATTCATTTGAATCATACCAACGTCTATCGAACATTTACATCTCCCCAGAATAACGATAAATTCCTCTGACGGTATTATTATATTAAATACCAACAAACAATAAAATCATCCGGATGATTGAATTTTTGATACAAAGAAGTTCCGAACTTTCAATTCTTGATGTAATATTTAATGAAGAAAAAAAACGTTGGGAAATTTTTGCTAGAGTATTACAAAGAGTTCCATTGACACCTTTAGAATAAGTGTTAAAATTATAGAAGAGTGTTATTATGAAAATAAATCTACAAGCCAACAATAATATTAAATTATCACAAAATTTTGGAATAAAAAGATTTTATCTCAATAGTAAAATTAAACTGAAATCATTACTTGCAGATGTTTTTGTTAAAATAAAAAAAGAAAGTGGCAATAAAGTGTTATATCAAGGTGATAAATTTCAACATGAATACATGCAAACTCGAGATATCCCAAATTGTATTTCTACATCGGAAGATGCAATTGGAACTAAATTAAAAAAAGTATTGTATTATCCTGAAGATATTGCAAAAATGGAAAAAATGTCTAAAGCTGAAGTTAAGCAATATAAAAAATTTTTAAAACAAAATGGTAAATATTATTACAGTAATAATGATACATATACAGTTCCTCCACAAAACAAATCGTGCGAATAATAATTGCCATAAATAATCTCTAAAAAGTTAGAATGAGATAATTATGAATGTTCCATTAACAACAAGTACTAACACTGGTAAATTGAACTTTTTTACAAAAGTAAAACGGTGTTTTTCTTATAAAAAGTTTAATTTAAGGACTTTAATCAAGGACGTTTTTGAAAAATCAAAACCAACAACTAATCAAGGCAGTAAAATGACAGAAAAAAAAGTTTGTACAGAGAAACTTCCTAACAGTATCAGTGCGAAAGATGAAAAGTTTGGTATTGGTGGTGGTAGTAAAATAAAGCTTTATCAAGAAGATTTGGATAAAATGAAAGACATGTCTATAGATGAAAAATTAAAGTATACTGAACATCTTATAGAAAACGGAAAATATTATCAATAAAAAGTATTATGAGTTTTTATCATTAATGGCAACGATTTTTTTTAAATTGTAACAAGTTCTCTAAAAAATCTAAAATTTATCGGCGAAATACCGATAAATCATGTAACAGAATCTGAATTTTTGATACAAAGAAGTTCCGAACTTTCAATTCTTGAGGTAATATTTAATTATTAATATTTCCTCAAGCCCACCTTGACTTCTTATTTATGTTTTAACTACAAGGTGTTCCACTTCTAAACAGATTTAGTCTGGATTCAAAATGTAAACAAATGTAACAAATTTGACGCATTGCTTGACTTATTTTTTAAAAGTGAGATAATAAGTATACAGTTTAAGTGTAGATGACACACTAAATCAAAATAAGACATAAGGACTAACAACAAAAAAGAAACACAAATATAAAGTAATACATAAACACACACACAAAATACCCCAAAATCATATAAACTCCTAGATAATAAACACTAAAAGACCATTAGGATGCAGAAATCAAAATCCACTCGACACACACCGGGTGGTTTTTTTTGCGTTAAATGTTTTTTTGATTAATTGTACATTGCACAATAAAAGGATAAGAAAAACCATTTGCAAGAAAAGCAAATGGCAATGTGTGTGTATTATATTATAAAAATTAGTGTATTTAAACGTTTTATATATTAAAAAGGTTTTGTTTGATTCAATTTAGCTCTTAACTCTCTAAATCGCGCTATGTCTTCTTGGGTCTTAGAGGTTTCTTTCAATATCGTTTGAGAAATCGGATGAACCATTAATATCTTATCCATGTGGATTTCTAAAAATTCATAACGTTTTGGTGGTTGATTTGAGTTCTTAGGATAAATTTCAACATTTGTAATAGCCAAAAATCTACGGTTTGAATCATTCAACAATTCTGTTAATTGACGATTAGCCGCGATATTCTTAGAAACATGAACTGTTCCTTTAATATCTTCGTTCTCTGTTAATATAATCACTTCTACAGGAATAGATTCGCTATTTGGCATGTCTAAAAATTCCTATCCTTTCATCTCTATATAATTCTATAATAACTTTTTAATATTGTCTAGTTTTTTGTTAAAATTTTTACCAAATTTTTTAAATTTTCAAGTTTTTCTTGCTCATTTGTTTCAAAATATATCCTTAACAAAGGTTCTGTTCCACTTGGTCTAACAAGGATTTTAGTGTTTTCACCAAGCATTAATTTTACGCCATCTTTTGTGTCAACTTTTGTAACAAAATCTTCACCAATTTTTTTTAATTCTCTAAAAATTTTAAGAATTGAATCAATTTGATTTGAATTTTCAAGTTTTTTATCAATTCTATCAGTGTAAAATTTACAACCAACCAAATTGTACAACTCATTTTGAAGCTCAACTAAGCTTTTTTTACTATCAGCCATTGCCTCAAGCACCAATAAATTCGCGATTAATCCGTCCTTTTCTGGAATATGTCCTTTAATACTTAGCCCACCGGATTCTTCACCGCCAATTATTACTTCGTTTTTTCGCATAGCTTCGCCAACGTGCTTAAATCCAACAGCCGTTTCAATAACATCAATATTTAAAGCTTCTGCAACTTTATCTATCAAAAGACTTGAGCCTACAGTTTTTACCACTGCGCCCTTATAACCTTTTTTAACCAAATATTTTAACAATATTGCAATAATTTCGTTTGGCGATACGTATTCTGCATTTTCATTAATTATACCAAATCTATCCGCATCACCATCATTTGCTACACCTATAGAATTTTTATGTAACGCAACCTTTGCAATTAAATCTTTTAAATATTTGGGTTTAGGATCTGGCATTCCACCACCAAAATTAACATCATGCACCATATTAAGTGTTTCAAATTTTATACCATGCTTGCTTAACAATTCATCAAAATAACCAATTGATGCAGAATACAAACCATCATAAATAATATTTGAATCCAGTGTTTTAATTTTATTAAAATCAATTAAATTCTCAAGATGTTCATAATATTTAGGTGCAAAGTCGACTTTTTCAAGTAATCCATTTTCGCCCAAAGGGTAATCTAAATCAAGGCAATCAACAATTTTATCTGTAATTTCTTTTGTTGCAGGCCCCGCATAATCAGGAATAAATTTCATGCCCAAATATTCAGAAGGATTATGAGAAGCCGTAAACATTATTGCGACAGAATCCAAAAGTTTTGCATTATAAGCCAAAACCGGCGTAGGAACAATTCTTGATGATAATTTAACTTTAAACCCTTTTTGCGACAAAAGTTCTGCGCATTTTTGAGCATAAAAATCAGCTTTATTACGTGGGTCATAACCAATTAAAATTTGTTTTTCAAACCCAAAAGTTTCATAAACATATTTACCAATCGCCAAAGTGACTCTTTCAACATTCTCATCAGTAAACTCTTTATCTAAAATAGCTCGCCAACCATCAGTTCCAAATACAATTTTTGTTTTTTCCATAAAATTCTCCCTTTAGGTAATTTTACCACAGAAAAATAATGAAAAAAACAAAATCCAAACCCAAGTTTTAATTTTTATAAGCAATTAATAATCCGGCAGGAAGTTCCAAAATCTCGTACTGAAAATCCTTTTCCGCCTCAAGAGTATTAATAAACGGCTGAACTTTTAACCAGTGCGAAATAATATTATCCGCAAGAATAACAGCGTGTTTTGCAAAATGAGGTTTTAACAAATTGAAAAAATCCACATATTCTTTTTTGTTTGCATCAATAAATACAACATCAAAAATTTTATCTTCTGAAAAAGATTTAATAACCTCGCACGCATCTCCCTGAAGTGGTGTGATAATATCATCAACACCACATTTTTTGAAGTTTTCAATCGCAATACTTTGACGTTTTTCATAAAATTCAATTGTTGTCAAATGTCCGCCGGTTTGTTTTAAAGCTTTAGCAATCCAAAGCCCCGAATAACCATTAGAAGTACCTATTTCCAATACATTTTTTGCATTAACCATTTTAACAAAAGTATTCAAAACAATTCCGGTTTGTCTTGAAACATTCCAAAAATCATGTTGGGTTAATTCTAATTCTGACATCACTTCTGATGTTACAGCATCCATTTCTATTTTCATAAATACCTATTTAAAAAGTTCAACTTTGTTTGTAATAACAACTTCTTTTACCGGTAAACGCAAAGAATAACGCCCCAAAACCGCATTTTTTGATAAATCAATTATCGCATAACGATTTTTTTTCACGTCAGTTGCAACCGCATAGTTAGAATTGTCAATCACATTCAAACTTGTAGTAAAACCTTCTGCAAAAATTTCAGTATTAGAAATTACTTGATGATTTACCATATCAATTGCCTGCAACATACTGTTTTGCGCACCTAAAATATACAAAGTATCACCAAATATTTTTAACGCAACCGGTTTATTCACCGTCGTAAATTCGCTGATTAAACCTAATGTTGTATAGTCAATAACTGCAACTCGACTCTTTGTTCTACTTGCCAAAAATAATTTATCATTCTTAAAAACCATATCCGAAACATTTGGGAATCGACCAATATCTTTTAATTCATAGTCTTTTGCCAACTCAATTGCCCAAATTTCACTTTTCAATTTATCAACATAAAACAACTTATCTTCAGATTTTAAAAGCTTTTCACAATAACCATTCACTCTTATTTTTTGAATCAATGACATAGTTTTTAAATCAATTACGCAGATTGTTGAATTTGTAGGAACGGTAACATAAGCCTTATTCGCTGTTTCATCAACCAAAATTTCGCCTGCAAAAGCGTCTAAATTAATTTGTTTAATAAATCTGGAATCAGCGACTGAAATTACATCCACAAATGGTCTTTGATAAGAAGTTACAAGCAAAAATTTTCCATTATTTACAGGCTCAATATCTATAGGAATTGATTTTTGCGCTAAAGAATATACCGGTACAATATTAAATGGATTAAAAACTTGTATGTTTTTAGAATAATTTGTCATAACAAACAAAACTTTATTTTTAAGCTGCGGAATCGCGCCTGAATCATTTGATGTATCTATTTCTCCAAAAAATTCTTCATAACTCTCTTTAGAATTTCTTTTTATTACATCTTCATTTTTTGTATCGACTTTTAAATTACCAATAATGCCTTTGATATTTTCCGGCAAAACCAAACCGCTTGGCACAAGCATATCTTGAGGCAAAAGTCCGGTTCTAACTTGAAGAGGCGGGGTTTTCATGTGTAAAACCGTTTTATTTCCGTTCGAATCTGTCAAAACCTTCATCAAAACGAAATCATTATTAAAAATCAAAACATCCGGTTTTTGGTTCAATTCCTTATTTTCAGGATAAGAAGTTTTTACCTTCAAACTGGTAACATCAGAAAATAATGATGGAAACAGCGGTAAATAAACCGTATTATCCGGTAAAATAACAACACCGTCAAAACGAATGTCTGTATTAGGTACTTTGTTTAAAATATATTCTCTTACATCATCGGGAATTTTCGCCGCAAAGCTCGCTGATGATGCAAGAATTAATGTTAAAACTAATGTTAAAAACTTTTTCAAAAAAAATCTCCCAATTTTTCTTACATAACAATCTTAACACAAGAAAGCTTATTTAAAAACACCTTTTAAACGGTCTTTAACAGATTCTTTAGATTGTTTACCTGTTTGAATTTCGTATAATTTTTGATACAAAAGTTTTTCTTCGCCAGAAATATGCATAGGTGTTTTAACTGAAATTACCACGATATGATCGCCTCGATAATTTTGTTTAGAAAGGCTTGGAACACCTGCATTTTTTATCTTAACAGTTTCACCATGCTGAATTCCAGCCGGAATTGAAACTTCTTTTTCGCCATCCAAAGTTTTAATCTTAATAACGTCACCCAAAACTGCTTGAGCTGGAGAAATTTCTAATTTCGTATAAACATTCAAGCCATCACGCTGATAATAAACTGATGGTTTTACATGAATTACAATATACAAATCTCCTGCTACGCCGCCATTGTCACCGGCATCACCTTCGCCTGATAATCGCATTTTTGAACCATTATCAACACCTGCAGGAATTTTAACCTCAAGTTTTTTCTCAACCTCTTTTTTGCCTGCTCCATGGCAATCGGGACAAGGCTCTTTTATAACAGTACCTTTACCGTGACAATGCGGACAAGTAACCACATTAGTAATTGTTCCCAAAATAGTTTGTGTAGTCTGCTGAATTCGACCTCTACCACCGCAGTAATCACATGTTACTGGTTTTGCACCATCTTTTGCGCCAGAACCTTTACAAGTAGGGCAAGTTTCAAGATGATCAATTTTTATCTCACGCGTTAAACCAAAAACTGCTTCTTCAAACTCTAGTTCAATATCTAATCTTAAATCATCACCACGTTGCGGTGCGTTTGGATCACGCCTTGATGCTCCGCCAAAACCAAAATTACCAAAAAACGAACTAAATACTTCGCTCAAATCTCCAAAACCATCTGCAAATGGTCCTTGAGTATTGAAGCCTGCATTCTTTAATCCATCCTCGCCAAATCTATCATATGTTGCACGTTTATTATCATCCATCAAAATGTCATAAGCTTGACCTAATTTTTTAAATTTCGCCTCTGCATCCGGCTCTTTATTAACATCAGGGTGCAATTTTCTTGCCAATTTTCTAAATGCACTCTTTATTTCATCCTTCGAAGCGTTTTTTTCTACGCCAAGTATTTCATAATAATCACTCATCTTTTATCCATTCCATAACTATTTACTATTCGGCTGTTGCAACCCTTACCAAAGTTGGGCGCAACACTTTATCTCCAAGCATATAACCTTTTTGAAGTTCTTCAATAACAGTATTCTCCGGCTTTTCATCCGTTGGAGTTCGCATAACGGCTTCATGCAAATTAGGGTCAAACTCTTCATCCACTGCATTAATAACGTTAACTCCAATTTTAGTCATTACATCGTTAAAATTTTTATAAGCTAAATTATAACATTCTTTTACTTTTTCACAATCTTCAACAGTTTCTATAGCTTTCATACCTCTATCAAAATTATCCATAACCTCTATTAGTTTTTTTACAGTTGATTCTGCACCATATTTTAATAAATTTTCACGTTCTTGTTCTTGACGTTTTCTAAAATTATCAAAATCAGCTGCCAAGCGAATATATTGATTATTCAAAGCTTCATATTTTGTTTTTAATTCTTCAAGCTCTTTATTATCATTAGCATCCAAGCTCTCGTTTTTATCAGGGCTTTCTTCTGCTGGTTCTGTTGCCACATTTTCAAGTTCGGTTTCATTATTATCTTTTATATCACATTTTTCAGCAGTATTAATATCATTATCTTGTTGAGAATTTTCGTCTTTTACATTATTAACAGACTTCTTGAATGGATTTTCCATGTTTCCCCCCTTTTTACGTATCATTTATCATTATAATCCAATAAGAAAAACTTTTTTACAAAATTTATTTTTTTTTAACATTTGTTAAAATATGAGGCGCGGAAAAATCAGGATTTTTCCGCGCCTCAATTTCCTAACTAATAACAAGGGTCGAATTTAAATGCTTAATCTGTCTCTTCATCTCTTCGACTTTTGCCGGAAGATTTTCTTCTTGATAAATCTCCATCGCCTTTTGATAATTATTTATAGCTTCATCCTTCAAATTAGCATTGTCATAACCTGACATTAATTGCAAAGTTTGCCCCAGCAATACATACCCCTCTGGTTTATACGGATTCAAACGAATCGCGCTTTCGAAACACTCTTTTGAATCAATTATATGGTTTTCAAGCTGATATTTATAACCTTCCAAAATTTTAAAAGGGTACAAAAACAAACCTTGTTTATCAAAAATAGAAAGCTCTAGTAAAAATGCAATCTCCATAATATCTTTATCTTGATAGATATCCATAAATTTAAACCTTGATATAAAATATTTAGGAAAAATTTTTTCGATTTTTTCGAGCAATTGTTGCTGTAACTCAATTTTACCTAATAATCCATATATATTTGCTTCTTTTAATAATTTTATTGGATTATCCTTATCTATTAAATCAATTATTTCTAAAATGCGTAAGCCTTTTGTAAACTCGTCTTTCGCTAATACGCGTGCAACTTCATTAAACAAAAATTGAATAACTTTATATTTATTATTATCAAAATTTTTGAAAACACATTCAATCGCCAAATCATCCTGTTTTGAATAAATATATGACAGAATTTTTATTCTATAAAGCTCAAAATTATTTTTTTCCCAACCTAAAACCACATTGACATCATGAATCGCTTCATAAAAATTTGATATCTCGTAATTCAAAAAAGCACGCTCAAAATAAGCTTCTTGTTTTTTTGCGCAATGATTAATAATATAAGTAAAATCAGCGTATGCGTCATTATACATTAACAATTTTTTACACAGCCTACCACGTTTCAAAAGTGTTTCAGACGGTTGAAAATCTTCCTGTATCAAGAAATTTAATTTTTCTAAAGCTACATCAAAATTATTTTCTAAAATATTTTTATCAACAGATTTTAGACAAATTAAATGTTTTATATTATCAAGCATAATATCCCCTATCACTATAATATATAATTAGCACGAATTTGTCTATCTTGCGAGTACCCTGATAGGCTACATTAATTTGAGTGCAAGTTTAATTTCTCGAATAGTACTAACTAATTCGTTATTGGTTTCAAGTTCTTTTTTAATCTTATCGTGCGCAAACATAATAGTTGTATGTTTTTTGTTAAAATATTCGGCAATATTTGCAAAGCTTTTTTGAGTTAATTCGCGTGATAAATAAATCGCCAAATGTCTTGCTTGAGAAATCTTTTGTCCTCTTGCAGAACCTTTGATTTCCTTTGAATCAATATGATATAATTCAGAAATTGTATTCAAAATAGAATCAAAAGATATTTCAGGTTCAACTTCATCACATTTAAGAATATTTTTAGCAAGCTCAAGACTTAAAGGTAATTTGTTGAACTCTGCATAAGCACAAACCTTATGGAAGGCACCTTCCAACTCTCTAACATTTGTTGTAAAATTTCGTGCAATGTATTTTAGAGCATCTTCTGAAAAATCCAAACCATTTTCAATCGCTAATTTTTTCAAAATATTGAATCGAGTTTCAAAATCCGGTGGCGTAAGCTCAACCATTAGCCCCATTTCAAATCTTGAACACAAAGCTTGGGTCAACAAAGATAATTCTTTTGGATGCCTATCAGAAGAAATAACAATTTGTTTACCTTTGTTGTACAAATTATCGAAAGTATGTTGCATTTGCGCCATTGTTTTACCCTTACCTTCGATAAATTGAATATCATCAATCAAAATAATATCAATATTTGTATATTTTTTATTAAATTTTGACATGTTTTCAACTTGGTCTTTTGAAAACCTTGAATTTGAAATAAAATCAGTAATATAATCACCTGTTTTGATATATTTAACCTTCAATTTAGGATTATTAAAAATAGTATAATGTCCGATTGCTTGCATCAAATGAGTTTTACCTAATCCTGCGTTACCGTACATAAAAAGCGGATTATATTTTTTAGCCGGATTTTCTGCAACAGTCATGGCAATTGCATGAGCAAAGCGATTATTTTCGCCAACTACAAAATTTTCAAACTTATATTTTAAATTTAAATTTGCAGAAGATTGCATATTTGATAGATTCATCATCGCTTGTTCTTTCAAACTAACTTCCGCAATTTTTTTCTGAATCTTTTGATTTTCTTTTTTTATAGTGTTAGTTTCTTTCTCATCATAAATAATAATAAAATTATTTACTTCCGAATTAGTAACTTGGCTAATCACATCCTTAATAATAGGCGAATAATTTTTACGCAAAATATCACGCCCCATAATCTGTGGAGTTACAAGAGTTATAACATCTTTATCTAGTGCAGAAACTTGCAATGGAAAAATCCAAGGGTGAACGCTTTCTGGCAAAGCCAAAAATAACTCATCTTTTATTTGCTCCCATAACTGATTTAACTCTATTTTTTCCATAATTCATTAAGTGATTAGTTGTAATAAAAAAGGCGACACCCAGATTCGAACTGGGGGATAAAAGCTTTGCAGGCTTCTGCCTTACCACTTGGCCATGTCGCCACAAGAATATAATAAGATAAACAAACCAGTTTTGCAAGTCTTAATATTAAAAAAACGACCTTCAATTTTTACCGAAAGTCGTTTTTTTAAATTATATCTAAACCTTACGCTTACGAGCTGCTTCAGATTTGCGTTTTCTCTTTACGCTAGGTTTTTCATATCTTTCACGCTTTTTAACTTCAGATAAAGTTCCTGCTTTTTGAACTTTTTTCTTAAATCTTCTTAAAGCGCTTTCAATACTTTCGTTTTCACCTACTTTAACTTCTGGCATCTTGTTTTTTCACCACCTTAAAAACTTATGTGTACGAAACTATAATAAAACAAAGGTTTTCAAAAATCAACCGTTGAAAAACATATATTGTAACAAAGTTAAAATTTCCGATTATGACAAAAG
This sequence comes from uncultured Candidatus Melainabacteria bacterium, assembly GCA_934754655.1. Lineage (GTDB taxonomy): Bacteria > Cyanobacteriota > Vampirovibrionia > Gastranaerophilales > Gastranaerophilaceae > CAG-196. The sequence goes on along the minus strand of CAKVIC010000006.1, from coordinate 69,108 downwards.
AGGATGCGGAAAAAGTCGAAAAATGACAAGCGGGAGCGGGAGTTGCGTAGCAACTCATTCCCGCAATTTTTCGAACAATTCTTGGTTATCGGCGTTAAACGAGTTTTGGATTGCTTTCGCAATCCTACCACTCTCTGCCGATAATCCGCTTTTTCAAATCCGACCTAAGGTGTGTGAAAGTCAGGTCGTGTGCGGGATAGCACACAACCTGACTTGAAACCGTTCCCCAGAGTTTGCAGGGAAAACAATAGTTTTTCCGCAAGCTCAAAATAGAAATTTGCACTTTTTAATCTAAATAACGTGTTAGATTAACAATCCGGATATTTTACTTTAAGTATTTCTTTTTTTATTCCATGCTCTTGTATTCTATTAATCAAAACGGTTCCACCTACAAGCGAGGTAAATATTATCGGAATCTTGTAACACAATCTTAATTTTTGCGTCAAAGCAGTTGCAGATGACAATAATAACATCGGAATCAAAGACATATTAATAAGACAAGAAGTTGTTTTTTTAAGACGCGTTTTTGTTTCTGTTTCTTTAGATAAATCTAAAGCCGCTGCGCCGACTAAACTTGAAGTTAACATATTAAGCTGTGGCATATCCGTAACTCGTTCATACATTGCATTTTTAACATCTTCGCCAACAATTTTTTCTACACGCGCGTCAAAATTTTTATTAATTGATATTTCTTGAGAAAATTTTTCCTTGTTAATTTTAGGTTGCTTAAACCCCATTTTACCCAACAAATAATCCGCAATTAATGCACCGCAAACACCAGAAGCGAACAACGAAAAATTCGTAAGAGTATTCTGAACAATTTCTTTTGCATAATTCATCGGAGTCGACATTTTATTTGCTAAAATTTCATTTTTGGGAAGCTTTGATAAAAGTTTTTGAGCCTGTTTTTCAATAAATTTTTTCACAGGAGCTATTTTTACAAAATATTTTGAAGAATTTGAGCATAAAAACATTCCGCTTGCTGCACCAGCTAAAACCACGGTATCTTTTAACAAAAACCTGTTTTTATATTTTTCATCTGCATTTTTATAATCTTTATAAGTCTTTGCTATTCCAGATGTCAAAAAAATAGAGGTAGAAAGCAAAGGTGAGGTTAAAATTCTATTTATAGCTTCAGTCGACTTCATAATTATATTAAAGCTCAAGAATTTTTTTTTTGCTAGCACGCTAAAATAACGATTTTATACTATAATAATAAAAAAAGGGGTGCAAAATGTTTATAGATTTTAACCACAATGCAACAATTAACACTAATAATGTTACACAAAAAGTTGTTGAGCAAAAGGCTCAAACAGTTTTCAAATCTGACAAAGATTCTTTTACGCATAGCGTAAAAATTAATAATTCTAATTCCGATTATGACAACATAAAAATTACGAAAAAATCTTTTGGAACAACTAGTAAAACTAATGAAAAAGTTTATTTATACACAATAAAAAACAAAAATGGTTCAAGCGTTGATTTATCGACATTTGGCGCAACAATAACTTCAATAAAAGTTCCTGATAAAGACGGCAAAATCAAAGATGTTACACAAGGTTACAAGGATGTTATTCCTTATGAAACAGCACCTGTAGGGCATGCCGGCGGAACAATCGGACCTTGCGCCAACAAAATTGATAACGGAAAATTTGTTATAAATAATAAAGAATACAATCTGGAATGTAACAAAGATAACGGCACAACGCATTGTCACGGCGGTAGCGAAGGGCTTGATGTCAAAAATTGGAAAGCTAAAGAACTAAAAGACGGAGTTGAATTCACTTATGTTAAAAAAGATATGGAGAATGGTTATCCGGCAAATGTTGAAATGAAAGTAACTTATAAATTTGATAATGATAACAATTTACACATAATTTATAACGCAAAATCCGATAATGATACACTTTTAAATTTAACAAATCACACATATTTTAATCTTGATGGCGCAGAAAACACTAGCGAAAACGCCGTTTACAACCATTATGTAAAATTGCCGAATTCAACAAAAATTACTGAAAACAATTCAAAAGCGATTCCAACAGGGAAATTGCTTGAAGTCAGTGAAACACCATTTGATTTTAGTAAAACTCAAAGAATCGGTGATGTTATAAACTCCGAAAATGAGCAAATTCAAATAGGTTCTGGGTTTGATCACAATTATTGTGTAGATAATTATGACGGTAAAACTCTTATTAATATAGCAGAGGTATATTCACCTCAAACAGGCATAAAACTTGGCGTTAAGACAAATTTACCTGGGTTTCAATTTTATACCGCAAATCATCTTGGAAAAACAACCCAACCGGCAGGCAAAGATGGTAGTCGATACGAGAAACGCTCGTCATTTTGCGTAGAACCACAGTTCTATCCTAACGCAATAAACACGCCTGAATTTGAAGAAAAAGGAATCTTAAAAGCCGGTGAAGAATATAATAGAGAAATCCAGTACTCGTTTAGTGTTGAATAAACCTGTTTTTCTCACTAAATACCAAAATTTAATCATTTAAAAGACACTGCCACTGGCAACGAATCAAGCACAAATCTTCGCCTGCAGGATTAATTAGGCGGTGAAGTGTAATGTTGTTTTCTAAAAGTTCAACCTGTGAAGTTACAACTTCCCCGCAAACAGCTTCTTTTTTAAACATCATATCTAAGATTTTGATTTTATTGTTTTTTCTAAAATCGAAATTTAAAGTTTCGAACGCCCAAATAATATAGTTACCATTGTTAGCATGACCGTTTACATCTAAATCATTATATCTTACTTCAAACGATTTTTCTGCATCAACATTACTTAACTGCGGTATTTTTATATAATTCATATCGTCATCACGTTTTTGATGTACGACCATATATGGATTATTTTCTATTACTTGAGCTATAGGAATCAAGTTTCTTGAATCAATATCAACAATAGACCAAGTACTAGTTACACGTCCCAAAATTTCACCATTTGATGTAATATCAAAATCTCTATATGCAAAAAGTTTGTTGAATCCTCTAGGCTCAGTTTTAATTTTTAAATCATATTTGCCTATTGGATAATTTTCAAATTCCATGTGATATTTTATCAAAAACCAAGCTAAATTATTTTTATATAAATTTGAATACCCAAACCCCAATTCTTCAGCATTTTTGCTTGCAATATCTTGCAAAAAATTTAACAATGCATAAGGCTTAAGAGTTAAATCACATTCCATATCAGAATACTTTACATCAAACTCTTCTGCAAACTCATTTAATACCAACATTAGAATCATTCTCCTTATTTACTGGATAAGGATATTTTCTCACAAAAAAATGTGAAAAACAAATTAAAAAACTAAACGTGACGCCAAGCACCCAATACATTGTTTTAGCCACAGGCGGTTCTGTCGGAGAATACAATATATCACGAAACTTCAAGACTTTTTTGTATAATTTTTTGTTACTTTTATCAAACCCGTTTGCGACAAAAAGTTTTTCTAAAGAATCCATTGGGTTATAACCCTCTTGATTTTCAAGCGATTTAAAATACTTATTTTTAAAATCTGAAGAAATACGCATAGCATAATCAAGAATTTCGTCTGTATTATCTTTATAGCGCCCTTTTAGAGCAAGCGCGTCTTTAAAAAACAACATATTATTAAATGCACCGGCAATTTCTGCAAACTTAGCTTTTTGAAACTCGCTAAAAGAATTTATTTTATTTTTATCAATTTTTAATATTTTGGCTAAAGCCTCAATTTGCGTATTTTTACTTTCTTCATTTTTATAAATTATTTCCATAGGCTTAGAATCATGGTTTGAAGCACCTATAACAAAATTTTCTCCTAACCAACCACGATTTTTGAAAGCTTCGTTTGAACCCCAGTATTCACTCATATATTCAGAAGTTTCGATTTTTGTCCGATTTCTTACCTCATCCTTCAATCCGGAAGAGGAATATATGCTATAATCATTTGAATTTGCAATAAATTCGTACATAATATTTTTTAAATCATAGTCTTTGCCTTTAACCTCTTGTACTGCATTTTCTATAATTTTTAAAATGTTATCAGAATGATTTATGCGCTTAAAAACGGTGTCAGAATGATTCATTCTTAAAGGTTGCATGACATAAGCCCAAGCAGTATCAATTCTAAAAGTGTCATATCTTTTAGCAAAAAGCTTTGCTTTTGATTTTAAAAATTCAATTCCGTCGCTTGTTTCAAGATTAAGGCAAGGTAAACCCCAACCTACTGAAAAATCTTTATAAAATGCTTTTGGATTTGCCCATTTTTCGCCTTGAGAAAAACCAATTGGCATATCACCACTAAGTTTCAAGCCCATTGAATTTAATTTATTTTTAGAAATTTCCAAATGTTTTTGCGCAAGATATTGTTTAAATTCCCCAAATTCTATATCATTTGAATAAACTTGTTTAATTTCTTCTAACCGTTTTTGACGAGTTTCAAGCGGTATAATACTTTCATCATATAAATGTGAATCTATTGATGACCAATCATCAAACCTGTCCGTGTTATACAAGTTCGATAAAACCGAATAAATCGAGTTTTTTTCCAGCCAATCAAGATTCTCTGATTTGAAAATTTTAAACTCATCTTGCAATTTTGAATTTTTCTTAAAATTTTCGTAAGCTTTTTTTAAAACATTATCAGTTGCTGAATTTTTTGCGATAACATTTTGAAAATTAATTAAATCCTCGCTTAAATTATTTGACTTAACAACTTTTTTAACATCATCAAGGCTCAATAAATTTCCACCGGCATCAGTTGTTAAATATTCAAGATTGATTAATTGTGTTCCTAAACTAAAACTTGAACCCGAATAAGGTCTTACATATTTATTTTTTTGCCTATAATAATCACCTTCCGGAAGAAGTTGAACAGTATTTATTCCCCAATATTCTTTAGAAAATTTAAAAAAATCCTCTGAGCTTGAATCTAATAAATTTCCTGCGCCGGTATTATTGTTACTGATTGCAGGCAAGGACACAGACGGCATAATTAAAATTGATTTACCAGACGCTCCAATTAAAGTCTTGCTCTCTTGCAAAACCTTTTGATATTCTTTTAATTCACGCTTTTTTAATTCTCGCCCGAAAGATATTTGATTAATTGTCTGAATTTTCATAGACACACATACTATTTAGATTTTTTCTTTTTTTGTTTTGTATCAACTTGAAGTTGAACTTCGCCTTCATTTAAATTTCTACCAATATATTGTTCTAAGTCTGCTCTTGATGCATTATACAAATTTAATGAATTATAATATTGTAACATTGCATTTTGATATTGCACTTGAGCTTCTTTTAATTCAATTGGATTGCCAACCCCGACTTTGTAACGACCATAAGATAATTCATAATTTTCCTTCGCTTGTTTTAAGCCCAAAAACGCAACCGGAATAGAATTTTTCTTTTCAATCATTGTATAATAAGCTTGTTGAATTTGCAAATAAATATCATTAATAGTATTTGTAGCATTTGCTTGTTCTTTTGAATGAATAGCTTTTGCCTCTTTAATTTGCGAATGAATCAACATCATATTAATTGTCGGAAAATTCAAATATCCGCCAAAATTATAACCATAATTAGAATCCCAAGATTTACCACCAATTTGATATTGACCGTCAATATTTAAAGATGGAAAATATGATTTTTTAACTAATTTAACATTTTGCCTTGCAGCTTCAACCTTTACCTCTGCCAATTGAAATTCAGGTCTTGATTCTTGCGCAACTTCAATCGCTTTATTTAAGCTGATATCACAAGGTAAATACCTCAAACCATCGTTAATATTATATTTATTTGAATACGGAAGCCCCATTGTGTTGTTCAATTTTGCCATTGCAATATCAATTGCGTTATCCGCTTGAATCAACATTAATTTTGCATTACTCAAATTAACCTCTGCAATTGTAACGTCAACCTTTGGAGAAGTACCGGCTGAATAAAAACCTTTTGCTTGTTTATAAAAAGCCTCATATCTTTCAACCATTTCTTCTGCGACTTTTTTGGCTTCAATTGCATATTGCAAATTATAATAAGCTTTTTTGACCTCACAAACAACCTCATTAACAGTGCCTGTTAACATGATTTTATAACCTTTATTATCCAATTTTCTTATTGTAACTTGGTTTTGAGTAACTCCAAAATCATAAAGAAGTTGTGATGCTGTAATTTGACCTAACAAATAATAATTGAATATCAAATTTTTACCCAATGCATCAGACAATTGCAATTGTTTGATTCTGGTGTAACCTGTCTGCCAACTGAATTGCGTAAAATAATTTGACCAAGCTTGTTTTATTCTGGCATCAGATGCAAACACATCTTGCAAAGCAGCTTGAATCCGAGGATTGTTACCAAGAGCATACTTTAAACACTCATCCAAATTAACATCCATAACCTCTTCAACACTGCCTTTTATAACAAGCGTTTCTCTTTCACCTGAAATCTTAGGTTCGACATCTGCGCTGTCAGGAAATTCTTCTTTTTGAATTTCATTACCAATATTTGTTTGAATATTTGCTTGCGGTGCTTTATTTTTTGACAAAAATGCCGCATTAGCCGGAATTTGCAAAATTGATAATGTTATTAAAAATATAATAAATGTTTTAATCTTCATTGTTTCTGCTCTTATATCTTTTACCTACCATTTGTTTACGTTCATAGTATTCTTTGATTCGTTGCGCTGATTTTTCTTTAACAGTGTTCATCAAAACAAAGAAAGCCGGAACTAAAATACTTCCTAAAAATGCAACAGCAAGCATTCCACCAAATACTGAAACACCGATTGAATGTCTGCTACCGGCACCTGCACCTTGCGCAAATACCAACGGTAACAAACCTAAAATAAATGCTATGTTTGTCATCATTACAGCTCTAAAACGTAGTTTAGCAGCTTGCATTGCGGCTTCAATATACCCTAAACCGTCCTTCTCCATCGCGTCTTTAGCAAACTCTACAATCAAAATTGCTTGTTTTGTACTTAGACCAATCAACATTACCAAACCGACTTGAGCATATATATCCAAAGACAACCCTGATACATATTGGAAGAATAAAGCACCCAATAATGCCACCGGAGATATTAATAATACCGCAATCGGCAATGTCCAACTTTCGTACAAAGCTGTTAAGAATAAATACACAAAGGTCAAAGCCAATGCCAAAATAGGCCCAATTTGTCCGGAAGATTTTTGCTCCTGCAAAGAAGTTCCTGACCAAGCAAAATCCATGTCTTGCGGTAAAACCTCATCTGACAATTTTGCCATTTCTTTCATTGCTGCTCCTGAACTTACCCCATTTGCAGGGTTACCGTTTATAGTTATTGCAGGATACATATTAAATCTTGTCAACGAATAAGGTCCTACAATATTTTTTATTGAAATAACAGCTGTCAGCGGAACCATGCGACCGGCAGTATTTCTTACATAAATTTTGCCTATATCATCCAAAGTTGCTCTATAAGGCGCATCAGCTTGCATATATACACGATAAACGCGCCCAAATTTATTAAAGTCATTAACATAAGTTGCACCAAATTGAGCAGCTAAAGTTGAGTAAATTTCAGTTATAGGAACACCTTGCGCTAAAGCTTTATCCTCTTCAATATTTACGACAACTTGTGGTAACGAAGAAGTGAAAGAAGTATACAAACTTGAAAATGCTGAATCTTGTCTTGCTGCTCTTAATAATGTTTGAGCTTGATCAAACAACTCATCGGAAGTTCTATCACCTTTATCAAGCAACTGATATTCAAAACCGCCGTACATACCCATGCCGGAAATCGCCGGTGGTTGCGTAACAAACGCTGTTACTTCCGGATATTTTGACACAATACCTTGAGCTTGCGAAGTTATATTTTTTATTGATAATTTTGAAGATTTTCGCTCTGACCAAGGTTTTAATTTCAAAATCATAAACGCGGTATTTTCACCATTCATGCCGTTAATCTGCATTACAGAAATAACGCCAGGAATATCAGATAATTCTTTTGAAATTTTATGTACGACATTACCTGTTCTAGAAAGCGTTGCACCATCTTGCAATTGAGCTGTTACAAATAATGCACCTCTATCTTCATCAGGAAGAAATCCGGTAGGAGTTATTATAAACATACCCAAAATAAGTAAAATCGTACCACCTAATGCCGCTAAAGTTTTCCTAGGTGATTTCACAAAGTATTCGACCCCTCGTAAATACTTATCTCTGATACCATTAAACCAATCTTCAAATTTTTGAATAAACTCAAAATCTGTTTTTTCTTCACCTGATTTAAGAATCATTGCACAAAGTGCAGGAGAAAGAGTTAAAGCAACAAGAGTTGATAACCCTATTGAAGTTGCAATACATACAGCAAATTGTCTATACATTTGCCCAGAAATACCGGACATAAAAGATACCGGAACAAATACCGCCATTAATACCAAAGATGTTGCAACAACAGCGCCAAAAACTTCTTGCATAGTAATTTCAGTTGCAGTCACTCTATCTTTACCCTCTTGGATATGACGTTGTGTATTCTCCAATACAACGATTGCATCGTCAACAACCAGCCCGACAGCAAGAACCAAACCAAATAAAATTAATAAGTTTATTGAAAAACCTATCATAGCCATAAAAATAAATACACCGATTAAAGAAACCGGAATAGCACAAAAAGGTATAAACGCGGCACGTGCAGTTCCTAAAAACAAATAAGTTACCGCACTAACAAGAGCTATCGCTAAAATAATCGCACTTATAACCTCATGAATTGATTCCCGTACAAACTCCGTTGTATCATATTGGGTCATATATTCAATGTCGTTAGGAAATTTCTTGCTCATCATTTTCATTTTTTTCTGAATACGATTTACAAGGTCTATTGTATTTGCATCTGGAAGTTGTGATACAGCAATAATTGCAACATCACTATCACCAACTGAAACTGTAGAAGAATAATTTTCAGCACCCAGCTCAACTCGTGCAATATCTTTTAAGCGTACTTTTGAACCGCTTATACTAGATTTTACAATTATATTCTCAAATTCTTCAACATCCTTTAAACGTCCTTTTGTTCGCAAGGTGAATTTCATCATCTGTGGCGAATCCATTGGTTCTACACCAATATTTCCGGCTGGCGATTGCGTGTTTTGTGCATTAATTGCAGCACTAATATCCGAAGCTGAAATTCCTAAACTTGCCATTTTATCCGGTTTAAGCCATATTCGCATTGAATAATCACCGGCACCAAATATTTGAATACGACCACAACCTTTTGTACGCGCTAATTCATCCTTAATGTACATTGTTGCATAGTTTGCCAAGAATAATGAATTATAAGTTTTGTTTGGCGAAGTTAAAGCAATATACAAGCAACCTGAACCACCGGTAGATTTTCTAACCGTCAAACCGTACCGCTTGACTTCTTCCGGTAATCTCGGAGTTACTAACTGTAATTGGTTTTGAACGTTTACCAAAGCCATATCAGGATCTGCACCGACATCAAAATATAACGTCAATTGATAAGATCCGTTTTTTGACTCTGATTGCATGTAAAGCATATCCTCAATGCCGTTTAATTGTAACTCGACAGGCGCTGCAATTGTAGTCGCAATTACATCAGAACTTGCGCCACTGTACGTTGCGTTAACAATAACTTGAGGAGGTGTAATTGACGGATATTCCTCTAACGGCAATGTCGTCAAAGAAATTAACCCTGCTAAAATAATCGCAATTGAAATTACTATCGCAAATTTTGGTCGTTTTATAAATAAATTGCCTGCCATTATATTTCCCTTAATCTTATATTATTTTTTAATTTTTTTAACAATTTTTTTGATAATTTTTTGTACAAAACCTTCTTTTTTAACTTTTTTAGGAGTTGTATCAGCCACTTGAGCTACGACTCTTACAGGTTTTCCCGTCATTACTTTTTGCAAACCACTTGTTATTATTGTGTCACCGACTTTTACCCCATCAGATACTATCCAATATCCATCGTCAGTTTGCCCCATTGTTTTTATATAAACTAATTTTGCGGTTTTGTTTTCATCCAACATATAAACATAACGTCCCTCTTGATTTTCTTGAGTTGCGCTTTGTGGAATTATTGGCATATCATCTTTAAATTTTGAATAAATTATGACTCTACCAAAATCACCTTGGATTAATTCGTCTTTAGGGTTCGCAAAAGTTGCTCTCAAAGTTATTGTACCTGTTGTTTCATCAATTTTATTGTCATGAAAATTTTGAACACCTTTTAGTTCGTATTTAGTACCATTACTGAAAATATATTCAACATCCCTATCAACATTAGCACCTTTATCAATTCTTACAAGTTCCGTGTAATCTTTTGTATCTAAAGGGAAAGTAACATACATTGGCTCTGAACTGTTTATGGTTGTTAAAGCTCCACTATTCATAGAAACAAAGTTACCTACCGTAACATCAATTATACCAACACGACCATTTACAGGTGCTTTAACTTTTGTATAACCCAAATTTCTTTTAGCATCCAAGTAAGCACTCATAGCACTTTCCTCTTGAGCACTAAACGCGGTGCTTTGAGCCAAGATATTATCATATTCAGATTTTGCTATATAATCTTGTTTCACAAGCTCTTCATATCTTATAAGTTGTTTTCTGTAATAATCGGATTGTGATTTAATATTATCTAAATTAGCTTTTGCCTTATTTGCAGCATAAAGATATTCTTGCGGTTCAATTTCAAACAAAACTTGACCGGCTTTTACATAATCACCTTCTTTAAAATAGCTCTTTGTTAAATAACCGCTAATACGTGCTAAAACTTCAACTCGGTATTTAGCTGTAACTCTCGCGTTAGCTTCAAATTGACGCGTAACATTTCTCGTCTGAACAGTTTCAATCGTAACGGCAGGAACAGCAGAATTTGCGCGCGCTTTTGCAGTTTTGTTTTTATCGAAATTAGAAATAGCCATTCTACCAAGTATAAGTGCTAAAACGATACTTATAATTATAATAATTTTTTTTCTCATTTGCTCTCCATTATAAAAATGTGCGAATCCCTTTTTTGAGTTTAGCTCAAACAAATATCAAATACAATATTATTTTAAATCAATGTTTTCAATGTTTTTCACAGCTTCAGTCTGAACATATTGTCCATTTTCTACATTTTCGACAATTAATTTTGGGAGTGCATATTTTTTAATTTTTTTAACGATTTTCGAACGTGATTTTAAAAATTCCTTTTTTAATCGCTCTACTTCTAATGGAGAATTAATTCTATATCTTTTTGCGTATTGAACAGCAATCGTTCCACAAATTTCATCTTTTTCATATTTAAAAACATTAAATTCAATAATTATTGGAAGCCTTTTTGAATCAATTAAAATAAAATCCAAAATCGCAAAATTTTCATCTTCAAATTCTTCTAACGCGCTTGGACAATTCATTTCAGCAAGCATATTTCTAAATTCTTTTGCACAATCAATAGGAGAATACGAATTAGGAAAATGATGAATTGTAATTAATTCTGTCCAATTTGTATAAGTTTCTAAATTCTTGTAATATTCATTAATAAAATTACCTGAATCCGGATTTTTTGCACTGTATAACAAAGTGTATTCTTTACCGTCAAATTTCGTTTTAGGCATATCAGAAATATCGCTATTCTCAGCATAAACCGCAAAAGAAGTTAAAACGAAACATAAAAATAACAAAATGAATTTTTTCAAATAATTTGTCATAAAACTAGCGTAACACAATTAAACAAAAAAGTCATGACATACCCAATTCAATATCTAACCAACGCTAAACGTTAACCTTTGCGCCAAGCAAACAATCTATTTATTTTAACCTTTTTATGCTATAATTTTTGTATTAAAAAAACAAACGAGGGGTGTATTAATGAAAATTGGGTTTAATCCTGCAATAAAAAATCAAAACATGTATAGCGCAAAACGCAACGTCAGCGAGCATACTAACATTTCTAATAACCAGCTTGCGTTCAAAAAAGTTAATCAAGAGTTTTATGATATGGCTGAAAAAATGTATAAAAATAGAGGAAATATTAGTACAGAATGGTATGATTTATTTTCGTTTGACGTTGTTTTTGCTAAAAAAATATCAAAACAAGATGCAATTGATACAATTCAAGCAATAAAAAAATTTACAAATAAAAATAGTCTTGATGTTTATAATTTTAAATGCAAATACTATAAAAATCTCTAATCAAATAACATGTTGTTAAATTTACTATTAGCAAGATTTCCAATACCTGTTCCTATCATGGAACCGGTAACTCCAAACATTTTTGAACCAAGCGCACCACAATAACCTGATAATGTAATTGAGCCTAAAAGATTTGTTGCAGATTTTGCTGTTGTTTCAAAAATATTTTCGCCATTAGCAACATTTGATAAAATATCAATGCCTTCAACTGCGCCAAGAGCTAAAACACCTAATTTACAATTGCTTCCGCGGATTTGCTGATGTATTTTATTTGTTAAAATTATTTGTTATTTGTCATGAGTCACTTGTTTCAGCATCTTACCGACGTTGAACTTTGCATTAATCAAGCTTCTTACTTATATTAACCCCAGTTCACTAGTCAGATCCTGAAATAAATTCAGGATGACAGGAAAAATAAACCGTGGATTTGCGGACGTGTTTTTTGTCATGCTGAACTTGTTTCAGCATCTCACCGGCGTTGAACTTTGCGCCAAGCAAGTAATCTATTTATTTTAAACTTTTCATGATATAATTCTTTTATAGAAAAAACTAAACGAGGGGTGTATTAATGAAAATTGGGTTTAATCCTGCAATAAAAAATCAAAACATATATAGCACAAAACGTAACGCCAGCGAGCAAACTAGCATTTCTAACAACCAATTAGCGTTCAAAAAAGTCAATCAAGAGTTTTATAATATGGCTGAAAAATGTATAGAGATAGAGGGTCAGTAACTTCATGGTGGCTTGAGCGAATAACAGATTATGTTATTTGGAATGACATGTCAATAAAAGATGCACTAGATACAATGAACGCAGTACGTAAATTTGTCCCCAAAGAAAGTTCTGAAGCATTTGAATCAACATATATTTATATTAAAAATTATTAATTAAACAATATATTATTAAGTTTATTATTTGCTAAGTTTCCAATACCTGTTCCTAACATAGAGCCTGTAATACCAAACATTTTAGAACCAATAGCTCCACCGTAACCTGATAATGTAATTGAACCTAAAAGATTTGTTGCTGATTTTGCAGTTGTTTTGAAAAAGTTTTCACCATTTGCAATATCTGATAAAATATCAATGCCTTCAATTGTGCCAAGAGAAAAAATCGTTACAATTGCTTTAGCGGATTTGCGGACGGAATGAATGAAATGAATTCCGGATAGCGAACAGATTGAGCCGACTGTGGTGAAGCCACTAAGGCGAAACTCCCGCCCCGCCGATGGCGGGTACGGGCGCGCGGAGCAAATCCAAGACACGGACTTAAAATGAAACAATTTGTCATGAACCACTCATTTCAGCATCTCATTAATGCAAAACCTTTGCGCAAATTGTGTTTTTTTGTCATGCTGAACTCGTTTCAGCATCTTACCAGTGTTGAACCTTGCGTTAAGCAAACAATCGACCGAAATTCTCCCCAGTTCACTAGTCAGATCCTGAAATAAATTCAGGATGACAGGAAAAATAAACCGAACGAACGACGAGAATGAATATTGTCATGAACCACTCGTTTCAGCATCTTGCCGACGTTAAACCTTTACGCCAGCAAGTAATCTACCAGAATTAACCCTAGTTAACTTATCAAATCCTGAAATAAATTTAAAATATATCAATTCTTTTAATGAAAAACATTAAATTAACTCTCTCGCATTATAAAAATAATAATCCTTGAAAAAAGGGTTAATTTATTGTACAATTACATGCGATGAAAACGTGGGGTTGTGTTTAGGAGATAAACATGTTTGAAAGAACGACAAATTTTATAAGGAAAGAATTAGATAATAAATTAGGCAAAGATTTTATTCCAGAAATTGGTATTGTCTTAGGTTCTGGTTTAGGAGAACTTGCTGACGAATATTGTTCTTTAGCTATCCCTTATGGCGAGATTCCGGATTTTGAAGAATCAACCGTTTCCGGTCACAAAGGACGCCTTGTTTTTGCAGAAATTAACAACAAAAAAGTTGTTATGATGCAAGGTCGTTTTCACTATTACGAAGGTCATTCTATTCAAAAAGTTGTTTTGCCGATAAAAATTATGAAAAAATTAGGCGTTAAAACAGTGATTCTTACCAACGCAGCAGGCGGAGTAAATCCTGCTTTTAATCCGTCAGATTTAATGCTTATCACTGACCATATTAATCACATGAACATCAATCCATTAATTGGAAAAAATGATGATTCAATGGGTGAACGTTTTTCTGATATGAGCGAAGTTTATAGTTCTGAACTTATCGATATGACAAAAAAAATCGCTTCAAAAATTGGAATTGATTTGCAAGAAGGTGTTTACATGGCGCTAACAGGTCCATCTTACGAAACACCTGCTGAAGTTAAAATGGCAAGAATAATAGGAGCTGATGCTGTCGGAATGTCAACTGTTCCAGAAGCAATTGTTGCAAAATGGGCAGGAATGGATGTTATTGGAATAAGCTGTATTTGCAACTCAGCCGCAGGTGTTAGCACAATTTCACTTTCTCACGCGGATGTAATTCATGCCGCAAATATTGTAAAAGACAGATTCAAAATTTTAGTGAAAGAAATTATAAAAAATCTTTAATCTAAAAAAGGTCGAAAAAGAATAGCTATGCGATTAGATAAATTTTTAAAAGTTTCAAGATTAATTAAAAGACGTACTGTTGCAAATTCAGTTTCAGAAATGGGAAGAGTTACAGTGAATGGTAATGTTGCAAAGCCAGCAAAACAATTGAAAGTCGGAGATATTATTGAAATTGAGTACGCAAATCGCACTGAAAAATTTGAAGTACTCATTATTCCAACCGGAAATGTAAGCATACAAGGCGCAACAGAACTTTATAAAATAATAGAATAGGATTTTATATGCACGAAATATTTGTAAATATGAATAATTGGTTTCAAGCAATGGGAGTGCAAGGATTAGCACTAAATTCTTGCATTGAAAGTTTTTTTCTAATTCCGCCACCTGATTTTTTGCTTATTGCAATGGATTTAGCCAAACCCGAAAAAGCGTTATATTATGCAACTATTTGTACATTGGCATCTGCGCTAGGCGGTGCAATTGGTTATTTTATCGGATTGTTTGGCGGACGTCCGGTTTTTAATTTTTTATTCAGAAAAAATGCTGATAAACTTGATGCGGTTGAAAAACTTTATCAAGAATATGGCTCTTTTGCTGTATTTTTCTCAGCATTCACACCTATTCCATACAAAATTTTTACAATAGGTAGCGGAATTTTGGAAATGAATTTTTGGAAATTCTTTTTTGTAAGCGTTTTAGGTCGTGGGGCAAGATTTTATTTAGTCAGCCTTGTTTTAATGTTTTTTGGCGCGGCTGTAAAACAATACATAGAACTGGTAATCGCAGCAGTCAGTATTTTAATTATAATATTTTGTATTATCGTTTACAAAAAAAGACATAGTTTTATTAAAAAGAGTGAGTAAAAATGACTATTATTAATGAAAAGTTTAACATAAACACCGAAGGAAATACTGATATAATCGATATTACAAAACATGTACAAAATTGTGTTTATAAACACGAATTGCGCGACGCATTTGTATGCGTATCGGTACAAAGCAGTACTTCTGCGATAACTACAATTGAATACGAAAACGGATTAATACAAGATTTACAAGAAGCTTTGGAAATACTTGCACCAACCGGAAAAGAATATCATCATGATGAAATTTGGCATGATGGTAATGGCTATGCACACGTGCGTTCAGCGCTTGTAGGAACTTCTGTTTGTATCTCATTAATTGATGGAATTTTAAGCTTAGGAACTTGGCAACAAATTATTTTGCTTGATTTTGACAATAAGCAACGTTCTAGAACAATAAATGTTCAAATAATTAGTTGATTGTAAAAGCGTTAAAAATCAATGCTATCGGAGTTGTCAAAACTTCTGCAATTTTTTTAATATTATTAATTTTGTTGCTAGAAGATTTGATTTTATCATAATCAAGAGATTCGCCATAATTATATTCTTCAAGCAAATCACCGAACCCTTTAACTTGCTTAAGTTCGTTACTTATTTTATAAAAATCACGCAAATTATATTTTTTTTCAGGCTTAAATACTGGTGATGACGCTATATTATCACAAAGCATACTTTTTAAATTCATATTTTTGCCACTTTCAAAATGATGTTCAGAATGTTTTCTGTGGAATTTTGAAACAAATTTATGCGAAAATCCAAACAAATATAAAATCATTTTATCTAAATCGTGTGTAATGCTATTAATAGAACATTTACCAAAAAGTTCTTTTTCAATTTTTGCATAAATAACTTTGTGTTCAAAAGTATGATTAATATTTTTACAATACCTATCAAAGCGATTGGCTCTAAAACTCAAAAAACCGGCAGAATTTGCATTCTCAACCGATTTCTTTTCAAACTTGTCTTTATTTTCACACACACCCTCGTTAATTTCTCGCACGCACACCGAACTCTGTTTCAATTTGTCCTTGCTACGTCCAAAATTGGCTTCCGACCAATGTCGATGTCTAAATGTATATTTAGGGTATGTTTTACACTTTATTTCCATACTCAATTTTTGCACGAAAAAAAATAAAATGCAAGAGGGGAATAAATATTTTTTATCAGTAAATTCTAAATTCATAATTATAGAGTATGAAAATATTAAAATGTTTAAATATAATTAATACATGGATAAGCCACTAATTTTTATAATTGTTTTTATAATTGTGTTTTTATTTTGTATTATTAGTTCCCCTAATATGCCAATTTTAGGACATCTTGCAATCGCAACTTTTTTGAGTTTATATATTAGTTTCAATTATAATGAAAACCGAACTCTTTTTAAATATTGGGATACAAGTCAAGGTTCATTAAAAGGGGATTATTCAAGCTTTAGTGATTTATCCATCAATAATCCAACTTATATTCAACAATCACAAAAAGAACTACGCATAAAAGCTTTAAATAACGTAAAAATCTTTTTATCTCCTTTTAACGATATATGGCGAGATTTGCGAATTTCAAATAAATATTGCTCATTAAAATTGACAAATGATAAAATAATTATTGGTACAGAAAAAGTGGATAATGAATCGGAATTTTATAATACATTTATAATAACTAAATCTAAAATTTATTCTGTAGATGAAATTTGGAATTTGTTTTGTAGTACCTATGATTACAATACATCATATAAAAGATTACTTGAGCTATGCGGACTTTATGAAATAGACTGTTTAAAACAACAGTTAAAAAATTCAAATTTTAATCCTTCGAAAGAACAACATACGGCAATAAATCAAAAAAATAAAATTGATATTAATAATTGTTCTGAAATTGAAATGACTGAACTTCCCGGAATTAGTATTGTTTTATCAAAAAGAGCAATAAAAAAACGTGAAGAAATTGGTGGATTTAAAAATATAGACGAATTTTTTGAATATTTAAAAATCGAATCTAGAAAGCAAGAACGGTTAAAAAATTTAATTTGTATAAATAAAATGCAAGGTAATATTAAAATCAGTTTAAAAAAAGAAAGACAAATTGATTTATGAAATTAAGAGTGTTTAAAATTTTAAAACATACCAAAGTTGAAGGTCCACAAACTCGATATTGTATATGGGTCCAAGGCTGTTCTCGTCACTGCAAAGGTTGTCAAGCAACACATACTTGGTCGCATAGTGGGGGAGATTTATATGATACAAAAGATATTATAAAAGACATTTTAAGTCAAAAAAATATAGAAGGAGTCACTTTTTTAGGTGGCGAACCCTTTGAACAATCAGAAGCATTAGGCGAGATAGCAGAAACATGTAAACAACATAATCTTGGAGTTTTGTGTTTCAGCGGCGATATATTGGAAAATTTAGAAAAAAATTTAAGTCACAAAAAATTGTTAAATAATATTGATTTATTAATAGATGGTGAATTTAAAATCGAAGAATTAGATTATTCTCGCCCTTGGTGTGGCTCAAAAAATCAAAAATATCATTTTTTAACAAATAGATACAATGAAACAATCTTTGAAAAATACACTAACAAGGTGGAGTTGAATATTGATAATAATGGTATAATATTTATGAATGGAATGGGTAATTTTGATGAAATATTGAAAAATATAAAGTTAAAAAAATTATTAAATTCTTAATTAAATATTGTTTAAAAAATAGAAAGGAAAGTATGAGTACATACAAATTATCGAATCTTATAAGAGCAAGATTCCCGTTGATATACATAACCACATTTGAAGAAGATAGAGTTACAAAGCATATTCGCTCAATTGTAGAAGATGAAAAGCAAGTAAAATATCCAAGAGAAGTTTATACTTGGACTCAATCAGCGGGTATGGTTAATATTGATACTCAAAAACCGATTGCAGATACTTGTTGTTCGGCAAAAATGCTAGAATTTATAAGAAAATATGATAAGGATTCTGTATTTATTTTATATGATTTTCATACAAATTTTGGTGTAAATAATAGAGTACCTGATTACAATGTTATTAGAAAAATTCGTGATATAATTCCAGAATTAAAATTAGGAAACGTTAGAAAAACAATATTTTTTATTGCTCCACAGCTTGTAATACCTGAAAGTTTGCAAAAAGAAATTACAATTTATGATTTTCCATTACCAACATTGGAAGAAATCCGTGCAAAATTTAATAACATGGTTATACAAAATAAAAATGTAAAATCTTCATCATTAAATGATGAAGATAAAGATAAACTTTGCAAAGCGGCTTTAGGATTAACTTTGCAAGAGGCAGAAAGTGCTTTTGCATTAGCAATGGTAAATGATGGCGAAATTTCAATAAAAGATTTACCAATTATTTTAGAAGAAAAGGTACAGGTTATCAAAAAAATAGGAATTTTAGAATTTATAAAATCAAATTATTCAATAAATGATATAGGTGGACTGGAAAATTTAAAAACATGGCTATTAAAGCGTAACAATTCTTGGTCAGAACAAGCTAAAAAATATTGCATTCCTGCACCTAAAGGAGTTTTGGTTACAGGCGTTCCGGGATGCGGTAAAAGCTTGACGGCAAAAGCAATGAG
Source organism: uncultured Candidatus Melainabacteria bacterium (assembly GCA_934754655.1). Classification (GTDB taxonomy): domain Bacteria; phylum Cyanobacteriota; class Vampirovibrionia; order Gastranaerophilales; family Gastranaerophilaceae; genus CAG-196. Next base: position 49,894 of record CAKVIC010000006.1, on the reverse strand, counting down.
TACAATTTGGCAATTACCACTTTTAAAATTAGATTTTGGTAAAGTTTTTTCAGGTCTTGTTGGAAGTTCAGAAGAAAACTTGCGACGCGCACTATCTACTGCAGAAGCAGTTGCTCCATCTATTTTATGGATTGATGAAATAGAAAAAGGATTAAGTGGCTTGGGGTGTAATAGTGATAGCGGAGTATCATCAAGGGTTTTCGGACAATTTTTAACTTGGATGCAGGAAAAAGAAGCGCCAGTTTTTGTCATTGCAACTGCCAACAATATAAATACTTTACCTCCAGAATTATTAAGAAAAGGGCGTTTTGATGAAATATTTTTTGTCGATTTACCAACTTTAGAAGAACGAAAAGAAATTTTTAAACTTCATCTTGAAAAACGATTAAAAGATAAGGATGTTGCATCTGAAATAATTAAAGTAAAAAATATATGTAGTATTCTTGCGGAAAAAACAGAAGGTTTCATCGGTTCTGAAATTGAACAAGTGATTATTTCTTCTTTGTGTGACGCTTTTTTTGAAAATAGACCGTTATTGTTTGAAGATTTAGAAAAAAATATATTTAATACAGTTCCTTTATCAACAACACAAAAAGAACAAGTTGTTGCGTTGAGAGCTTGGGCAAATGTAAGAGCTGTTTCTGCAACTAAAACTTCGCAAATGAAAACATATTCAAAAGATATTGATGAAAAAAATGTTACCTTAAGCCGTGGTGGAAGAACATTAGATTTTTAATAAAAGGAGAAAATTATGTCCTGCACGATAATTGCTTTACCAGTAAGTTTAGCATACGTAATAGCCGGTGTTGCACTTGGCTCAGTTGGCTATATGGCAAAAAAAAAAGTAATACAAAATCATGAATTTGAAATTAAAGATTTTTCTAGCGATATTGCAGATTTAAAAAATGATGTTAAAAAATTTCATGATATCCAAAATATAAATATTGCAGAAACTACATACATAACAGCATATACAGATGGTAAATTGTTGATAAAAACTTTAAAAGAATATGGTGTAGAGAATCTAAGTGTAAATAATGATAAAATTATATGTAAAGTTGATAATTATACTTTAAAATTTGAAAAAAATAATGTTAATTCTCAATACAATTTAAATATTATATGTCCTGAAAATTGTAAAATTGATGAAAAAATTAATGATTTAAACAATGAATATACTTTAAATGTGCAAGAAGAAGCATATATACATATTCTTGAAAAATTAAAAGAAAATAATATGAATGTAGAAGAAGAAGAGGTGTTAGAAGATAATACCATAATTTTAACTATTAATTTAGAAGAATAGGAAAAGATATGACAAAAAAATTACAAATAAAATTGTTACCAAACGGCGAAATTCAAATGGAAACACAAGGAGTAAAAGGTAAAAAATGTCTAGATTATATTGAAATTTTAAAAAAAATTGTTGATGTAAAAATTTTAGATACACAATTATCACAAGAATATTATGAAACAGAGCAAGAAGAATATACTCCTGAAAAGAATAATATAAATATAAAATATGATTAAATTAAATTTTTTCTATATTTTTACAAACTTTGTTAGCGTGGAGCAATAATCCGATAGCGAGAATGTAAAAGAACACATGAAATGATTTCTTGTAACACTTGGTTTGATTATTTTGGGCAATGTTAACTCAAAAATTTTACTATTTAATAATCAATTTTCTCTTGGTTTTCATAAATTAAACTATAAATACAAATGAGATCTGTTCCTAAAATTTGATTTTGTTAATCTATCTAAAATATCCATGGTATAATTTCTCCTATGGTCCCATAAATGAAATCAGATTCAAAAGATTTAATAGAAGTTGAATAGTATGGACTTAAAATGAAATGAGCAGACTTATAGCAATAGCCGCTATACATGGCGAGGTGCATAAACTAAATAATTTATTAATCAAACTAAAACCACAAATAGACGATACTGTGGTATTCCTTGGTGATTACATAGATAGGGGTTATTACTCAAAAGAAGTTGTTGAAACCCTATTGCAATTGTCTAAAACTTGTCATTGTGAATTCCTTTTAGGAAATCATTGTTATTATCTCTTAAAAGCCAATGAGGGTAACGATTATTTTAAAAGTCAATTTCTTGAGTATGGTGGATTACAAACAATTGATAGCTATGGTTCTATTGATAATATCTTTAAAATTCATGGAGATTTTTTTTGTAGTTTAAAAACATATTACCTCACAGATAAGTTTCTATTTGTTCATGCGGGGATTAGACCTGATAAGCCACTAGAAAAACAGGAGTTAGAAGATTTCTTGTTTATCAGAGAAAACTTCTTCAATCATAAACATAAGTTAAAGCAAAAGGTAATCTTTGGACACACTCCATTTGCAACTCCATTGGTTGAATCAGATAAAATTGGTATTGATTTAGGAGTTGGAAAATTTCCAAATGCAAAACTCGTAGCATATATTTGTAACGAAAATAGATTTGTATATTAATTTATACAAGAATGTACATAATTTTGTAGTAGTTAATTTGATAAATTTTTCAAAATTTATTTTTGGTTTTATTTTTTTAGAGTTAAATTTATACCAATAACAAATAAAAATTCAATGAGACGGATTTTGAACACGTTTTGAACAAGGTTTGTTACATTCTTTCTACGTACCAATTTGAATTGCTAAAATGATTAAAATTCCATTGAAGGTCAAAGCAAAAATCTTGTTCAATGGAATTGTTATATTTAATTTTGTAAGAATATTTATTTAACTGAGTTTGACGGTAACTTTCAAATTCTATTTGTAATTCTCTTGCAAAACGTTTTCTAAATTCAAAATAAGAAATATTCAGAGTTTCTTATGTTAATTTATTTCTCAAAATCATCTTCAAAACCTCTGATGTTATCTAATTCAATATTGTATATTTTCCCTTGCTTATCTACATAAGTTGTAAAGCGGATTTCTGTACGGGTGAAACTCGGATAGCGAACAGATTGAGCCGACTTGCACGAAGTGCTAAAAGCGAAACTCTGTGAGCGTTGAAGAAATCCAAGACAATTTACTTCCCCATCAGCAAATTTATTTTTCCAAATGCAAATCAATAAACCGATTTCTTTAGTTTTAAGATTTAAAATCTTTGTTCCACAGCGGATTGGCGACAGAGGACTGAAGTCATCAGCTCTGCTGATGCGTGCCAGTTTAACGTCGTCAACCAAGCTTAATTGATACTCTTTTTCTATCATTACAAAATCCTTTCTTTTGCAAGGACATTCATCACTCTTGTTATGGTAAAAATCAAGTCTAAATCCCAATCTCAAAGATAATTCGACACATCTCAAAATACAAGAAATTTCAAAATAGGCTTTTAGTACTTATTTTGTCCAACAGCTAAGAGGAAAATGTGTTCAAGGGGAGAGGTAAATTTAATTAAAAATTTAGAAAATTTTGTGGACTTTTGAGCACTCAAAAAGTCCCTTTTGGTGTACTTTGAAACTTAAATCTCATTCCGGAAAAATAGCCTCTATTAGCCTAGAATTAGGAAAGTTTATATAATCAATCAAATCCAAATTGGACTAATTGTAAAAGAACACATGAAATGATTTCTTGTAACACTTGGTTTGATTATTTAGGGCAAAAGGTTTTATAAAATTAAAAACATTTTTCGGAATATAAACATACAAAATTTAGAAAAGAATCGCCAAAATTTAAAGCGTTTTGTATTAATGCAAGAAATTCAGCTGATGCATCAACACATTGTCCTAGTGATTTTATTGTTGAAAAAAGTAATGATGATACAAATTGGACATTGTTAGGTCAGTATGTTGATAACCTTAATTGGGTATAAAATGAAAGAAGATACTTCGGACTTTCATATTTTGATAATTTCAAATATTACAAAATAACAATCACAAAAAGTTCTGGGACAGGTGCTTACGTAGGTTTTGGAGTATTAGAATTTTTTGAAGCTATTAAGAATAGTTTTATTAAAGGCTTTAACGGTGAAGAATGGAGTGTTTTAAAAGAAATTAAAGGTGCTTTGACCAAAAATCTTTTGGTAAGAGATGAAGATGTTCAAGTTTTGCATGGATTTGATTCTATTGAAAATGCAAAAGCGTATTTAACATCAGAAATGTTTAATAATAATGTAGCTAAAGGTCTTTCTCCTCTTTGGGATGAAGAATCTTGTATTAAAATTTATTCAGTATCGTCATAATCAAAAAGCCGAAAGAAAATTTTCTTCCGGCTTTTACTTTTACGAATTTAATTATTGATGACAATGATTTTTTCCATGTTGATGTTCATGGTGATGACCATGGCAATGATGGTGTTCACCGCCACAACTGTTTTCACCTGTCAATAATGTATTGTTTAAATATTGCGTAACAACTTCTTCAATTCCTAATTCAGGACAACCGGCTACGATTTTTACCCCGTTTTGAGCAAATATTGCCATCGGACGTCCACCCATGCCACCTGCTAAAACAACGTTTGCACCTTGTGAAGCAATCCAATTAGCACTTTGACAAGAAATTCCTTCTTCAGGAACTTTCTTTTCAATATTTAAAATTTCTTTTGATTCAGGATTAACTTCTACAAAAGTAAAGTATTCACAATGTCCAAAATGTCCACAAAGTTTTTCATCTGCTGATGGAATTACAATTTTCATAATTTTATCTCCTTTTAATTTTTCTATATTAGATTGCAAAATAATTGCACACTCTAAAGCTTCTGTATCTGTCATGTTGTGATTTTGGGCATACTCTCTCAAAATATTTAAAACGTCTTCATTAATTCGTCTGTTAAATGAAACTTTTTTACGGCAAGTTCTTTTTCTTCCTGCACATTCACGTTTTCCACCCCAACAGTTATTTTTATTACAATTATTTTTTTCCATATCTTGACCTCAAACAAATATTAGTATATTATTTTGATAATGTCAATACATAATCAAAATGTTTATAAAGCGGAGGTATTATGAAAGTAATAATAGTAGGTGGTGGTGCTTGTGGAGCGAGTTGTGCAACAAGATTAAGAAGACTGGATGAAAGTTGCGAAATTACAATTTTAGAACGTACAAACGAAGTTTCTATTGCGAATTGTGGATTACCATATTATTGCTCAAATGTTATAAATGATAGAGATAGAATTTTAGTGTCAAATCCTAAAAAATTTAAAGACAGTTTTAATATAGATGTAAGATTAAATACAGAAGTTGTTGAAATTAATAGAAAAGAAAAATATGTTCTATCTAGTACCGGTGAAAAATTTTATTATGACAAACTTGTTTTAGCACAAGGTGGAAATCCAATCATTCCTAAATTAAATGGGATTGATAGACAAAATATTTTTACTGTTAGGACATTAAAAGATGCCGATAAAATTAAAGAATATATTTCAAAAAACGAAGTAAAAACCGCTGTTGTAATAGGGGCAGGCTTTATTGGAATAGAAATGGCTGAGAATTTAGCACATTTAGGAATTGAAACCAAAGTAGTAGAATCAGCAGATCAAATTCTAACACCAGTGGATTATGAAGTGGCTTGTTTTGCTCAAAATGAAATGCGAGCCAATGGAGTTGAATTAATATTATCAAATGGTGTCAAAAGCTTTTCCGCAACAAAAATAGAATTAAATTCCGGACTTCAAATTGATTATGATATGGCAATTTTATCAATTGGAATAAATCCTGAAACAACACTTGCAAAAAAATCTGGGTTGGAAGTTAATAAAGGGATAAAAGTTAATGATAGAATGCAAACTAATGATGAAAATATTTATGCCGGTGGCGATAGTGTAGAAATAAAAAGTTTTGTAACTAATAATGATGTATTAATTCCATTAGCAGGTCCTGCAAACAGACAAGGAAGAATTATTGCAGATAATATTTGCGGTATTAATTCGATTTACAAAAAATCACAAGGAACATCTGTATTGAAAGTTTTTGATTATACTGTTGCTTGTACCGGCTATAATGAAAAGCTTTTAAAAAGAGAAAATATTCCTTATTGGAAAATATTTGTATTTGGTAATTCTCTTGCAGGATATTATCCGAATTCGACATCTGCTTTATATAAACTTTTATTCAACAATGCCGGTAAAATCTTTGGAGCTCAAGCTGTAGGACAAGAAGGAACAGAGAAGAGAATTGATGTTATAGCATCAATAATGAGAAATAATGGCACTATTCAAGAACTTTTAGATAGCGAACTTTGTTATGCTCCTCCTTATTCCTCAGCAAAAGACCCTGTTAATATTTTAGGTATGTGTGCAGATAATGTGCTTAAAGGTTTTGTTAAACCTGCGTTTTATGAAGATTTGAATGACTCATTTATTGTAGATGTCCGAATACCGGAAAGTTTTAATGCAAAAACAATAAATGGAGCAATAAATATTCCAATAGAAAAATTGAGAGAAAGATTAAATGAAATTCCAAAAGACAAGAAAGTTATTTTAATTTGTAATTCCGGATATACAAGTTATTTAGCATCAAGAATTCTTATTCAAAATGGTTTCAATAATGTTTATTCTTTTATGGGTGGAATGAAATTATATTCAGAACTTCAAAGAGATAAAGAACGTAAAACAATAAAATCACAAGCATTTGTTCCAGCTATAGGTTCTCATATAAATAAACAGGAAATTGTAAAAATCGACGCCAGTGGTTTATCGAGTCCAGGACCAATTATGAAATTAGCTGAAAATATTTCTAAACTTAATAACGGAGAAATTTTAGAGATAGCTTCAACAGATAAAGGTTTTTATTCAGATGTTGAAGGGTGGTGTGAATCAACCGGAAATAGTTTAATAAACATTAATACCGTTGATAAAAAGATAGTTGCAACAATACAAAAAGGACAATTTCTAAAAGAGAATCAAATTGTTGCAACTAAAAATGGACAAACAATAGTTGTATTTTCAAATGATTTAGATAAGGCAATGGCATCATTTATTATTGCCAATGGAGCTAAAGCAAGTGGCAAAGACGTTACTATGTTCTTTACTTTTTGGGGCTTGAATATTTTAAGAAAAGAAAATGTAAAAGTAAGAAAATCATTTATTAATAAAATGTTTGATATGATGATGCCAAAAGGGGCTAAAAATTTAACTCTTTCTAAAATGAATATGGAAGGTTTAGGCTCTATGATGATGAAATTGGTTATGAAAAACAAGAATATTTCTACACTTTCAGAATTGATTACTCAAGCACAAAAGAATGGAATTAAGTTTATTGCTTGTAATATGTCAATGGATGTCATGAGTATAACAAAAGAAGAATTGATTGAAGGAATAGAGATTGGAGGAGTTGCAAAATATATATCAGAAAGTAATAATGCTAATTCTAATTTATTTATTTAATAAAATATATAAAGCTGATATTTTTAATAGCCTTTATGATTTGTTATAGCTAGAGTCAAACCAAGTTTAAAATAAGTTATATGATTGGTTTAAGAAAATTTTGTCGGTTTATCAATCGGGTATTTGGACGGCTTCCTATTTTATGTGTACTCTAATTTAATTAGGGGAACAAGTGCTGTTGATTTTGGATTACCCTCACGAAGTTTTTGTTGAATTTCAGGTTCAAGACTTGAATACAATATTTCATAAGAAGTTCCACCATTGACTTTTACTTCACGAGCAATATATTTACTTTCTGGTTTATTTATTTCTAAACGTAGTGAACGATTACTTTTTAAACCTTTTGCTTCAGCAACTTTATTAATGCTAATAAATTCTTCATTATTCATCGTACTGACACATTAACTCCGAATGCAAGAAATTGGAACACTAATTCCGACCGTTGTGTCTTTTCTGAATCAATTAAATAAAATAGGTCGTAAATATCAAACTAAGTGTTAGATTTTTTCAAAAATTTCAAATTGGGCTTTTCCTATTTAGCTCACTTTATCCGTACAACGTAAATATATCCTTGAAATTCAGTAATAACAATGCGTTGCTCAATTAAATCATTTTACCCGTACAAACCAAATCATGCTTTCCAATACAGAACGACTGCGTAGCGTGGAGCAATAATCCGATAGCGAGAACTCGTGAGAGCCGAGGCGTTCAATAAAAAAAGACTTACTTTTGTAAGTCTTTTTAATGGCGGGAACGACGAGGCTCGAACTCGCGACCTCTTGCGTGACAGGCAAGCGCTCTAACCAACTGAGCTACGCTCCCATTTATTTATTCAGCTTTCAGCAAGTCTTATTATAATATGCTGATTTTTTTTTTGCAAGCTATCTTATTTTTTTATTCAAATTTAAAATTTAAAAATCTTATTGCATAAATTCATACTCATAAAAATAAAATCTGCTTTCTATAAAAAGCAGATAAAGAAAAGGAAAAAAGAAGTAATATGAGAAAAATTTTTAACTGAAAAGATTAAATGTTCTTTCTACATTCTTTTTTATAACATCCTCTATATTTTTCTTTTCAGTATCTATTGCATTACGTTCAGTATCTAAAATTTTTAATGCTCTATCAAGATCAGAATCTTTTTTATTAATAAGATCCAGTGCGTTTTGATATTCAATTTCAGCTCGTTTAATTTCCGCCTCGCTTTTGGTATTTTTTTGCAAATAGTTCTTACTAATACTTGAAGAAACTGTTGTTTCTTTCCATTCCGCATTTATATTTTCAGTATCCATTGCTTTTATTGAAATTAAACCGGCTTGAGTCATATTGTTAAACCAATCGTCACCATCAGAGCCTGACATATATTGCGTATCCATTTCTTCACAACCGCCTGATTGTTCAATTAATTCATACATACTAACATAGTATTGAAATTCTTTTTGAACATCAGCCCAATCATCAAAATTAACATTCAAAGGTGTCGCAGTTTCTTCGTATAATTCTCGTGCATATCTATCATGCAAATAATCTCTAAATTCATCTATCGCTTCTTTTTTTGTTTCATCATCAGCTTCTAGCGCTGTTTGATATTTGTTAAACAAAGTGTTATCATCATCAACATTTGCTTGAAAAACAGAATTTTCTGCAGCAGTCATTACAATATCAGAAGTATTTTCATTATCAAAACTTTCATCCTCTCGAATCGTTGGACCATTTTCAAGATTTAAACCAGAACTTTCTGTAAATCCAAGCATAAAATATGCAAATGTATACTTATTTTCATTACAAGATTCATAAGCTTCTTTAGCTTCAGGGCTAACTATCGCTTTGCCTGTCTTATTATTTATTATGGCATAATTTTGCGCACACCTATCTGGATTATATGTACACATGCTTTCAAAATTCGCATTGACATAATAAGTCTTGCAGTTATCATCTAAATACGCTACTTGAATTTTTGTTGCATCTAATGCATCACAATATTTTTGATAAACCTCATCTTGCTCTGTTGCAAGCTGAATTTTAGCTTTCTGAATATTTTGCGCTTTATATTCAACGTCATGCAAACGCGAGGTAAGTGTTAAAAGCATTGCTTGTGATGCTGCCATTCCCATAATGTTTTGTCCTATTTTTTCCTTTTATTAATATATATATCGGCATTTTTTTGAAAAACTTTAGGGTTTAAATATGAATTGTTACAATTGTTTACATTTTGAATTCATTTATTTTTAATCCACATCATTTATTTTGATTTTTCCTATAAGTTCAATAGCAAAAATAATTTTTACATGATTTAATATTTATATGCAAATCACAAAAATTCAATCAAAAACAAGTTTTCACGCTCAAAATTCAGAAGAATCTATATCAAATAAAACTAAGCCTGAATTTATTGATAAATTAAGTGCCGCGGTGAAAAATCCGCGTGACGTAAACGATTGCGTTGCAGTTCCGCGTGGAATTTTTAAAGCGTATATGTTTATTATGGGCGGTTCAGCATTAATGGGGATTTCAAGTATAATTCCACAAAAAGCAAAATGGCTCAAAAATACCTTATTTGTTTCAGGAAACATCCTAAATTTTATAAGCGCAATTTATTTTGCAAAACCTTTTTTTGTAAAAGATTTGTCACCAACAATTAAGCGCGAAGATATTAACAAGAATTAAATTAATTATTTTCAGAATCAATCTTTTCTTTTAATTCTTGAACTTCATATTTTAATCTATTAATCTCGCATTTTATAGGATCCGGAATTCTATTATGCATGAGTACGCCATCAGAATTTCTAAATTTTTGATGAACAATTCTTCCTGGAACACCAATTACTGTGGAGTACTCAGGAACATCTTCAACAACAACCGAGCCTGCGCCAATTCTAACATTATCATGAATGGTTATATTACCTAAAATCTTAGCTCCTGCGCCGATAATCACGTTATTGCCAATCGTAGGATGGCGTTTGCCTTGTTCTTTTCCTGTTCCGCCCAGTGTAACTTGTTGATATATCAACACGTTATCACCGATTACGGTTGTTTCTCCGATAACAACACCTTCGCCATGGTCAATAAAAAAACGATTACCAATTGATGCCTTAGGATGAATTTCTATCCCTGTAAAAATTCTTGTCCAATATGACATTAAACGCGGAATGAAAGGAATATGCCAACAAGCAAGCTTATGCGCAATTCTATGCGAAATTAACGCGTGCAAACCCGGATAACAGAAAATTACTTCTGCAAGATTATTAGCTGCCGGATCATTGTCATAAATAACCTTAATATCCTCTTTTATTTTGTCTATTGCGCGTTTAAACATTTTTTATCCTAAATTTAAAATTAAATTATAATAAAACCAAAAAATCGTTTTATGTTTTATATAATAACAAGAAGGCATTAAAATTTCTACCGTAAATAAAACATTTTTTTATGATAATTAATCTTTCCGATAATATATGCTTAAATCTTTTTTCTAATGTATATTTGCATTTTTAACTTTATATTAGATTTATGAAAGGTGTTTGCAGAAAAAAGTTTTTCCGCAATATTAAAATGCTTTTGCACATGAAAGGAGTATTTGTAAAATGAAAACTGATTTGATACTAAGAGAACCTGAATTGTATTTTGATAGTATCCACAACGAACTTAACAATTTTTTGCGAGATACAATCATCAATCCGGTTTTTTCTCATCAATTATCATTAAAAAAAATTTCAACTTGGCGTCCTGCAATTGAAATCAAACAATCAAACAAAAATTACAAAGTAAAAGTTCAATTACCTGGGGTTAAAAAAGATGACATAGATATCGAACTTGATAACGATTTCATGACAATAACCGCGCAAATTGAAGAAGAACAAGAACAAAAAGAAGAAAAAGAAGAAAACGTTAAATATCATACTTGTGAATTTAGGTATGGTAAATATCAAAGAACAATCTCTTTTGACAATCCGATAAAAACCGAAGAAGCAACTGCTGAATACAAAAATGGTATATTAACAATCATTTTGCCTAAACAAAAAACAGAAGAAGCTAAAGTAAAAAAATTGGAAATCAAAGAACGATAAATCCGTGGCGGCGCAAGAGTCCGCAAGGATTCTTGCGCCGCCTTAAAAAAGCTATCTTAAAAAACTAGACAAAATGGTAATTTATGTAAAACAATAACATTTTACAATTCTGTTATGGAGATATACGATGGAAAAATTTAAAAACAAATATTTAGAAATAAAAAATATTAATAAAGATATTGTTAATTGGGTAGAAAATGTTGCAGAAGAAAACAACTGCCGAATTGAACGTAAAGAATGGAAAAGCAAATACAATAGTTACGTTGTATATGATTATGAGCCGTTTTGTTCTGATGGTTTTGAGATAAATATTTTGCTTAGTTCATTTGATACTTCTTATTTAAATTTTATAAAATATCTTTATAATGAAAAAATTAATACAATAAAATACCTTAATAATTGTATAAAAATGCCAACAGTTAAAAATTATATTGTCTAGTTAAAAAAATAGTTATATAATGTACTTTATATTATGAGGTACAAAATGAAAGATTTTTTTAACGAATACGTAAAAACGATAGATACATATATAATGTTTCAAATAAAAGAAACTGTCGCAAAAATTACTCCGGAACTTGTGGCAAAGAATCGCGCGCCAATATCATTATCAATGGGAGCGCCAACTAAACAACCGCCGGAATTTGTTTTAAATGCGCTTGCAAACACTTTACACGATAAAGGAATACACACATATTCAACTCCTAAAGGTGAAAAGTTTTACCGCGAAGCTATTGCTAAGAAAATGAAAACAAAATATAAAGTTGAACTCAATCCTGAAACTGAAATATATTCTCTTATTGGTTCAAAAGAAGGGATTGCAAATTTAATTCGCGCGTTAATAAATCCAACGACAAAAGAAGATGATAAAGAAATTATCATGATTCCAGACCCTGGCTACGCATCATACAAAGAAATGATTAAGATTTCAGGTGGTTTGGCATATCCTGTACCATTAACACCTCAAAATAATTACATGCCAAATATGGAAGAGGTTTTTTCGAAGCTTCAAAAAGAAGGCTACAATCCACAAAAAGTTAAAGCATTGTTAATAAATTATCCTAATAATCCGCTTGGCGCAGTTGCCACAAGAGAGTATTTAGAATCAATTATTGAATTTTGTAAAAATCATAATATTTTGTTGATTTCAGATGCGGCGTATATTGATTTATGCTTTGATGAAAATAACAAACCGATTAGCGTTTTAGAACTTGAAGGCGCAAAAGATATTTGCGTTGAGTTTTATAGTTTTTCAAAACCTTATGCAATGACAGGTTGGCGACTTGGCTGGGTTTGCGGAAATTCAGAAGTAATAAAAACTTTTGGCAAACTTAAAACCACGCTTGATTCTGGAATTTTTAAAGCATTACAAAAAGCTTGTGCCGCGGTTTTGAATTCTGAAGAAGGCGAAGAATATATAAAAGAAAGCAATCAAGAATTTAAACATAAACAAGAAGTTTTAGTAAAAGGCTTACGAGAATTGGGCTGGAAAGATTTTGTAATCCCTAATGCTACATTTTATTTATGGTTGCCGATTCCACCTAAGTATAAAACTTCAAAAGAGTTTACAGATGATTTATTGTATACATCTGGCATTGTGACAGCTCCTGGGGAAGCTTTTGGTAAATATGGCGCAGGATTTTTCAGAGTTTCAATTGTTTGTTCTGAATCAGAGCTTTTGGAAGTAATAGAGAGAATGAAAAAAGACGGCTTTTATTACACAAAAGCGTAATTTCATAAAATACGGATTCTCAGACGTGTTATTTGCCTTGAATAATCATTCGTTATTTTGTCATAAGGTACTTGTTTAAGCATCATGCCGGTGCTGAACTTTATAATGATTTGGCTTTATATTCAAATACTTTCCAATTGTTAAATAAAAGTTAAAAAAAGTAGTTTTTGGTAAAAAACGTTGTATAACATGAGTGTAGAAAGAAAGACAAGTTTAACGAAAGGAGTAAGATTATGAAATTTTTAGTTAAAAAGGCACCAGAAAACTTTATAAGAACTGTGAATGACGAAATCAGCTCTTTATTAAACAGACATTTTGACACTTATTTTCCGGAATCTGCTTATTGGAGCGATGAAGCAAAACTTTCAATGCCAATTGAATTGACTGATGCTGGCAAGGAATATGATATCAGAGCTGAATTACCGGGAGTTAAAAAAGAAGATTTAGATATTGACATTGAATCTGATTATTTGAAAATTAATGCCAAAAAAGTTGAGGAAAAAAACGAAGAGGGTAAAAATTTCAAACGTTCAGAATTTAATTATGGCGAGTTTTCACGTGTAATTGAATTACCTGAAGAAATTGATATTGATAAAACTGAAGCAAAATTAGAAAATGGCGTTTTGAAAATTATGGCTCCAAAATTGAACAAAGAAAAAACTCAAAACAAAAAATTGATTGTAAAATAGTTTTATTATTTGATGTTGTTAGGAAAAGTCGAAAAGTTATAACTTTTCGACTTTTTTGTATCTTAAAATGTACTTACATTTTGCTCCGCAAAATTACTTCGCATTTTAGTGTTAATTTATTTTTCTGCATTCTTAAAATTTATTCTAGTGTGAAGCTAAGCCCTTTTGCGACATTAAGCAATGGATATTCATCCAAATTATAATTCTTAACAAAATTTATTGCTTCACTTCGAGCAAATTCCAAGATTTTAGAATCGTTTACAATATCTCCTATAATCATATCGGGCAAACCACTTTGGCGTGTTCCTAAAAATTCACCAGGCCCTCTTAGTTGCAAATCTTTTTCTGCAATAACAAAACCATCATTTGTTTGAGTCATAATATTCAAGCGCGCTTTTGTTTCCATTGATTTTGTAGAAGAAGAAAGTACGCAATATGATTGCAAATCGCTTCGCCCGACTCGTCCGCGCAATTGATGAAGTTGCGAAAGTCCAAAACGCTCTGCGTTTTCAATTACAATAACCGTTGCATTCGGTACGTCAACGCCAACTTCAACAACTGTTGTCGAAACAAGTATATCGTATTCTTTGTTTTTAAACTTGTTCATCACGTCATCTTTTTCATCATTTTTAAGTTTTCCGTGCAAAAGTCCAATTTTATATTCCGGGAACACTTCAGTTTGCCAACGTTCTTTTTCAATTGTCGCAGCTTTTGCAGAAAGAGTTTCACTTTCTTCAATCAACGGATAAACAATGTATGCTTGACGTCCAGCCTCAACTTCTCGTCTTATTAAATCTGCTATTTGTTTTCTGGAATTTGTTAAAGTTGTTATTATTGGTTTTCGACCTTGTGGAAGTTCGTCAATAACTGTTAAATCCAAATCACCATTCATTGTGATTGCCAAAGTTCTTGGGATTGGCGTTGCAGTCATTGTTAATATTTGTGGATTTTGAGATTTTTTGCGAAGTGCGAGCCTTTGTTTTACGCCAAAACGATGTTGTTCATCAATAACAATTGCTCCTAAATTTGCAAACTCAATATTATCTTGTATCAAAGCATGCGTACCAATTGCAATATCGACTTGTCCATTGCGCAAATTAGTTTCAGAAATTTTTCTTTGTTTTTTACCAATACTTCCTAAAAATAATTCTACTCTAATGCCAAATGGCACAAGCCATTTAGACATATTATTAAAATGTTGCTGTGCAAGAATCTCTGTTGGTGCCATAATTGCTGCTTGATAACCATTTTCAATTGCAGCAAGTAGCATAATACAAGCAACAACCGTTTTTCCACTTCCAACGTCACCTTGCAAAAGTCTTTGCATTGGTTTGGTAGAATTTAAATCGTTTAGTATTTCATTAACTGCTTTTTGTTGCGCACTAGTTAATTTAAACGGCAATGAATTAATAAAATTCATCACTAATCCATCTTTTTTTATTTCAAGCGGAATTGAAGAAAGATGTTTGTTATTTTCTTCTCTAATAAGAGCCAATTTAAGTTGTATCAAAAAGAATTCTTCAAAAACTAAAGTGTAGCGTGCGACATCAAGGCTTTCTTTATCGTCAGGAAAATGAATTTGCATCAAAGCGTCTTGTTTTTGCATTAGATGATATTTTTGTATCAAATACTCGGGTAAAACTGTTTTTATTTCTGATTTATAAGTTGTTAAAGCATTATAAATAGCTTTTCTTAAAGTTTTTATATTGAGATTTTCACTTAAAGAATAAATTGGGACAATTCGCGCCATATTCAAGTTATTAGAAGAAATAATATCATCGTCCATAATTGAATAAGTTGGCTTATCGAGAGTCAATGTTTTATCATAAGAATTTCGCTTAACTGTTCCTGAAACCATTATTCCGGAGCCTTTAGGAAATTGGGCTTTCATTCTTTCAAGCATATATTTATTAGATTTTGCACTAAAAAAGTTTAAAGTAATATATCCTGTGCCGTCATAGATTCTAACTTTGATTATCCCTAAATTGCTTTTTGTCGTAAACGCTTCAACCGATTTGATATTGCCAAAAATCGTTGTGCTTTCGCCCTCTTTCAAGTCACGAATTTTAACTCTTGTAGAATAATCAATATGTTTTCTTGGAAAATAGTATAATAAATCGTTAGCAGTATAAATTCCAAGTTTATTAAGCTTGTAAGCGATTTTAGGTCCAACACCTTTTATGTACATAACATCGATTTCAGCGGGGTTTTTGCTTGCCTGAGTTGCGCTTTGTGTGTCTGAATTTTCTTTTTTAGGGGTTAAATATTGTGATTTTATAACCTTAATAAGCATTTCTAACGATTTTTTTCGTGTTAAAGCGGTATCCATCGGATAATGTTCAAAATGTTCTAATAAAACCTTCCATTTTGGATTGTCAGGATAAAGTTTGATTTCTGCGCGCAAAACTGAACAAATAAATGATGAAAAATTACGATTTTTTCCATTAATATTTATATATTTATTCTTAACTTCTATTTCAACAGCTTTTTTTAATTGCTCAAAATTCTCCATAAAGGTATTATACAGTGGATAACGTTAATAAGTAAATAAGGGGATAAAAGATGTAGTTTACAAATATAGAGTTTGCAGAAAAACTATTGCTTTTTCATATCTTTAATATTGCGATTAAAGAAAAAATTTGTTATCATGAAAATACGAATGGCAAAGTTTTTGCGCTTTTTCTCTTTGTAAAATCCGCAAAAGCTTATTAATACAGAAAAAGAGCTTTTATGACAACCCACAAACTCAAAAGGATTACCGCTGAAAATTATCTAAAGTATTATTATGATATACCTTATGAGGGAAAAACGTCTGCCGGCAAGCCTTTAAGGAAATTAAGAGGAATTACTTGTCCTTATCGTGGTGTAAAAATTATTCCAAGTGATACAATCAAAGGGTTTGAAAAAGGGCTTGAAAAATGCAATACGGCGCTTGATGCAGTAAAACTGCTTTCAAATTATAAACAATACATGCTTCCAGTTGAGAAATCTGTTTATGCAATTTTTAAAGATTTTTCTTTATTAAATCCAGATGATAATTTGCAAAATTGCCTGCAAATGATTAAGACAAATTGTTTAATGAAACTAAAATTGGAAGAGCTTGAGGTTTTAGATGATGTAGATAAATTAACTAAAAAACTTTCACCTCAAACCGCGTTAAAAATAAGAGTGAAAACCACAAAGTGTCGCCAAATAATCCTAAGTAATGGCGGTTGTGATTGTTTTAAAAGAAAAACTTTTTTAAAGTCGTTGGAAGAAATTATTCCAAATATTAATGAGCGTGAGATTTTTAACAATATTAAAAACAAAGCTTTGTTTTTGCCAACATCAGAAAGTAGCCGTAATGCTTTTGTTGTCAAGTATTCTAAACGCACACAGACTGAAATTGTTCGCAGATTATTCATTGCATCAACAGCTTCGATAGAACACGTTACGCCAGCGTCTTTAGGCGGTTTAAATACAATGGGAAATTTTCTTTTGACAACCGCAAGCGGTAATCGTTATAGGGAAAACATGCCTTTGTGTGAATACATTAAAAGACACCCAAAAATTCCGCAATATATGCAAATGTATATTGATGATATTATTCGAGAAATTCATGCCGGAAATCTTGTGGGAAACGAAACTTATCCGTATAAAATAAAAAAACGTTTAGCTGAAGAATCCGCCGGATTAATAATGATAAGCCTTTCCAAATATAAATATTCTGAAACTGAAGCTGCTGAAATGGTTGAAAAATATGAACATCAATATTGTTATAAAAATCAAGATTGAAAAAGGTGTATTTTGTTTTAAAAAATCTTCTAAAATCTTCTGACAACCAATGTTTTTGTATTTTTTATAAATCCATAACGTGACAAAAAAGTTCACCAACTTTTTTGTTATATTCACGTCCGTCATCTTTTGTGAAAAGATTGTTATAATGACTTTCTGCGCTTCCATCTGTGGAATACGATGGATTGCACATCATAAGATGATGTGTATTTGTATCATATCTAAGCGGAAATAAATCTTCCATTTGCATAAAACTTGCGAGTTTATCACTTGGATATTCATACCCAAAAAGCGCGGCATTTATGCGGTTTAAACGCTCTTCGTAACTTCTTCCGCCATTATCATTGTCATTTGAAATTTCAATTCCGGGGGCATAATTTTCTAAATATTTAAATTTTTCAGAATAATGTTTAACCTCGTTGTAATCATCCGGTGAAATAAAACCGGTACCTGTTGTTAAACCTAAATTTTTGTATCGTTCAAAATCTCCGCTACTTTTTTCGCCAATAAAACTTAAATCGGTTTTGCCTGTTTGGCGTCGGATTTCATACAGAATATATTGCATTTGCTCATAATTAGGTAAAGCTCCAACTCCCGTATAATTCTCCATTTCATAACCGCCAATATGTTTTGCAGAATCAATAAAAATAGCTTCAAACCCTAGATTTATTAAATCAACATGAGATTTTATAAAAAGATTTTGATGTTCTATATTGTTCCAATCAAAGGTAATATCTTCTTTGTATGGCGCAGAAACCTTGATTTGGTCAGCAGAAATAACGGTTCTAAATCCTGTTTTTAATCCGTGAAAATGCGCTAAATCGTTGAATGCACAAAATTGTTCTTCTGCTGAAATTTTATCAAGAATATCAAAATCAATAATGTTTTGACTGTATCCAACCCCCAATTTTATTCCATAAATTGAATTTTCTTCATTTGGAGCTTTGTTGTAACCGTCACCAAATATATTGGGAAAGATTTGAGATAAAATAACACAATTTGCAAAACTTTTTGGTGATGGTGGAATTAAAGATAAAATTTTTATAGAAGATAAAATTCCGTTTTTGCATTTGTCACCTTGCATTTGAGCGATTGCTCGATTATTAATTTCAATATAATTCGCAATCCGCCCCCATTTGTCGCCATAATTTGGAGATTCAATTTTATCAGGAAATTCTTCATAAAAAATATTGCTTTGATTTATCTCAACCAAAGTTTCTATAGAATTTTTTACAGAGCGAGTTAAAATCTCCGCCGGAACAATGTTTGTTAGCCATTTTCGATTTTTGCAATTTATTAAAAAAGATTTGTACCAATTATTTCTTTTTAATTTTATATCTTCATTCAACGCTAAAAGCAATTTATTTATATTATTCATAACCAAATTATTGATTGTTAATAATTTTTTTAATCAGTAAAATGGATAAATTATTATGTTATAATCTTTTTATGAAAAGTATTAAAATCAAATGTCCGGCAAAAATTAATTTAACGTTAGAAATATTAAATAAACGTCCTGACGGTTTTCATAATATCAAAAGTATTATGCAAATGATAAATTTGTATGATTATTTGACTATAAATATAAAAGAACAAAAAGTACGCGAAATAAAACTAACAGGCAATTCTTGTGAAATCCCTTATGATTCAAAGAATTTAGTTTATAAAGCCGTTAATTTGTATTTAGAAAAATCTAATACAAAAAATGTTTTAGTTGAAATATATATTGAAAAAAATATACCGATAGCCGCAGGTCTTGCAGGCGGAAGCACTGACGCTGCCGGAACTTTGTACGGTCTAAATTGTTTATTAAATAAATTTAATTTTGAAGAACTAGGTGAAATGTGCGCGGAACTTGGTTCTGACTTGAATGTGTGCTTGAATGGCGGTTGCAATTTAGCGACTTCTCGCGGTGAAATCGTTGAAAAAATTAATGGTGTTAATTGTAGTGTAACACTTATTAAACCAAAGGAATTAGGTATTTCAGCAGGTGAAGCTTACAAAAAATATTCTCAAATTGTTGATAAAAAAAATTTGAATATGACAGATAAAATGTTGAATGCAATCTCTAAAAATGAAAATCTTCAACCATTTTTATACAATGATTTGGAAACAGCTGTTTTTAATGATTATAAAGAACTTCAGGAAATCAAAAAAGTTTTGCCTAATTCTATTATGTCAGGTTCAGGTTCAACTTATTTTGTACTAGAAAACATCTCACCTAATTTAAACGAAGATTTTCTTGTTATAAATGGTTTGAACTTTATTAACACCGGCGTGGAACGAGTTGATTAGCAAATATAATGTCATTTTAATGGAATTTAAACATTATTAATACATGCAATTAACGTAATTGTTGTTAATCAATCGTAAATCCTTCAGATTCCAAATCTTCATTAGTTTTTTCAACAAGATTTATTTCTAATCCAGAATCACCCAAACAAGCGTATTCTTTTTTAAGCTTATCTTCTAAAATTCTAGCTTCTGTTTGTCGTAAAACTTTGTATAATTTATTTAAATTGTCATTGTTGTATTTATTATATTTGTTTGTACAATCTTCTATATTTTCAACTAAAGCTTGTATTTTAGTTTTTTCTTCCTCTTTAATATCAGAATTATCTAAAACTTTTTCTGCTCTTGATTTCATTAAAGTTTGCATTTTTCTTAAGACTTCAATTGTGTATTTTGAAGCGTTTTTTGTACTATGTATATCATTTACAAATTTTGATTTAATATAATAAATTAAATTATTTTCATCGCTTAATTTAACATCATTATTTTTCTCATCATTATTATAAGCACTTATTACTTCTAATATATTATCAGCTGTAATACCCTCTAGTAGATTTGTTATATCAGCTTCACTAGCGCAATTTTTTATTTTATCATGCAATTTGTTTGCAATAGCATTATCCTCTTGTTTTGTCATACCAAAGCCTATAGATTTTAGTTGTGCTCCGACTTCTTTGTTGTCAATTTTATGCTTAGCCTTAGTGCTTAACAAATAATTGTGAATTTTTGTTTTTGTGCTATCATCTTTTACTAATTCGTCATAGCAAGCTTTTAAAGCTTCATATTTATCTTTAGTAGTTGTATGTTCATTCATTTTTAAATAAACTGCTTTAATATAACATTGTTTGTCTGCACTTAAACCAGCAGGGTTTGTAGAATCTTTTAATAATTTTAAAATGCTATCTAATTTTTTATAATTATTTTCATATTTTTCCTTATCAGCAATATCTTTTGCCAAATCCTCTGTTGATTGATTAGTATCAAGAGCAGGGTCAGATACGCGAGAGCGTAAATCACCTTGTTTGTGCATATATGATGGTGTATTATAAATACTTGCTCCAGGAGTAAAATTATTGCCATAAAGATTGCTATTGTTATTTAACCCGCCATTGTTAAACATAGAAAATGCATCTTGTAGATACATTCCCCAACTTTGTGGCATAATCTGCCATGGCAATGTATTCCAAGCCCAATCCGGTCGCATATAAGCACCAAATGAACTTCTAGCTCGCAAGTTCCAACCTGCTGCGCTCATTGTGCTGTAAAAAGGATTACAAAATAATTGCCACATTATAATTACTCTCCGTTTTTATATCTTGTATATATATAAAGTATTTAAAACCCATGAAATTGCTTATTTTTACGCTCATTGTTACATTTCTTTACAATCTAAATTCAGGTGGATTTCTGTGCGTGTTTTTTGTCATGAGTCACTCGTTTCAGCATCTTGTCGGCGTTGACCTTTGTGCAAATTGTGTTTTTGTCATGCTGAACTCGTTTCAGCATCTCACCGGCGTAGAACTTTGCGCAAAGCAAACAATCTGACAAAAATTCTCCCCAGTACACTGGTCAGATCCTGAAATAAATTCAGGATGACAGAAAAAATAAACCGCGGATTTGTGGACGTGTTTTATTTGTTAAAATTATTTGTTATTTGTCATGCTGAACTTGTTTCGGCATCTTGTCGGTGTTGAACCTTGTGCAAATTGTGTTTTTGTCATGAGTCACTCGTTTCAGCATCTCACCGGCGTAGAACTTTGCGCCAAGCAAGCAGGTTATTTATTATAACCATTTCATGATATAATTCTTTTATAGAAAAAACTAAACAAGGGGTGTATTAATGAAAATTGGATTTAATCCTGCAATAAAAAATCAAAACTTGTATAACGCAAAACGCAACACCAGCGAGCATACTAGCATACCTAACAATCAACTAGCGTTCAAAAAAGTCAATCAAGAGTTTTATAACAAAGCACAAAAATCATATAATTGGTTTAAAGATATTTCTTCACAATGGTATGAATGGCTAACAGATGCTGTTATATGGAACGACATACCGAAGCAAGATGCTTTAGATACAATGAATGCAGTACGTAAATGGGTAAAAAAAGAGAGTTTTGCAGTCTTTGAACGCAAATATAACTATTTCAAAAATTATTAATCAAATAGCATGTTATTAAATTTATTATTAGCAAAATTTCCGATTCCTGTGCCTAACATAGTGCCAGTAACACCAAACATTTTTGAACCGATTGCTCCACAATAACCTGATAATGTAATTGAACCTAATAAATTAGTTGCTGATTTTGCAGTTGCTTCAAAAAAGTTTTCGCCATTTGCAACATCTGATAGAATATCAATACCTTCAACTGCGCCAAGTGCTAAAACACCCAATTTAGGAGTTCTTGTCAAAGCTCTTGCTGTTATATCATTACTACTTTTTCCTGATTTCAAGCATGAAAGCTACACTATATATTTATAAAGTTTTTTTCGAAACAAAAATTGCACAATGAGAAAAAATCGTTACAATAACCTAACATTTAAAACAATTTGTCATGAGTCACTCGTTTCAGCATCTTGTCGGTGTTGAACTTTGCACCAAGCAAACATGCTATTATTATAACCATTTCATGATATAATTCTTTTATAGAAAAAACTAAACAAGGGGTGTATTAATGAAAATTGGGTTTAATCCTGCAATAAAGAATCAAAACATGTACAGCGCAAAACGCAACGCCAGCGAGCATACTAGCATTTCTAACAACCACCTAGCGTTCAAAAAAGTTAATCAAGAATATTATGATATGGCTGAAAAGATGTATAAAGATTGGGGATGTATTTTATCAGAATTACTTACAGAAATAGAAGATGATATGATTTTTAATATAATTTCAAAACAAGATGCTCTTGATACAATGAATTCTGTACGTAAATGGGTAGATAAGAAAAGTTTGAAAGCTTTTGAAACATCATATAACTTTATAAAAAATTATTAAAATTAATCAAATAATGCACTGTTAATTTTATTATTTGCTAGATTTCCAATACCTGTGCCTAACATAGAGCCGGTAATCCCAAACATTTTTGAACCGATTGCACCACCATAGCCTGATAATGTAATTGAACCTAATAAATTAGTCGCAGATTTTGCTGTTGTTTCAAAAAAGTTTTCGCCATCTGCGACATCTAATAAAACATCTATGCCTTCAACTACGCCAAGAGCTAAACCCCCTAATTTTGGTGTTCTTGTTAATGCTCTTGCTGTTAAATATCATTACTACTTTTTCTTGATTTCAAGCATGAAAGCTACACTAACATATTTATAAAGTTTTTTTCGAAACAAAAATTGCACAATGAGAAAAAATCGTTACAATAACCTAACATTTAAAACCATTTGTCATGAGTCACTTGTTTCAGCATCTTGCCGTCGCTGAGCCTTCACGCCAAGCAAATAAGCTGACGGAAATTCTCTCCAATCCACTTATCAGATTCTGAAATAAATTTAGGATGACGGGAAACCCTGAATAAATAATACGAGCGAAGTTTGTCATAAGTCACCCGTAATTAAATAAATTCAGCGAGTATAATGTTGCTGAGCATTGAGCCTTTTAAGGTTAATCTATATCCTAAATCTGTTTTTTCAATATATTCACCTTGATATTTTTTCAAGATTTTTGAATATTTTTCTTCAAAAT
The DNA here is from genome assembly GCA_934754655.1 of uncultured Candidatus Melainabacteria bacterium. Lineage (GTDB taxonomy): Bacteria > Cyanobacteriota > Vampirovibrionia > Gastranaerophilales > Gastranaerophilaceae > CAG-196. The sequence continues at coordinate 26,317 of CAKVIC010000006.1, read as the reverse complement.
CTATTGAGAATTTTTCCCAAATTTTTTGAACATCAATTCCGGCTGTTTTCCTAAACCCTAAAAAAATCTCTTCTTCTAGCTGTTCTTTTTTCGTTAAAACCTTTTGATTCAATCTTTGCAGAGGATTATTTATATATTCATCAACTAAAATTGTGTGATTGTAACGTGTATCGTTTTCATAACCGTGTGATGCCACACCAAAACCGTAATAATTTTCATTATTCCAATAGTTTAAGTTGTGCTTTGATTCAAACCCATTTTTTGCAAAATTGCTAATTTCATAGCGTTTAAACCCATTGTTTTCTAAAAAATTATTAATAAATTCATAAAAATCCGCTTGTTCATCATCGTTTGGTAAATTTTGTGGAATATGTTTATAAAAATAAGAACCTTCTTCAATCTTTAATCCATAAGTCGAAACGTGTTGTATATCAAGATTTTTGATAATATTCAAATCAAATTTTATTTTCTCAAAATTTTGATTTGGTAAACCGTAAATCAAATCCACACTTATATTTTTGAACCCGATTTTTTGAGCTAAATTAATTGTATTTATTATATCTTGTGCAGAATGTCTGCGCGCAATCAGTTTCAAAATTTCATCATTAAAGCTTTGTGAGCCAATACTCAAACGATTTACACCAATATCAAAAACAGATTGCAAATAATCTTTTGATGCATCGTCCGGATTAATTTCTAAAGTTATTTCGCATTCTGGAGCTAAATTAAACAATTTTATTATTTTATTTAAATTTTGTGAACTAATCAAAGAAGGCGTTCCGCCACCAAAATACAAAGTTTTAAGGTTTTCTTTTTGATAATAATTTTTTATCTCTTTTTCTAGTGCCAAAATATATTCATTAATTTTCGCAGTATCTGCATAAGAAATAAAAGAACAATACTTACATTTTGATTTACAAAAAGGAATATGAATGTAAACTGATTTTGCCATAAAGATATTATAACGTACATAAATAAATATTTTAAGTATTTACTTTTAGCTTTAATTTTAATAGAATTAAAAAATGTATTAGAGGTAGTGGAGAAGTATTGATGTATTTAAAAAACGTAACTAAACTTACGCTTTGTGTTCTTATGGCTCTAGTTGTATATGTTTCGCCGGTGTGTGCAGAAAAAATAATTGATTTATCAAACGATGTTGTTTTAGATAAAAGTTTGCAGGACTATTTATTGGATGGTGCTACTACGTTAGACAATAAGATTACAATTAATGGAAATGATTTTTTAATAAATGGTACTGATTTAAATAACAATAAATATGCCGGAGTGACAATTGGCGCTGGGCAAGCTTTAAATTTTAAAGACATTACTTTGAAAAATTTCACAAATACATATCTTGTTGAAAACAATGGCGCTACAAATATAACTTCTGCAATTTTAAATAATGTAACAATAATAAATAATACTAAAAATACAGGTTATGGAAATAAAGGTCTAAATTTAACCTCTGTAATTTTAGATAATTCAAATATAACCAATACCGGTGGCATAGAATTCTACGGAGAAAATGAATTAAAAAAAGGTTCAATAGATTCAACTGCCACAGATGCATTAGTTGATATACGTGAAGGTACTACTACTGTTGGTAATGATTTTGTAATTAATTCGAAAATTTTTAATTTTGGTGGTTCTGGTTCAAATTTAAAGGTAGCAACAATAAATAACTATGGAACAATTAACTCTCAATATGCAAACTTAAATTATACCAATATTAACAACTATGGAACGTTAATGCTTGAATCTGTGCAAGATTTAGTTGGTTCTTCAACAAATATAGTTAATAATGGAGAAATGTTCTCTTCATTTTTATCCCTAGCAAATAATTCTAAATTTACTAATAATAACAAGTTTACTGGTGTAGTTAAAAGTGATGGAGAAATCATCAATAACGGAACAATTGATGGCGACGTTAAACTTGGATTTACTCTACTTGGAAACATCTATGGCGGAACATTGACATCAAAATTTGATAGCATTACAGGTAGTGTGCAATTAATTGATGGAACAAATTCAACTTTCAATATCACAGGCGGAACCGTTAAGAGTACAGATACAGGCAAAATTTTTGGCAATGGAACAATAAATATTATCGGTGCTGTAAGACAAGAAGCACGTCTTGAAAGCTGGAGCGGCGAAACTTTCGTCAAAAAAGGCGGCGAAGTACAAGTTACTGGAACAGAACAATCAAGAATTTTTACTACAGGTAATATAACTTTTGAAGATGGTTCTGCTTTAAACCTTAGAGAAAGTAGAGTTCCTGCAGGGTTACAATTTACACCTACTAATTTGATTTTAGCAGAGAATGATACCTTAAATCTAAAAATGAAAGACGGTCTTACTCTATATGCTCCTCGTCACACAGCAAGAGGTAAATTTAGCCTTAAAGAATTAGAAATAAGCGATGGGACTTCTTCTGATTGGCAGTTAATTGATGATGCCAATAATTCTGATATTTACGGTAGAACTTCTTTGGGCAGTGATTTAAAAATAATTAAAACTGCACCTTCTGCAAGTGGCGTAAATTATGTTACGTATGATAAATCTACAGGCAGAATTTTATGCGGAACTCAAAACTTGAAAAACGCAATTGCTTCTGTTACCGATGGAAATGACCATTTCTACGAAATGATTGATGATGAAAGTTCAGACCCTAGTAATTACTTTGACAATGGACGTTTAATTGTTAATGGTAATAATAAAACTATTCACGATATAGACAATATAACAATAGGTGGTCAAAATTCAAGTGGTACACTTGTTTTAACAAACGCAAATTTAAAAAATGTAATTCTTGTTCCAGATTTAAATGGTGCTCTTGTTATTCGCAATAGTTCTAATCAAGCAATCACTCTTGATAACACAACTATTAATAATAATTCAAGAATATGCGGTGTTAAATTCGAGGGCACTAATGATATAAACTTCAATGGCGAATACAACGGTATTTCTGCAAGTGGGACGGTTGCTCTTGATTTAGGTAACGCGACTTTGACTCGTAATGGTAATGACAATCACGCATTTTGGATTTTAAACAGCGGAATATTAAAATATGCAAACGATTCATACTTAGCAAATGGTGGAATGAACGCGCTTACCTTCAATGGTGGAAACTTAGACCTTAGAAATGGCGTGGCGTCAAATATTCCATTGTACGGAATTAGTTTAAGCAAAGATTCAAATATCTTTCTTGATGTTGATTTAGCAAACTCAAAAATGGATAGTCTAGACCCATCTCGAGTTACCGCAGGTGGCGGAAAACTTAAAGTTGCAGGTCTTAATCTGTTGTCTGATGCTAAAGATAATTTGACAGAAATAAACTTTACTAGAAACAGCGACTTGGCATCAAATGTCGAATACACAGGGAATTCAGAAGTTGCGTATTCACCAATTTATAAATACACCGTTGATTACAACCAATCAAACGGCAACTTTAGTTTTTCTAGAGGAAATGGAGTTAATAGCTTTAATCCATCAGTTTTGGCTTCGCCGGTTGCTGCACAGGTTGGAAGCTATTTAGCACAATTAAATCTTTATGAAGAAGCATTTACAAATATGGATATGTTTATGCTTTTACCTCGAGAAAAGCGTCAAGCAATGAAATTTGCTAATAAATATGCATTTACTCAAGGTACAGGCAATGATGGTGTTATAACATTTAGTCCAAATCAATTTGCTGAAAAAGATAAAGGGCTTTGGTTTAGACCTTATGCAACATTTGAAAAAGTCGGCTTAAAAAATGGCCCAAGCGTTAGCAATGTGGCTTATGGTTCTTTGTTTGGTGGTGATAGCGGTCTTGTCGAGCTTTCACGCGGTTGGGATATGATGTATTCACTTTATGCCGGCTATACAGGTTCACATCAAGCATACAATGGAGTTAGTATTTATCAAAATGGCGGAACACTTGGAGCAAGCGGAGCTTGGTATAAAGGGAATTTCTTTACAGGTTTAACAGCCAATGTTGGCGCAAATGCGGGCGAAGCAAGTTCTCGTTTCGGCAATGATAATTTCACAATGCTTGCTACAGGTATCGCTTCAAAAACCGGTTATAATTTTGAACTCGCAAAAGGCAAATTCGTCATTCAACCAAATTATTTGATGTCATATACTTTTGTTAACACTTTTGATTATACAAATTCTCAAGGTGTAAGAATTGATTCTAACCCATTAAATGCAATCCAAATTGCACCGGGGATTAAATTCATTGGACAATTGAAAAATGGCTGGCAACCTTACGCAAGTGTTCAAATGGTTTGGAATATATTAGATAAATCAGAATTTCGTGCTAATAACGTGAGCTTACCGGATATGAGCGTAAAACCTTATGTTCAATATGGTGTTGGTGTTCAAAAACATATTGGCGAAAGATTAACCGGTTTTGGACAAACAATGATAAGAAATGGTGGTAGAAACGGTGTCGCGCTATCATTCGGATTCCGTTGGGCAATTGGAAAATAAAAGTTTTCAAGTAAATTTTATACAATAATATTTATTGTCATAGCAAAAGAGTAAAGATTTTCTTTACTCTTTTATATTTCAAATTTGTATAAATATAATTTTTTGTGTTATATTAATTGTATTATGAAAAGAAAACCAATTATTGCAGTTGTTGGACGACCAAATGTCGGTAAATCTACGTTTGTTAACAGGCTTGTTGGCAAGCGCCAATCAATTGTTGATGATATGCCTGGGGTTACACGTGATAGAATTTATTTTGACGTAGAATGGCAAAATAAACAATTTACAGTTATTGACACTGGCGGAATTATTCCAAATGATGACGATGAAATTATGGTTTCTATCTACGACCAAGCGAAAATTGCTTGTGAAGAAGCTGAAAAAATCATATTTCTTGTTGATGGAATTGAAGGTGTAACACCTGTAGATAGTGATATTGCAAATATTTTAAGACAATCAGGCAAACCAATATTTCTTGCAGTAAACAAAGTTGATTCACATAATCAAATCACAATGATAAGTGATTTTTATTCTTTAGCTATCGGCGAACCAATTGCTATTTCTGCTCTTCATGGTTCAGGCGGAGTTGGAGATTTATTAGATGAAGTCACCGTGGATTTTGAAACAGATGAAAATTTAAACGAAGATGAGACAATAAAAATTGCGATTGTCGGCAAGCCTAATGCAGGTAAATCTTCTATTGTAAACGCTCTTTTAGGCGAAAAACGGGTTATTGTATCAGATATTTCCGGTACAACACGTGATAGTATTGATTCTCGCTTAAAATATAATGACAAAGATTTTGTTTTGATTGATACCGCCGGAATCAGAAAAAAGGCAAAAGTTGATTACGGCGTGGAGAAATTTGCGGTCGATAGGGCGATTCGTTCTATTAGAGAATGTGATGTTGCGCTTTTAGTAATTGACGCGACTGAAGCGGTCAATGGTATTTCTGATCAAGATAAAAAAATTGCTTCAATTATTACAGAAGCCGGAAAAGGTATGCTTATTGCAATCAACAAGTGGGATTTGATAGAAGATAAAAAAGCAAACACATTAAGCAATTTTGATAAAATGTTAGCTAAAGAAATTCCGTTTTTGAGTTTTGTGCCTAAAATTTATATAAGTGCAAAAACCGGTCAAAGATTAAATCAGATTTTTGATAAAATAATAGATATTTATTCAGAATGCACAAAACGAGTTTCAACAGGATTATTGAACAAGGTTGTTAATGAAGCTTATGCTTTGAATCCACCGCAAACTATAAGAAATAAACGTTTAAAGATTTTATACGCAACGCAAGCGACTGTTCAGCCACCAATGTTTTTGTTTTTTGCAAATGATGAAAATTTGTTAAAAGACCATTACAAGCGTTATCTTGAAAACAAATTGCGTGAAGCTTTTGGATTTTTTGGTACACCAATAAGAATTTCTGTAAGAACAAGAACTGAAAAACCACGTCGAGTGTCAAAATCAAAATAATTTTTGCGAAAAAGGGGGGAAGTGTAAAAAATGTACACTTTAGTTTATTCAATAAATGATGAAAAAGCGCCAAAAACGGTTTATGTAAATTTGACTAATGCTTGCACAAATGATTGCGTTTTTTGTTTGCGCTCGCAAAAAGATGATGTTTGTGGTGCACAAATGTGGCATGATGATAAATATACTTTAAATGATATTATTGCGCAATTTAATAATTTTAAGCCAACCCCTCAAGAAGTCGTGTTTTGTGGTTATGGCGAACCTTTTTTGAAAAAAGATATGATGAAGTCTTTTGCTGAATACTTAAGGAAAAATTATCCTGAAATAAAAATTCGCGTAAACACAAATGGTCATGCTAATGCGATTTATAAATATAATGTCGTAGAAGAGTTTAAAGACTTGATTGATGAGGCATCTGTTAGTTTAAATTCTGATAATTCAGAACAGTATAACGAAATTTGCAGACCCAAAATTGAAAATGCTTATAATGAGGTTAAAAAGTTTATCAAAGCTTGTAATGACGCAGGTATCGAAACCGTAGCAAGTATTGTTACAAATTTTGATGATAGAATTATTAATGTAGAAAATTGTGAAAAAATTGCAAAAGAGCTTGGCGCAAAGTTTAAGAACCGTGAATTTATAAAAAACGGTTATTAGAAAAAAGGGGCTAAAATGAGGATTATTCTTGCATCAAATTCTCCAAGACGTAAACAAATTTTAAAAAATATGAATCTAGAATTTGAGGTTATTCCGTCAAATTATGATGAAAAATTACAGACAGAGAATTTTTCGTATGATTTGATTGAGGATTTGGCGACCCAAAAAGCGCTTGACGTGGTGCATAGAGTTGGGCATGATGAAATTGTTTTGGGCGCGGACACTGTGGTTGTTTTGCATAATAAAATTTTAGGCAAACCGCATTCAAAGGAAACTGCTTACAAAATGCTATCTGAATTATCCGGTCAAACGCATTCTGTTGTAACTTCGCTTTGCGGAATCAATACTAAAACGAATCGCGCTGCGCTGATTTCGACTACAAGTTATGTTAGGTTCCATAAATTAAGCGAAGAACAAATAAATTTTTATATTGAAAACTTTAATCCGCTTGATAAAGCCGGAAGTTATGGTATTCAAGAACTGCCAGAAGGGTATATTGAAAAATACGAGGGAAGTTTAGAGAATATCATTGGACTTTCGCCTGAAGCTGTGAAAACCGTGCTTGAAAATTTAGGTATAAATTTGGTTAAAAACTAGTTTTTGGGGGAATAATAAATACTTAGCTCTGTTTTTTTAAGTGTTGATTCAAAATTGCAAAACTTATTTTAATGTGCTACAATCTCAATTGAATTTAAACAGGAAGAGGGCGATTTTTATGAAGAAAAATTTTTTTATATTAGCTTTAGCAATGTGTTTTACAATAAATATGAGTTTTGCGGGAGCGTTTAAAGCTGACGCAAAAACAAAACGTATTCCGGCAGGTACAAATTTTCAGCTAGAATTTTTGCAACCTGTTAACACATATTCAAGCGAAGACGGTGATTCTTTTGTCGCATCATTAAAAAATGAACAATCAAACGGTACAAGTGTTATATTACCGGCTGGAACAGTTGTTCGTGGAAGTATTGGCGAAATCAAAACTGCAAAAAGATTTTCTCGTGGCGCAATGCTTTATTTAGATTTTGACCACGTTGTAACTCCGACAGGACGTCAAATCCCTTTAGACATGGCGGTTTGTAAATTTGAAAAAATAAATTATGATGGTGGTTTGTATAAAAATTTAGGATATGGTGAGGCTGTTAAAGCGAATTTTGATTATGGTGTTGATTTGACAAAACGCTCAACTGCTTATGGAATGAAAGCCGGTGAATCAGCTCCGGGGATTCAATTTTTAACAGCACCAATTTGTGCTGTTGGTGGATTTTTTGGCGGAGTCGGATACTTTGTCGGTGATAGTATTGCAGATATGTTTAGAAAAGGAAAAGATGTTTATATAAATACAGGTGACGTATTAACCGTACAATTGATTAACCCAATTGACATTCCAGTTTATTGATATAACCCATTTTTGCAATTTTGTAAAGTATGAGCCTGCGAATTTGTATATTATAGCACTGTAAATTTGTATAAAATAACCTTGCAATTTTGTAAAGTATGTAGTTGCAAATTTGTATATTATAATGTGAAAATGTCGAAGATAATTTGATTATATGCTTAATTTTAATTAGTTTTTAAAAAGAAATTCTGTCGTTATTTTGTTTTTTTAATAACGAATTACTCTTTTTACCAGTATTAAAAAATACAAAAAATTGTTGTAAAATCTAAGATTTTGTATTAAAATTACTGTGTTAAAGTTATTAAAGTGAGGGATGTATATGAAATTCGTTGTTAACAAAGACGATTTGCTTGATGGCATAAGGATTGTAGAACGCGCAACTGTTTTAAAAGGCTTACAACCGGTGTTGGCAAATATTTTAATTGAAACAGTTGGTGATAACCAATTGAAATTATCTGCAACGGATTTTGACCTTTCGATAACAACATTAATTGATGCAAATATTGAATCAGAAGGCAAATTTACTCTTCCTGCAAAAAAACTTGGCGAAATTATTTCAAGATTGCAAGACGAATTGGTTAGTTTAGAATTAATCGGCTCTTCTGTAAATATTACTTGTAAAAATTCAAAATTTGATATAATCGGTATTTCAGCAAATGAATTTCCGGTGATTGAAGAAGAGATAACCGGTGGTGAGTCAATCGAAATTGATGCAAAACCGTTTATGAAATCTATTAAGCACGTAATTTCTGCGGCTGCCGGATATGAAACAAATAATTTGCTTTCAGGTGTTGTTTGTACGATTGACAAAAATATTTTAGAAATGGCGGCAACTGACGGAAATCGTTTGGCAAGAACGCGTAAAGCTGTTGAAAATAACGCAACTGAAAATGGCGAAGCTTTTGAAATGCTTATTTCTTCAAAAGTTTTTGCTGAACTTTCAAAAATTGCTTTAATAACTGATGCGAACAATATAAAAATTTCTAAAGAAAATAAAAAAGTTATCATCACAATTGATAGAACAAAGATGATTGCAAGATTAATGCACGGTCAATTTCCTAAATACAATCAGCTTATTCCACAAACATTCCCAAGAGAAGCTGTTGTTAACAAAAATCTTTTAATTGCAGCGCTTGAAAGAGTTGCAATTATGGTAAATGAAAAACACAGTATTGTTAAATTTTATTTTGCAGACAATACTTTAACTTTGTCAGGAGCTTCTCCTGAAGCAGGTAATTCTAAAGACGAAATCGAAATTCAATACAATGCGGCTCCTTTAGAGATTGCTTTCAATTACAAATTTGTTTTAGACTTTTTGAAAACGGCTGATGTTGATGAAATTAAAGTGAAATTAAATGAATCACTTTCTGCAACTGTTCTTGCACCTTGCTCAGAGGATGATTATATTTATCTTGTTATGCCTGTTCAGTTGCGCGGATAGTTTTGTTTTTCAAGCAAAGGAGCAAAAATTATGAGTGAAAAAAAGAGAATTTTAATCGTCGATGATGACACTGAAATTCGCGATTTGCTTGAATTTGACATTTCATCAAGCGGTTATTTTGTTGATACTGCTGTAGATGGGCTGGACGGATTAAACAAAGCCTTAAATAACAAATATGATTTGATTCTTTTAGATGTTATGATGCCTAAAATGAACGGGTTTGAGGTTTGTAAAAATATTCGTCAAGCAAAAATCAATGTTCCAATATTAATGCTTACTGCAAAAGGTACGATTAGCGACAAAACTAGTGGGTTTAATAGTGGCGCAGACGATTATTTGGTTAAACCTTTTGATATTCAAGAAGTTTTGTTGAGAATTAGAGTTCTGTTAAGACGTTCAGAACCGCAGGTGGATACTTTTAATTCTTCAGAAATTCTTGATGTAGGTGATATTGAAATTTTGCCGGATACATTAGAGTGTATAATTTTGAATAAAAAAGTAAAACTTACTCCAACAGAATTTGAAATTTTATATTGCTTGATGCAACATTTTAATAAAGCTGTAACTTTAGCGACTTTGCTTGAAGAAGTTTGGGGATATGATAGTGACGAAGATGTAAGAATGGTAAGGGTTCATGTTAGAGGATTGCGAAATAAAATTGACCCTGATACTAAAATTCCTAAATACCTTCACACAGTTACAAATGTTGGTTATAAACTTACTCCGTTTGGGGAATCATAAATATGGTGCAATTTTTTAGCAAAAGACGATTGAAAATAGTTGAGCAAATAATTATTGTTGTGTTTTTTGCGATAATCGTGCCTATGACAGTTAGCGGCATTATCATAAATAATGTAAACCAACAATCAAACCGCAAACAGCTGAGGGAATCAGCTACAATGATTGCGAATATTGTTTCTGATGAAATTGACGTGGTTCAAACCTCTATAAACAATGAATTGAATCAGATAATTTTGACAATGAAATACTACAATTTGCCTGAAAAAAATGAAGAATTTTTGCGTACAATCAATAGCAAAAATGATTTTTACAAAGAACTTCGAGTTATGTCGCCTTATGAATTAAAAAAACTTGAAGAAAACAAGGATGAAAATAATTACGCAATATTTTCACAAAAAATTGATGACAACAAAAATCTTGTTGCGATTTTGGACATAAACAAATTAAAAAACGATATTTTTAAATCGGTTGACCAAAACAAACGTCAAATATACGTTTTGTCTGCCAGCGATAACCATTTGATTGCGTCAGTGAATTTTGAACAAGAAATTTTTGAAAATACAGTCAAGCAGTTGCCGAAAACATTGCAAAATGACGCAACTACTGTTTATGGTAACATCAAAAACCAGCCGATTGTTTATCATAAAAAAACTAATCCGGATGTAATTATTATTGTTAATACAACAGAAAATTTAACACGCAAAATAATTGATTCTAACCGCGACAAAATTATTTTGTCAACAATTATAACGGCGCTTGTTGTGTTTTTTGTAATCGGGCTTTATACTTCATATCTTTATATAAACATAAGACAATTGTTTAAAGCGATTATTGCTATCTCTAAAGGAAATTATGGTAGAAGAATTCGTCTTTTAACAAACATTTTTACACCGTTTGAAATAGTGTTTTTGAGTAATGAATTTAATAGAATGGTGAGCCAAATTCATAAATCTTACATTCAATTAAAAAAGAAAAACAAAGAACTGAAACAATTAAACGAGTTTCGTTCAAATATGGTAGATACAGTAAGTCACGAATTTAGAACTCCTTTAACAAGCATTCAAGGCTACACTTCGCGACTTTTGCGTCAAGATATTGAAATTGATGAAGAAACAAAACAAAAATCTTTAAAAATAATCAAAAAACAAGCAGAAAGATTGACTCGTATGGTTGAAGATATTTTGGTTATTCCGGATATTGAAAAATCTACTTTTAATTTTGATATCAAACCAGTTTCACTGGATGATACGATTGAAAATGCAATAATGCTTGTTAAAAATGATTTACAAAAAGTAATTGTAAATAATATTAACGTGGCTAATCTTCAAGTTTATGCTGATAGCGACAGGCTTGAACAAGTTTTTGTAAATTTAATTGAAAATGCAATTAAATATTCAAAAGAAAATTCTAATATAACACTTGATTCAGAATTAAGAAAAGATAAAATTGTTGTGAGCGTAAAAAATGATTATGATGTTATTCCGCGCGAAAAATTGAAAACTTTATTTGATAAATTTACAAGAATTGATGATTCGACAACGCGAACTACGCGTGGAACTGGGCTTGGCTTGTTTATTGTAAAAGGTCTTGTTGAAGGTATGGGTGGCGAAATAAGATTGTATTCAAATGAAGAATGCGGATTTTGTGTAAAACTTTATTTGCCACTTGTTGTGCAAGAAGAAATATACGAATAAGAGTGCGAAAAAATATTGTTTTATTTGCAAACTTGAATAGAGTTTTAACCTTTAACAAATCATTTTTTTTATGTTAAAATAGTTTTCAGATTAGTTTGGAGAGGTAGAATAATGAATTTATTTAAATCTATTGGAGAATTCTTTAAAGAACCGCCGGCAATTGAAACAATAAGTGATGGTGCTAAGGTTGATAAAATGTATCATCACTGGAGAATGAGAATTTTTTATTCTTGTTTCATTGGTTACACAGTTTTTTATTTATGCAAAAAAAATATTGCTGTAGCTTTGCCTGGGTTAAGCCAAGAATTTAGTTTTACAAATACTGAATTAGGTTTGTTAGGTAGTTCACTTTACTTAACTTATGGTATCGGTAAATTTGTAAATGGTGTTTTGGCGGACGGTTCTGACGTAAGAAAGTTTTTACCGACAGCTTTGATTATGACTGCAATTGCTAACATTTGTTTTGCGTTATCAGCAGTATTTATTACTCCAGGGCAAGTTTCTTTCTTTGGTTTGCCAACAAACACAATTATTTTATGGTTGTTTGTGTTCTTCTGGGGTGCAAGCGGTTGGTTCCAATCAGCAGGTTTCCCTGCGGTTGCAAAAAGTTTAACTTATTGGTATTCAAATTCTGAACGTGGTACAAAATGGTCATTATGGTCATGTTCACATCAAATGGGAACATTTTTGAGCGTAATAATTTCAGGATTTTTAGTAGCTCATTTTGGCTGGAGAATGGCATTCTTCGTCCCTGGTACAATTGCAATCCTTGTTGCAATATGGCTATACAATAGATTAAGAGATAAACCACAATCTTTGGGCTTGCCTGATGTTGAATCTTATCGTAACGAAGTTCCAAAATCTCAAGATACAGTTTGCGAAGCTGATAACAGAAGTTATGGCGAAATCTTTAAAGAAAATATTTTATTTAATAAAACAATTTGGCTTTTGGCTATTGCATACGTTTTTGTTTACGTAATTAGATTTGGCGCAGAAGATTGGATGATAAAATATTTAAGCGAAGCAAAAGCTAATAGCTTAGAGTTAGCATCATTAAAACTTAGTTCTTTACCATTGGTAGGTATTGCAGGAACTATTTGTGCCGGAGTTATTTCTGACAAAGTATTTAAAGGAAAACGCGCACCGGTAAACTTAATTTACTTAATTGGTGTAGTTTGCTGTTTGGTACTTTTAAGATTTAATACTATAAGCAATTTAGACTTTATTTTAATTGGCTTATTGGGTGCGTTCACTTATGGTCCACAAATGATGATTGGTGGTTTGTGCGCAGTAGAATCAAGCTCTAAAAAAGTTGCATCAGCGGCAACAGGTTTCACCGGAACGTTTGGTTACGTAGGCGCAGTACTTTCAGCAACCGGTACTGGTTTTATGGTTGATAGATTTGGCTGGAATGGTGCTTTGTCTTTCTGGATTGCATCAGCACTAATTTGTATCGGAATTTGTATCGTTTTGTGGAAAAACGAAAAGAAATAACCAATTTAATTTTATAAAAAAGTTAAATGTATTTTAAACTGAAACCCTAAAACTTGACAAAGCAAAAAGTCAGTTTTAGGGTTTTGTTTATTTCTTGCAAAATTCGGAGAAAAATGCTATAATCTCCGTAAATTATTCGGAGAAAACATGAAATATATTTACCAAAACCTTGATTGGCATAACTTTATATGGCACGGAGAAAAAATTCAAAAATTGCTTTTTGATATAAAAAAAGCTCAAGGTTATTTGCTTGGGAAAATGGATTCTTTAGGTTTTGATATCAAAAATAATGCATTATTGCAAGTTTTAACGGAAAATATTATAAAATCTTCAGAAATTGAAGGTCAAATTTTAGATAAACATATTGTTCGCTCCTCTATTGCAAGACGTTTAGGAATAGATATTGGCGGTGAAACTCCAGTTTCAAGAGATGTAGAAGGCGTTGTGGAAATGATGCTTGATGCGACTCAAAATTATGCTAATAAAATGACTGAAGAACGATTAACAGGTTGGCACGCCGCACTATTTCCTACGGGGTATAGTGGAATGTATAAAATTAAAGTTGGTCAATACAGAGATGATGAGTTAGGCCCAATGCAAGTTGTTTCTGGCTCAATAGGAAAAGAAAAAGTTCATTATCAAGCACCAAGTGCAGATATTCTTAAAAAAGAAATGTCAGATTTAATAGATTATATTAATAAATATGATGATATAGATTATTTAATTAAAGCAGGTGTTGTTCATTTATGGTTTGTTATCTTACACCCATTTGATGATGGTAACGGCAGAATCGCACGAGCATTGACTGATATGTTGCTAACTAGAAGTGATGACACACAATATAGATTTTATTCTATGTCTGCTCAAATTCAAAAAAATAGAAATAGTTATTATAATATTTTAGAAAAAACTCAAAAAGGCTCAATGGATATTACGGATTGGCTTGTATGGTTTTTAGAAAATTTATTGATTGCAATTCAATCAAGCGAAGAAACTACAAACACGGTTTTGTATAAGGCTGAATTTTGGCAAAAATATTCAACAACCATTTTTAATGAACGCCAAATAAAAGTTTTAAATAGATTTATGGATAATTTTGAAGGAAATCTTACTACGGCAAAATGGGCAAAAATGTGTAATTGTTCGCAAGATACTGCAACTTTAGATATAAAGGATTTGATTGATAAAAAGATTTTTGTAAAAGTTGGTAGTGGTCGCTCAACTCACTATAAGTTTAAAAAAACATAATATGTTTCTTTGAAATTTACATTGGTATGACATAAAATAATATCAATATTTGGGGATTTTTTATATTTTATTTTTAATGTGTTCCACATCTAAACAGATTTCGTCCATTTTAAATATATTAATTTTTGTAAAGATTTTTTATATTTTAGCAATTTTTTTGGTTTTGATTTGTTATATAATATATACACAGTAAAAAGGACGTAATATGAGTTTTTTAAACAAAATTAATTTTATGGGTAATTTTGCTCCAACAAAACCAATGCCACTACCTGCCGGCGTGATGTCTGTTCAAGCGCCTAAGGAAAATGTCTATGGCGGACAAGCTATTGGCAGAGTTACAAATAACAATCCTTTTGGGATTTCAATGCCTACTTCAGTAGGGTTTGTACCAGATGAAAATGGCGTACCAATTTCACAAGGAACAAGTGGTGTTGGATGTATGGGGGATCCTAGAAATAACATTATAGGCCAAAAGCTTTGTATTTGTGGATAACAATTTTTAAATAATTTTAAACTATAAGGCGCGGACGAATGTCCGCGCCTTAGTTATATGGTATTCAAACATTTTTGATTTAAAATTTATAAAAAAATATTGTTTTTTCAAACTTTAATTATCGTTTTTTATCTTTCTCAAAATTAATTGGAATTTTTCGTTGTTTTTCTTGAGTTTCCTCTTCTTTAGGAGTGTTAATTATAACTAAAACCTCATCATCTGATGACATTTTTAAACTATCACGCGCAATTTCTTCCAAGCCGGCTACATTTGAAAAATTGTTTATATTATCTTTTATTTGTTCATTCAGAGCTTGCGCAGCATCACGCGTTTTTGTGATTTGAACAATTTTTGCTCTATATGATATAACTTTTGAAACATTATATATTGCACTTATTAAAATTTGGATTAAGCATAAAATTAAGATTATAGTAAAAAAAGAATAATAAAACCCATTCATTCCTTTGGATTGGTTAGGCTCTACACGTTTTGCATTTGGTTTTTCTTTTGTCACAACCTTTTTGGGTTTTCTTCTTTTTACGTTATTCATAATCATAATTATATAAAATTTTTGATGTTTTTACAACTTAAAACCGGTTGAAAAACTAAAAGATGAAGTTTGTTTTCCGCTGTTATAGTATGATTGCGCAACACCTAGTTCAAACTTTAAAGACTCAGCATATTTTTTTAATTGCGGAGTATAAACCAACGTTAATTCGTTTTTCTTTTTAGGAAAAGTTACATATTCTGTATAAGAATCTTTAAGGGTTAATTTATCTGTAATATGCCATTCTGGTGCGATTCTAATTGTATTATATTGACTTCCGACATCTTGAGATTGTGATTGCCTAAACGAAGTTGTTATAGAAAATAACTTAGGCGAATCGTATCGCAAAAAAAAAGCATTTGTAGATTCGTTTTGCGCGTATGATGAAAGTTCTTGATCCCATGATTGCCCAAACGAAAAACCGCTATATTGTGTTGCAACTTTACCACTAAGTGGCATGATATCTGTTAAAGTACTTCTTCTAATCATTGCACGAGCTAGCGCACTTCGTTGAGTATTGGCATTTGATGTAATATTTAAAACTTTAACCGGTAAGGTAAGCGTTTTTTGTGGAATATTTATGTTAGGTTTTTCAATATTTTCATCAAGATAAATTGTTTCTACAGGGTTATCATCGTATTCAATATGACCTTTAATACTGTATGTTTCCTTGATTTTATCTGCTTGTTGGGGGGTGTCACAATAAGCAGGAATTATTTGTAAAAAAATCAATGTTAGCGTAATTAGAATTCTTATCATAATAATATTTTAATTTAAATAAATTTGGTTTTCAATCAAATATTAAAAGTATATTTTTAATTAGCCAAGTTGGTTAATGGTTATTTTTGTGTGGATTCAATATAAAAATATTAGTAAAGGGGATTATTATGAAAAAAATATTAGCATTATTGGTTTTGTCGGTTATGTTTACTAATTTAGCGGTTTATGCTGAAAACATTGCGGTTGTTGATTTACAACAATTAGTTGCATCATCATCAAGGGTAAAACAGTTGAATCAAGAACATTCAAGACAGGTTAAAGAGCTTGATAAGATATTGATAAACGCGCGCGGTGAAATTGCGGCAGAAAAAGATCCGGCAAAAGTTTTGATTTTGGAAGATAAATATATGAACGAATTTAATGCAAAAAAGAAAGCACTAGAAAGCGATTATAATCATAAATTGGCAGATATTGAATCAAATATCAAACAAGAAATACAAAAGAAAGCAACAGCTGATTCTTATGATTATGTTTTTGCAAAAAGTGTCGTGCTGTTTGGCGGTAAAGATATAACTAATGAAATAAAAAATAATATTAAATAATATTAAATAATATGTATGTTCCTGAATTTATTTCAGGAGCTGACCCGTGGGCTGGTGGTAATTTCGGTAGCTTATTTGTTTGGCGCAAATGCCAATGCCGGTAAGATGCTGAAACAAGTGACTCATGACAAAAACACAATTTGCACAAGGTTCAACACAGACAAGATGCTGAAACAAGTGACTCATGACAAATAACAAATAATTTTTAACAAATAAAACACGTCCACAAATCCGCGGTTTATTTTTTCTGTCATCCTGAATTTATTTCAGGATCTGACCAGTGAACTGGGGTTAATATAAGTAAGAATCCTGCTTAGCGCAAGATTCTACGCCGGTAAGATGCTGAAATAAGTGACTCATGACAAATGGTTTTAAATGTTAGGTTATTGTAACGATTTTTTCTCATTGTGCAATTTTTGTTTCGAAAAAAACTTTATAAATATATAGTGTAGCTTTCATGCTTGAAATCAGGAAAAAGTAGTAATGATATTTAACAGCAAGAGCATTAACAAGAACCCCCAAATTGGGTGTTTTAGCACTTGGCGCAGTTGAAGGTATTGATATTCTATCAGATGTTGCAAATGGCGAAAACATTTTTGAAACAACAGCAAAATCTGCGACTAATTTATTAGGTTCAATTACATTATCAGGCTATGGTGATGCAATCGGTTCAAAAATGTTTGGTGTTACCGGCTCTATGTTAAGTACAGGAATCGGAAATTTTGCTAATAATAAAATTAATAATATGTTATTTAATTAAAGATTTTTAAAATAATTGTATTGTTTTTTAAAAAAATCTAAATTTTTTTTACTTACAAAATTAATAACGGCTAACATTGTATCCAAAGCATCCTGTTTTGATATTTCTTTCCATAAAACAACATCATCAGTTAACCATTCATACCATTCTGAAGTAATTGTTTTTCTATTTTTATACATTTTTTCTGCCATATCATAATATTTTTGATTAACTTTTTTGAACGCTAGTTGGTTATTAGAAATGCTAGTTTGCTCGCTGGTGTTGTGTTTTGCGCTGTACATGTTTTGATTTTTTATTGCAGGATTAAATCCAATTTTCATTAACACACCCCTCGTTTAGTTTTTTCTATAAAAGAATTATATCATGAAAAGTTTAAAATAAATAACCTGCTTGGCGCAAAGGTCAACGCTGGCAAGATGCTGAAACAAGTGACTCATGACAAAAAACACGTCCGCAAATCCGCCCTCTTGAATTATTCGGGGTGTCGGCGGAGTAACGTCCGACCGACACCTCACGGGCTAAAGCTCTACCGAAAATCCGCGTCTTGGATTTGCTCCGCGCTCAGGAAGTTTCGCTTTCGAACCTGCGGTTCTTGTCAGCTCAATTCCTTCGCTATCCGGAATTCGTTTACTGCGTTCACTCATTCCGTCCGAAAATCCGCGTCTTGGATTTGCTCCGCGCGCCCGTACCCGCCATCGGCGGGGCGGGAGTTTACAGTAAAATTACGTTGCGTAAAACATAATTTGTGTCATAATAAATATATGAGATAGCTTATGAGGTTTATATGTACGAATTCCCGTTTGAATTAGACGATTTTCAAAAAGAAGCGTGTGATTATATTACAAATGGCAAAAGTGTTGTAGTTTGTGCGCCCACTGGTGCAGGTAAAACAGTTATTGCTGAGCACGCTATTAATCAAGCTTTAAAAAATGGGTACAAAGTTTTTTACACAACGCCACTAAAAGCACTATCAAATCAAAAATATAATGATTTTTCTCAAAAATATGGGGCAGAAAAAGTAGGCCTGCTAACCGGAGATTCTTCTTATAATCGCAACGGTCAAATTGTTGTTATGACTACAGAAGTTTTTAGAAACATGTTATATGGTACGAATTTTGGTTCTGTTACTGATAATTTAAAGGATGTACGTTATGTTATTTTGGATGAAGTTCATTATATGAATGACGAACAGCGCGGTACAGTTTGGGAAGAAAGTATAATTTATTGTCCGACAAATATTCAAATAATTGCACTTTCAGCGACCGTCGCAAATGCCGATAAGCTCACTGACTGGATAAACACTGTTCATTCAGATACAAAACTCGTTAATACTGATTTTCGCCCAGTGCCACTAAGATTTTACTACTTTGATTCTTCTCAACCTAATACAATTTTGCCACTTTTAACTCCATCAGGTGCTTTGAACAATAAAATCAAGCCCGAAAGAAAACAATTTAAACGTGGAAAATTGGTTCAAAGAAAATATACTTCCAAAGATGTCGTTAGAGTGCTTCATGAAAAAAATATGCTACCTGCAATTTATTTCACCTTCTCTCGTAAAAAATGTGATGAGCAAATGGAGAAATGCGCGGATTTATGTTTGGTAACTCCTGATGAACAAAAAGAAATTAAACGCATAATTGATGACTATATCGCTGAAAATCCTTATTTATACAAAAATAAACATATTGAATATTTACTATGCGGTGTTGCATCACACCATGCCGGTCTTTTGCCTGCGTGGAAAGTGCTTGTCGAAAAACTTTTTCAGAAAGGTTTGATAAAGGTTGTTTTTGCAACTGAAACTTTGGCAGCCGGAATCAACATGCCAGCACGCTCAACGGTCATTAGTTCTATAAGTAAAAGAACTGATAATGGGCATAGAACTTTGACCCCAAGCGAATTTTTACAAATGTCAGGTAGAGCCGGACGGCGCGGAATGGATGAAATCGGTTATGTTACAATTGTTGGAACAGCTTTTCAATCTCCGGAAGAAGTAGCGGAGTTGGTTTTATCCGAGGCAAACCCTTTAGAAAGTAAGTTTTCACCAAGTTATTCTATGGTATTGAATTTATTACAAAGATTTACGCTAGAAGAAACTAAAGAGTTGGTATTAAAATCTTTTGGATATTTTTCTTCTAATTACAGAATTGAACCGTTGTTAAATATGAAAAACTTGTTAGAAGAAAAAATTGAAGAATGCAACGAGTTCAAATGTTGGTGTAAACGAACTTCCGCAGATTTGATTGAATATAATAAAACACGAGAAATGTATGTTCAAAATCGCAAAACCTTCAAAACAATAAAAAAACAAGAAAACAAAAAGAATCGCCCTTTATCGCCTGAAATCATTGAGTTCGGCGAAAAGACAAAGGCTTTGCTTAATAAAATGCATTCTTTTGAATGTGATACATGCAAATTATTTAAAAAACACATGAAAAATATTGATTTAATTGAAAGATATCAATCAAAGCAACGAAAATTAGAAAAAGAAATTGTAAAACAAAAAGATATTTTTTGGAACAGATTTTTATCACATAGAGCTGTTTTGGAAGAATACGGTTATTTAAAAGATAATTATCCGACATCAAGTGGAGTTTCTATTGCACAAATACGTTCTGAAAACGAATTATTTATTGCACGAATAATCTTTTCCGGTATTTTAGATAATCTTTCACCGGCAGAACTTGCAAGTGTAATTTGTGCAATTACAAGTGAGGATTCTAGAGCTGATTTGTATTCGCAAATCCCGTTAACTACAACAGTTCGCAAAACTTTAAACAAAATAAAAGACATAAAACGTGATATTGAAAAACATCAAAAAGCACACGATGTTGAAGATCCAATGTATATAAACGCTTACTGCTCACCGCTTATAGAAATGTGGGTTAATGATGCTGAATGGGAAGATATTATTGATCAAATTGATATGGGCGAAGGTGATATCGTAAGATGTTTTAAGCGTGTTGTTGACGTGTTAAGGCAATTCTGTACTATTGAAAATATGCCGGAAGCATTAGTGTTTACAGCGCGCGAAGCGATTGATAAAATTCAGCGCAGTCCTATTGATATTGATTAGAGCGAAGCGCGAGATGATATTTTTAATCAAAACGGATGCGCTAAAAATTTAGCGCATCCGTTTTGAATTTATTATTTATTACTTTTTTATTAATTAAGCATTTTCCTCGCTTTCAGGTTCGTCATCTTCATCTTTTTTTATGATTTCGATAACATTTTTTGCCATTTCTTTTGCAATTTCATGTCTTGTCGCCTCTGGACAATTTTGCAAAAGACTTATAGCAGTTCTTACAGTGCTATCCAAATCATACCAACGTTCTTTTTTTGTATTTTCAAGCACATCCTCTGTTGCAGCAATAATATCTTCTACTGATTCATATTCGGAATTTGAAATATTATGTTCAGTTATAATTTTAATAAGATTTAATGCAATTTTAATTTGAGTTTCATCATCAGATTCTTCTAAAGTTTTCATCGCAGATGATAATACAGGATCTCTGTCATACCATCTTCTTGCGTTTGTAGTAAATTCTTCTTTCATATAACCTCCGAATACTTTTCTTATCTAGGGCTATTATACAATATTTTGTTTTTTTTGTAAATTTAAAAAATTGTTATTTTCGACTTTATTTTATGCCCTTATAAAGTAAACTTTTTTTAAAATTATTTACATTTTGTTGAACTCTATTTTAGTTTTTTATAAAATTACAATGTATCATAAATCTTTATTGGAGTAAAAGATGAGAGAATTTGGATATAAAAATCCTTTTATGGATTATCGTAACACTGTTCCGGTTATCAATTTATCAGGCTTTGTTGTAAAGCAGCCAATTTTAGTTGAAGAAATACCGGCTAAATCTTTACAAGAACAATTACTAAGGAAAAAATTGTCAAATATGATAAATTTAAGACGATTAAGATATTGTAAAATTGCAGAGGGATATAGAAATGGTAGAATCTAATTTTTTTGATATAGCTAAAAACGCAAAAATTGCGTCAAAAAAAATGTGCGCATTATCGTCAGAAATTAAAAATAAAGCTCTTTTAAATATAGCAGAAGCTATTGAAAAGAATTCTCAACAAATAATTGAAGCAAATAAAAAAGATTTAGAAAACGCTGAAATATTAGTAAAAGACGGTAAACTTACAAATGCCGTTTTTAATAGGTTAAAACTTGATGACAACAAAATGCGCGATATGATTCAAGGTATTGTTGATGTCTATGAGCTTGAAGAACCTATTGGAAAAACACTTTTGAAACGCCAATTGGATACCGGTTTGATTTTGACAAAAAAATCTTGCCCAATCGGAGTTTTAGGCATAATTTTTGAAGCGCGCCCAGATGTTATTTCACAAATTTCTGCTCTTGCAATAAAATCATCTAATGCTGTGATTTTAAAGGGTGGAAAAGAATCGATAAATACTAATAAAGCTATTATGAGCGTTATTCAAGAAGCACTTAATAAAACTGATGGATTTCCTAAAAATGTTTTAACTCAAGTTTTTACGCATGAAGATGTTGCAAACATGCTTGAATATGATAAATACATTGATTTAATTATCCCGCGTGGCGGAAATAGTTTAGTAAAATTTATTAAAGAAAACACTAAAATTCCGGTTTTGGGACATGCTGACGGAATTTGTCATATTTATGTTGATAAAATGGCAGATTTAAACAAAGCGACTAATATTATAATTGATGCCAAAACTCAATATCCAAGCGCATGCAATTCTGTAGAAACAATTTTAATAAACAAAGATTTTAGTCAAAAAGAAGATTTATTAAAAAATCTTGAAAATGCAGGAATTCGATTAGTTTTTGAACCTGAAAGTTGGCACAAAGAATATCTTGATAAAATTGTTTCAGTCAAAGAAGTCAATTCAATTGAGGAAGCGATTGAACATATAAATACTTATTCTTCAGGTCATACAGAATCTATTATTACTGAAGATAGCGAAACTGCTCAAAAATTCTTAAACGAAATTGATTCTGCCGGAGTTTATCATAATGCGTCAACAAGATTTGCTGACGGATTTAGATATGGTTTTGGAGCCGAAGTCGGAATTTCTACAAACAAAACTCACGCACGAGGTCCTGTTGGATTAGAAGGTTTAACAATCTATAAATATACTCTTGAAGGGCATGGGGACATTGTAAAAGATTATGTAGAAGGTAGAAAACATTTTAATCACAAGGATTTAATATGAAAATAGGTATTGTCGGCTTAGGTTTAATTGGAGGCTCAATTTTTAAGACGCTTGAAGCCCTAAATAACCCTAAATATGAAATTGTAGGAGTTTCAAGCTCTGTAAAATTAAAAAATGTCAGTAAAGATTATGAAATTTTAAAAACTGCCGACATTGTTTTTGTTTGCACACCAATGAATGTAACGCTAAAGGTTTTAGATACTTTAGAAAAATATTTAAACCAAAGTACAATTGTTGCCGATACTTGTAGTTTAAAAACTTTTGTATCGCAGAAAAAATACAAGTTTAAATTTGTGCCAACTCATCCGATGGCTGGAACTGAAAAAAGCGGTTGGGAAAACTCTTTTAACGGATTATTTAAAAATGCAAAGTGGGTAATTACTCCGCTAGAAGGAATTTTATCTTCAGAAGTTGAGGCTATTGAAGCAATTATTAAAGATATGTGCGCTGAAATTGTTTTCACTACGCCGGAAGAACACGATGAAGCCGTTGGGTTGATTTCGCATGCGCCATTATTGATTGCACAAGCTATGTGCGAATCAATAAAAGATAATAAACTTGCGCAAATTCTTGCTTCAAGTGGGTTTCGTGACACAACACGTTTGGCATTATCAAATTCAGAATTAGCAAATGATATGGTTAATTTGAATAAACAAAATATTATAAAAGCTTTTAATAAGTATAAAGATTGTGTAGAAAATTTATTGAATTCTAATGTTTATTATCAAGAAGCTAAAAGAATAAAGAGTTTTCGCGATAATTTATAAAATTTAATTGCTTACGCAATAGAGAGTTCTCGTTGTAATTTAACACTTAGTACAAGATTAAATTATCTATAAGATGAAAATTTCTAAATATTATATTTTTATCACAAGGTCCAATCACTAAAAATTTTTCTATCTTCAAAAAGTTCTTGTGGATTTAAACGAGTAGTCCATCTTGCTAAAATACCATCATGATTATGTTTCCAAGATTTTGCATTTTTTAAGCAATAAGCTGCTAATTCACTACATATAAATTTATTTTTATCGTCAACTAAATTTGAAATTGGATCAATAAAAATATTCCTTGTAAATCTATTAAATTTATTAATAAATGGCAAAGCTTTCCAAATATGTCCGGGAATTTGAAGCATCTCATATTGACAATTGACCTTCGATTTTGCCAATCCAGCTATTTCATTTGCAACTTCTATTGTAAGTTCTCTTGGTTTTCTAAATGAAATAGGGGTGTGCGAATTATTGAAATATTTTGTTAATGGTGAAAGAATAACTTTTTTCTCTTTTGCACAAGCTTCAACACATAAATTTTCTCCTACAACAATTAAGGCATGACTGACATTAATACCAGAATAGTTAAAACTTTTTGTAAATTTCGCAATCCATTTTGAAACAATTGAAGAAGTATCATAACTAAATCCAATATAGCCGACATTATAGTTTTCTCCAAACTTTGGCTCAACGTCAATTAATTCATATTTGTTATTATTTTGAATTACTTTTTTCATTGTCATAAATATTCACCTATTTTATATACACAGTTTTTATAAAGTTTTTTAACCGTTCTTTATTTTCAATTACTTTATCATTTTTATGATAAATTTCAATAAAAGTTATTTTTAAATCATCAGGTTCTAATACAAAAATTACTCTTATACCTGAACGGTTGCCAAGATTTCTTAAAGATTTACAAGTAAATTTTCTAACCTTTTTAGATTTATAATTTTCTCCACATAAACCTTCAATATCAATTATTGTATTTGGTGGTAGAGGTGCTCCCTTTATATAGTGAACTTCAAGCAAATTCTTTTTCATATTTTCAAAATCATCACTTAGAGTTCTATACCGTTTTTCTAATTTTTTGAAATCTTTTTCAAACTCCGGTATAAAAGAATAATTAATCGTCTTCGTCATCATACTCCCTTACTGAGGTATTCTCATTTCTGTAAAATACTGCCTCATATTCAATTGGAGCTTGATCGCCAGCTCCTATCCAAGGAATATCTTTATGCGAAAACTCTGATAACTCTTTTGCACTCTTATCTGACAATTTATCAAGAGTTTTGTCTATGTGTGTTAATTCTCTTGCAGATAATATACTCAAATCGGGTTCTACTAATGGTAAATATTTTGTCATATCATAAGAAAATCTTTTCGTTTTTATTTCTTCAATTTCTTCATTTTTTTCCATATCTTTTACTAATTTAGCAAAAGCAACGGGTGTAGGACCATAATGATTTTTAATATATTGTAAACCCATCAGCTGTGTTTCAAATAACTCATAATAATCAAAATCTATAAAATATAAAAGTTTATACAAAACCATTTGCCCGACATTTGGTTTTGCACCAACTTTTTTCAATATATACAAAAATACCTGTTTAAACTTTTCTATATTCTCTATTGGAATATTAATTCTTATATCATTTGTTTCTTCTTCATTATGCTTTTTCCCAACAATATTATACGAATATTTTGTTGGCATTTTATTATCAATTATGCAAGCATAATCGACATCGAAAAATCTCGCCAATTTCTCGACTACTTCAAGTGTTGGTTTAGATTCAAGATTTTCATATTTAATATATGATTGTCTTGAAATTCCTATCTTTTTAGCTAGTTCATCTTGTGATAATTTCGCTTCTTCACGAAACTTTTTTAAAATACTTTTAGGCATAGCAATACCTCCATCTATATTATAAACCATATTAGTATATATGTCAAGATATATTAACAATAGGATGTAAAATATTATTGACAATATAATTAAAAATTATATTGGTTAAAAGAAGTAAGTATAGATGTTTTGTTGGATTTAGTAGCATTGATAAAAATATTTTGATCTAATGAAAGCATAAAAAGCTAATCAAAACCACGAATTTGATTTTATTGATTGTCAGTTAGATCAGGAAATGAATTCAGAAGATGAAACGTATATAAAAAAAAAGTGCAGAGAGCATATAAATATGGCTTCTCATCCCTCTTTATTCACTACAAATAAAGAGGAAAAACATTGTTTTTCCTCTTTTTGTTATATTTGGGCATGAAGAGACTCTCTTGAGTCGCTCGCGTTAAACGGCAATTCCGTGTTTTGCCAGCAGATTTTCAATCTTTGGCAAAAGCACTACAGCCTCTGCTCGCTCCTCGCTCAAACTCTTTTAATTGCTTACGCAATTGGGAGTTCTCGTCTCTCCGTATTCACTACAAATAAAGAGGAAAAACATTGTTTTTCCTCTTTTTATTATATTTGGGCATGAAGAGACCCTCTTGAGTCGCTCGCGTTAAACGGCAATTCCGTGTTTTGCCAGCAGATTTTCAATCTTTGGCAAAAGCACTACAGC
>CAKVIC010000005.1 GCA_934754655.1 uncultured Candidatus Melainabacteria bacterium | reverse complement strand
CTCAGACCCTTTAGGTCAAACACTCACGTCGGCATCACCGACATCCTCTATACTAATACGTCAAGATTTGTTGTCAACAACAATTTTTAATTTTTACAAAAAATCTTAACAAAACTTAATGTTAAAATTTAAAATTCTAGCATTTTAGCTTGTTATTATTGAATTTCTGAAAGTGTCAATTATCATTTTTACTAAAAAAGAGAATGACTTAAAAAAATCATTCTCTTTAATTCATTTTTGCTCGCTGGCATTACATTTCGTTTTGTTCTTTTTTCCCTAGCATATCTTGCAATTTTGTCATAATTTCTTCGCTCTTTTCTTGAACATCTGAAACTATGTGATCAGCTCGGCGTTGAATATCTTTCACTGTTTCATCAGTTTTTTTTGCCATATCCGATGCCATATCGCCTAACATTTCTCTTGTTTCAGCTCCTGACTTTGGTGCCAATAAAACACCGGCTAACGCTCCAATTGCTGCACCGACTGCAAAACCTGCTATAAATTTTCCTACTGACATAATATAATTCTCCTTCTTTATGAGTTTAAATTTTATTAAGTTTTTTTTAATTCGCCACTTGTATATAAATTAAAACTATCTTTTTGAAAACATTTTAAAGGCTGTAAAAAGTCCACCCATAAAGCCTTTTGCCGCTTTACCAGTGAAACCTGCCAATTTACCTAAAAATCTTAATGGTGATTTTGAAAAGAAATCTTTAAATTTATTTACACCCTCATCAGCTTTAATTATTATACCGCTAACAATCTCTACCGATTTATTAATATTTTTTAAAGTTGGTTCCAATTCAGTTTTTATTATAGTTGTTGTCTCATTAACATTTTTTGTAAGAACTGACAAATCAAATAGAAGTTTGACCAACATAACGCCTATGATTATAAACATTACGCCAGCTGAATAAATTAAAAAAGTCAAACCTTGTTGCAATTGTACTGTTTCCATTATTTACCTTTCTGTAATTTAATTAAAATCGTAATCGTTTACTTCTTCAAGTTCTTTAGCTTTTCTCATCTTTTTTGATTTAATCATATTACCATATTTTTTATACTTTTGCTCTAATTTATATCTCAATAAATCCAGAGATTCTAACGCATGTTTTTTAGCTTCATTAATTGCCGGAGAATGTTTTTCAACTAATTCACAAGCTGTATCTTTAACTTTTTTTCGCATTTCTTCTCCAGAGCAAGGTGCATAAAGAATTCCTGCCACTATTCCACCTATAACACCTGCCAAAAGTCCAACGCCAAAACATATTGATGATTTATCTTTGCTCATATATTACCTCACTTTTAATTATTAGCATAAATTATAGCATAATTTAAATGTTTGCAAAACCTTTTAAAAATAATTTTGAGAATTTAAATTTTCTTAATTCTTTATATACTTTTTTATTAAAATAAAATAATAAAATCATGTTTAAAAATTTTGAAACACTTTTCAACAAATAATTTTCCAAATTAATTGCAAGATTTTTTTTAAAATCACAAGATATAATTACCATTTGCTCTGAAATTTTACTTATAAGCAACACCACATCTTTTACAAGAGGATTTACGGCAATTATTGCATCATTAAGAGCTACAATTTTTTTATCTAACTTTAATATATAATTAAAAATCGTGACTGTTATGATTATTTCTGAAATAAAAACAATTATAAAGAATAAATTAAGAATCATAATGTTACCAATTTTTTGTGCTACCATACGATTATAAAATATTGAAAAAGATTTTTAAATACACTTGGAGGATTATTTATGAAAAGATTGAGTTTTTATTTAGCAATATTATTTGCAAGAATTTCTGGTGCAATATTAAAAATAACAAAATTGTCGTCAGGTACTGCAATAATCGGATATTTTGTTTTAAAAATTTGTCCTGATTTTTTAAAAATAGCTAATGAATATATTACAGATAGTCGTATAAATGTTACCGGAACAAATGGTAAAACAACAACCTCTGCTGTAATTGCGCATGTTTTAAAGAATTCTAATCATAACACCATATACAATTCAACAGGCGCTAATATGTTGACAGGAATCGTTAATTCTATATCTTTACAAATAAATCCTTTTAAAAAAGCTGAATTTTCAGTATTAGAAACGGATGAAGCATATTTAGAAAAAGTTTATGAAAAATTTGGTGCTGATTATTTAGTTTTAACCAATTTATTTAATGACCAATTAGACAGATTTGGGACTTTGAATACTACAAAACAACTTATTCAAAATGCCATAGATATGAAACCTGACTTGCAGCTAATTTTGAACGCTGACGACCCATTTACCTCAAATATGGTAGCAAAAAATAAGCAACCAATTTATTTTGGAGTAGAAAATGTCTATTACGACGATTCTGCAATAAATTTAAACTCTTTGAAAGACGAAACTTTCAAATGTCATTGTGGTAATGATTTAAAATATTCAAAAAGATTTTACTCAAAAATTGGACATTACTATTGCGATTGCGGATATCACAGACCTGAACCTAAGTATAAAGCAGATGTTACAATTTTTAACAATCATGTAGAATTAAATATTAATGGATTTAATTACGTTGCGCCAGTTTTAGGTATTTTCAACGCTTACAATGTTTTAGGGGCTATTTCAATGTTATTAGAGAAAGGAATCTCGCCTGAAACTATTAATGAGCACTTAGCAACTTATAAAGTATTCACAGGTCGTTGCGAGTATAAGAATTTAAATAATCATAAGGCAATGATTCAATTAATCAAAAATCCTGTTGGCGCAACTGAAATTTTAAAAACTGTTGATTTAAATTCAAACATACTTATTGCAATTAACAACAATGTGTCAGACGGTCGCGACGATAAATGGATTAATGATGTTGAATTTGAATTACTAAAAAATGCTCAAAAAGAAATCATCGTATCAGGCATGTGCGCAAAAACAACAGCTGAAAAGCTTGAACAATCAGGATGTAGTAACGTTAAAGTCATAAATGATTTGAGCGAAGCGGTTGACTATGTTGCAACAACAGCTGATAATAATATTACTATCTTACCTTCATACACAGCATTAGATAGTATTTTAAAAACGAAAAAGTTACAAAATATTAAATAATTTAGGAATGAAAAAATGTTATTAGGTGTAAATATTGATCATGTTGCGACCTTAAGAAATGCTCGAGGCGGAAATGAACCAAATGTTATATCGGCGGCAAAAATTTGCAAAATATGCAATGTAGCTTCTATTACGACTCATTTGAGAGAAGATAGACGACACATAAATGATAAAGATGTTGATGCAATCAGAATGCTTCCTCATGTGCGCTTAAACCTTGAAATGGCTATGACTGACGAAATGCAACAAATTGCATTAAAATTACGTCCACATGCCGTCTGTATAGTTCCGGAAAAACGTCAGGAATTAACAACAGAAGGTGGGCTTGATGTGGTTGGTCAGCAAGCGCGAGCAATTGAATTTGTAAAACCGCTTATAGAAAAAAATATTGAAGTAAGCTTTTTTATTGACCCAGATGTTCACCAAATTTCTGCAGTGTCAAAAACTGGCGCACCGTTTATTGAATTACACACCGGAACTTATTCAAATTTATATGGAACAGAAGATGAAGAAAAAGCCTTTCAAGATTTAAAAGGTGCCGCAATTTTTGCTCAAAATTTTGGGCTGAAAGTTAATGCAGGTCATGGGCTAAATTACCAAAATGTAAAAAGAATGCATGAGATTCCGAATTTATGCGAATTAAATATTGGTCATTCAATTATCGCTCGTGCAATATTTGTGGGGCTTGAGCAAGCAATAAAAGAAATGAAAGCTTTATGCGAGGGATAAAAAGTCTAAATGTTATACAAAGGATAAAATTATGACAAAATCAAAAGAAGATATTATAAAAGAAATGCAAGCAGTTGTTGAACAAATGCGTTTAGATGATATAGAAGAAAACCCCGATTCTGCAATAGAAATGTTTCAATGTGACGCTTGCGGAGAAGTAAAGCAACTAGCAGGCTCTGTTCAATACGGTAATTATAGACTTTGTAACGATTGCGTTTTATTCGCTGAACTTGGATTTGAACTTAACCAAATTAAAGATATTGAAGAACTTATTAACGCAATGGAAGATAAACGACTGGAAGCCGATTGCGAATTTTTAAAAAACCAAGAAAAAGGTCTTAATAATTAATTTAAGCAAATAGATTGAAGTGGCTGTGGCGAAGCCACTAAAGCGCGAATTTTGGGTGATATTATTTGTCATGCTGAACTTATAACATTTTTCTTACACTAAAAAATAAGCTGTGACAAATATTTGTCACAGCTTATTAAATATAGTTTTCATTAATTATGCAATATCTTCATTTTTTGATCTGAAAAAACTACCAATGATTGAGCCAACAACAAGACCACCCGCTATTATAGCTGTAACTTTGCCCCAACTTTTCTTGCCTTCATACAATTTTTTAAAGTCTTCTTTAAACTTATCAATAGACTCTTTTTTAACAAAACTTTCACGAGTGCCTTTTTCTTTTTCAAAAGCTTCTTTCAATGCTTCAACAGTTTTTGTTTCAACTTTAGGCAAATTTGCCTTTTCAGCTTCTACTGCTTTTTGGGCATTTGCGACTTTTTCTTCTAAAGCTTTAATATCAACAGACTCTGCGCTTACTTTTGCGGCATTTTTAACCTGTTTAGATTCTTCTGAAACATTAGATATTTCAACTACTTTTTCTGACGCAACAGAATTTACTTTAGAATTTGTTCCTTGCAATTCAGCTCTTTGTATATTACCTTCAATATTAGTAGTCATTTTTTGAAGAGCTTCATCATTTAACATAGTTACGTCTATACCGTTAGCTTTATAAAAATTACGTAAATCGCTAATATAATCTTTTTTCAACGACTTAATTAAGTTGGCATCACTTCCTTTTTTGGGTAATTCATCGAAACTAGCAACAACTTTACGGAATTTTTCTTTTTGTTGTCCTGAAAATTCTGGCATGTAATCTTTACTTAATAATTCTTCTGCCTTGCTATATTTTTTCATTAATTCTTTTATTTTATCTTGGTTTTCTTGTAATTCGGCTAAACGCTGTGGATTACTTGAAATACCACCATTATTCATTGCTTCCGCATATAATTGTTTATATTCTTCGCCATTTTTATGAAGTTCTTTTAATACATTTTTAAGGTTTTCTTCTTTGCCATCACGATACAAATTAAACGCCTTTTGTTTATTTACTGAAGATTTCTTTGGAGTTTTTTCAGCAGTTGTTGATACAGCTTTATTTTGAGTTTTATCTGGTGTCATTTCTGTGCTATTACTTTTAACTTCAGTAGATTTAGTATCAGAAACTTTTTCTTTATTCTCTACACCCCCTTCTTTTTTAGTTTCTACAGGGGCAGATTCTTTGGCTTTCTCTGCTTCAACAGCCTTTTGCGCATCAGCTAATTCTTTTTGAGCATCAGCCAAATCTTTTTCAGCCTTTTTTAGACTTTCAGAAGTTTGAGCAACACCCTTTTCATTTGCTTCTTGTGCTTCTTGCCAAAGTCTATCATATTCTTTTTCTTTATCTGCAACTTCTTTTGCAGCTTTTTTTATTTCTTCTTTTTTAGTATCATCAATACCTGCATCTTTTATAACACTTTCAAATTTGTCATCCTTATTTATATCTTGTACAACTTGTTCCCAATTTGAATATTTTGGTGCACCAGTCCATTTTTTTACTGGATTAATAAAAGTAGCGCCTGCGCCGGCACCAGCACCAAGTACTCCACCTACTACCATAGGGGTTACTGAACTTTTGGTTTGAACTGTCATTTCATCTGTCATAATTAATTGCTCCTATATTTATAACTTTACATATTTCCTTTATAAAATTTTATTTACTGTTTTTAATCCCATCTAACGCATAAATTTTTCCTTATTTATTTAAAAACACAAACATAAAAAAAATTGCCTATATTATTCAAATATTTTGTGGTTTAATACACAAAACCATTATAACACCTACATTTTAGCTTGCAAATTCATCTTTACAAAAATTTACAAATCTTATTTAAGCGGATTTGCGGACGGAATGAATGAAATGAATTCCGGATAGCGAAGGAATTGAGCTGACAAGAACCACAGGTTCTAAAGCGAGATTTCCTGAGCGCGGAGCAAATCCAAGACGCGGATTTGCGGACGGAATGAATGAAATGAATTCCGGATAGCGAAGGAATTGAGCTGACAAGAACCACAGGTTCTAAAGCGAGATTTCCTGAGCGCGGAGCAAATCCAAGACGCGGATTTGCGGTAGGGCTTTAGCCCGTGAGGTGTCGGTCGGACGTTACTCCGCCGACACCCCGAATAATTCAAGAGGGCGGATTTGCGGATGTGTTTTATTTGTTAAAAATTATTTGTTATTTGTCATGAGGCACTTGTTTCAGCATCTCACATGCGTTGGCTTTTGCACTATTCAAACAAGCTATTTATTATAATTATTTTATGCTATAATTTTTGTGTTATAAAAACAAACGAGGGGTGTATTAATGAAAATTGGGTTTAATCCTGCAATAAAGAATCAAAACATATATAGCGCAAAACGCAACGTCAGCGAGCATACTAGCATACCTAACAATCAACTAGCATTCAAAAAAGTTAATCAAGAGTTTTATAAAATGGCTGAAAAAATGTCTAAAGATTATGGTAATATCACTTCTTGGTGGTTCGAACGTATTACTGATTGTTTTATTTGGAATGATATATCAAAACAAGATACTTTAGATACCATGAATGCTGTACGTAAATTTGTAGATAATGATAGTTTAAAAGTTTTTGAACGTAAATATAACTATTTTAAAAATTATTAATCAAATAGCATATTATTAAGTTTGTTATTAGCAAAATTTCCAATACCTGTGCCTAACATAGAGCCGGTAATACCAAACATTTTTGAGCCAAGCGCACCACAATAACCTGACAAAGTAATTGAACCTAATAAATTAGTCGCAGATTTTGCTGTTGTTTCAAAAATGTTTTCTCCATTTGCAACATCTGATAAAATATCTATGCCTTCAACTGCGCCAAGCAAATAATCGACCGGAATTCTCCCCAGCCCACTTATCAGATCCTGAAATAAATTCAGGATGACAGGAAAAATAAACCGTGGATTTGCGGTAAAACAATTTGTCATGCTGAACTCGTCTCAGCATCTCACAGGCGTAGAACCTTGCGTTAATCAGGTTTCTTACTTATATTACCCACAGCACACTGGTCAGATCCTGAAATAAATTCAGGATGACAGGAAAAATAAACCAAATAAATAGTGTGACCCAAGATTCTCTTGAGACACCTATTTTAGCATTTTATCAGTGTTGAACTTTATTCTAAGCAGAATTATCACCCTTTTATGAAGCTACTGCTGTCTTTTTGCCTTTAAACATTACTTTTGTGCCATCAATAATTTTTTCAAGTAAATTTCCACCTGTGCCTAGCTTATAGGCTCTTCTTGAAAGAAATAGACCACCAATTGTTAAACCAATACCGATTAGCCAACCAAGAGGGCTTGAGGATTCTTTTTGTTTAATTTCTTCACTTGCTCCTTTAAAATTTGTATTATATTGCCCGTTAGCCAATAGTTCTGGGTTAATTTGAGTATTCGCTTGATTTGTTTGTGTTTGAGTATGCATTTCTTGCATAATGTCTACTGGAGCTTGCGTTTGTGCCATCGTGGCAGGCATCGTTTGTGCCTGTTGCAAAGCTACAATTTGAGCTTGGCTTTGCGGTAGAGTAGTCGCTTGAGCTTGTCTAGATGCATCCAAATATTGGCTTGCTTGCAAATATTGTTCCCAATATGGGTCATAAGTTTGTACATAATTAGTTCCGATTCCTATAGTCATATTAGTTTTTACCTTTCTAAAACATTATTACCTTATCTTGTAAAAATTAAACCTTGTGTATAAATAAAGTATTTTTTGATTTTAAAATTGCCTATTTTGTAAGTAAGATTTACAAAACTTAATATTTTGGGCAAAAATAAGCTCCAATATTGAAAATCAACATTGGAGCTTATGGTTTATTTAATTTTAAATCCTAAAATTAGAATATGATTGTTAATTCTTCATCTGGATTTAAGCAAGAATCATTTGTTGTATTAGGTACAATAACGTATTTTGCTTCATCAACAAATTCGTAAAGTACGCCAAATGTTCCTGAAACCGCCATTTTAGTGATATTGTAAACACCTTTACCAACAGTGATAAAGCTACTACCAACACTCTTTAAGCCTTTTAGTGGGTGTAAAGATGCTGTATCACAGAATGCATCAGACCAGTTACCAAGATATTCTTCAGTACCGTTTGAAATGATTTCTGCAGTTTCTGAAACTGTTCTTCCTGATACACCAGCAATTCTACCTACCATTGAGAATGGAGCGCCAAGAATTCTTGATGCAATATTAGGATTTTTTGCAACATCAACTTGCGCTTCTGAAACCTTATTAGGGAATTCTACACAAGTGTCTCCGTTATTAATAGAAATAAATCTAACTTCGATGAATCCTGGATTTTTAACTCCTGGTCTTGCAACAGCTGCAACTTTTCCTTTTACAGTTGAACCAGCTGGGAAGCAAGTTCCACCAATTGTAACATCTTCTGTTGTTTTAGCTGTAAATGTGTCGTTTACGTTAGAAGTTCTTGCGCTTAGTCTTTCAGACATTTTTATTTTCATAACAGTTTGTTCATATTTTGTTGCGCAATTAATTGCACCTTGTGACAAGTCAATTTTGAAGTTTTTCTTCATTGCTGCTACAAAGTATGCAACTTGTTCTTTTGACAAGTATTCATCATTAATAACTTTATCTGTATTAGGAACAGCTTGCAACAATCCTGATGCTATAACTTCATTTGTTGCCGCATAAGCCCATTGAGGAATGTATTTCAATGGTTGACCATTCAATGTTGGTGTAGCTGTTTTGCTTGCAGGAACATTCATTAATTTAGCAAAAGTACAGAAAACTTCAGCTTTGTTAATAGCTTTGTCAGGTTTGAATGTTAAATCAGGGTAGCCAATCATGATATCTTCGCTTAAAACTCTATTAATTTCAGTTTTAGCCCAGTATGAATCTGCTACATCTGAATATTTATCAGCAGCGCTTTTTGTTAAGCCTAAACCTTCAGAAATGAAGAATGCTAATTCTGAACGCAATACAGGCATTTTAGGGTCATACAAACCGCCTCTGCGTTTATCCATTTTTGCTTGCATGCTGCTCATCATATCATGTGCAGAACGTGCAACTAATACATTTTCTTTTTTGTCAAAAGATTTTGCTTTACAAGGTTTGTAAATTTTACCACCAATAACAACATCGCTATCTGCTGTTACTAAAGTATGACCTTGTGAACCGAATAAAGTTGGATGTGCATACGCTTGAATAGCGGCATCATCTTTAGCCATTACCATACCAGTTGTGAAACAAAGTACGCTTACAGCTGTTAAAATTTCTTTAGAAAATTTCATACTTCTCCTTTCATAACTAAAATCTAACTAACTCTCTTCAAATTTTTTTGTATTTTAACACAAAAGTTATTTTTTTTCATCTAATTATTAAAATCTAATAAAAAATACGCTTTGCGTTTTATCTTTTATTTTACGAAAAGCGTATTTTTATTAAAATTTATTAAACTCTAAAGCTTAACTTTTTTATATTTTATACCAAACTCATTGGTTTAGGGCCAGCATTAATAATTTCTTGTGGCATGTTAGGATATTTTGCAGAGAAGTTTTCTGCAAACATTTGTGCCAATTTGTTAGCTTGAGCATCATAAGCACTCTTATCAGCCCACATTCCTCTAGCGTCAAGCATTTCTGCTGGAACATTAGGACAAGAAGTTGGATAATCAACATTAAAGATATCATGGTGTTTGAATTCAATTGAATCAAATGAACCATTCAATGCTGCTGTTACCATAGCTCTTGTATAAGCTAATTTCATTCTCTTAGCGCCCATTGATGCACTTCCGCCTGCCCAACCGGTATTTACTAAATAAACTTTTGTTCCGTATTGGTCAAGTTTATCACCTAGCATTTTTGCATAAACTGAAGCATCCATTGGCATAAATGGTTCGCCAAACAAGGTTGAGAAAGTAGGTTGTGGTTCTGTAATACCACGTTCTGTTCCTGCAAGTTTAGAAGTAAAACCAGTTACAAAGTGATACATTGCAGCGTTTTTATCTAATCTAGAAATTGGAGGTAATACGCCAAATGCATCAGCTGTTAAGAATACAACAACCTTTGGAATTCCACCTTTAGAAGGAATTTGAGCATTGTTAATATAATTGATTGGGTAGCCAACACGTGTGTTTTCAGTTAAAGAACCGTCATTAAAATCAAATTCTCTAGTTTCAGGGTCCATAATAACGTTTTCAACCAATGAACCAAATTTGATTGCATTGTAAATTTCAGGTTCGTGTTCTGCTGAAAGATTAATACATTTAGCATAGCAACCACCTTCAAAGTTGAACACTCCGTCTGGTGACCAACCGTGTTCGTCATCACCAATAAGTTTTCTAGACGCGTCTGCTGAAAGAGTTGTTTTACCTGTTCCTGAAAGACCGAAAAATACAGCAGTTTCTCCTGTTTGAGGATCCATGTTTGCTGAACAGTGCATTGGAAGAACATTTTTCTTTGTCATAACATAGTTCATCGTTGCGAACACTGATTTTTTGATTTCACCCGCGTAACGAGAACCGCAAATGATGATTTCATGAGCTTCATAATCAATTGCTATACAAGCTTCAGAATTTACGCCATCAACTTCCGGATTACATTTGAATCCTGGAGCACAAAGAATTGTATAATCCGCTTCTCCGTAATTTGCTAATTCTTCAGCAGTTGGTCTGATTAATAATTGATGAATGAACAAGTTTTGACTTGCTAATTCATTAATAACTCTGAATTTTTGAGTATAAGTTTTGTCAGCACCTGCATAACCATCAAAAATAAATACTTCTCTATTTTGCAAGTATGCTGCAATTTTACCTTTAATAGAGTTAAATTTTTCTCTGCTAATTGGACGGTTAACTTTACCCCAGGCGATATCATTGTGAATACTTTCAGTGTCAACAATGAATTTATCTTTAGGTGAACGACCAGTGTATTTTCCTGTTGTAACAACTAAAGCTCCTGTGTTGCTTAAAGTACCTTCGCCACGTCTAAGCGCAGCTTCTGTTAATTGCGCAACTGATAAGTTACGGTAAACGGCTTTTGGTTCTTGAATACCAAATTTTTCAATTCCATAAGTTTCCATATTTGCTATCTCCTTTTATTAAATATAAGTGTATGGATTACATTTATTCTATGTTGTACAAGAAAAATTATACATTAGTTAAAATCATATTTCAAGCGAATTTGAGTTTAAATAATTTTGGAGATAGATAATAATGCGGGCGAAAAAATTAAAAATTTTTTCGCCCGCATATTTTTAATAACTTTTTGATTAAACTGATTCATCAATATTTTGCCCTAAATGTTCTTGGCAAAATGTTTCATTGTAATAATAAAAAATTCCAACAAAAATTATTATTATAAAGTAAAAATTAACAAGCGTTGTAATAAAATTAAATAAAAGATTTTCAGTCGAAAGAGTTACTAAAATTGAGATAAAAAGATATGTTATTGTTATTAGAATTAAAATTCCAACATTATTAATAAATCTTTTGCTGAAAAGTCTTTTCCAAGAAATTATTAGAGATTTAAAAGGATTTTTGGCTTCAATAAACATTGCTGGTAAATAAAGCATTATTAAAAAGAACGTTGAAGTTGTTGTTAACGTTAAAATTAAATACCAAGATTTAATTTTTTGAATTTGGTCAGGGGTTAAAGTTGATAAAAACGCTTTCAAAGTTTCAGGCGTTTGGAATGCTGCTGAAACAGTGTCAGGTGATATATTAAGACTTCCGATAAATTTATTACCCAATGAAACTGCTAAAATCAATAAAATTACACTTATAATAGAAACATTAAAAACTGCACCGGTAACAGGCAAAAAATATTCACCAACCCCTTTTGCGAAATCGTTTAATAATGTGTTAGGACGTTCTTTGATAGGAGTCGAAACTGCAATTTTTATCATATTAAACCATCCGGCTAAAAAGGTTATAAACATTAGCGAAGAAACAATAAATGCGCATAAAAGCTGCCAAATTTTTCCATTTATAGAAATTGCAAGATAAATTTGATTGAATAATGAATACAAAATTAATGGTGTTGCAAGAACTATATAATAATTAGTTATATTAAAAACATTGCTTAGTTTTTTTAGCATAAATCGTCTCCCTCAAAGTTAAATTATAATTTGTTTATATTTATTTTTTAACAAGATTAATACTACCTCAAATTTTAAATATAATCAAACTCATTGTTGAGTTTTTCAAAAAAATATATTTTTTTAAATTCTCTATCAGATGAGTTATTTAAGATAAATTTTTAATTTTTTCAGTAAATTCTTGTTTATTTTGATTTATAATAATTATTGATGATTAAAAAGAAAAATATCTTGAATGAAAAATATATGCGAATGTGTTTTAAACTTGCACAAAAGGGTTTAGGCAAAGTTTCTCCGAATCCGCTTGTTGGGTGTGCAGTTTTAGATAAAGCCGGCACGCTTGTTGCAAAAGGTTATCATCATAAATATGGCTCAAATCATGCAGAGCGTGATGCATTATTAAAATTAAAAAATAATGAAGCGCAAGATGGAACATTGTTTGTGAATCTTGAACCTTGTTCGCATTATGGAAAAACTCCGCCTTGTACTGATTTGATTATAGAAAAAGGTATAAAAAAAGTTGTTATTGCAATGAGAGATGTTAATCCAAAAGTTGATGGAATTTCAAAACTTAAAGCGGCAGGTATTGAAGTTGTTGAGCATGTTTTAGAAGATGAAGCAAAATTTTTAAATCGTATATTTATAAAAAATATGACACAAAAAATGCCTTATGTTGTTTTAAAAACAGCAACTACATTAGATGGCAAAATTGCTACACAAAATGGCGATTCAAAATGGATTACGTCAAATGAAGCTAGAGAAGAAGTTTATAAAATGCGCAAACAATTTGATTGTATTTTAACTACTTCAAATACTGTTATCGCTGATAATCCAACAATGGCGCATAAGTTCAAATGTGTTTTAGATAAAGATTCTAGAGTCTCTAATCGTTTTAAAATATTTGAAAATGGTAAAATTTATCAAGCAACTTCTAAAAATACAAAACTTAAGAATAATCATTTAGATTTATCAGAAGTTTTTTCCAATTTATATAATCAAGGAGTTTGTTCAATTTTTGTAGAATGTGGTGGAATACTTGCAGGTAGTCTGATTGCAGAAAATCTTGTTGATGAAATCTATCAATTTATTGCACCAAAAATTTTAAATGATAATAGAGGGAAAAGCTGTTTTAGCGGTCAAAATTTACAAACCAAAATTTCTAACTGCAAAGAATTCTCGGTTTATGATGTTAAACAAATTGGCACTGATATTTTGATAAAGTTAATTAAAAAAGTATAATTTTATTTATCCCATTTTATTTCCAAAAATCTTTTTGAAAAATCCTAAAATATCGCCACCATTTTCAGCGCGGTCTTTATATTTTTCATAGTTTTCGCTTACAAAACTATCACGTGGTGAAATGGTCTTTAGTCGCTCAATATAATCAAGTGCGCCCTGATAATCCCCAATAGAATCTCTAAATATTGCCAATTTTTTTAATGCATTTTCATTATTTGGCTGTAAATCTAGTAATTTTTCATAAAATTCGCTGGCTTTTGTCTTATCTTTCATTGTTTCAAGCAAAGATGCAATAGTTTCAATTAAATCAACATCCTTATCATTAAATTGATAAGCCATTAAATATTCATTTAATGCGACATCTTTATCACCGCGTAAAATATTGTATTTAGCCCAGTTTAAGTGCTCATTAAATCCATCATTTTCATTTTCATTTTCATAAATCAATGCGCGCATTTGATAAATTAATGGAGAATTAGGTTCAATTTTTGCAAATTCATTAATCTCAGCAAACGCTTCGTCTTTCATACCTTTTTGAAAATAATATTGCGCTAAAAGTGAGTGAAAAATCGATTGATTTTTATATTCTTCACGAATTTTATCTAAAACAGCAAATGCTTCATCGTTTTTACCAGAATCCATTAGTGCTCTAGCTTTTGTTAAATCATTGCTTGTGTAATTTAAAGCTTTTTCAGGCTGAGAGTTTCGAATGTAATATCCTGCAAGAATTTCTTTAAACTCTTCAAAACGACCTTCTTTTAATCCTCTTTCTAAAATCTCTATAGATGCAACCAGACCATCTGTTTTTTCGTAAAGTTCTGCTAATTTTATGTAAACAATAGGGTTTTTGTCATCATAGTCTGAAATTTTTAAATATTCATCAATTGCTTCTTGCCATTTTTCTTGAGATTCGCAAATACCCGCTAACAAATATCTTGCAGGAATCGCTTTTTTCGGATCCTCAGCCGCATTTATGGCTTTTTTATAATCAGCTTTTGCATGGCTTGTCATTTGTTGCAAAGAGTTTAAATTTCCCCTCAATAAATAATAGCTAAATCTATCTTCATCTGCAAAAATATCAATTAATTGTTCATGCGCTAAAATATTTGCAGGATCTAGTTGCATAATTTTTCCGTAGTACGCTTTAGCTTCTTCTTTTTTTTCTAAAATTAATGCTAAATGCGCAAGTTTTGTTAATAATTCGATATCGTCTTGTTTATGCGGAAGCTCTTTTTTATATTCAGAATAAGCTTCTTCAAATTTTTCATCCATTTCTAACTGTTCTGCAAGTTTCATAATTTCTCCTAATTGAATTTATTTTGCGCAACGGCAAGCCCATCTGTATAATAACATTGAATAGCATTTTTTGCATTTGTTAAGACTTTTTTTAATTCTTCTAATTCTTCTTTTGTAAAATTTTGTAACACAAAAACTTCTGATGGTATATTAGGCTGTGGACCAATACCGATTTTTAATCTTGCAACATTTGTTGTTCCAAGGTGCTGAATAACAGATTTAATGCCGTTATGTCCGCCATCTGAACCTCCGGCTCTGAATCTTATTTTTCCAAGCTCTAAACTCAAATCATCATAGACAATTAAAACATCTTTTATATCTATTTTATAATAATCCATAACTGCGCGAATAGCTTCGCCGGAAAGATTCATAAAAGTTGTAGGTTTTACTATCAAAAAATCTTCATAAGCAGTTCTTAAATTTGTCATCAAACATTTTAATCGAGGATATTCTCGAAAATTTAAATTTGAATTTAGCGCAAAACTGTCTGCCAACATAAAACCAACATTATGCCTTGTAAATACGTACTTATTACCAATATTTCCTAAACAACCAATTAATTTCATTATTTAAACCTACGCATATTTTTCATCATTTGATGCATTGAAAGCTTTCCACCCATGTCATTGCCAAATTTGCCCATCATTTTAGACATATTAGATTTTAAATCTGACATTCCTTTCATAGCTTTTCTCATTTGTTCAAATTGATTGATATAAAGATTTACATCATGAATGGGAATTCCTGACCCTTGTGCAATACGTTTTTTGCGAGAAGAATTCATTAATTCTGGATGCTCACGTTCTTCCGGAGTCATACTTTGTATAAAAACTTCGATTCGTTTGAATTGTTTTTCTCCTTCATGAGAAATCATTTGCCTGTCATCTTTTGACATTTTAAGCCCCGGAATCATTCCCAAAATACTTTCCATTGAACCAAACATTTTCATTTGAGATTGCATTTTAAGGAAATCGTTAAAAGAAAATTCAGCTTTAGCCATTTTCTTTTCCATTTCAAGAGCTGTTTTTTCATCAAAAACTTCTTGCGCTTTTTGTACAAGCGAAACGATATCACCCATGCCAAGGATTCTATCAGCCATTCTTTCAGGATAAAAATCTTCAAGAGCATTAAGTTTTTCACCCGTACCGGTTAATTTTATAGGTTTTCCTGTACAGTATACAACACTCAACGCTGCTCCGCCTCGTGCATCACCATCAAGTTTTGTTAAAACTAAGCCTGTTACTCCAAGTTGGGCATCAAAGTTTTCTGCAACATTAACAGCTTCTTGACCGGTCATAGAATCTATTACCAAAAGTTTTTCAGCAGGGTGAAATACTCTATCAATCAACATTAATTCTGCCATCATCTCAGTATCTATTTGTAAACGACCGGCTGTATCAAGGATTAAAGTATTGAAACCATTTTTCTTTGCATAATTTATTGCGTTTTGGATAATTTCTTGAACATCTTTAGAATTTTCTTCACAAAAAACATCAACTCCAATTTGTTCGCCTAGCGTTTTTAATTGCGTAATTGCGGCAGGTCTGTAGATGTCACAAGCAACCATAAGCGGACGTCTAGCTTCGTTTTTTAATTTTATTGCAAGTTTTGCAGAAGAAGTTGTTTTGCCGGAACCTTGTAGACCTAGCATCATAATTAGATTGGGATTTCCACTAAAATCTAGCGGTTTGTTTTCGCTACCTAAAAGTGTGATTAATTCATCATGTACAATTTTTATAAGCTGTTGAGTCGGATTAACTCCATTTAAGACATTTGCGCCTTCAGCTTTATCTCTGATACTTGAAATAAAGGATTTAACAACCCGTAAATTAACATCGGCTTCTAAAAGTGCTCTGCGGATTTCGCGCAAAGCTTCTTGCATATTATCTTGCGTTAATTCAGATTGACCTGTAGTTTTTGAAATAATATCTTGTAATTTTTCTGCTAATGAATCAAACATACATATACCCTACTGACTGTCTAAGTTTAAGATTAGCATAAACAAATTAAAATTTTAAGACCTTACATCAAAATTATTTTTAATATTATTATTTATAACTTCTTCTATAGATTTCATAATTGTTCCGTAAGTTTGAATTTTAGTTTCTAAATCTCTCATCCAACCATCAATTCGAGATTCTTTCGCACTTAACAAAGCCTTTTTATTATAATATCTAATTTTAGCCTCTTCTGCTACATCTGTATCACGAACTTTAAAAATATTAGGGCTCATATCAGCAGTATTTGTTGTGTATTTATTACCATTTATGTCACAATCATGTTCTACAGTTGTGATTGTATAAAGGTTGTTTTGTAGCATGTTATTTAAATATTCAGAATCTGTAATTTTTTCGTTATAAGTCCAACCATTTTCTGCAATTGCTGTAAATAATTTGTCATAATATTCAACTTTTCTCGCTTCATCAGCTGTAAAAACTTGCGAAAAATTAAGATAAGAATCATCAACCGCTGTTTTTGCAGCTTCTAAATCTTCTTCCCAAGCAACATAAGCATCATGAATTTCTTGATAATTTGGATTATTCTTGTCTTGAATTGTAAAAACACTATCTCCACTTATATTGTTTTCATTTTCTGTTTGACCGCTGTAATAGCCTAAAATGTAATTAACTGCAAATTGCCAAGTTCCTGAATCATTATAAGCTTGCCGAGACGTTGTGCCATTAGCTGTACGATTAGCATAAAGAGTTTCCATCATTGAAATATAACTGTCAACAGCTTCATCAACAGCCCCTTCACCTAAAAAGTTGTTTAAATCTCCTCTTAATTGGTTAACCCAATCTTTTTGAAATGTTCCATTTTTGATTGTTGAATAATTATTTAAATAATTATCATACATATTGCCATTACCGCCGTTTGCATTTCTGTATTTATCAATTTCTTTCAACAAATTTGCAACAGAAACATCTTTTTTACCATCATTATTTGGCTCTTGTTTTGCAACCTCTGTTAGATGTTCGCAAGCCGCATCATAAATTTCGCCATATTGTTCATATAAATCTAATTTATCAGCGCTTATGCCGGTTAATTCTGGTATTATTTGGTTTTTAACACTTTCCCAATCTCCACCCGGTTTGCCATCAGGTGAAATCATTTCGGCATATTTTTTATAATCATCATGAAGTACGACTCTACCAGAACTATCTGTTATTAAATTGGTATTGTTGTTACTCAATTGGCTGTTAGGATTCATTAAATTTTTGTAAGTAAGATCAATATATGAAGTACCACCATTATTTGACCATTTTAAAGTTTTTGCATTTATGGCATCTGTATATTCTTTTGTGATTTTATTGACATCACGAGTAAGCGCAGTTTTACGCATAGAAAGTTCAGATAAGCGAAACTCATCTCGATTCTTTGCTGAGATTAAAAATAATAAGTTTCCTTGTGATGCTGCCATTCCCATTTTGCGTAAATCCTTAAATTTCCCTTTACTTTTTACATGTATATCGGCATTTTTTCAAAAAACTTTAGAGTTTTGAGAAAAATTGTTACAAATATTTACATTTTGAATCCATTTATTTTGAATTCACTTATTTTTTACAAAATGAGATTTGTAAATTTTTGTAAATATACTAGCAAAATAATCTATTTAGGGGTTATATATATTTATAGGGATATTATACTGGTGTAGTGTTTTATACATGAGGTAATAAACAATGGTTGATAATAGGTCAGCAGGTTTTTATGGTATAAGTGGCTCTTTTAATTTTAAAAGCGGAGACG
This sequence comes from uncultured Candidatus Melainabacteria bacterium, assembly GCA_934754655.1. Classification (GTDB taxonomy): domain Bacteria; phylum Cyanobacteriota; class Vampirovibrionia; order Gastranaerophilales; family Gastranaerophilaceae; genus CAG-196. Next base: position 88,192 of record CAKVIC010000005.1, on the reverse strand, counting down.
CTTCCGGTACTGCTGCAAAAATGAGCCAAGAAAAATATGGCTCTGAAGCAATGTATCTTCCACCAGCTGAAGATGAAGAATTTCAAGATGAAATGTACCAGGAGCCTTATGTCGATAGAAGTGCCCTTTTAAGAGCGACTCTAAATTCCCTTGCAATGTCAAATGTAGCTTCTGTATTAAATTCTAAAAAGCATAAAAAAGGTCTTCAAAATTTAAACGAAAATGAAACAGATGAAGATTCCGAATTAGAAGAGGAAGAAATAAAACGTCTAGAAGATGTTTTTAAAATTGAAGAAAATACACATAAAGAAGAAAATAAAAATTAAAGTTAATTCTTCGTTCATTATTGTGATATAATAATTAACAAGGCTCTGTAGCTCAGTAGGATAGAGCGACGGTTTCCTAAACCGGTGGTCGCGAGTTCGACTCTCGCCAGGGTCAATTTTATTCTTATTTTCCAAGCAGGAGTAAATTTATGAAAAAATTTATATTTTTTATACTATCTAGTTTGTTATTTGTATTGCCATCTATTGCTGATACTATGCCATTCTACACAAATGCTATCCCTAAAGATTCAATAGGCGTATATCAAACAGGTGATGATATAATTTTATATTCTAAACCTGATGAAAAATCTAACATTATAAAAAAAATGAATTTTTCATATTCTCCTGAAACCATGCCGGATGGAACATTTGCATTACTTTTAAATCAAAGAAAATTAGGCTTTTTATATGTATCAGACATAGATGAAGAAGGATGGGTTCAAGTTATTTACGACAAACAAACTGGCGCCAAAGGCTGGGTACAAACTGTTGATAGAATGCAATTTTTGCCTTGGTTAACGTTTTACAACTTATATGGAAGAAAATATGGACTAAGATTATTTAATGACGCGCCTGATTCCATAAAAACATTGCATGCTCAAACCGATGACATATCGCAAAATTTGTCAAAACTACAATATGTAAAACAAATTAAAGTAACAGCTATTAGAGGAAATTGGGCTCTTGTTTCTGTTTTTGATATTGATAAAATGCCAAAAACAGGTTATTTACGTTGGCGTACAGAAACCGGAAAAATATACGCTTTTCCGAATATAAAATAAAAAAGGAAATTAAAAAAAGTTTACAATTTGAAAATTACGTTTGTATGGGGTATTATTAATAGTGAATATTAATAGTTAATGGGGAAAGATGGAAAATAATTATCTTGCATTATTAGGTAATGACATAAAAAAATTATGGAATGGGCTGGATGAAGGGCAAAAACTTGGAATGCTTGTTCTTATTGTGGTTACAATAGTTGCAGCTACATTCTTTTTGTCAAAAGCAATGGAACCTGATTGGGTTGTTTTATATTCTGATTTAAATGAAGTTAATGCACTTACAATTGTTGATAATATGAAAAAAAATGGTTATCAATACAAACTTTCTGATGATAAAAAATCAGTGCTTGTTCCGTCAAATGTTCGTGATGAAATGCGAGTTTTTGTTGCTGAAAACGATTTGATAAAAACTGACGACGCTGGTTTTGAGATTTTAGATAATATGCAATTAGGCTCTACTGATTTTAAAAACAAATTAACAAAACAACGCATTTTTCAAGGAGAAATCACGAGAGCTATAGAAAGAATTCAAGGTATTAAATACGCAAAAGTTCAATTAGCAGAACCTGAACGTTCGATTTTTGATGATAATGATGAAAAACCAACCGCATCTGTCATGGTTGTTTTAGATACCGGTTACAAATTAAAAAGCTCACAAGTTAAAGCTATTAAAAATTTAGTTGCTTATTCTGTTCCAAGAATGACACCGGAACAAGTTTTTATAACTGATCAAGACGGCAACACGCTTTCGGATGAAACTTCTAAAAATTCTACAGATATGGAAAGCTTTAAAGCAAATTTAGAAAAACAAACTTCTAAAAAAGTAGCTGATGTTTTGGAAAAAATTGTTGGTAAAGGCAATGTCTCAGTGCAGGTTAATGCGGACATTGATTTTAATTCTGCCAAATCTACAATTGAAAGTTATATGCCGCTAAACGAAAAAGGAGAAGGTGTTTTAGTAAGTTCTCAAACAGAAATTGAGACTTATGAAAATCCTAATTTAGTACCAAATACAACAACTGCAAATCAACGAAACTTGAATTATTCAAAGCAAAAATCCGCAATGAATTATAATGTGTCAAAAGAGGTTAAGCAGGTTATTTATGCGCCTGGAACCATAAAGCGCTTATCAATTGCTGTTGCAATAAACAAAATTTTAACTTCACAAGAAAAAGATGAAGTAAAAGAATTAATTCAATCAGCTGCAGGAATTGATTATTCTCGCGGAGATGTTATTTCTGTTTCAGGACTTCAATTTGAAGGTGCTAGTATTGATAAAATTGCAAAAGAAGAATTTGCAAAACAATATCAACACGAGCAATTAATCTATACGATTACAAGCACTATAATTCCTTTGATTATAGTATTAGTATTGGGTATTTTTGCATTAATGGTTTTAAAAAACTTTATTTCAAAACTTCCTACTGGCAGAAATACTGAAAATAAATTAATAGAAGAAACGCCTCGTTCTCCAGACGAAGAAGAAGTTGTCGAGATGTCACCTAGATTAGAATTAAATAAACACGAGGCTAAATCTCAAAAAGAACAACATATTAATGAAATCAATGAGGCAATTATGGCAGCGCCAGAGGAAGCCGCAAAGTTGTTAACATCTTTTATTAAAGAATAATTAATAGAGTAGTAGGTTTAATCAATGGGTATAGAAGAGGTAAAAAAAGCTAAAGAGGAAGAGAAAAAAGTCTTTAAAAGACCGAGCCAAAAAGTTGCAGCGCTTTTAATTGCTTTAGGTCCGGCAACGTCTTCCGAAATACTTAAGAATATAAAAGATGAGGATTTGCTTGAACAAATTACGCTTGATATTGCAAATTTAGGCAAAGTGTCTGATGAAGATATGAATCAAATTTTATCAGAATTTCAAGCTGTATTTAAAGCTAAAAACTATATAACTCAAGGTGGTGTTGCTTACGCAAAACAATTATTGTCAGAATCTTTTGGTGAGCAAGAAGCTGCGCAAATGCTTGAAAGAGTGAATGCAATGGTTAACACAAACCCGTTTTATTTTTTAAACGAAGCAGACCCTTCTCAACTTGCAAACACTTTTTCTACAGAAAATCCACAATTATTAGCTTTAATTTTAGCGTATTTAAGACCAGAGCTTGCTGCACAGGTTTTAGCATTTTTACCTCCTGATGTTCAAGCTGTTGTATCTATGCGAATTGCTGATATGACACCTACCAATCCGGAAATTTTATCAACTATAGAAGATATCGTGCAAAGGAAGTTTTCAGCCTTACTTGTACAAGACTTTTCAAATGCTGGCGGTGTCGAATCTTTGGCTAATATTCTTAACTGTTGCGATAGAGGAACAGAAAAGAATATTATGGAATGGCTTGATATTGAGAATCAAAAAATGGCACAAGAAGTTCGCGATTTGATGTTTGTATTCGAAGATATTGTTATTCTCGACGACCGTTCTATTCAAAGGTTGCTTAGAGAGGTTGAAACTAAAACACTTGCGCTTGCTCTTAAGGGTATAAAAGATGAGATTAAAGAAAAAATCTTTAAGAATATGTCTGAAAGAGCTAAGCAAATGTTACTTGATGATATGGAATACTTAGGCCCTGTTCGTGCAAAAGAAGTTCAAGAAGCTCAAACTTCAATTGTTAATTCTATCAGAACTCTTGAAGCGACTGGTGAAATCACAATTACGCGTGCTAGTGTTGAGGATGAATTAATTGAGTAATCGTATAAAAAGTGATACAATCCAAATTGGAAATAATTACGTTTTACCAATTGAGCAATCCAATGTGACGGCTCAACAGGCTAAGGTGAAAAGAATTATTGAAGAAACCGGAGTCAAAGCTCAATCAATTATTAATGGTGCTGAAACTAAATCGCAAGCAATAATGCAAAATGCGACTAACGAAGCTGAAAAAATGATTGATGCCGCAAAAGCTCAAGCGCAGGAAGAATATAATAAAATTGTTGAACAAGCTTATCAAGAAGGTTTTACAAAAGGCAAGAATGACGGTCTTGAAAAATTCAAGCAGGATGCTTCAGATGCTTTAAAATCATTAGATGTTCTTGCTACGAGCTCTTTTGATGTTAAAAAAAACATCATCGATTCTGCAACTCTTGATATTGTAGACCTTGTATCGGCAATCGCTGATAAAGTTTGTCATATCAAATTTGATAAAGAAGTTTTAAAAAGAATCACAATAGACAGTATCAAACAATTACGTGAAAAAGAAAATATCACAATAATTGTAAATCCGGAACTTGTTGATAATATAAATAAAATTATGCCGGAAATAAAAGAAGAAATTCCAAAAGTTGAGTCTATTAAAATAATAGAAGATAACGCGGTTTCTCCGGACGGTGTAATTGTTGAAACACTTACTTCAAGACTTGATTCAAGAATTTCATCTCAAATATCTGAAATTGCTCAAAAAATGTTGACAGGTGCAAATGATGAGCTGGAATAAAGACAAATATTTAGATATTATAAAAAAAACTAACACAATAAAAGAAGTTGGAAAAATTAGTGAAATTATTGGTTTAACAATTGAATCTGATGGTCCAAAATCTTCTATCGGTGATTTATGCTATATTTACAATGACTATAACAGCACACCAATTCCTGCGGAAGTTGTGGGTTTTCGGCAAGATAAAATTTTATTAATGCCTTTAGGCTCGCCTGATGGAATTCGCCCAAATGCGTTTGTCATTAACACCGGAGAAGCTATGAAAATTGGGGTTGGCAATCAATTAATAGGAAGAGTTTTAGACGGTTTGGGGCGACCTATTGACACTTTAGGTGACATTAGATTTTCAGAATTTCGTTCAACAAAAGCAGAAGCTATAAATCCACTTAAAAGAAAACGGATTTCAGAACCTTTAGCACTTGGAATAAAAGCTGTTGACGGATTTTCAACCCTTGGCAAAGGTCAAAGAATGGGAATATTTGCCGGTTCCGGAGTTGGTAAAAGTACAACTCTTGGAATGATGGCAAAAAATACTTCTGCGGATTTAAACGTTATTGCATTAATCGGCGAACGCGGAAGAGAAGTTAAAGAATTTATTGAGGAAATTCTAGGTACTGAAGGCATGAAACGCTCAATTGTTGTCGCGGCAACTTCAGAACAGCCGTCTTTAGTTAAGATAAAAGCTGCTTTTGTCGCAACATCAATTGCTGAATATTTTAGAGATAAAGGCATGGATGTTTTATTTATGCTTGATTCTGTTACTCGTATTGCGATGGCTCAACGAGAAGTCGGGCTTGCAATTGGAGAACCTCCTGCGACACGAGGTTACACACCATCAGTTTTTGCGCTTATGCCGAAATTAATGGAAAGAGCTGGTACTAATGAAATCGGCACAATTACTGCTTTATATACAGTATTAGTCGAGGGTGATGATTTTAACGAACCGATTTCTGATACTTCTAGAAGTATTTTGGATGGTCACATAATGCTTTCAAGAACTTTAGCTCATAAAAATCATTATCCGGCAATTGATGTTTTGCAATCTTTAAGTCGTGTTATGCCAGATGTTACAACGCCGGAGCATAGACATGCAGCCGGCGTTATAAGGAATTTAATGGCAGTTTATACTAAAAACGAGGATTTAATCAATATCGGAGCTTACGTAAGTGGGTCTGACCCTCTTTGTGATAAGGCAATTGCACTTATTGACCAAATTAACGATTTCTTAAAGCAATCAAAAACTGATAAACTTGAATTTAATGATACAATTACAAAACTTATTGAACTTGCTAATTTAGCAGGTGGCTAAAGTTTTTAATTTAAAATGACAAATTTTAATCAAGATTTTTTACGGTATTTTTAGCTACTGCGCGTTTTTGCATACTTTTTTCTAAAAGAGCATTTTCTTTTGATTTTAAATTGTTGTCTGCGCATACTATATCACGTTCGTTATAAATTTTGATTAATCTTATAGCATCTTCGCTTGGAGCTCCATTTTCTGATTGTTTTTCTTGAATTTTATAACCGGCCCAATCATCTCGAAGCTTATCAACATAGGCATATTCACCATTTGATTCAAGACGTTTACCGACTTCTTTTTCAAGAACTTTTTGAACATAAGATTTTTGGCTTGTAAAATGGCATGGACGAATGATTTCAGAACCAACCACTTCTTCTGGGTCACGATTTTCGTATTTTTTGAAGATTTCTGATGCTACTTGCAAATGTCCTAATTCAATGTCTAAGAATAATTCCCAAATTTTCTTTATTCTTTCATCAGTTTCATCTTCAACACAAGTATAATAATTACAAACTTCAGTAAATTCGTGTAACAAAAGCTTTTCAAATAGGCTTTCTGTCGGATCAACAAGAGAGTCATACATTGTAACGTGCTCTTCTTCTACATCCTTAATTTCTGCATATAATTTTCTTAAAATAGGATCTCCATAATTAAATCCGTGTTCTGCATAATAATTATGCGTTTGTTGTTCACCAGAGATTAAAGTAAGAATATTAACTTTTGTTTGAGGTAATGCAGTGTTTTTATCGTAATGTTTTCTGCGTCGCATTATATTGCAGTTATGATGAAATTGAGTAGGACGACCTAATATAATATCAGTCTGTTCTTGCACTATGTCGTTTGGTGAAATACCTTCTGTCATATATGCAAATTGGCTATAACGATATAAATGGTCAAAATCTTCTAACAATCCAAAATCAAAAGTTTCTTTTACATAGGGATCCGGTTCATTTTGCGCCATCCAAGCTGTTAAATCAACTGCAACTTGTTCATAGCCTAATGTCGTTTCTAAAACTGATTGATCAGCCGGTGCCATCCAATTAGCTGTTGTTTGTTGAGAATCATCTATTCTTGAAAGTTGCGCAACACGACCTTTGTCGTCACAATTTGGCATAAATCTATTAAATTGATGTTTGAACCCCCAAGCTTCTATTTCAATACCATTCATTAATATTTGTCGAGTTCGCGTATAACAATCAACTTCAATTTTATTATAAGGCTTTCCAACCATATCTTCCCAATTTCTAAGCTGTTTATCTAAAGGTAAACCTTTTTCTTTAAGTGGGTTAAAACTCATATATTACTCCTTTCAAATTTTGTCGATAAAATTATAAACTTTAATTCAAAAAAATACCTGCGACATTTGGGCAAAATCCAGTTGACTTTGTATATATAGCGTGATATGTTTTTACATATAATAAAAGGGGATATGTTTATGCAAGTCAATAATATTAACTCAAATCAAACAAATTTTAAGGCGTTAATATTACCAAGTAATGCAAATTTAGTTAAATATGCAGGTAAAGATGCTGCAAGAAGAATAAAAAAAATTAAACCGACTTTAGAAGAAGTTGCAAAAGATGTTGATATCAGTATTTATGCAAAAGCACGTGAAAATAATACTACGCAATTTGTTATTACAGTTTTTTATAAACTTATAAATGATTTTGAAAGTTTTTTTAATAAAGTAATTGCTTGTAACAGTCATAGAGCAAAAGAGATTATTCCCAAAAGAAAACAAATTTTTTATAAGCGAATGGATATTTATATGCAAGAAAATTTAAACAGAAATAAAGAAATTGAATGTTTAATTAGTAATACAGATATAAATAAAAAATTAATTATGCAAACAAAAAAAGCTAAAATTGAATTTTATAAAGATAGATTATTAAATGATAAATATGTAAGAAATTGTTTAGGATATAAATAAAAAAGGAATAAATATATGCAAGTCAACAACATTTCAAATCAAACAAATTTTAAGGCGTTAATATTACCAAATAATGCAGATTTAGTTAAATATGCGGGTGAGGATGCTGCTAAAAAAATTGAAAAATTAAAACCTACATTAGAAAAATTTTCTAAAAATGCTGAAATCTCAATTATGGTAAAAGCTCGTCCTAATAATACGACAGAATTTATTGTAACTGTATACAAAAAATTGATTCATGATTTTGCCAGATTTTTGAAAGTTACAATCATAAATAATGAAGATAAAGAACATGAGATTCGTAAAAATCAAAAATCAATATTTTACAAACGCATGGATATATATTTTGAAAATAATTTAGCGCAAAGAAAAAGATTAAATTTTTTAATCAGCAATGCAGATATTTCTAAAAGATTAGTAGATAATGTTGTCTACACAAAACAAACTTTTTTTAAAGAACGTAATGCAAATGATGAGTTTGTAAGAAACAAGTTAAATTTAAAATAAGTATTAATTTTATTTCATTTTTGTGGCATAATTAGCTTGTATTTTAAATAAACTATAAATAGAAAGGATTAATTATGTCAGAAGTTAGGGTTAGAATAGCACCCTCTCCTAGCGGGAATTTGCACATAGGTACCGCAAGGACTGCGTTGTTTAATTATTTGTTTGCAAAAAAAAATAATGGAAAATTTATTTTAAGAATAGAGGATACTGATGCTGAAAGAACTAGCCAAGCGTATGTTGATAATATTTTTGATAGTTTAAAAGCTTTAGGGCTTAATTGGGACGAAGGTCCTGATGTTGGCGGAGATTACGGGCCTTATACTCAATCTGAAAGATTTGATATTTATCCAAAATACATTCAAGAACTTTTAGATAAAGGTTTTGCCTATGAATGTTTCTGCACCCCTGAAGAATTAGAAGCAGAAAAAGAAGAAGCTACTAAAAATAAAAAACCTTATGTTTATACAAAAAAATGCGTAAATTTAAGTGATGAGGAGAAGGCTAAACTTAGGGCTGAAGGTAGAAAGCCTGCAATAAGATTTAATGTTGAAAAAGCGCAAAAAGCATTTCATAATTCATCAATTTTGGAATTTGAAGATTTAGTAAAGGGTAAACTACACATGGATACAAATCTAATTGGAGATTTTGTTATCATGAAGTCAAATGGCGCGCCTACTTATAATTATGCAGTTGTTATTGACGATGCATTAATGAAAATTTCACATGTTATTCGTGGTGAAGATCATATTTCAAACACTTATAAACAAATTCTTATTTTTGAAGCATTAGGGTTTGAAGTTCCTAGGTTTGGACATTTAGGAATGATTTTAGCACCGGATAGAAGTAAATTATCAAAAAGACATGGCGCAACTGCAGTTTCTGATTTCGTAGAACAAGGTTATTTAACTGATGCGTTGTTAAACTTTGTTGCACTTCTTGGGTGGGCACCTTCAGATGGCGAAGAAATTAAAACTGTTGATGAAATTGCTGCCGACTTTAGAATTGGCGAAATTTCATCTTCAAATTCAATTTTTGAATATGATAAATTAAAATGGATGAACAGTCATTATATAAAACAAATTCCTCTAGAGAAATTGAAAGAAATGCTAAAAAAATATTTGACAAAATACGATTTAACAGAATTAACCGATGCTCAATATACACGAATGATTGAAATTACACGTGAACCTTTAACATTGCTTTCAGATATAACTGATGCTGTTCCATATTTCTTTGGTGGTAAAAATGTAGAAATTGAACCGGAAGTCCAAACTGGAACAATTGATACGGAATTATCACAAGAAGTTTTAAAAGCATTTGTTGAACAAGCTGAAAATTGGGATTGGACAGAAGAAAATCTTCATGAAAAGTTAGAACAATTTAGAGGTTATTTCAAAGAACAAAAAGGTTATAAACCTAAATTCACGATGTGGGCGATAAGAGCTGCTATCACCGGACGTACTTGTGGCGCAGATATGACTGCAATTTTGGCAATATTAGGTAAAGAAAATTCTATTGCAAGAGCAAAAAAAGCAATAAAATAAAAATATCTAATTTATGAACTAAGGCGCCGTTGCAAAAATTTGCAACGGCGCCTTAGCATTATTTTATCAGCAAACACACATATATAAAATATTCGCATAAAAAATTATTAATGATATAATAAAGTTAACAATCTTGAAGTCAGTTTAAAGAAAGGAAGATTTTATGACAAATTTATCACCATTACAAATCGAAAGATTAAAATATCAGCCAAAGCTACCTTCTTCATTAGCTAATGGCATTAGTCATTTAATTTCTAAAGAAGGCTCTGCAACTCAATCTGTTGCTAACCAAAATGAAATTAGTGAATTATTTAAAAATACTTACGGAAAACCAACCGTGACTTTCCAAACTTCATCAGAATCTCATAGTTGCGAACAAAAAAATGTCGGTGTAATTTTATCAGGCGGTCAAGCTCCTGGTGGACATAACGTAATTGCAGGCTTATATGATGCTTTAAAACAAGCAAATTCATCTAACAAGCTTTATGGTTTCTTAGGTGGACCAAGTGGTATAATTGAAGGCAAATATGTTGAATTTGACGATAAATTTATTGATGAATACAGAAATACTGGTGGGTTTGATATTATTGGTTCTGGAAGAACTAAATTAGAAACAGAAGAACAATTTCAATCTTCTTGGGAAGTTTGTAAAAAATTAAACATTTCAGCTGTTGTAATTATTGGTGGTGATGATTCAAACACAAACGCCGCATTACTTGCTGAATGGTTTGTTGCGCATAACGCTGGCATTCAAGTTATTGGTTGTCCAAAAACCATTGATGGTGATTTAAAAAATGAACAAATCGAAATTTCTTTTGGATTTGATACAGCAACTAAAACTTATGCAGAATTAATCGGTAACATTGAAAGAGATGCGAATTCTGCTAAAAAATATTGGCACTTTATTAAGATTATGGGTAGAAGCGCATCTCACGTTGCATTAGAAGCTGCTTTGCAGACACAACCTAATATCACACTTATTTCTGAAGAAGTTGAACAAAAGAAAATGTCTTTAGCTTCAATCATTGATTATATTTCTAGCATTGTGGTTAAACGTTCAGAAATGGGTAAAAATTTTGGTATTGCAGTTATACCAGAAGGTCTGATTGAATTTATACCTGAATTAAAATCAATGATAGCAAACCTAAACGATATTATGTCATCATTAGAAAAAGATTCTAAATATTCTTCAGGCAGTGACTCTGAAAAAATTGCGATAATTGAAAATTCATTATCTAGTGAAAATGCAAAAGTATTTAGTTCTTTACCTGCGTTGATTAAATCACAATTGTTAATGGATAGAGATCCGCACGGTAACGTTCAAGTATCTAAAATTGAAACTGAAAAATTATTAATCGCTATGGTTGAAGAAAAATTAGCAGAATTGAAAAAAGAAGGTAAATATTCAGGTAAGTTCTCAACTCAATCTCATTTCTTTGGCTACGAAGGCCGTTGTGCATTCCCTTCAAACTTTGATGCTGATTATTGCTATTCTTTAGGATTTAATGCTTTTGCGTTAATTAATTTTGGATTAACAGGTTATTTATCTTCAGTAAGAAACCTTACAGCTCCGGCTAGTGAATGGATTGCAGGTGGCGTTCCTTTAACAATGATGATGAATATGGAAAAACGCCATGGTGAAATGAAACCTGTTATCAAAAAAGCTCTTGTTGAACTTGATGGTGCTGTTTTCAAAAAATTAGAATCAAACAGAGAGGATTGGGCGCTTAATGATAGATATTTATTCCCTGGAGCAATTCAATACTTTGGACCATCTTCTGTTTGTGACATAACAACAGTTACTTTGGCATTAGAAAGTCAATCAAAACTTGCTAGAGTATAAGTTTTTGCATAAATTAAATTTAAACCCTGAAATGCATTAAGTGTTTCAGGGTTTAATCTTGAAAGTTTAGTTTTTGGAGTATATAATTTTCTTATGAGTAGAATTAGGAAGCTTTATTATTTTGATAAAAAAGATACAGAAGAAATGATTTCGTTTTTAAATAATAGCGAAAACGATGCTTATATAAGCAAAATCATGTTTAATCCGTTTTTGATTTTACATCATTTTTTACCATTAAGCTTAAAATTTTTACCAGAATCATTTATTTTAAAGGATAAAAATATAACCAAAGGTCTTATCACTGTTGCGCCAACAAATTCACCGCATCGAAAAGTAGAAATTCAAAAATTGTTTTTTGAAGAAAATTCTTATCATTATGCATCAGAGCTTGTGCAATATGTTGTTGCAAAATATAAAGCACTAGGCGCGCTTTCGATTATAGTAAAAGTAGATAGCTATTTGCCGGAATTATTAGCAATGTTTGTTTCAAAATGCGGATTTTGTCAAATTTCTTATGAAAAACTTTGGCGAATTGATAAATTTATTGAATCCTCATATGATAAAAAGAATTTTCGTCCATTTAGAAATTCGGATGCACAAGCTGTAACGAATTTATATAATGATTCTCTTTTGCCGCATATTCGTCCGCTTTTATGCGAACAACCGGAAGAATTTAGAGAGAAAATTTTCAAAGGACTTTCTTATTTTATTGAATACAAATATATAATAGAAGATTATAAAACGCATAATATTATTGGATGTGTAAGCATAAAATCTTATGATAATGAAAATTTTGTAATAGATGTTATACAAAGTAATTTCGTTGAATTAGATATTAATGCTGTAATAAGTTTTGCTTCTGACAAAATTAAAAAGCGCAAAAAAAGATTCGGATTATTTATTCAAACTAAAAGATATACGAATTTCGGCGAAAAATATGAAACAATTTTTAAAGAAAATAATTTTCAATGCGTTCAAAATAGAGTCGTATTAACTAATTCTACAGCTCAAATTTTACGAGAGACGAGCTCTGATACAAAATATACAGTAATCAGTGAATATTGCCCTAATTCAGCAATACCAACTACAAAAAATGTGTTATAATACTATTTTAAAAAAGGAGCTTTTAAAATGAAAAAGAATTTATTAGTTTTATCAACAATTGTATTCTGCACTTGCGCTTTAGTTACAATTCCAGCATTTTCTGTCAATCAAGAAAGAGGGACTATTTCTGTAAACACAACTTCTTATAGAGAAGTTACACCAGATACTGCAGAAATATCTTTTGCGGTTGTAACAACAGATAATAAATCTATGCAAACCGCAACTAAAAACAATAAAGAAATTACAGATAAAGTTTACGCGGTTTTAAACAAACTTATCAACAAAGAAAACGGTGATTATATCAAAACATCTGATTTTAACTGTGCACCAAAATACTCGTACAATAATTCAAAGAGAGTTTTTGAAAATTATGAAGTATCAAATAGAATTATCGTTCATACAAAATCTATTGACGTTGTAGGAAAAATGATAGATAGCTCAATCAATTCAGGCGCAACAAATGTTGATAGTTTAAACTTTTCACTTTCCAATAGTGACGCTCAATGTGACGAATTAATTGTCAATACAACGAAAAAAGCATATAATAGAGCTACAGCAATTGCAAAAACTCTTAATCACACACTTGATGGAGTACAATCTTTCAGCTCTAGTTGTAATTCTAATAACTCACAAACTCCAAGATTCTATATGGCAAAAAATATGCTGGCAGCAACGGCTGATGCTGTTGAATCTAGTGGAGCTGGCGCTCCAATTTCTGGTGGCGTGATAAAACTAAATGCAAATGTTAATGTTAACTTTTACGTTAAATAAATTTATACTACATTTATAACTGAAGAACAGTTCTTGTAAAAAATACAAGAGCTGTTTTTACTTAAATATAAATTTCATCTAAACAAATGATAAAGTTTTTATATTAAGGCTGTAAAATGATAATTGACATGTTACTAGGACGGTGGGATGGAACCAGAATTAGATTACTCATCATACAACAGAATTAAACGTGCATCTAATGAAGAGCTCGTTGAAATGTGGTCAAAATATTTTGATGACCACACTAATAAGCGTTTGCGTGATGAATTAATCTTGCAATATATTTATCTTACAAGATATGTTGTGGGGCGTGTAAAAGTTGCGTTACCTCCGACTTTTTCTTACGAAGATATTTCCAGCTACGGTATAGAAGGACTCATTGATGCAGTTGAAAAATATTCACCTAAAATGGGTGCAAGGTTTGAAACTTATGCGTTAGTAAGAATTCGTGGAAATATTATTGACAAAATTCGTTCTCAAGATTTTTTACCTCGAAGTATTCGTAAAAAAATACACGACGTAAAAGAAGCGCAAGAAGAGTTGAAACGTAAATTTGGACGAGCTGCGACAGATGGTGAGGTTGCAGACTTTTTGGGGATTGAAAAAGAGCGTGTTGGTCAACTTTTAACAGAAGATACAACAATTACATCTTTGTATGATAAAAAATCCGCTGATGGTGATATTGAAATAATTGATACAATTGAAGATACCCGTTCTAGCACTCCGCATGAAGAAATTGAAAATAGAGATGTAAAAAAAGAATTAGAGTGTGCTTTGAAACGTTTACCAGAAAGAGAAAAGACCATAATGGTGCTTTATTATCACGAAAATATGACTTTAAAAGAAATTGGAGACGCGTTAGAGCTTTCAGAATCTAGAGTTTCACAACTTCACGCAAGGGCAATTATGAAACTTAAAAACCTGCTTAGCGAAAATCGTTCAACACGTTTAAAACAAAAAATTGTCTAAACTATGCATTTTGCATTGCAACTTCTTTTTCAGCTAGCTTAGCAGCTTTTGCTTTGCGCTTTTTATCAAGAGTGTTTGTTATGTAAATATTCAAATTTGGAATACCAAAACCTAAAATTGCGCCAGAGAACGCGTATCCTGCAAATTGAGCCCAATTAAGCGCAGAAAGTTTTTTCTTAATAACTTTTTTCGCTTCTTTAGAAATTTTATCAGTATTTTTGAAATCTTTCATCATTTCTTTAAATGTTTTTGCAACATTATTTTCTTTAACTGTTGAAATTCCGTGTTCTTTGAATGCTTGAATTAATACTTCATCACGAGTTTTTAAAGTTGCCTTTAATGAACGAGAGAATATATTCTTTTTAGCATCATTAGAATTTAAATTAATTACTGATTTATTCATAGCTCCGGCTACAACTTTGTTTACATAATTACCTAAAAGCAACCAACTGCAATATCCAAGAAAATCTTTTGTCAAAGATTCTCTAAGTTCATCTTTATCTCTTGCAGACATCAGCCTAGACATAATTGTAATACCGTAAATGCCTTTTAATTGATCTATTGTTGCCCAAGGACCGGTAAATGCCATTTTATCTAAAAATTTAGGTATTGAAGTTTCCATAGTTTTTAAAGTAAAACTTACAAAACCTAAAGATGATAGCACTTTTAAAGCTTTAAAACCTATAGATTCATCTTTTGTACGACCTTCAACCCCTACAAAACCATCTTGACCGGTTTTTTTCTTTGTTAAATACATGTTAATAGGTTGTACTGACAAACCAATAGCAGCAGCAATCGCTACACCACCAATGGTTTTTAGTTTTTTGAATTTAAGTAAATTCTTCATGAAAGAATTTTCTTTAATTGATTTTCCTGCTTTAACTTGTTCTTCAAAAGCTTGTTTTACAGAATCTTTTTCAAAAGCTTTAGAAGTTGAGAATAAGTCTTTTAAAAATAATTTTAAATCAGTCTTACTTTTAATCTTTTTGTCAACATTTTCTAACACAAGTTTTTCTTGAGTTCCAATATCTTCTGTAATTAAATTCATTAAAGTGTGAACTGAATTTGAAGATTTCTTGTTTTTAAAAGCTTTTAAATCATAATCTTCTTTTCCAATTATTTCATCATAAATTTTTGCAATTTCATCAATTGTCTTATCTGAAAGTTTTACAAACCCATCTTTATCAGCGCCAGTTTTTTGAGGATTAAATGCGCTTAACCCTTTTAAGGTTTCTTTTAAATAATCTAATCTTGTTGTTTTATCTTTTATTTGATTGGCTTTTGCTTCTGCTAGGATTTTAATAGTTTCAGGCGCACCCATTATTTCATTTGCATTAATTTTGAATTTTTTATTAATTGTACGAGCTAAAAGCAGCCCAGCCAAAAATCCATAAGCACCAACACTTGTGTTATTAATAGTGCCCATGATTTCACGTCTAAGAGTTTCTAATCCGGCATTTGGACCTCGTCTACCCCAATCACTACCTGTACGTGGTAGTACCATAAAACATAAGTCAACACCATTTGCACCAACTGCTTGATTTGTCGCTAAGAAACGTAAGACTTCGTTTGTCGCACCTTCGAATCTTACATTCTTGTCGTTGTTGATGTTTGGATTTTGTTGTTGTACTGGATTAATTTTCATAAGACGTTACCTTTTCCCTTGGGGCGTTCTTCTAAATTTCACCTTTTAAAAGGCTTGTTTTTGATTTTACATCATTATTGATGTTATTTTGATTGTTTTCTTGAGCTATTTTTAAAGCTTCGGCATGTTTTTTCTTAGTGTTTTTTCTTGTGCAAATTGGAATCACAAACCCTAACAAAGATAATGATACTACTAAATTACTAAATTGACAACGTGAACGTAAATTTTTAACACGTTTTAGTTCTTTTTTTATGATTTCATTTTGAACATCGTTAGGTACGATATTGGCTTCTTTCAATCTTTTCGCAGTTTTACTGAAAACTTCTTCTGAAGATTTTATGTTAACATCTTTTACCCAATGCTTAATCTTTTTAAATATATTTGCATCCTTATCAAGTTTTTTTGTTTCATTTAATAAAGTTTCTCCGGTTCTTTTTTGTAGAATCGTTGCTGTAATTTTCGCAGCGTAATCACCTAAGAAATATAAACTTGCAAAAGTTGCAATATCACGAACAGTAGCTTCACGCAATTCGTTTTTGTCATCGGCAACAGCCATACGAGAAGCAAATGTAACAGTTGATATAATTCTTGCTAAATCCATTGAAGGGAAAGCACCTCTGAATTCTAACATACTTAAACTTGGTAACTTTGACATTGATAATAAAGAAACACCAAGCATAGATGCTATTGAGATTATTTTTTGTTTAAGCAAACCTTGACGCGCGTGTTCTCTATCAAAATTTGAATCTTTGCCAAAATCCTCATAAATTGGTGCCCCTTTAACACCTGTTACTTTTGTTGTAATCCAACGGTTGATATATTGCATAGAAGCTGCTAATGGTAATACGATTGATAACCCCATTAAGCTTTTTGTTCTCAACATTCGTTTGCTTTTTTTAGCGAATTCTTCTATACCTATTTTATTTTCAACTTTTTGAAATTCTGAATAAAACTTCGTCGCATCAGTCAATGCGCTTTTTAAATTAGCTGTTTTTACGCCTTTATCACTGTATGCAATATTTAAATTTTCATATACATGAGTTTTTTCAGCAATTTTTTTAGTAAATGTCTCTATTTTTTCTTTAAATTCTTTTTTCTTAATCTTAGATGTTGAAAGTTCTTTTAATTTTTCAGCGCATTCATCAATTTCTTTTTCAGTTAAAATTTCTTTGAATAAAACTTTTTTATCACCATCAAAACCTTCCATTCCTGAAAGAATTTGTTTAAAAGATTCTTTAATCTTATCTTCAGATTTAGCATTTTTATAAATATCTTTAACAGCGGCTACCATTTTGCTATCAGCCCAACAGCCACTCATATTTGCACCTTTAGGCATAAAAACGCCATTCATACAAGCTGCACAAGCTAAAACAATATAACTTGGTAATATACAATTGATTAAAAGCCCAGAGCTTTCACGTCTAAAAGCTTCAACTCCTGCAAAAATGTTTGTAAAAGATTCAACAATTGTTCTTGGCAAAATTGCAGACATTAAATCAACAACTGCAACATTAAGCATAGGATTTTTTTCACAAGCTTGAAGTCCGGATAACAAAAGATCTAAAGCTCCTGCACCTTTAAAACTAACATCATTTTGATTGCTATTTTTATCTTTAGCTTGGGGCTTAACGCAGTTTATTATATTATTTTTTACGCTAATTTTGTCTATCATATTTTAATCTTCTACTACGACACATTGATTATAACAGTGTGTATATATATTTAAAAGCGGTGAAATTTAAAAATTGCCTATATTGTTAAGAATGTAAAGAAAATATTAAGACGATTTTTTGATTGTTTTTTTAACAATACAACACTTTTTAAAAATTTATAAACATCTTGTTTTATATGTAATTGTATGTGTAAAAATATATCATTTTTTCCATGAAAATCCATCAAAAATAATTGTAAATTTTTGTAAATTTTTTATAAGTTTTGTTAAGATAATGAAAATTTTGAACATTATTTCGTAAAAAATCACATCTTGAAAGAATTAAAATAGTTGCTATAATGAAAATAGCTAGGATTTATATTTATATGAGAGGATAAATTATGAAAATTCTTATTTCAAACGATGATGGCATTTTAGCCAATGGGATAAGAGCTCTAATTGAAGCATTAGCCCCAAAACACGAGATTTATGTTGTTGCACCTGATAGAGAAAGAAGTGCTGCCGGTCATTCCTTGACTCTTCATACTCCATTAAGAGTTGAAGAAGTTGATCCAAAATATGGCGCAAAAAGATGTTGGATGACGACAGGAACTCCGGGTGATTGCGTTAAACTTGCAATCAATGCTATTTTAGATGAAAATGAAAAACCGGATTTAGTTATTTCCGGCATAAATCATGGACCTAATTTAGGGGCTGATATTTTATATTCAGGGACTGTTAGTTGTGCAATGGAAGGTGCAATGATGGGTTATCCTAGTATTGCGACTTCAATGGCAAGCATGCGTAATGAATATGAAGATTTTAAAGTTACAGCAGCGTTTATTGCAGAATTTATTGATAAATTAGATACATACAAGATTCCGCCAAAAACTATTTTAAACATTAATGTACCTGGTTTAGAAAAAGATGATATTGCAGGTATTGCAATCACAGAGCTTGGTAGTAGAATGTTTACCGATGAATACGAAAAACGCGTTGACCCACGTGGTAAAGTTTATTATTGGATGGCTGGCGAATTAATAACTGAACCTGAAGAAACTTCTACCGATATTTCAGCTGTTAGAAACAATAAAATTTCAATTACTCCAATAACATACGAAATGACAAGACTTAATATTATGAAAGAATTAGAAGCAAGCGTTTGCAAAAGCAATTTCTGTAATTGGTTTTAATCTCTTTATGTTTTAAATTAGTTTTGAGCGACTTGGCAAACCATAAAGAAAAAGAACTAATACAAAGGTTTAATATAAAAAATGGCAAATTATCTTTTTAGGTGATTTGTCATTTACTTTATAGTGTAAAGATATAAATATGAAACTTGTAAATTTTTTCAGATTATTAAAAAGAAAAGTGAATAAATATGATTATTGTTTGCCGAATCCTTTTTCTCAACCGCATCCGGTAACAGTAATATGGGTGGAAAATCAAACAGAAGAAAAAGTTCGAAATAACAATTTTTATAAGCACTAAAAAACTAAATAAAGATATAAGGGAATAATTTCAAATTGAAATTATTCCCTTTAATTTATTAGAATGCAGTGTATGTAATTGTTTTAGCATTCTTGTATAGAAAAAGGGAAGATAAATTTTTTAATTTGATAAACAATGTATTTTTTTATATTTAATTATGTTCGCTTAGTTTAACTATTTCCAAAACTCATTCCTTGTACCGCATCTTTTATAAAAGACTGTATTGATTTAATTTCTGTTGTTATTATATTTAATTCTGTTGATAAATTATTTAATAACAAATCTAAAGTATCTTCTTTTTCTTTTAAAGCTGACAATTCTGCATCATACCATGCCTGAATTTCTGCTCTATCGTCTTGAGTTGTTTTCTCTTCGATAGCTCCATTTGTTATAAAGTACGTTAAACTTGTTCCTTCATCGTACAAGCCATAGCAATCAACACTTTCTAATTGGAAGAATCCGGTGATTAAAGCATCGCTGACATAATCAGTATTTGTTTGAATTGCATTATTATATTCTGTAGTCCAACCATTTGTTGCAGCTGCAGCAAAAATAGGATAATAAAAATCAACAAGTTGCTTAATTTTTTCTGTTTTTGTATCTGTATTATCAGTTTGATTTCCAGTTGAAACGGTTTCACCTGTTAACATATTATCACTATGCGAAGCGTAAGAACCTTCTGCTTTTTTACCATCAATTACAGCTAAAAATTCTTCTTTAGTCGCAGCATTGTTTGTCAATTTATTCAAAATATCAGCTATTGAATCAATAGAGAAATTAGAACCTCTTCCACTTCTATCCATTGCACTTGCGCCTAACACCGAAACAATTGCGTTTGCATAACTATCAGACAATACAACTAAACCGTTTCTGTCTGTTAAAATCATAGAATTATCTTTTTTTAACGGTTGATTCCCATTAAGAATCGGACTATAGTTCACGCCATAGCCCATCAAATATCCATAATCAAGCTTATGGTAAGAATTATTATTATAATAACACAAGTTTTTAGCCTGTAATTTGCTTTGATATTCTCTAGCTAAATCTGTCATTTCACGAGTTAGCGATTGCTTATCCATAGAAGCAATTGTAATTTGATATTCAACACTAGCTTTACGCTGTGTCAAAGTCAAAAGTCTAACTTGTGATGCGGCTAATCCCATTTTTAGCTTCCTTTATGTTCCCTTTTATATTATAGTTATCGGCATTTTTTCAAAAAACTTTAGACTTTTTGTTATAATCGTTACAATTCTTTACATAAAACGCAATTTTTTTCAATTTTTTGTTTTATATAGTATATACGTGTAGAAAAAGTTAGGAGTGTCTATGTACCAAGTGACCGCAATAAATACCCAAACACCAATAAAATTAGAATCTAGTAAAGTTAATCAAAATAATGTTAGAAAAATAAACTTTAAAGCTAACGAAGATAAATTTGTAAGAAATCAACCTGATATTGTTGCGCAAATGATGAATGATGCAGAACCAACTTCTTCAACAAAGCAACAACCTGTTGTTGTAAACTACCCTCAACCACAAAAGATAAAAGATCCTCGTAAAGAATTTCAAAAAGAGAAAAATAAAAAAGATATTATGACTGCTGTATCTATAGGTGCAGGACTAGCTATCATTATAAGTTGTTTAGCTGGACTTAAAAATATGAGGGCTTTTGATAAAGGCGCTAAAAATGTGCAAGAATTAGCATATAAAGATGTTGTAAATGAAAAAACTTTAGAACAGTTGGGCTTAACTGGTGAGCTTGCTAGAACAACTGATGAAATAAAAATTGCGTTAGAATGTTGGGAAAATTTAGTAAAAAAAGGTGCTAAAGGAAATTCTCCAATTTTACTTTATGGGGAACCCGGTGGTGGTAAAAATGCTTATGTTTATGCTTTAACAAAATTTATTGAATCTAAATATCCAGGTTCTCAATTAATAATGATGGATGTTTTGAAATTTAATGGAATGTACCATGGACAAACAGAAAACAACATTATTGGTTTTACAAACAATATTATTAAAAAAGCGACATCAGAACCGGACAAAAAGTTTGTTGTATTTTTAGATGAATTTGATTCAATCGCTAGAAAAGATATTAGTAGTAACGCTGCAAATTCAGAAAAATTCCAAAATGCGTTTAAAACAAGTTTTAATTCCTTGTTAGAAGTTCCTAATATTCAAATTATTGCTGCAACAAATAAAGCGGCAAAAGAACAAGCTTTAACAAACATGCTTGATGAAGCTATTGTTAATAGATTTGCATATAAAGTTTTTGTTCCATTGCCAGACAAAAAACAATTAAGTCGTGCATTTACAGAACATTATTCTAGTTTAATTCCTGATGTTGTCAAACCTGAATTAAAAGACGTAAATAATGAGAAATTAAATAAACTATGTGAATATATCTCAAAAGAAGATCATCACGCTTCATTTAGAGATATGAATTACATTTTAAATAGAGCTAGAATTCTTTCGGAAAGTGGTGGAAAAAGTGAACCAATTTCAATGGATAATTTAGTTCAAGCAGTAAAAGACCATGCTGAAAGCATGAATTGGAAAGATATTAACACCTTAAATATTCAATAAAAATTATTAAATGTTTGTAATTCTGACAATATACTTTTGGCGCATTCTGTATATATGGTAATATGCCTTTGTATATACAGTTTTAAGTTGTGTAACAATTTAACCCAAAATGGATTAAAAAAGGCAATTTTTTCTAAAAAAAATACTTTATATAAGTGTAAGGAATAAGGAAACTTTAAAATTTAAAAAATTATAATTCAAAAATAAATTTTCATTTTATACTCTCTCTTAATATCCTCGTGTTTATTTAATGTTGCTGAACTTCGTTTAGCAACTTTTTCTTTTGTGATGACAACAGTTACAGCGATTTATGGCGGTGTGGATAAAAAACTCGTTTTTCATATTTGCTACAGTAAAAAAACACTTAAGTGTGATGATAGGAATTGCTTAATAAAAAATTTTGCAATTTTACCGTAAATTTTTTGAAATTTGTATATTAAAATATGTATATCAAAAGAACTTCAGAAGATGTTAGTGCGATTTTTGCGAGTTATATTTAAGTTAATAAAAAGGTGTCATATTTTCTAAGCTTGGGCTTACAATTGTTCCATCTGCAAGTTTTTGAGCAGAAAGTTTGGGGCAAAAGTTATATTCTTTTTCAAGCACGACTTCACAAACAACGCTCTCGTTATTATCTAAAACTTTTTTTATTTGTTCTTTTAAGTTTATAGGATATTCTATTTTTAAATAATTGAGTCCAAATCCTTTTGCTAAAATTTCCCAATTTGGCATACCAACTCCACTTTTTTCGTCACAACCTGTCATATTGCCATTAAAAAAGTTTTTTTGAGTTTGCTTAATTGATGAATATCCAAAATTATTTAAAATAAAGATTTTTATTGGCAACTTGTTATAAGCAATTGTTTCAAGTTCTTGCAAATTCATCATTATAGAGCCATCCCCTGCTAAACAAATTGTTCTTCGTCCTTCACCTGCTGTATATGCACCTATAGAAGCTGGTAAATCATACCCCATAGAAGCATTGCCGGAATTTAAAATATACCGTTGATTTTTCTTTATTTTTCCAACTTGAAAAGGACAAACGCAAGCAGAACCATTTCCCATTACGATTATATCATTCTCTTCTAAATTCTCGGTTAAAATTCTTGTAAAATAATATGGATTAATTGGTTTTGAAGGTTCCTGTTTATAACTTTTTTCATTTTCGAAGCAATATTTATGCTTAAGATTTTGGCAATAATTCAACCAATCAAAATTGTTGTTTTGATAATCTTGTTTTAAAAATTCCGGCAAAAAATCTTTTAAATCAGCTTCTATACATAAATCCCATTTTACTAATGGTTTAATTAATTCTGATTTATCAATATCAACCATAATTTTATAAGCATTTTTACCAAAATTTTCCCAATTATAGCTAACCTGTCTTATATTATTTCTTGAACCAATTGACAATATTAAATCTGCATTTTGCAATGCAATATTTCCTGCTCGTTGCCCTATAGTCCCAATTCTTCCAACAAATAAAGGGTTTTCTTCTTCTATTAAATCCATTCCATTGAAAGTCGTAACCGTAGGGATATTAAATTTTGTAATTATTTTTTGTAAAGTCACAATTTGATTTGAAAGTCTTATTCCATGGCCTGCAATAATTATAGGTTTTTTAGCTTTTTTTAATTTTTCAATAATTTCTTCAAATTTAAAATCATATTCAATCTTGCTTTTAGAAGGTTTAAATTCAATTAAATCATTTTCCTCAATCATTGCATTTTGAACATTCATCGGTATATTCAACCACACAGGTCCAAATCTTCCGGTTGTAGCTTCATAAATAGCCTTATCTAAATGATATTTAATTTCATTTGGTTCAAATACTGTAACTGCATATTTTGTTAAAGGTTTAACTACTGAAATAATATCGACTTCTTGATCTCCAAGCTGACGAAGTTCAATATTTTTGCAACAATCCAAAGAGGTCGTATATTTTACTTGACCTGAAATATACAAAACTGGTACAGAATCCGTCCATTGACCGAAAACACCGTTCAAGCAATTCAATCCTCCAGGCCCTGTCGTAACATTTACTACTGCCAATTTTTGATTTACTCTTGCATAACCTTCAGCCGCAATTGCGCACCCTTGTTCATGATGATTACAGGTATACGAAATAGCCCTTCCAAGGCTATCGTTTAGATGCATAGCACCACCACCTGATACCATGAAAAAATGATTAACATCGTGTTCTTTTAATCTTTTTGCAATATAGTCTGAAAGTTTAATTTTTGACATTTTCTAACAATTCCCGCGCTTCATCTTCTTGTAAATCAGTAATTTTTATCATTTCATAATTATCTTTTAGCATAACAAGCGCCAAACCTTTACCTAAATTCTTTTTATCTTGGCGCATTGCTGATATAGTTTTTGAAACATCAATTTGAGGGATTTTTACTATTAAAATAGGCTTTAAAACATTATTGTATATATATTCTTCATTTTTTTCTGATAAAATTCCACGTTTTTTTGCTTCTTTATTTGCTAAAATCATTCCTAAAACAACTGCTTGTCCATGTGAAATTTCAAAATTTGTTGAACTTTCTATTGCATGCCCAAAACAATGACCGTAATTAAGCATGTTGCGTTTACCGGTATCAAATTCGTCATTTTCTATATAAGATTTTTTTATTTTTAAACAGTTTTGCGTATATTTTAAAAGAGTTGTTTCATCTAATTTATCAATCAATGATAAATCTTTAACAAAATTTTTTGTAGCATCTTCGCCATTCATCAAATGAAGTTTTGCCATTTCACCGACGCCAGAATAAAAATCTTCACGTTTAAGTGTTTTTAAAAATTCAGGATAAATAAAAATTTCAGAAGGTGGGTAAAAAGTCCCGACAAGGTTTTTATAATGTTTGAAGTTTAGCGAAGTTTTTGCACCTATGCAACTGTCAACTTGAGCCAAAAGCGTTGTTGGAACAAAAATCCAATTTACGCCTCTATAAAGCGAAGAAGCAACAAAGCCAGTTACATCTTGCGTTATTCCGCCTCCAATTGATACAATAGTTAAATTTTTGCGGGGCGAAAATTGCATTATTTTTTCATACAAAAAACACGCGGTTTCTATATTTTTCATCTCTTCTGATATATCAAGGAAGATAAATTTATCTTGTGGAATATTCGCTAAAATATTTGATTTATGCAAATTGTAAACGTTTTTATCAATTATAAAAATCGTGTTTTCGCTATTCATTAGTTTTTCTAAAAAACTTTTATCTTTTTCAAAATGAACAATATAATTTTTTATATTAGATTTTATCGTTAAATTTTCTAAACACATGAAAAACCTCCATCGATAAAAATCGTTTGACCAGTAATAAAACTATTTTTTTCACTAGCCAAAAAATAGACAAATTCTGCAATTTCTCGAGGTTCTGCCAAACGTTTTATAGGTAAAAAATCTGCAAGTTCTTTTATCTGCTCTTTAGTATTATTTTTAGAGGTCATTTCTGTATTAACAAATCCTGGAGCAACTGCATTTACAAGAATATTATATTTTGATAATTCAACAGCAGCAGATGTCGTTAAACCTTTAATGCCCGCTTTTGCAATAGAATACATTATTCGACGTTCTTTTGAAAATTCACACCAAATTGATGCGAAATTTACAATTCTGCCATAATTTTGTTTCTTCATAATTTCTGCAGAATACTTTAGTAATAGAGTTTGAGAAATTAAATCAACTTGCAACATTTCTTTAAGATTATTTTCTGTTATCTCGTCAATTGACGCCAAATTATTTATACCGGCGCAATTAATCAAAATATCAAAATCTTCAACTGTTTGCATATAATTTTTTATTGAATCGTTTGAATTCAAATCTAATTCCGCACGAGTAGGAGCAATCACTTTTATACCATATTCTTCAAACAATTCTTTAATAGCCTTGCCGATACCTCTTGACGCGCCTGTTAATAAAGCTTTATGCATAAATACCACCAGCTTCCTCTATTAATTTTTTATAGCGAGCTTCTAAAATGGTTAACCTCGCTTCATCTTCACGAAAAATCATTCCATAAAATTCACGTTTATTTTTTAACCACATCAATTCAAAACCTACGGCTTTTAAAATACCTTTATCAGCATTTTTGTCGTTCAAAGCCTTTTGTGCGTCAAATATAATTTTTCTTGTTTCAAAACGCGATAAATACTCTAAATTTTTGAAAAAGGAAAGCGAATCTGCTGAAACTCCACCACCAATAACCATGTCTTTGTTATTCAATTTCATTTTTTTTGACATTACATCTGCTAGACTAAAAATTTTATCAGAATTGACTTCATCTCGATTTAACTCTAAAGAACCTGTCATATCAACCCTTCCAAGAACAATACCTGAAATTTTATCAAAATATTTTGAAGAAATTATTTTATCAATATTTTCATAACCAGTAATAGTTTCTAAGTTTATTAAAAATTTTACATCCTGTCTTTCTTCTTCTGGAAAAACAAATTCAGTTGCCAGAACATATTTTTTCATTGCATAATCAGTTTCTATCATTGGCGCAACAATTGTATTAACTCCAATTGTTCTAGCATCATACATATCCTTAATCGCTTCGCAACCGCCAATTTTTATTGTCATATCTAGACCAGCTTTAGTTGCAACTTCTTTTAATCTCAAAGCTTCTTCTAAACGAGTTCCTTCTGCCTCAAATTCACATTTAACGCTTAAGACATGGTGATTTTCTTTTAAATCAATCAAAGTATTTACCATCTTTTTTTCTAAATTATTCATTCTTAGCTCTTTCTTTTTTGTATTCAAAAAGTTTTTTTAGTCCGTGTTCTATCTCCGTAAATTCCAATTCCGGATAATTTTTTAATAATAAAGAATTATCTCCGGTATATTCATTATTTAATTCTGGAATTTTTATTTTGATTTGTATATTTTTATCAGAAAACTTTTGTACAATTTTTGCAATGTTTTCTAAGCTTATACTTAAATTTGGTGTTATATTTATTACATTGTCAACAAAATCATGTTCAATAAAATGTTCAACAATCTTTTGCATATCTTCTACAAAGAGATAATCAAATATGCAATTTTGGTTAATAATAATATCTTCATTTTTCAAAACTTGATTAATTGCATAGCTTGGAAAACGATTTTCCTTTTCACCATATCCATAACAGGCAAAAATATTTAACATTAAAACATCATTTTTATTTTTTACAAGATTAAAAATTTCAACTTTAGATTTTCCATATAAATCCTTTGGAATAACCTTTCCAATTTCTGATTCTTTAACTCTATGTAAACTTCTTGATTTGTCATACATTGCACCTGAGCCAAAAAGAATCATTTTGACATTTTCTCTTTTAGATGACAATAAATTTTTAACCATTGCTAAATTATCTTCAACAGTAGTTTCTTTATCTTGTATTCCGCGCGCTCCACCAACACTTCCGCAATGAATTATAAAATCAATTTTATTCTTTACAAAATAATTTTGCACAGCAACAGAGTTTGTTAAATCCAATTCATAACTTCTTGGTGTTAATAATTTGTATTTATTCTTCAAATATTTTTTTAAATTGCGACCGATAAACCCCCCAGAGCCGGTAATAAGTATTGTTTTCTCCAATTATTTATGCTCCTTAATAAAATCATGAATAACTTTTGAAATTTTATCAATTTCTTTTTCACCTAAAGCCGGAAAAGTTCCAACCCAAAAAGTATGATTCATAATAAAATCTGTATTTGGTAACATTTTATAATTATCTTCCGTCAAATTATTAGAATGCAACAAATCTGAATCATTTATTCTTATTAAAATATCATTTTCAACAAACATCGGTTGTCTAAGAATATTGCCTGCAAATAATTGACGAGTACCAATCCCATTATTTTCTAAATATTCAACTAATTCTTGTTTAGTAAATCCTACATCATCTTTTACTGTAATCAAAAATCCAAACCAAGACGGCTCCGCGTTTTTATCCACTTCTGTTAGCATTAAATAATCTGTTAAATCAGATAATTTTTTGTATAAATGCGCAAAATTTTTCCTTCGTGTTTCAATAAACTTCTCAACTTTTTCCAATTGAGCACATCCAATTGCAGCCTGCCAATCAGTGATTTTCATATTATATCCAACATGCGAATATACATATTTATGATCATAACCAAAAGGTAATTTGCCAAACTGTTGTTCAAATCTACAATTACAAGTATTATCATGACCGGTTTCGCACCAGCAATCTCTGCCCCAATCTCTATATGAGCGAATAATTTTATTTAATAGAGTATCGTTCGTAACAACAGCACCACCCTCACCCATTGTTATGAAATGCGCAGGATAGAAACTAAAAGTACCAATATCACCAATTGTGCCGGTATATGTTCCTTTATATTTTGCCCCTAATGCATCACAATTATCTTCTATTAGCCACAAATTATATTTTTTGCATAAATCTTTTATAACCTCTAAATTATAAACATTTCCCATTGTGTGTGCTAACATTATAACTTTGGTTTTTGGAGTTATTGCTGATTCTATTTTTGAAACATCTATATTACAAGTGCTAACCTCACAATCAATAAATACAGGCGTTAAACCGAGTTGTACAATAGGATTAATTGTAGTCGGAAAGCCTGCCGCAACGCTAATAACCTCATCCCCTTTTTTTACTTGCCTTTCACCCAATTTGTAAGAAGTTAAGGCAGAAAGCGCAAGTAAATTAGCACTTGAACCTGAATTCACGGTTAAGCAATGTTTAACATTTAAATATTTTGCTAAAGATTTTTCGAATTTATCATTAAATCTTCCACCTGTTAGCCACATATCAAGAGAGGCATCAATCATATTTGTTAACTCTTCCACTCCCAAAAGCTTACCTGACGGTGGAATATATTTTAATTCTCGTTTTTTGCCATAAATAACTTTATAATATATTTTAGCCGTCCATTTTACAAAATTTCTAAATATTTTTTCTTTTATTTCTAATTTCATTATTTTCTCCTACAAAACATATCGCATATCAAAAACTGTTTTATTTTTTAACAAATCTTTCTTTTCAATAAATTCTTTCCAACCCGTTAATATAATAACATTTTCAACATCTTTGATTGCTGATTCCATTGAATCTGCGTATTCTATCGGTAAATGATATTTTTTATCAAATAGTTCATTTGCTAAAGGGTCATAAGCAACAATTTTTTTATAACCATTTTCTATAAGTAAATTTAAAATTTCTAAAGCCGGAGTTTGGCGAATATCATCTGATTCTGGCTTAAATGATAATCCCAATACTGCAATTTTAGCATCATTATTAATACTCGACTTAATTTTTTCTATCCAATGAGGTTTGATTTCTGAATTAACATTCAAAACCTCTGATAAGATTTTTGATTTATAGCCAAAATCTTCCGCGCGTTTTACTAATGCCTGCGTATCTTTTGGCAAACAATACCCACCAAAACCACAACCAGGATATGCATAACTTTTCATGCCGGCAGGGTTGCCAAACCAACGTTTATCCTCATGGAAAATTTTAAATGCAGATTTTATATCAATATTTCCTATTGAATCCGCAATCATGGACATTTCATTTGAATAACTTATCAAAGTTGATAAAAAAGTGTTAGATAAATATTTTATAAACTCTCCGGTATTTAAAGAAACAATATGAATCGGAACATTAAATACTTCATAAATTTTTCTCAAAGTTTTTTCAGTAAAATTATCTTCTGCTCCGATAACAATTCTATCCGGTGATATAAAATCTTCCCACGCAAAACCCTCTCGTAAAAATTCTGGATTATTTGCCACAAAAATATTTTTCCCTACTTCAAATCCCAAAGAATTAATATATGGAATTATTTCGTTTTGCGTTGTAGCAGGCGGAATTGTTGATTTCGTGACAACAACTTTTTTTTCATTTTTATTTATATATTTTAAAATTTCTTTCAAAGCCGATTTTATATATTTTAAATCCGCATGCCCATTTTCATCAGAAGGTGTTCCTACACACAAAAATACCACTTCGGAATTCTTGATTGCGCATTCTAGATTTTCCGTAATACAAAAATTTTTACCTAAATTTTCAGCTAAAGCCTTATCTAAACCATTTTCATAAAATGGAAGTTGATTATTTTTTATAAGTTCAACTTTTTCTTTATTGATATCATAGCCAAATACTTTAAATCCTTTTTCGCTAAATCCTAATGCGGTGGTCAAACCAACAAAACCCAAGCCAATAACCGTTATCATTTATGCTTCTCCCTGTTCTATTAAAAATTTTAAAAATCTTTCAACCCCTTCTTCGACCTCAATTTTAGGATTATACCCCAAAATAGAACGCGCTTTTTCTATTACAGGGCATCTTCTGTTTGGATTATCTGTTAAATAATTTTTTTCATCAGATTTCTGATAACGCACAGAACCTGAGTAATTTAAGAGTTTCCTTCCTTTTTGAGCATAAATATTTGCCAATTCTAAAATTGAAATTTCCGGTTTTTCAATGCCTATATTAAATACATCAAATTTGCCATGTAATAAAATCTTTAAATATCCGCAAATTGCATCTGATATATAACAAAAAGTTCTTGTAGGCTTGCCATCAGATAAAATAACAATATCTTGATTATTTAAAACCGCTTTTGCAAAATCCGCCGGAACTCTTTTATCACAAAGTTTCATGCCTGCACCGTAATTGTTAAAAGGTCTAGCTATACCAATTGGCATAGAATATTCTTTTGCATATTCATAACAGATTGTTTCTCCAAATCTTTTTGATTCATCATAGCAAGCTCTTGGACCAATTGTATTTACATTCCCGCGATAAGATTCTTTTGTTGGAATATTTTCAGAAGTCGGATCACCATAGATTTCTGAACTCGAAAAAAATAAAAACCCACGTAAAGAATAATTTTTATATTCATCTAATAATCTTTTTAAGCCCCAAATGTTTGCCTCAATTGTTTTTATTGGATATTTTCTATAAAAAACCGGAGAAGCAATTGAAGCCATGTGAATTACAAATGAATCATTTTTATCCAAATTAATTTTTGATAAATCACCATCAACTATGTCAAATTCTGCTAACTCAATATTACCATCTTTAAGCAAATCCTCTAACCACACAGGTTTGCCAACTTGAAAATTGTCAACAGCAACAATTGATTTAATTTTTAATTCTGCTTTATAAGTATTAAAAAAATTCAAAAAATAATACCCTAAAAATCCGCAACAGCCTGTTATAAAAATATTGCTTCCATTAAATTTTTCAGCAGAATTTTTTATGTTTTCATAAATATTTTCTAAATCTTCTTTTAAAATACTATTCATTTTATTCCTCATTAATTTATTGCCATACAGCCCAAGGAGCTTTATTATTTACCCATAAA
This sequence comes from uncultured Candidatus Melainabacteria bacterium, assembly GCA_934754655.1. GTDB lineage: Bacteria > Cyanobacteriota > Vampirovibrionia > Gastranaerophilales > Gastranaerophilaceae > CAG-196. The sequence goes on along the minus strand of CAKVIC010000005.1, from coordinate 56,936 downwards.
TCTGTTAATTCATTTTTATCTCTTAACGTATCCATTGGCTTCCAAAAACCATAATGCTTATAAGCATTTAACTGATGATTCTTTGCAATATTTTCTAATGGTGCTTTTTCAAAAGTTATAGAATCATCATTTTCTATATAATCAAAAACTTGTGGCTCACAAACAAAAAATCCTCCATTTATCCAACTTTCGTCACCTTTAGGCTTTTCCATAAAAGAAGTTATCATGTTATCATCTTTTATTACTAAAGCTCCAAATCTTCCTGCAAGCTGAACAGCTGTCATTGTTAATATTTTATTTGATTTTTCATGTTTATCAATTGTTTCTAATATATTAACATCACTTATTCCATCACCATAAGTTAACAAAAATCTCTCATTACCAATATATTGTTGAGCTTTCTTTATTCGTCCACCCGTCATTGTGTTTTGTCCGGTATACAATATCGTAACTTTCCAAGGCTCCGTTTGCATTTTATGAATTTCTACTGAATTATTTTGCATATCAACCGTTATATCAGAATATCTTTGATAATAATTCACAAAATATTCCTTAATAATATGTGATTTATAGCCACTTAAAATAATAAAATCATTGAAACCATAATAAGAATAAAGTTTCATTATATGCCATAAAATAGGCTTTCCACCAATTTCAACCATGGGTTTTGGAATAAACCGAGTTTCTTCAGATAATCTTGTACCAAGACCACCGGCTAAAATTACAACTTTCATAAATTCTAAATCTCCACTCCTTAACTAAGTAAATTATCCCACATTAATATTTATATTGCAACAAGCGTTTAGCTTTAATATATAATATAAAGCAAGTTTATATTGATACAAATATTAAAAGTATTATTCACACAAAAACAAATTTTAATTGTATAAAAGCAAAAGTTTTTGAAGGTAACAAGTTTGGGACTTTAATAGCAAGCTCATTAACAGAACCCTCTAAATTAGGAGTTTTCGTGCTTGGCACAGTCGAAGGGATTGACATTTTATCAAAAGTTACAAATAGCAAATAAATTTTACTTCTAAACAGATTTCGTCCGTTATTTTCATGTTAAGTTTTGTAAATATTTTTAACAAAAAAAGCAATTTTTTCAGACAAAAAAACTTTATATATATGTAAGGTTAAAAATAGGTTAATTAAATAAATTATGGAGGTCAATATGGCTGGTGGTTTTTCAGCAACATATCCAATCAATTTTATGGGAATGCAAGGTATGGGTTCAGATCCTTATGGTATATTTGGAGGAAATGGCTTATACAGTAACCCTTATGGAATGGGATATGATATGAGTGGAATGGGTTATGGCAGCCCTTATGGAATGGGTATGGGGATGTACAACCCAACAGCTTATTTAGATAGAATGCTAGATTTTCAAAGAAAACGAGATGAATATATGCATGAGCGCAAAATTAACGAGCTTCATCATGATAGTAATTATCAAAAAGAATTAAACAATGTTAATTTAGAAGCTTATGAATCAGCATTGAATACAAGTGCTGCAAAAAACTTCATTGGTGGTGACATAGGTGAATCAGCAAGGAGATTACAAGCAGCAATTTTAGCAGGCAACTCACGTGATATTTGTGACAAATTTGATGCTTACAAAAGTGCCGTGTTGAAAACTCATGGTGAAGAATTAAAAAAATATAACGATGCAAATTCAGAAGGTCAATTAGCTCACGCCGTTAGATCTTATTATACACAATTCACAGGTAGAGATTTAGAGGCTGACATTAAGGCTGCAGGTAATGGTGCATTTGAAGCAGGTTTTAATTCTCGTTACAATCCGGGTGAATCTGATATGACAACAGAAGAAATTTTAAATCATTGTTTTGGACAAGATATTAAAGCTCCTCATGCGGAACACCGTCATAAAATCTTAGGTAAAGTTACAGGCTCTTTTGCTAGTGGTATAAGAGGCGCATTGATTGGTGGTGCTGCTTGTTTAGGCTTAGGTAGTTTGTTATCATTGATGGGTAAAGCCATTCCATCTGAAAAAGTTAGAGAAGTTTGTGCATTCAAAATGACTAAAGGTAATAAAACTCTAATGCGTGGTTTTGGTAAAGCTGCTCCAATAGTTGCAATTGCTACTGGTTTACTAAGTGCTTTTGCACCTGATTCAAAACTATTTTGGTAATTTTCGCTGATACGCGTGTGTAGATATATTAGTATTAATGCGAAAAAATTAAACATATAACCTTAAATAATTTATAAATAACCTTATTTTTATTAAATCTAATCGCAAGATTAGATTTTTTTTAAATATTACTTGACAAAACAGCTTGATATTTTATTATAGATATGTACCCTGATGGGACGTCGCCAAGTGGTAAGGCAGCTGGTTTTGGTCCAGCCATCTCGGAGGTTCGAATCCTTCCGTCCCAGCCAATTAAAAGACTCTCTTTTGAGAGTCTTTTTTATATTTATAAAAATTTCAGTGTAATTAATAATTTTCTTTTGGTTTTACTTTTAGAGCAATTAGTGATGCCACAATTAAGCAAATTGCACCAATTACAAATGTATATTCCCAATGATAATTTATGTTACCGTTTATTGAAAATGCACATTTATTTATAAACCAAGAAACCAATGTACAAACAAAAACTTGAGGACCTGCTATAAATATATTAAAAATACCCATTACAGATCCTTCTTTTCCTTGTTTTATATACTGAGAAAGCATTGCAAAAGGCAATGCACAAATACTTGCCCAGCCAATACCAGATATTCCCATTAACACTGCGATTAATTTCGTATTAGTTGTTAATGCCATGCCTGCAAATGCAAAAGCCATTAAAAGCATTGAAATAACATGTATTTTTTTATTACCATATTTAACAGACAAAATTCCAATTGGTACTGCTGTTATAAAACAAATTAAATTAAATATTGAAAAACAAACCGATGAAAAATTTGTTCCGGCAAGCACTGCATTGTCAAAAGATTTTGCAACAGAGTCTGTAACATTTGACAAGTCTGGAACCCCAAAAACTGTGTGTATTGAATATTGTGTAAAATAAATCATCATACACATTGTTCCAATCCAAGTAAAAAATTGCATCCAACAAATTTTTCCAACTTCAGGAGAAAGTGCAAAAAATTCTTTCATAGATTGAATAAAATTAAATTTTTCTTCCGGTTTATCTTTTTGTTCAATTTTATGTTCTTTTATTGTAATACATGTCCAAATCATACCTAATAAGAACGCAAGCGCAGCCATTATAAATTGAGCATTTATTGACATTTGAAAATTAAACGCCCATTTTAACAAAGGAGCCGTACCTGCGGCGACAACCGAACCTAGCCCTATGGCTAAGCTTATATAAGAATTTGCAACAGAGTGTTGTTCTACAGGCACAACATCTGGAACCAAAGCTCTATAAGGGCCTTGTGCAATATTAACACAGGCATCAAGAATCCAAATCATAACAGCCGCAAAAAATAATGCAGAAAGAGCCGGTAATGAAACATGCAAAGTTTGCGAAATCCAATTTACAATATTTTCAGAATTTGGAAATGCCCAAAGTGCTATTGCGGATAAAATTGCCCCCCCAATAAGATAAGGACGACGACGCCCAAATGCTGTTCTTGTCTTATCAGAAAGCGCTCCGATAAGGGGTTGTACCACCATTCCCGTAAAAGGTCCAGCAAGCCAAATTAAGCCAAATATAAATGGTGAAGCTCCTAAAGATTCTGTCACTGGCCCTGACAAAATAATTCTCATTTGCCAAGCAAATTGTAATCCAAAAAAACCGATAGCAAAACTTATAAATTTAGCTACCGTGAACTTTTTTAAAGCTTCGTCACTCATTTAACTCTCCATTTTTAAATTTTAGTATATTTTCAGTTTACAAGTAAAAGAAAAGTGAGTCAACTTTTTATCTTGGATTATGTTATTAAAATATTTTTAAAACAATCATTTGTGATATAATTTGCCTATGGCAAATGAAAATTTATGTTTAAGAAATTACGCTCATATAGGCGATGCAATTTGGGAAGTTTTTGTTAGAGATTATACAATATTAAAGACTTCTAATTCTAAAATTTTGCATAAAATAACAACAGATAGAGTAAATGCTAAATTTCAAAAAGAAATGTTAAATTTTATTACGCCACAATTAACCGACGAAGAGCTTGAAATCGCACGGCGTGCGCGTAATTTACCTATACCAATCGGACGACGCCACATTCAAATTGATTATAGACAAGCTACAGCTTTTGAAGTATTATTAGGTTGGTGGTACAAAAATAATGCCCAACGACTGAATGAGATATACTCAATCATAAAAACACATGAAATGTTTTTGTAAACAATCGTAAACATTTAATCGTATAAATAGCAAAAATAATTTTTAGCTGTTTTTAAACTAAAGGCGAAGCATGAATTATGTCACTAGTTTAAATAAAGTTTCAGACAGGAAAAAAGAATGTCATTAGCGAATCAACTAAAGAAAATTTGTGAATCACTCGGACGAAATAATAAACCGACTTATGTAGTAATGGCGATAGCTGCTACAAAAGGTATATTCCGTCCAATAATAACAATGACCGACAAAAAAGAACCTCCTGAAACAAAAAAATATGCAGCACTAAGAGAAGGCTTAACAGAAGTTATTGCAATTCCTACTTATTGGGCTTGTGGCGAACTTGCAGGTAAAGCTTCTAAATTAGTAAAAGATCCGGTGAAACAACCTATTGCGAGAGCCAATATGATGTTTATTGGAGTTTGTACCGCCGCATTATTAATTATTCCGGCGTTATGTTCAGTGACTGTAAAACCTTTTACTGATAAAATTTTTAAAAAAGGTAAAAAAGATATTAAACAAAGTGAAAATAAACTTAATATTGAAAATAAAGAAGTAACTTTTAAGGGTAAATCTTTGAACAAAAATTATATTAATAACAAACTTTATACAAATAATATATACTCAATGCCAATGAATAGCGGGGTAAGAATATGATAGGTAACATTTTAGCAAATCCTGCAATTTATAGAGTTTCACAAAACACGGTTTCACAAGTTTCGGTAGAAACGATGTTAAAAGCAGCAGGTAGACCGTCTTTTATACTTGCGGACAATAACATTGATAAGAATACAAAAAAATATTCTGCAACGAAAGAATTTTTATATCAATTAATTTGTTTATCGCTTTATTTAGCATTAATTATTCCTGTTTTTAAAAAGAGTGCGTTTGCAATGGCAAGAAAAGTTTTTAAAGATGAAGCTGTATTAAAAGCTTTTGAAACACCGGCAAAATTTGATGAATATTTAAAATTAAAAGATCTTGAAAAATTTGCAAAAATCAAAGAAATTAATGAAAAATTAGGTCTAAAAGATAAAGATAAAATTACTAAAGATAAAATTAATGAAAATTTAGGAAAAGGTATTATTGATTTAAGTTCAATTATAGGCTCTGTTTTTGGGCTTGCAATTTTATCACCATTGATATCAATGCCTTTAATTCATCCAATGCTTAAAGCTTTTGGTTTAAGTGATCCTAAAGAAAAAGTAAAAGAAAATGCAAAAGAAAATGTCGAAAAGCCTTTAGTAGCGGATTCAACTGTTAAATAATAACGAATTTTTATTTATTCAAGGCTCGATTAATGCCTGCGTCTAAATTAACATAATCACGTCCGTATAAATCTTGAAATCCCATGTGAATCATTTTTACGCCAGGTTTTAATATATTTGAAAATTTTGCGTGCCCATTATCTACAATAAGGATTTTTCCCGTTTTTTCATCTTTCATGAAATTTTCATAAAAACAATCTGCAATAAAAATTCCTAATTCTGTGAGCGGTCTCATTTCTTTTTTTAGGGCAGAATATTCATCTACAACACCATAATCATCAAGACGATTTTCTTCTTTTATACTTTTTCCGTTAATAAAAGGATAGATAACAGCATTTGATTTAAAATCATAAAACTTCATTTCCGGAACATTTTCGCACCCGTTTGATCGTAAATAATAATCAACCATTGCATTTAAATATGGAGAATCTGAACGCATGCAAGAATTTTCTTTGTTCATGATATTTTCACAAGTTTTTTCTTCCGGATTAAACATCTCCATTGTCACAAAATATTTGTTTTGCGTATTTTTTTGTTGTAAAGAATACAAAATTTTTGTTGAATATGGACGCAAAATTGGTTTATATGTATATTCTTTTCCATTAACTATAATTTGAGTTTCTTTTAAATATTTTAAAAATGGAATTTCAGCTTCTAATTTAGATTTTTGCACAGAAGTTTGAGCATCCCTATATTCAGTCATTTTGTATTTGATAAAATCTTTTGCAAACCTTGCGGGATTAATCGCAATTTCTTTTGCTTTAGGGAATTTTTCTGAAAAAGCTTCAGTATCTTCCATAAAATCTCTAAATTTTATGAATTCTTTAACTAAAATAGATTCTCGTACCTGCTTTGCTATTTGACGAAAATCTTCTATAGTTCCTATGTCTTTTGGAACATTACCCAACACAAAATCTGTAGTACCTGTCGTTTTTAAACTTTTTAATTTCATTGATTCAATCAATAAATTTGGTGAAATTTTAACCATATCATTTAAAGTTACATTATCATTTTCAAAAATTTCTTTTTTAAAATAATTTTCATAAGCTCTTTGGTATCCGTTCGGATTAAAATACCATTTTTTAAAATTATCACTTCCACCAATTTTTTTTATTAATAAACTTGCAATAGCATCAGCTTTTTTAGGATCGAAGTTTATTTCTTTGATAAATTTTGATGCTAATTTTTCATTAGACGTTATTCCCAACAAAAAATTATAAACCTTCTGTGGCGCGCTTTTTGATTGTGATAAATAATCAATTATACTATGGTTTTGATTTTCTAAGATACTTAATGTTGACTCTAATTTTTTTGTATCAATTTTTGCTCTTGCCTGAAATGTTATTTGATTATAATATGCATTTGCAGGCGAAAAACTCATCGTTTGATGAGCTTGCGCATTATTTAAATAAACAAGATTTTTTTGTTTACGAAAATTAGATTTTTGAATTTTATCTAAATTATTTAAAGAATAAATTTTCATATTAATAAATTTTCTTTCTATCTAATACTGATTCCCCAGACATATCGTAAGGTTTTTTAACGCCCACAATATCAAGCACTGTTGGCGCAACATCTTTTAGTGCCATTGTTTTATCATTGGTAAATCTTATCTCTTTATTTGCAATTTCTTTTTCCATACCAGGGAGAACCGTAAATAAATGCACAGGATTGTTTGTATGACCGCCTTGCGACATATCTTCAATATTTCCATGGTCACAAGTTCCAACAACTGCGACCCCCAATTTACGAGCAAGCTTTAATAATTCGCCAGTTACTTTATCCACATATTCTAAAGCTTTAACAGCATCTTCGTAAGTCCCATTATGTCCAATCATATCAGGATTTGCGAAATTTGTTAAAATAAATTTTGTTGTATTGTCTTTTAGAGCAAGTTTTAAATATTCTTTTATTTGACCAAGTCTCATTGGAGGTGTAAATTTCTTTTCAGAAGCTAAGAAAACGCTACTTACACCATCAAAATTAATATGTCTTTTTCCATCAAAAAAGAAAGTTAAATGAGCTTGTTTTTCTGTTTCAGTACATATAAAAGGTCTGTACAAATTTTCTGACATTATTTGCGTTAAAGTGTTTCGGTGCATTTCAGGTGCAAAAGCCACAGGTAGTTGAAATTCCGGTTTATATTGTGACATGCATACAAAATTCAAATTTTGAGGTTGTCTTTTACCATTTAAAAATGGCGCAACACAATTTTCTTGAGTAAGCGCATCCGTAATTTGAATAGCTCTGTCTGGTCTATAGTTAAAGAATATAACAGTATCTCCATCTGAAATAGGTTTGTAAGAAGTTGTTTTTCTTGGCATTATATTTCTATCTTCAACTCCATTATGATACTGACGGTTTAATTCTGCATATACATCTGTAACTTCAGGATAATTTCTACCATGAGTTAGCAAATCAAATGCTTCACTGGTTTTTTCCCAATTTTTGGCTCTGTCCATTGGAAGTGTCATGCCCATTATTGAAGCTATTTCAGAGAAACCATTTTCTGCTAAAACTTGATTTGTTTGGCGAACATAATCTATACCTGTACCTTCTTTAACATCGCGACCATCAAGAAATGCGTGAACTTTTATATCATTAACACCTAAATCATGCGCCATTTTTATAATAGCATTTAAATGTCTTGTTTCTGAATGCACGCCACCATCTGATAATAGCCCCATAACATGAATTGTTTTACCAGTTTGCTTAGCATTCTCCATAGCCTCTAATATTGTTTTATTAGAATAGAAACTGCCGTCATTTAGAGCGTTATCAATCATCATTAAATCTTGAGGTACTAATCTACCAGCGCCTAAATTATTATGCCCAACTTCAGAACTCCCAACCATGCCGGCAGGTAAGCCAACATGCACTCCGGCAGCTTCTATCGTTCTAAATAAAGTATCACCGTTAATATTTGCCTTTAATCCTTTATAAATAGGCATTTTAGCATCCTTAAAAGGATTGTTTTTAGTAAGTTTTGGGGCAATTCCAAATCCATCATAAATCATCATCATTACTTTATCGTGCTTAACGGCTTTAAAACTTGGATTTTGTTGTGCAGAATTTTCTTTTTCGAATTTTGCACTTTTTATTGTACCGTTAACATTTGTCCCCAAATTAAAATCAACTCTCAATATACACCTCTCTATCTGCTTTATATCCTAAATAATATACATACTTATATTAAACATCAAAGAAAAATTAATAAAAACAAAAATATTTTTATTAGTTACAAAATTTTACAAAGCGGATTTTCGGTAGGGCTTTAGCCCGTGAGGTGTCGGTCGGACGTTACTCCGCCGACACCCCGAATAATCCCAGATGCGGATTTGCGGACGGAATGAGTGAACGACAGTGAACGAATTCCGGATAGCGAAGGGAGCTGGTTGTGGTGTTGCATTTCATCTTTACCAACTCCTTTCTGTACTAATTTTACTATTCTTCAGGCATTAGTGCTTCAATTACTTTCGAATCCATCATTTGGTTTTGTGGTAAAATCGATTCTAGCATTGAAGAATCTTGCATGAGCGAGTTAATTGGTGGAGTTTTAATCATACTTAATACAGTATCAATATAAGAATCCATTTCTGTAGCTAATTTTTTATTTTTAGAATCTGCTTTGTATGATTTAAATGCGTCACTCAACATCTTAATATATGTATTTTTAGAATCATTTTGTTTTAAATATTCTATTACCGAAGTAACTATTTTAGATACAGCGCTTATTCGTTGTTTGTCACTCCAACCGTATTCAGTAGTTATTTGTTTTATAATATTATCTGCTTTTATACTTTGTTCATTGCGTTTTGTGTTATAACCATTCAAAAAATCTATTACATAATCTTTATCTAAGCGATTTATTATTCTAATAACCTTTTGTTTGTCTTCATACGAAGTTTTACCTGCTAATGCTTGATATACATATCTGCCGTTATTAACCATTTCTTCTTTTGTAAATCTTGCTGGATTTTTAGCAGTCTTTTTTGTTTCCGCGTCTTTTGCATTCAATTCTGCTACCTCTTGTTGCGCTTGTTGATTTAGTTCATTAAATTTATCTGCTTCAATTCTATCTTGTTCTTCAATATATGCTTCATATTTACCAATTTCATCGGCTTTACCACCGCGATTTGCTTGCAAACTTTGAAATTCTTTTGCACCAATTTCTCTTGGGATTACAATTTCTTCACCCACCAAAAAATAACGGTTATTACCAGAACCTTTTACTTTACTTTTATTTACTTCTAATAATTTTTTTAAATCACAATTGAATCTTTTTGCAACCAGCGCAGGGCTTTCACCATTTTGGACAATTACACCCTTTGTATTTAAATCAGAATCATAATTAACTGTAAAATCGTCAACTGTTTGCGAAATCTTTTTGTCTTTCACAAAAACTTCTGCAACGGAAGTTTTTGTACCGTCATTCATTGTTGTTATAACTCTTTTAGAATCATTTTTCAAAATTTTTGTTACAACTGTTTTTTCTTGGTTTACTTCTGTTATAGTTTTATTATCAGCACTTGTTGTTTTTGTTGAACCATCTGGTTTACCTTCAATTTTTGTTCCATCATTTTTAGTTTCAACATAACTACCATCTTCTTGATAAACAATCTCAGAATCTGTTGTCAATTTTTTAGATAAAAATAATTCGCTCTTATCTTTTTTTAAAATATGAGTTTCCATATTACCATCTTTTTGAATAATTTTTTTATTTAATTTATTTTCACCATCATAAAATTCAACAACTCCATCTTTTACATTAGTTTTCTTTGAACCTAATTGCTTATTAGATTCGTTAAAATACTTAATCTCTTCAACACCATCTTTACAATTTTTTATTTCTCGTTTCACATTATTATTTTGAGTTTCATTATAAATAGTTTCTTCTTCATCATTTTTGTAAACAATCACAAAAGCATTATCAGTCATATTTGTAGATTTTATTTTTTCAGACTCGTTTGATAAAAGATTCAACATATCAAACAAAGTCGATTCATTAAATTGTTCAGTATACAACCCATTTTCTTTCAGAAATTTTCGAGCTTCACGTTTAGACAACTTTTCTGAATTCCAACCTTTTGCGCTATCTTGCAATTTTTGCAAAAAAGTTTGTATCTCTTTATCACTCATAATACCATTTTTATCTGTATCAATATAATCAAACACATTGTAAAATTTTCTATCCATATTTTCTTTTTTTACACCAGCCTTGATTCCACTAAAAGATTCACTTTTCCCTTTAAAATTTACATTAAAATCCATAACAAACTCCTTATATTTTTCTTACATGGATAATAACGGCATTTTTTTGAAAAACTTTAGGGGTTCATGGCTAACCCATCATATCATATCATATCATATCATATAGGGCATTATAATTGAATTTCAGACTTTTGTAAAATTTTGTAAACTTTGTTACAATTCGTTACATTCGCATTTTTCAAGGAGTTTTGTAACAAATTCGTTACAATTCAAGATGCAGAAAATAAACGCTTCAGTCACATTAACTCAACAAACCATAAATCCAAAAGCTCTCTTTGAAAGAGAGCTTTTTAAATTTTTATAAATATACTTTATTTCAACAAAAGCTCTGACAATTCGCCAAATTGAGCAATTGAAAGTTTTTCGCCTCTTATATTTTCTTCAAGATTAAGTTTTTTTAAAGCCTCTTTGACTTTTTCTGGCGAAAAGCCATTACTTACTAAGCAATTTTTCAATGTTTTTCGACGTTGAGAAAAAGCTGCTTTTATAGTGCGTCTAAAATGTTTATAATCAGAGAGTTTTAATAAAGGTTCCGTTCGAACTTTCATATAAATTAATGCTGAATTAACTTTTGGCGCTGGATAAAAAGATTTTCTACCGACAAGTCTAAAAATAGAACATTCTGCCCAAAATTGAGATAATATAGTTAGCAATCCATATTGTTTTGAAGGACTTGTTTCATTTGCAACAACACGCCTTGCTACCTCTTCTTGAACCATTAAAATAATATCAACTATTTTATTTCGGTTACTATTATTTAAATCATCAATTTCACCCAACAAATGCGCAATAATCGGAGAAGTTATATAATAAGGAATATTTGCGACAATTTTTATTTTTTCGTCACATAAATTTGACAAATCCGTTTTTAAAACATCTTGATGAATAATCTGTAAATTATCACAAGGAATTTTCTCTAATTCTTTTATTGCATCTTCATCAAGCTCAATCGCTATAACTTTTTTTGCATATTTTACTAATTGTTCAGTAACAAAACCGGCGCCTGCACCTATTTCAACAACAACGTCCTCTTTTGTAATATTTGCTTGCTCCAAAATATCATCAATAACATCAGGATTGATTAAAAAATTTTGTCCTAAACGTTTTTTTGTTCTAAAAAACTTTGCTCTTTGTAAATAGTCCACCATGGTATTTATAATACTACAAACAGGTAAATGTTAAAAGTTAGTATTAGAGGTAAAGTTAATTTGTAAGAAGATATTTGACTCTTGCACTTTTTTTGTTTAAATGTATATAAATAAGGAGTTTGTCGTGAATCAATGTAAAGAAAAAACCAATGAACACTTAGAGTATTGTCAACTATTCAATGAATTTCAAAATGGTTGTAAAACAGAGCAAAAAATAGGAATTGAATATGAAAGAATTCCTGTTGAAAGAAAAAGCAAATTGCAAGTTCCTTATGAAGGAGAATTCGGAATTTGCGAACTTTTAAAAAATTTTGCAAAATCTGATAATTGGGACTATCTTCTTGATAATGATAACATTATAGGTTTAAAAAAACTTCATGACACAATTACTCTTGAGCCGGGAGCTCAATTTGAACTTAGTATAGAGCCACAAAAATTAATAAAAGATTTACAATCAAAAATTGAATTAATAGACAACAAGCTCAAACCTCTTTTAGAAGAATTTGAAATTCAACTCCTTAACGTGGGCGTTTCACCTGTTTCTACATACAAAAATATTAAACTGATTCCAAAACCAAGATATCACATCATGGCAAATTATATGTGGGGAATTCTTTCTGATGTTATGATGAGAGAAACTGCAGGAATTCAAGTTGGCATTGATTATTCATCAGAAGAAGATTCTATGAAAAAATTTAGAATTGTTAACTTAATGATGCCATTTACAACCGCAATGTATGCAAATTCAAGAATTCGTGGCGGTGTTGATACCGGATATAAATCTTTTAGAGCATTAGCTTGGCTAAACACGGATAACGAGCGTTGCGGATTTGCAACAAAATTTAATCGTGATATGACTTTTGCAGATTATATCAACATTTTACTTGAAACTCCGATGATATTTATTAACAGAGCAAATAGAACTGTTAACATAAATGGTAGAATTAATTTTAAACAATTCATGAAAGATGGGTTTGAAGGATTTACTGCAACAATTGAGGACTGGAAATTACATTCAAATCTTTATTTTCCGGAAGTTCGATTAAGAAATTTTATTGAAATCAGAAACCACGATTGTGTCGGCAATGGGCTTGAATATTCAATACCTGCTCTTTATAAAGGACTTTTATATTCAAAAGATGCACTTGATGAATTAGACATGATGCTATCTAAATTTACAATAAATGAAATAAAAGAAGCTCGCTACAATGTCGCAAGAAGCGCTATTCATACAAAAATCAAAAAGCATTCAATTTTATCTATATGCAAAGAATTTGCAGAAATGGCATATTATAGCTTAAAAAATAATTGCGAGGACGAAGAAATTTATTTAATTCCTTTAATCGAAATGTTGAAAAAAGGAAAATGTCCGGCGGATTTTTAACAATACGAATACATTTTTTATGATAAAATAATGTCATGACAATTTTATCTGACGAAAATCATATTTTAAAAAAAACAATAAAAAATCCAAACATAAAGTCTGAATCAATCGAATACGACAAAACTTTTGAAAGTAGTATTCGACCAAAAGATTTTGATAGTTATATCGGGCAATCAGAACTTAAAGAAACTCTAAAAATCACTTTAGAAGCTGCAAAAAGACGTGAGCGCCCACTTGATCACATGCTATTTTATGGTCCACCCGGACTTGGCAAAACTACAATTGCCGGAGTCATAGCCTCACAAATGGGAGCAGAGCTTAAACTTACATCTGCACCATCACTTGAAAGACCGCGCGATATAATAGGGATTTTAATGTCACTAAAAGGTGGCGAAATTCTTTTCATTGATGAAATTCATCGTTTAAATAAAATTGCAGAAGAGATTTTGTATCCGGCAATGGAAGATTTTACGCTTGACATGACAACAGGCAAGAGCCAAACGGCAAAAACCCTAAGAGTTCCATTGCCTAAATTTACACTTATTGGAGCAACAACTAAAGCCGGCGACTTGTCAAGCCCTTTAAGAGATAGATTTGGCATGATTCATCGCTTAGAATTTTATTCGACAGAAGAACTTGCTCTTGTGGTTCAAAGAACTGCTAAAATTCTTAATATTGATATAACAAAAGAAGGTGCAAATGCAATTGCAAAGCGTTCAAGAGGAACTCCGCGTATTGCAAACAGGCTAGTTAAGAGAGTCGCGGATTTTGCAATTGTAAAATATGATGGAATAATTGACGAAAAAGTTGCAAATGACTCTTTAGATATTTTAAAAATTGATACATTTGGTTTAGACACAACTGACCGAGCAATTCTCAATTTGATTGTAAATAAATACGATGGCGGCCCTGTAGGAATTGAAACTATTGCTGCGGCTTTAAGTGAAGATGTACGCACGATTGAAGATGTATGTGAACCGTACTTGCTCCAAGCAGGTTTATTGCAAAGAACTCCGCGGGGTAGAAAGGTTTCGCCGGAAGGTTTTAGGCATTTGGGATTAAAACCGCCTAGCGAACAAAAAAATTTATTTGAATTTTAGGTGATATTATGAAAAAGTTTTTAATATTAATCATTGCACTTTTTATGCAATTTTGTTTTGTATTTGCTGATGAATTAAGTAATAATGTAATTTTACCATCACAAAAAGCTATTATTGAAAATGTCAATTATGTTGAAATCCCACAAGGTGAAGATACTCAAATAAAACAAACAGCTGATATAAGATTTTTAAGCGGAGAGTTCAAAGGGGAAAAAGCTATTGTAGACAATATGCTAACCGGAAATCCTTATTATGATATAAAATTAAAAAAAGGCATGAAAGTTATTATTCATGTTGAAAAAGATGAAATCGGTGATTATAATTTTTCGATTGAAGATTGTCACCGCTCCGGCACACTAATATTTTTATCAATATTATTTGGCGGATTATTAATTTATGTAGGGAAAAAGAAAGGCGTTTTTAGTTTGCTGTCAATCTTTTTAACCTGTGTATTAATTTATATTTTTTTATCACCGATGATACTTGCCGGATTTGAACCAATTCTCGCAACCATTTTGATTTGCATATTATCAACAATGATTACAATGTATACGGTTGGCGGATTTAACAAAAAAAGCACTTCTGCAACTTTAGGTTGCACTTTAAGTATCATTTTTGCACTAATTTTATCAATGATTACAGTAAAATTTGCAAACTTAACCGGCTATACTAGCGAAAACACAATGTTTTTATATACTTCACATCCTGAACTTAATATAATTTCAATTGCTGTAGCTTCTATGTTGCTTGCAACTTTGGGCGCAGTAATGGATGTTGCGATGTCAATTGCCAGTACTATTAACGAGATTTTCACAATTGATAACACTAAAACTGTAAAAGAATTATTTAAATCCGGCATGAATGTTGGACGAGATATCATTGGAACAATGGCTAATACCTTAATTTTAGTTTATTTAGGTGGCTCTTTACCACTCTTGTTATTAGTATCAAATATTGATTTACAAAAATTCTTTAATCTTAATCAAGTAGTTACAGAAATTGCCTCAGCTCTAATCGGAAGTTGCTCAATTGTTATTTGCGTTCCAATAACAGCACTTGTAGCCGCCAATTTAGTAAGAATTAAAAAATCTGAAAATATTGAAAAAATCTTAGATTAAAATATTACGGCAAATCTTTCTTTTAAAAATTTATATAGTAATTTTGCTTATTTATATTTTTTTCAAAATAGATTAAAATAGTTTATATGGAAAATATTTTAAGCATAAAAAATTTAAATTTATTTTTTAAAGGCGAAACAGAAGATTATCAAGCATTGTATGATGTTAATTTAAATTTAAAAAAAGGACAAATGCATGCTTTAGTCGGAGAATCAGGTTGCGGAAAAACAATGACAGCAATGTCTATAATGCGTTTATTACCACGAAAAGCCTATATAAAAAGTGGAAATATAATTTTTGAAAACGAAAACATTTTAGAATATTCCTCTTCCAAAATGCAAAATTTAAGAGGTAACAAAATAGCATTAATTCCGCAAGACCCAATGACTTCTTTAAATCCATTATACACAATTGGAGACCAGCTTGTTGAATCAATAAAAGCTCATTCAAAAGTTACAACTAACCAAGCATTAAGAAAAGCTCGCGAGGTCATGAATCTTGTACAGATTCCGGATGCTAATAATAAATTAAATTTTTATCCGCATGAATTTTCAGGTGGTATGAAACAGCGCATAATTATTGCAATTGCGCTTGCTTGTAATGCTAAAATTCTTATTGCAGATGAACCAACTACCGCACTAGATGTGACCATTCAAAAACAAATAATGGATTTAATCAAAGATATTCAAGAAGAATACGAAACAACTGTTTTGATTATCTCTCACGACTTAGCTCTTGTTAGCAATTATGCAGATTTTGTAACTGTAATGTATTCAGGGCATGTTGTAGAACAAGCAACTGCAAATGAGTTTTTCTCGAACCCAAAACATCCGTATTCTGTAGCATTATTAAATTCTTTACCAACAACTAATCCAAAATTAAAACTAAAAACAATAACAGGCGCTCCGCCTTCTATACAAGAAAAAATTTCTGGTTGCAAATTTCATCCTCGATGCGATTTTTATAATGCAGAAATTTGTCTTAATAATATCCCTAAACTCAATATTGTTGGCGAAAATCACCACTCCGCATGTTTAATCAATCCGTTTTAAGTTTTCCATATAACTTTCAAAACTTTTATCCTCAATTTTATATCCGCAACCCTCGTGAAGTTTGCCGGCATAACCAATTTTTGATGCAGGATATTTCTTACACATTTTTAAACGTTTATCATAAACCGAACAAAGTCCATCCTCTGTAACATATTTACATGCAAAAATCAAATTCCCAAACTCGTCTTTACCGCGAATATAAAATCGTTTATATTTTGGAAATAAAAATTGCATTATCTTAAAATCTGTTGTTGTATAAGTATCAAAACTGTACATATATCGACAACATTTTCCACATTTCAAACATTTACCCGTAATTTTATACTCCATTTTTTCAGGTACAAAATATGATAATATTTCGTTTTTCATATTCGTCAAAAAACTTAACATTAGTTTGAAAAATATCCCTTTCTTTTATTTATTTGATAAAATAAATTTGTTACCAATTTTATAGTAACGTTATTCTATAAAAAAAACAAGAATGAGGATATATGTATGCCGTATAATGTTCCAAGAAGAAAAAGCAGAAGCTATAAGAAAAATGCGTTTGATAATAATTTATTAAAACTTATCAGTTCAATTTTGGTTTTAATAATTGGAATCACTCTTGCAGGTTTATTAGCACTTAAACTTTATTTAATTTCACTACCACCGATAAAAAATTTAAATTCTTTAAAACCAAATATTGTGACAACTTTTTGTGCAAGTGATGGAGAAGTAATAAAAACTTTTGCTGCTTATGCATACTCAAATGTTGAATTAAAAGAAGTACCAGAAACATTAACCAAAGCTTTAATTGCAACTGAAGATAAAAATTTTTATAAACACAAAGGCTATGATTTAGTTGGTTTAGGACGCTCAATGGTGGCAAACCTTTTAGCGGGGCATGTTGTGCAAGGGGCAAGTACAATAACACAACAATTATCCAGAATACTTTTCTTATCAAATGAAAGAACTTTTACAAGAAAAATTAAAGAATTACAGGTTGCCTCACAAATCGAAAAAACAATTTCTAAAGATAAAATCCTTGAAATGTATTTAAACAATGTTTATCTAGGCTCTGGCGCTTACGGGGTTAAAGGTGCTGCTAAAATCTATTTTAACAAAAATCTTAATCAGTTAAACTTAGCAGAAATGGCATTAATCGCAGGTTTGCCACAAGCACCATCTGTTTATTCACCTTATAACAACATTGATTTAGCAAAAAAACGTCGTAATCAAGTATTGTTAAGAATGTATAAAATGAAATACATTGATAAAGATACTTATGAAAAAACAAAAAAAGAGCCTATCGTACTTTCCACAATGCCTATAATGTATGCAACAAACAAAGCTCCATATTTTTGTGATTATGTAATGAAAGATTTGCATAAATTAGGTTTCTCTGAAGATGAAATAGTAAACGGCGGATTAAAAGTTATAACAACCTTAAGTTATAATGCACAAATTGCTGCAAACGAAGCTATTATCAAAGAACTTAATGCTTGGGGCTTAAAACAAGATAAAAACCAAGCAGCAGTATTTTCTTTTAGCCCTATTGACGGAAGAATCCTCGTTTACGCAGGTGGCAAAGATTATACAAAAAGCCAATATGATAGAGTTAACCAATCCGCAAGACCTTCCGGTTCTGCTTTTAAACCATTTATATACACTGCAGCCGTTGAAAAAGGTTATTCTCCAAATGACATGATTGATGATTTACCATTCAAGGCTGGTAGCTGGACTCCTAAAAATTACGGCAATAAATACAGAGGTCCTATTCCTATGTATACTGCATTAATGATTTCATCAAACGTTTGCGCTGCAAGATTAATGGACTCAATTGGAGTAAAACCTGTCATCCAACTTGCAAGAGTTATGGGAATAACAACCCCAATACCTTATGATTATACAATCGCACTTGGTTCACACAGCGTAAAATTATTTGAAATGACAAGAGCATTTGGGGTTTTTGCAAATGGCGGATATAAAGTTGAACCTTTTGCAATCGAAAGAGTTGAATCCTCTCGCGGAACGGTTTTGTATGAAGCAAAAAAAGCAAAAACCAGTAAAGTTTTAAACCTTAATACTGCAGCTACTATGACTACAATTATGAAAACTGTAATTACAAATGGTACAGGTCGCGCAGCAAGCATAGGTAAACCCGCAGCCGGCAAAACCGGAACAACAGATGATAGCAAAGATGCTTATTTTATAGGCTACACTCCGGATATCGTAACCGGTGTTTGGGTCGGAAATGATGATAACAGCAAAATGGGAAATATTACCGGTGGTACAGTTCCGGCTTTAATATGGCGTGATGTTATGCGAGTTGCAACCGAGCCTTATGGTAATTCTGATTTTGAATATCCAAAAATAGATTTAACACCATTTAAAGCTTCTAGTGTTTCAATAATTCCGCAAAACGAAGCTAAGAAAATTTTTGAAGAAAAAGATATGGAAGATGTAAAAGAAAACGTTGAAAATGCTTTAAAATCAGACTCAATAAAGCCTAACGAGCTTTTACAAAAAGTTGCTCCTTCAAAGAAACCGGAACCTCCTAAAACAATAAAAGTCAAATCCGATAGATTTGATATGAAACCGGATGTTCAACCGATTCCAAGCGAGCAATTCGCCCCAATTCCAATAAATACATCAAACGAAGAATAAAGGAGATTTTATGAAAATTGAAGATATAAAAATATTGCATGGCGAAAATGAACATCAAAATGCAACTATTGAAATAAACGACAAAATGATTGATTATGAAGCAAGCACAGAACTTTCATATATTGATATATTATCAATCTCAAAAGGACTAGATGTTATAAGCGAGTTTTATGACGTAAAAGCCGCTTGCACAGTCAGAGGAAATAGTATTTGCGCGGTTGCTTTAGCACCATCACTTGCCGGAGCCGTTGAAAAAACAATGGACTCAAACCCCATTGATTTCATAAACTCAACGATTGTTGTTTCTTCAGAAGTAGACAGTGAAATCGTAAAATTTTTAAAAGACACAAATATAATTGTTGCACCATCTTTTACAAAAAATGCATTAGAATATTTGGATAACCATAACATTCCTTATGTAACAATAAAAACTCCATTAAAAGATTATAAAAAATATTTATCAAATAAAACTCTTGAAACACCCTTGGGAACATTAATTCAAGCTCCAAATTTAAGTGAATTGTCAAAAGACGGTTTCAAAGTTGCTACAAAACAAAAACCGACTGTTGAACAAATCGAAGATGCAGTTTTTGCTTGGAAAATTGCTAAACATAACATTTCTCAAGCTTTAATCGTTGCAAAAGATTTAAAAACTGTTGCTATCTCACAAGGCTTGCGTTCAGCATCTATAGAATTTGCTCTTGATTACGCTTGTGATATGTCAAAGGATGCAATATTAGCTTCTGACATGCCTGTTACAATCCACGATGTTGATGTTGCGGCTCAAGGTCGAATAAGTTTAATAATAGTTCCTTTTGCAACAAAAGACATTATTGAAAAAGCTGATAAATATTCAATAGCCCTAATTACAACCGGAATAACAAATATTTTGTATTAAATTTTACATTTACGGAAGAATTTATCTAACGAAGCTAAATGCCACAACTTTATCTAAATTTACGTGTAGCCAATCATATTTAGATTCACCGTATTGTTCGCAAAATTCATCATAAGAATCTTCAAATTTACATAAAGAAGCATTCGTTAAATTAATAAAAGTTTCTTTATTACATTCTTCACAATCATAAACTTCACCGGAAATTTGATAATGATTTGTTATTATCATAATATTAGTAGTTTCGCTTTTTTCCATTATTTTTTTAAAAAATTCTATTTTATTCATATAAAAACCTTTCAAAATTAATCTCAATAATAAGAATTAAATAAAAAAAAGGTTTTTGCTATTGTCGGATTTGCTAATTTAATAAAAAAATCAGTCAATCATTTTATCAAATTCTTTAGCGTCATCATAATTAAACATGTGAATAAATGTGTATAAAATTTTTGCAGAAAAACGCTTAGTACCAACTTCTAGCATCGTTCTTAAGACATCACGATTACAAGTTACATGAAATATTGTACGATTGCATGCCAAATTGTCATAATAATTTGCTACATTTATAATTTGGCTCATCTCTGTTATATAATCACTTGAAAGTCCTTGCGGATAACCAGAACCGTCATTATTTTCATGATGCTCTAATGCCACTAACGCTATATTTTCCGGCAAATTTAATTCATTTTTAATAATGTCATACCCAATTGTTGTATGTTCCTTAACTTCTTCTTCATTATTTGTAAGCAACGCCGATTTGTCTTCTAGAGTAATCTGAAATTTACCAATATCATGCAATATTCCTGCCAAAATAACATGTTCAACATCAGTTAGATTGTATTCAAGTTTTTTTGCAATAAGTCCGGATAATATTCCAACATTAAGAGGGTGACAAATTTCATATTCACCCATAAATCTGATTTGTGAACCTTTTTGCGAACGTTGTACACGCATGTATATGTTTGATGTGATAACACGAACCAAGGGGTATAATTTCTCTAACCCTTCTTTATAATAATGTTGAGTAAATAAATCTAAAATCTTTTTATAATAATATTTAACTCTTATTTGCTCTTCCTGTTTTACCACACAATCTGTATTAATTACGGTTTCAAAATCTGAAATATCCATCATTTCATAAGAAAAATTCATCAATTTTGTACGATTATTGTCATTGCTAACATCTTGCGAATCATTAATTGCTTCGTTTGAAAATTCCTCTGTATAAATTTTAGGGTGGTTTTTCAGCATAATTAATTTGCCGGCAGTTAATACCTCTCCAGCAGAAAGTATCTTCATGTTTGATTCATTATATAAATCAAATGGTAAAATTCTAAAAGTACTTAATTCTTTGTTTGTTACAAGCCTCATAAAATTATTTTAGCATTGTACTAAAAAAAATTAATACTTTATTTGTTTTATTTTTTTAAATTTTTAAACAAAAAATCTAATAAATCGTCTGCTTTATATCTATTTAAAGAATACATATTTAAAGCTATTTTACAAGCAAGACAAGAAGTTAAAACTGTTTTTGTATTGGTTTTTATAATGTTATTACGCTTTTTCATAAAAACGTTTTTCATTATGCTATATTCTTTAAAATTAGTTATCCCAGAAAATCCACAACATTCATCAAAGTTTTCCATTTTAACGTAATGCAAATTTTTAGTATTATGCAAAATCCATTCAATATCATTCATATTATTTATATTGCACGGTTTATGATAAGTAACAAAATGTTTATTTTGCAATTCTAATGTAAAATTGGCTTCTTTTAAGTACGAATAGACATTCCTTACAGAAAGTTTTTGTAAAAATTCTTTATCCTCATCTTGTTCAACCCAATTTGAATATTCCTTCAAGATTTTTTCACAAGTTGCGCAATTTGTAACAATTTCAGTTTGACCATATTGCTTTAATATTTTTATAAAATTATTAATATATTGTCTAAATCCATTAATATCGCCTCTTATCAACAAATGAATTCCGCAACAAGAAAAATTGGGCGTTAAAACTTCAATTCCAATATTATTCATAATCTTAATAACAGATTTATTCCCCGTAATTTTTGCACCACAACCTGAAAAATAAAGAACTTTTCGCTCAAATTTTGCGCTCTTTGTTTTTACGGCAAATTTTTCTAAAATATTCAAAAACAAACCATATACTAATTTTTTTTGTATATACGAAATTATTTTTTCCAACGGATGATTATTAAAATATTCAGACTTTGCCGCAAATAAAACATTAACAATATTAATCCCACTCGGACAATTATTTGCACATGCATTACATTTTAAGCACAAATCTAAATATCTATTAATATTATTATTCATTTTTAACTTATTTTTCAAAATTCCATCAAGCATAATAAACATGCCACGAGAAACCGTACAATCATTACCCGTTATTTTATAAATAGGGCAGCTTGCCTGACACAATCCGCATTTTGAACAAATATGAATAATTTTATTATATTTTTCTAACTCACTCATAGTAATATAATACGATAAATTTTTTAATTACTATTAATAAAAAGCCCATACTGTAAACTTTTGTAAAGATTTTATATCAACTAGCAAATTAAATTTTTACGTGTTTTTACTTATTTGACAACATCATATTACTTTGAAAGGAGAAATTTATGTGTGCTATGAATATTTATGCCCACTCAGTTGAAACAAATATGCCTACGGCAGAAATAAAAAAGAGATTTAACCAAATGAGAGCTATGAAAGAAAATGCCCCTGTTGACAACAATATTAACGGTGGTTTACAAGCTCCACTTGAACAAGATACAGTAAGCTTTAAAGGTACAAAAAAAATAGATAAAGGAGTTATGCAAAAGCTTACACCTGCATCAATTAAAGCTTTAGTTTTAGGCCTTATGGCAACAGTTGGTACTAATACAATGACTTCATGTACAGAAGATATTTGGTGTGATGAACATGAAATACCTGGACCAACAATAAATCAAAATTTCAGCACCGAAGTTAACGTAACTATCAATAGCATTAATAATAACCCTCGTCTAACAGATGAACAAATTGCTGCAATGTTAAAGCCGGTATTAGATCGTTTAGATATTATCATTGCAAATCAAGAAATTTCAAAAGATAACTTCCAAAATCTTATTAACATTGTAACTTCACTAAATATTACCGGTGATAGAATGTACGAAGTTTTATTGCAATTGGGCTTAAAGCAAGATCAAATCATTAATTTAATTACACAAATTTCAAATGGTAATGATGATATGCGTGAAGATTTGACAACAATTGTCAATAACACAGAAACAATGAAACAATACTTAGCTCAAATCCTTGCATTAGCAGGTTCTATCAATGGTACAGTAGACGAAATTAAAAATATTCAACTTATTATTCAAAATTGGGTAGAAATTATTGCTAACAATTCTCAAAACCCAGGAAGTATACCTGCCGGACTTATGGATAAAATGAATGATATACTTGGCAAAATGCAAGAAATTATAAATAACCAAAATACAGCTCATCAAGATAGAGAAAATATTATCAATGTAATATCAAGTAATATGGATGCAATTACAAGAATTTTAAATAATATTCATTTATCAGGTCAAGAACGTAATGATTTATTAGCTGAATCAAACAGATTAGCTGAAATTCAAAATCAAATTCTTAATAGAATGGATAACAACTTAGCCGGATTCTTCCAAGAAACATGGAATAGATTTGATAGTATGGCTGAAGCAGAAAGAGCATTCCACCTTCAAATACTTCAATATGCTGCTGACGGTAATGCATCATTAGATGAAATCAAAGATTTATTAAGAGCTGGCAACGATATTAATCTTGGAAATAGTGGTAACCTTGAACTTATTCGTGTCGCAATTCAAGGCTTAAGAAATGATTTTAATAATTTATCACCTGAAATTTTAAGTAAATTAGATGCAATTCTTAATAAAATTCCGGCAGGTTGTAACTGCAACTGCGATACAGCAGCAATCATAGCAAGATTAGAAATCATCATTACAAAATTACAAAGTGGCAACCACGAAGGCATTTTAGATGATTTAGATAATTTAAATGGTGCTTTAAACTAATTTATAAAATATAAAATAATTTATAGTATATTAAGAGGCTCTGTTAATTCTTATACAGAGCCTCTTTATTATATCTTGGACTTACAATATGTTACAAACCATTGATATATTTGCATTAAAAGGATTTTTATGCTATCATATTCTTGGAAGTATAGTATAAATAGCGAATTAAGAAGTATGATTACCCAAATTAACAGAACTGTACCTACATTCAAAGTAGATACTCACACAATTGATGCCGAGACAAAGGAATACAAAGATCCACTTATGCGTTGGCCACTAAGAGGTTGCGCTTTTACAAGTGAAGTTGGAGAATCTTTGCGTCCATTAGTCGGTAATGCAGCAACACTAAGTTGGGCACCGGTACTATTATATATTGGTGCAGATGTTTATGATAAATATAAAAATGATCAAACTGAATACAGCCCAAGTTCACATCGTTGTTTAAAACAAGCCATTTTTCAAGGCTTAGCAAGCATGTTTTTACCTCTTTTAGCAATAAAATTAGGACAAAATATTTTTTCACTGACAGGTCTTTTTACAAAAGATAAATTAACTATAAAATCAAAAGAACATATAGAAAATTTGGCAAAACAATATGTTACAAACGGAAAATTACATTCATATATTAATGACGATGAAGGGTGTGCTAAAAATTTTCGAGAAATTGTTAGCAGTAATTTAGATTACAGAATCCAAAAAGCAAAAACAACAAATCCTATAAAAAAAATATATCTTCAAGCCAAAGAATCTATGTTTGAGAAATTTAAAGTAAATCAAATAAGTGATATTGATAATTATGCAAACAAAATCATAACGGATTTAATTGATAAAAAAAATAATTTTGCAAAACCGGATGAAAAATTTAAGTCTGAGCCATTATATAAAAAATATGCACGAGCTTTAAAATCAGGTCAAACCGAAAATATAGCGACAAATTCTGTTTTAAATAAATACCTTGCAAAAGGTTCTTTAAAGGATAAAGCTATAAAATCTTTGGGCGGTTTTGCAGTAGTAATACCGGCAATTCCAATAATAGATAAATTCGTAGAACACGTTTTAATAGATAAATACATTGCACCAAGGCTTGAAAAGTAGCAAATCAAACCTTGATGACTCTTGTATTTTTAATTTTATCGTTCTGATAGTTCTTTATCCAATAAAAACATTGCGCATTTTGTTTCACCAAAGAATTCTAAACGCTTAATTATATTTTTAACACTTTCTTCTTCTTGTACTTGTTCTTCAATAAACCAGTCTAAAAATTTTAAAGTTGTTCTATCACATTCTTCTTCTGCAACTTTTGCAATAGACATTATTGCTTTTGTTATACATCTTTCGTGTTCATAAATTTCATTAAACACTTGCAAAACATTATTAAAATCAAAATCCGGCGTTCTGATTTGCTTTAGTATAACAAAACTATCACGATTTATAAGATAATCATAAATTTTTAAACCGTGTTCAACCTCTTCTTTTGCTTGTTCTTTTAGCCAATGTGCAAAACCTATTAATCCCATTTCTTTAAATTTTGCCGACATTGATAAATACAAATACCCAGAATACAATTCTTTATTAATTTGTTCATTCAAAACTTCGTTAATTTGTTGACTTATCATTTTATTTTCTCCATAATCCATGTATATTACATAGTTCGTACGCTTCAATATTTTTATCTAAATATGAAATATCCATTTCAGGTTTTGTGTTTGGTAAAAAATATTTTAAATGTATCTCAGATTTATCTTTTGAAATAACTTCTATAAATTGAATATAATGTTCTGGAAGCATTGGATGTTTTTCTAGCACAACATATTTTTTGCCATCCATATCCTTAATTTCTGGAGTGTGTTTTTCTGCCAACTCATTGCCGGTTTCACACTTTGGTTTCATTAGTTCCATTGGCTGATTACAGCAAACAAGCTCTCCTTCACCCGACAATAAAACCTGCACGGTATTTCCACAAACATTACATTTATAAATTTCAAGTTTTTGAGTAACCATATTATCTCCTTTAATACACAATTATTTTAAATTATTAAATATTTTTTTCATTGTAGAAGTGGACAATTTATGATACTATACATACTATGGATAATTTTTTTGTAAATAATAAAGATGAATCTAATCAAGCTTTTTCTATAGAAAATCAACAAAACCAAATTAAAAATCATTATGAAAATATTTTTGAAGAAGCTTTAATCGAAATAAAAAAAGAAATTAACAAATTTAAACCGGAAAACCCATGTAAAAGTTGCAATATAAAAAATTGCGACATATCTGATAAAAATACTACAGCAAATTACCCATCAGCCTGTCCTTATCGCGATTGGCAAATAAAATTTCTTTCTTTTTTAACAGTAGAATATAAAGAACAGCTAAAAAAAGATTATAATCAAATTATGTCTAAAAAGGATAATTATAATTGTACACGTTGCGGTGCTTGTTGTAAGCTTGCAATTAGTGAATATTCTTATGAACAACTTAAACAAAGGGCGTCACGAGGAGATAAATTTTCAAAAGATTTTATATCTGTTTTCGTTCCGTATGAATCTGAAAACAAAGCTCGCGAAGCCAATAAAGAATATTTTGACAATTTGAATTCTTTAATAGAAGACAAAGTTTACTATTATTATTGCCCTAAAGTAAAAAATAACGAATGCAGTGATTATGAAAACAGACCGGATATTTGCAAAGATTTTCCACATAATCCACTAAAAATATTGCCACCATCATGTTATTTTAATAATTGGAAAGAAGAAGTATCTCATGATGCGCGACTTTTGAAGGCTAAAGTTGATATAATAGATTTTTATAAACATAAGTTAGGTTAATTATGCAAGTTTTATCGGGATTAAGTTTAAAAGAAATTGAAGATTTTGTAGCGAGCTTAAATGCTTCCAAGTATCGCGCGAAGCAAATTCATAATTGGATTTACTCTAAATCAGTCAATAGCATTGAAGAGATGACAGACTTATCTATAAGTTTTAGAGAAGAATTAAAAAAAATTGCAACAGTTAGCAATTCTAGAATCAAAATCAAACAAGAAAGCAAAGACGGAACACTTAAATATCTTATTGAATACCCTGATGGAGAATGTGTCGAGACGGTTTTAATGAGATTTGATAATCGTGCTAACCTAACAGCGTGTGTAAGCTCTCAAGTCGGTTGTGCGGTCAATTGTTCATTTTGTGCAACCGGAAAACGCGGTTTTATAAGAAATTTAACATACCAAGAAATTGTTGAACAAGTTTTAACTATTCAACGTGATACCGGACTAAAAGTCACTAATATCGTATTTATGGGGCAAGGCGAACCTCTTTTAAATTTAGAAAATGTCTTAAAGGCTTTAGAGATTTTTAATAATGATTTTCAAATAGGCGCCAGAAGAATCACAATTTCTACAAGTGGTATTATTCCTAAGATTTACGAATTAGCAGAAATGGAATTGCAATCAACTTTAGCTATTTCATTGCATTCTCCAATTCATGAACAAAGAGCTAAATTAATGCCTATTGAAAATAAGTATCCATTGAATGAATTAAAAAAAGCTTTGAAATATTACATTGAAAAAACCGGCAGAAGAATTACCATTGAATATATTTTAATACACGAATTCAATGACACCTTAGAAGTTGCAAAAAAATTAGCGGAATTTATGAAAGATTTAAAATGTAATGTTAACTTAATTCCTTATAATACTGTAGGTGAAAGCATTTATAAAAAACCTAATAATAATGATATTATGAAATTTAAATATATAATTGAACATTCTGGGAAAAAAGTAACTGTAAGACTTGAGCGCGGTGCAGATATAGATGCTGCGTGCGGACAACTAAGCGGAAAAACTAAAAAATAAGACAATTTTATTTATGGGAGTGAATTAGTGAATAATATTTTCAAAAAAAATATCGAAAGTATTTATAAAAAGAATCCTGATTTTGCAACTCGAATTGCAAAACATATTCCTAACGACATGCCAAAACTTATTGCAGAAAATAATTTTTATAATTTTGAATATAAGGGAATAAAGATACATAACCCACAAAATCCTCTGGCAGAAGCTCAAGAAATTTTTTCTTATTCAGAAAACACACCTGTTGCAATTCATTTAATTTATGGATTAGGATTAGGATATTTGTTTAAAGTTGCAGCAGAAAAATCTACTGGCACAGTGATTTTATATGAACCGGATTTAAATATTTTATTTTCAGCATTTAACGTTGTTGATTTTTCATCTGATTTTGACAAAAACAATGTTTACATTACCGATAATTTTGAAGATTTATCACAAATTATTTACACAAAATCAGGTACAGAAAATTCGCCACAAATGCTAATTTTACCATCTCAAAGAGAATCTGAAAAAGATAATTTAGGAGAATTCATAAAAAAATTACAAGATTTAATTGGCTCATATAGCCTTGATTTAAAATATACAAAAGAACAATTTTATCCGGCATTAAAAATGCTTATAACAAATATTCCGCATCTAACAAAAGAAATTCCACTCATAAAATTTAAGGATATCTTTAAAGAAAAAACCGCATTAATAGTATCAGCCGGACCGACTTTAGATAGAAATATTGAAACAATAAAAAAATATAGAGAAAATTTTATTCTTTTTACTGTTGGTACAGCTTTTAAAACTTTACAAAAACACGGAATTGAACCCGATTTTTTAAGCATTATTGAAACTTATGATTCTTCAAAGCAAATTGCGGATTACGATTTATCAAAAATCAATTTTATAACAGAACCATATTCAAACCCAAAACTTAGAAATTTTAAATTTAAACAAACTTTTTCTCATATTTCTGCAAATATGCCAATAAACCATTTTTGGAGCGAAATCTGTGGTGAAAACATTGAAGAATACTGGTCTAAAGGAACAGTTTCTTATAACGCTCTTAATTCTGCAAGGATTTTAGGTTGTTCAAAAATTATTCTTGTTGGACAAGATTTGGCATACGTTGAAGGTCAATGCTATAGTAAAAATTCTGCTTACAAAGATTTAGTATGCAGATTTAATAATGAATCTCAAAAATGGGAGATTACGGCAAATGACATGGAAAAATTTGCCGATTCACTAAGCAACGCACCAACTTTTGAAGAACGAATTGAAACAGCCAAAAGGCGCTTAAAAAAATTAAATGCTTCTTTATATTATGTTAAAGGTATAAATGGCGATTTAATTCCGACAGAATCGGTTTATGCAGCTTTCGTTAAACCTTTAAGCGAATTTGCATTGCATTTTAATGATAGAACTTATATAAATACATCTCTTGTTGGTGCGCAAATTGATGGTTTTAAAAATATGTCATTAGAAGAAGCTTTAGCTGATTCTGAAAAAAACGGTTTAATAGAATTAAAAACGGATTTTACTTATGATAAAAATTCAATAAAATCAAAATTATTAGATTCTAAAAAACTTTTAAATCAATCCATGACGGAAATAGAAGATATTAAACATTTAATTAAAAATTTAAACAATAATTTAAAGCGTCAAAAAAATTTGGAAGTTGATTCCTTAAAAATTTTGAAAAAGATTTCTGAAAAATATTTATATTTAACATCTACTTTTTCAAATCAATCTAAACTATTTGATTTTATTACAGCTGACGGCAAAATTAATTTAGATTATCAGATGAAAATGCTAAAAGATTTAACCAACAACTCGGTTACTACTCTTATACAAAATATTAATAATTTTGCTGATACGACAATTAATCGAATCGCTGAAATTAATTCATTGCTTGACAATTCAATAAAGGAGCTGGAATGAAGGTTTTAATACAAAGAGTAAAACAAGCTTCGGTTACAATTAATGACACACTTTATTCTTCAATTGATAAAGGGATTTTAACGCTTGTCGGAATCGAAAAAGGAGATACAATAAAAAACCTCAAAAAATCAGTACAAAAAATTGTGAAACTAAGAATTTTTGCCGATGAAAACGATAAAATGAATAAATCTTTAATTGATATTAATGGAGAAATGCTTATTGTATCTCAATTTACTTTATGTGGCAATTGTAAAAAAGGTACTCGTCCGAGTTTCGACAATTCTGCGCCCCCTCTATTAGCAAACGAACTTTATGAAAAATTCGTTGAAGAAGTATCTAATTTAGGAATAAAAACCCAAACCGGCAAATTTGGTGCGATGATGCAAGTTGAACTTATTAACGATGGACCAGTGACCTTTATGATTGAAACATAAAAAAAGCTAACGTCAAAAACGTTAGCTTTTTTATTATGAAATTATATTAAGCAACTTCTTTAGCTACTTTATTATCACTAGCTTGCTCATCAGCAACTCCTGTTGTGGAAATTTCACTTACAACTTCAGGTTTTATTTCTACTTGTTGTTCATTTTTCGGCTTTTTTGAAAATTTACTTGCTATATAATCCCCAATTTTATTTGAAAGAGGTGCAATCGCAACCGGAACAACATATCTATACATCATTGTAAAGGTTAAAATACCAACTAATGTTCTAAAACCTTTAATCGGTGCTGTTAAACCTTTTAAAGCTTTTGCTTTTTCAGCTTCAGACATATTGCTCAATCTGATTAATCTTTCACGTCGAGCAACATACTTATATTCTTTATTTTTCGTCTTACTTGCAATAAAATGATCAACTGTGTAACCCAATAGTGTTGGAGCAACAAATCCTAAAATTTGGCTTACAGCAAGTGTTACAGCATTATCTTTATTAAATTTATCACTTGTCATTGTGTTATATGCATAAGCGCCTGAAGTTAACAAAGAACCCGCAACTTGAAAATGTTTTGTTGCATTTGAAGTATCCAGTTTTGAAAAATCCTCTGAAAACTTTCTTACAGGATTTGAACTATAACACCATTTTCCATAATATTTTGCAATCCATTTTTCAATTACATTTGCTTCTTTTTTTCTTTTGAAAGCAACTTCTGGAGCTTTAATTTCTGATATTTGAACACTTACGTTATTGTCATTATTGCGTAATTTTAAATTATAATTTTGTTTAGAGTAAGGTCTTACTGATAAATTCATTATGCCACCGCCTTTCTAGAAGTTTCATTCTCTACTTTAGCAGGTGTCGCAACCTCAGGTTCTTTTTTCGCTTTTTCTACGTGTAATATATGTTTCAAGATGAATGGAATAAGCACAATTGTCAATGTTGCTCTTGGATAAGCTAAAACAATATCACCCAACCAGCCTCCGAGTTTATCTTGAACTTCTGATGCTCTTGCTTTATTTACCATCTCTTGAGTAATTTCAGTCCCTAACTCACCATCTTTGCCATTCTTTTGATAAGTTACATATTTAACTTCTTCTTTCTTTTTTCTAGTTAAACCTTCTTTTACCATATCCGTTCTTGTTGTGCCAGTAATCAAAGGAATCTCTTTCATTGTTTCATTCCAATCTGAAACGTATAACAAATCTTTATCAAATTCAAATTTTTCGCCATTTAAATTTTTCCACTCATTAAGATTTAAACGTTTTTTATTTGCATCTAAAGTTGATTTTATGTCTAAATCAGGAAAATGTTCTTCTAAAACACTATCCTTAATATACTTAAGAGGGAAGTAATCAACTTTATCTTTTTCACCTTCTATTGCAATACACAACTCATCCAGCGTTTTTGGATAATCAATCTTTTTACCAGCTTTATCTATTAATTCATTAGCTGTTTTTAAATTTTCACGTCCTGCTAATTGAACTTCTGGGAATATTTTTTGTAAAGTTTCATTTGAAATCTCTGATATATGTTTTGGTAATGGTATCATCATTACATTTTTAATTTCACCCATCAAATTATTTCCAGAAGTATCTTTTATATTTTCTAAAGATTGTCTAACACCATCTTTAATAATTGTTTTTGCATCTGCCTGTGGATATCTATCTAAAAA
Organism: uncultured Candidatus Melainabacteria bacterium; assembly: GCA_934754655.1. Taxonomy (GTDB): domain Bacteria; phylum Cyanobacteriota; class Vampirovibrionia; order Gastranaerophilales; family Gastranaerophilaceae; genus CAG-196. Next base: position 24,755 of record CAKVIC010000005.1, on the reverse strand, counting down.
TTTCTTTACATATTCTTCATTATTTTTTGCTTTTAAAAATTTTTCGGGATGCGCTTTTGCATGGCTGTAACCTTGTGCTAAAGGATTAATAAAAAAGTATGGGAAAATTAATCCAAAAACACCAGACGACATTGAATGTGCAATTTGATATTTATAATTTTGCTTATCCTTTTCATCTCCAAACAAAGACATTAGAATTAATGTTACAGGTCGAACCGCACAACACAAGACTGCGGCAATCGCGGCTGTAATAAACACTTCATGCTTCTCTGTTCCGCGAAGTATCCTATCAAAAAGACCGCCATTCGGATTTTTATTTTTATCCTTTTCAGCGATCTTCTTAATGTCCTCTTTAGTTGATTCAATAATACGTTTTGCTAAATTACCCTTTTTCCCCTTAAACGCCACACGAAACTCATATGTATCGGGTTGACTGCTCACAGAGTCCTTAGGATAGCCTTTTAAATTAAATCTAGTACCATATTGCAAATTGTTTGGTTGAATATTTGCTACAGGACTTAGATTTTGCGTTGTATGAATTCTCATCATAGTTTCCAATCTTTTTTCTACTACCTATACATTTATCATAAAACAAATAAAAAATAATTTTGCTAGTGTATATATTAATCTTAACAATTTTGTTACAATAGATACAAAAGCTAATAGAATTTAAGGTTTAAGAATATATATGCTACTCAAAGATTCAAAAAAAATCATATTTTTTTTAATATTTGTCATTTTTTTAAATCATGCACATGCTTTTGATTTAGATGAAACAGTTGACGATGAACTGCGAAAAAACTATAATTCTTCAAAACTTATAGAACCTATTGACGATAATAACCATGCCTTAAATAAAAGCATGGAAGAAACAGAAAGCCTACCTCAATTACCAAATATTGTAAAATCTGATAATAATATATCAAAACCCGCCAATTTAAACACAGTTTATAAACCGACAAAATCTGTTCAAAAAGCAAGCTTAAAAAATATAAAAATAACCAAGGGTTCTACAATAGAAGTTTATAACACTAATCAAATTTCTGATTGGCAAAGTCGCGGTGCAAATGTACAATTTAAATTAAGAACATCAAAAAACACAAGACGTTTATCTATACCACAATCAACAATATTTTTAGGCGAAGTTGTAAATTCGCATCAACCACAAGTTACTTGTAATGGCGGACTTGTTGTTATAAAAATACATTCAATGCGAATAAATAGCGAAACAATTCCAATAAACGCATACATTGTAAAAGCTAATGATAAAAACATTTTTTTTAACAATATAAAGGGTGAACGAACATTTCTTAAAACTGCTTGGACAAAAGGCAATTGGGGTAGAACCCTGTTTAATAAAATGATGACACTTACAATTAATCTAGGTTCAGAAGGCTCTACACTTGTTTTATCACCATTTCCTTTTGCTTACGGAACACTTTGTTTAGGCTTAAACACATTAACTTCACCGATAACTGCATTCTTCTCAAAAGGTAAGCATATTTCAATACCAGCCGGAAGTCCTTTCAAAATAAGATTCACAAGCGATTTTGCTGTATAAATATTTAAAAAATATTACTTACTAATTTTTGCTAATATATCATTATAAATATCAATTGTAGAAGTACATATATACAATTTTCTGTCAACTAAACTTTTTATAGTATTTGAAAAACAACACAACATAGCGTTATCTAAACCTATATTTAGAGCCTCACGAATAGGAAATACCCATTCTTGCGGACGTGTCTTGGTTTCAATTTTATCTGCTATAAAAATAATTTTATCAAAATCCGACATTCCAATTTTGCCAATAGTATGCCACCTTATTGCAGACAAAATTTCTTCATCCACAATTCCAAATTCTTTTTGAGCTAAAACTTCTCCTGCCGGAGCATGATATGTTTTTATATTGTTTAACTCTTCTTCTGATAAGGTTTTACAATTTTTCATCAAATCTAAAAGGGCATCCTTATCCAAACATTTTGCGCAATCATGAATTAATCCCGCTAACTCTGCTTTTTTAACATCAAGATTAAATCTTAATGCAAGCTCTTTTGCAACTTCTGCAGTGCCCAAAGAATGTAAATACCTTTCTTCTGTTAGATTATTTTTTAACCAAATTTTGTACTGCTCAATTTCTGTATAAATCATGCCCATTTATATAATCCTTAACCTTCTTATCTATTTGATTACTTGAAAAATTTTTTCTTATTTCTGTTGATGAAACATTAAAAAAATCACACTCTAAAATCTCAAAATCCCAACCCTTTTGTTTAAATTCACTTTTTATACTTTCAATATCATCACCAATTCGAGGGAAAACGATAAAATGCACAAGATTTTTTAATTCATCAGAATGATACCAACTTTCAATTTTTTTAAAAGCATCAGTTCCTATAATAAAATTTAAACGCTCTTTTATATTATATTTTTTTATTATTTTTTTAACGGTATTTACACTATAAGATGGCGCATTTTCTTTATACTCAATATCAGAAACCTCAAAACGAGGATTTATTGAAGTTGCAATTTTTACCATAGATAATCTATGTTGTGCTAAATCTAACCCGACTTGTTTGTGTGGCGGGATATATGCCGGTATAAAAATGATTTTATCAAAATTAAAGTTTTTCAGCGCAAAATCAGCCATTTTAATATGACCGTTGTGAATTGGATTAAAAGTTCCTGAAAAAATACAAATTGTCATTTTTTAACCTTGATTGTTATTAAACAAAATTATAAATCAAAAATAACAAAAAAAACGTATTAAAAAATACGTTTTAAATAAAAATTTATTAATTATTAAAATTTACACAAGTAAATTATTTTTTTACTCTTGAAATAAATGTTACACGAGATTTCATATCCATTGCGAATAATCTCATTTCATCAATCAATACTTGAGATTTATCTTCAGCCGGAACCTCATTAATAAAAAATTCTTTAGAAATTTGAGTTGCCATTGCGTTTATGTTGTATGCTTCAAGTACTGCCATTTTTTGCCTCTCTTAATTTTTTCAGCAAAATAAGAACCTGCTAAGTGGTTTGCATTTTTTATATCATCTGCTTAACATATCTTACATTGCTTACATATATATAAAGTTTTTTAAGAATATTAAATTTCACCACTGTATATATATTGTTACAAATCTTCATATTTTAAATTGAAATTTAGGGCAAAATTTAGGTTGTAAACTGATGATATAAATGAAATTGTCATGAGCCACTAGTTTCAGCATGACAATGCTCATTCTCGTCGTCAGTCCGATTTATTTTCCACTGTCATCCTGAATTTATTTCAGAATCTGACAAATGAACTGTGGAGAATTTCGGTAGATTGTTTGCTTGGCGCAAGATTTTACTTTGGTGAGATGCTGAAACGAGTTCAGCATGACAAAAAAACACAATTTGCGCAAAGGTTTTGCATTAATGAGATGTTAAAACGAGTGATTCATGATAAATTGTTTTATTTTAAATCCGTGTCTTGGATTTGCTCCGCGCGCCCGTACCCGCCATCGGCGGGGCGGGAGTTTCGCCTTAGTGGCTTCACCACAGTCGGCTCAATCTGTTCGCTATCCGGAATTCATTTCATTCATTCCGTCCGCAAATCCGCTAAAGCAATTGTAACGATTTTTTCTCATTGTGCAATTTTTGTGTCGAAAAAAACTTTATAAATATGTTAGTGTAGCTTTCATGCTTGAAATCAGGAAAAAGTAGTAATGATATTTAACAGCAAGAGCATTGACAAGAACACCTAAATTAGGCGTTTTAGCGCTTGGTGCTGTCGAAGGTATAGATGTTTTATCAGATATTACAAATGGTGAAAATATTTTTGAAGCAACTGCAAAATCTGCAACAAATCTTTTAGGTTCAATTACTTTATCAGGTTATTGTGGTGCGCTTGGCTCAAAAATATTTGGAATTACAGGCTCTATGTTAGGCACAGGTATTGGCAATTTTGTTAATAATAAATTCAATAATATGTTATTTGATTAATAATTTTTGAAATAGTTATATTTGCGTTCAAAGACTGCGAAACTCTCTTTTTTTACCCATTTACGTACAGCATTCATTGTATCTAAAGCATCTTGCTTTGGTATGTCATCCCATATAACGGCATCAGTTAACGATTCATACCATTCAGAAGTAACATCTTTAAACCAATTGTATGATTTTTGTGCTTTGTTATAAAACTCTTGATTGATTTTTTTGAACGCTAATTGGTTGTTAGAAATGCTAGTATGCTCGCTGGCGTTACGTTTTGTGTTATACATGTTTTGATTCTTTATTGCAGGATTAAACCCAATTTTCATTAATACACCCCTCGTTTGTTTTTTTCTAACACAAAAATTATATCATGAAAAGTTTAAAATAAATAACCTGCTTAGCGCAAGGTTCAACGCCAACGAGATGCTGAAACGAGTGACTCATGACAAATAATACGTTCTCAAAAAAATATTCAAAGCCCCAAGGATGACTTTTAGTCATCCTTGGGGTAATAATATTATTCAAATTGCATTGGCAAGCCACTTACTACTTGATAAAATTCATTAAAATCTTTATTCCATTTATCTTGATATTGAGAATTTGGTCGTGTTCCATTGTCAGTATGCAATTTAGCATCATGGACGTCCACTCGATAGTTTTCTTTAATATTTTTAATATCTTTTGGTATTGGCTCTTTTCCATAAACTTGTTTTATCATATTATCACCCTGTATATAAAAATTACGCATAAAATTTTGAATTGTTTCCATTGGAACTTCAACGCCATCTTTTTTCATATTGACCAAGGTTTTTAATAACTCATCTCCATTCTGTGAATAAAGTTTACATATATCAATAGCCGACCACGCAGTTTTACTATCAACTTCTTCTAATTTAGAATTTACATTCTCAATTGAATTTTTCGCAACATTAACGCCTTCAGAAAGTTTAGCATTTTTTGATTTAGAAAAATTGTTAATATTAGCTGCCAAATTTCTACCAATATTTTGACCTTTTACATCTTCTTTACTACTCATTTTAATTTTATGACCTGCAGGAATAAATTTATTATCAATAGTTAATTAACGGCATATTTTTTGAAAACTTTAGGGGTTCATAGTGAGCCCATCACATCATATCATATCATATCATATAGGGCATTATAATTGAGTTTCAGCCTTTTGTAAAATTTTGTAAATTTTGTTACAATTCGTTACAATTGCGTTTTTTTGAATAGTTTTTTTACAATTTCATTACGATTTGAGTTTGCGGAAAAACTATTGTTTTCCCTGCAAACTCTGGGGAACGGTTTCAAGTCAGGTTGTGTGCTATCCCGCACACGACCTGACTTTCACACACCTTAGGTCGGATTTGAAAAAGCGGATTATCGGCAGAGAGTGGTAGGATTGCGAAAGCAATCCAAAACTCGTTTAACGCCGATAACCAAGAATTGTTCGAAAAATTGCGGGAATGAGTTGCTACGCAACTCCCGCTCCCGCCTGTCATTTTTCGACTTTTTCTGCATCCTCATTTACTAGATTTTCAATTAATTAAGATAAAAATGTTTGCAACTTTGGATTTTTGTTACAATAACATAAAGCATAAAAAAATGGCTTAAAATAAGCCATTTTTTTCTTCCCATATTCTTATTTCCCACTTGAGTAGTCTCAAATTGCTAATTATATTCAATCAGCAACATGCTCCACCGCCTTATCTTATCCAAATACGTCTGCAAATCTGCATTACAAACGCATTGAACAAAATTCAAAACTCCAAGTTTAGCCTAGTAGCGCCTCAAGAATTGCTGCATTTTTTGAAGCCAATGTGGTAGATTTTACTCTACTTTTGTACATATATGTACGCAAAGCTTCCCTAATCAACTCTGAACGTGTGCGATTTTCGCCCACTGCTACTTGGTCGATTCTGTCCAAAAATTCCTCGGGCATTGAAATTAGTACTCTTGCCATATTTATTTCTCCTTTATTATATAGTTGTTTTTTATATCTTATATATATAAAGTCATATAAAGAAAAAAAATTGCTATTTTTTGATAAAATATTAAGAAACATTAAGACGAATTTTATAAATAATAATAAAGCGAGAATTTCAAATTTGAATTCCTCGCTTTTATTATAAACTGTTAGATACAAAAAATTCTATAAATTCAATTTTATTTTGCATCATCTTTTATTATAATTAAATTTTTAACAATTTTCATCACGCAGGTAGGAAGCACAACTTCTGAAAGACCATCAGCTATACTTAAAATACTACCAGATTTTAAAACAACATCTTCACCTTTATATTGAAATGTATAATCAGTTTCTCTATCAGATCTGATTGTGATTTTATTATCCATGTTTTACCCTTCCTTAAATTTTCAGACAAAAAACACAGTTACTTAAATAAAATCAAGTAAACTGTGTTTTATAAATCTAATTAATCAAAAACATAATTAATAATTGCAGCTTCTCTAGCTCTTTTAATAGCTTTAGCAATCATTCTTTGGTGCATTGCACAGTTACCTGTTACACGTCTTGGAATAATTTTGCCTGCTTCTGTTAAGTATCTTTTCAATTTTGATGCATCTTTATAATCAATATACTCAACATGATCTGCGCAAAAACTGCATGTTTTACGTTTTTTTCTATCATTCATATCTTGTCTTGCCATTTTTTATTTGCCTTTCTAGCCTATATAATTACTATATTAATTCCTAAAATGGAATTTCATCTTCACCAATTAATTCTTCTGAAAATTCTTCTTGCGAAAATTTGACTATATCACCATCACTTGAAGAACTTTGAACGACAGAAGATGTTCCGCTAAATAATTCAATTGTAGAAGCATCAATTTCAAAAACTTTGCGTTCAGCACCTGAATCAGATTTAACAGAAGTTATTTGTAATCTTCCCTCTACCAAAACTTTATCATCTTTAGAAATTGATGAAACAATCTCGTCTAAAGCGTTACGTCTTACGATAACTCTAATAAGCATTTCCTCTCTATCACCAATGTTTAAAACAAATGATGATACTGGAACATTATTTTGAGTAAAACGCTTCTCTGGAGCTCTAAAAACAATACCAGTTACAACTGCTTTTGCAAATGACATACTTATACCGCCTGAGCTTTCTTTGAAACTTCCATAAACATAAATCTTAATACATTTTCGTTAAGTTTAAGACTTTTCTTAAATTCAACAATTGACTCTGCTGGAACTTGTAATTGCATATTTACAAAATAGCCGTCTCTGTAGCTTTGTAAATCGTAAGCTAATTTTTTACGTCCCATTTTTTCTACAGAAGATACTGAACCTTTATAAGATTTAATCTCTTCAGAAATACTTTCAATAAGCTTATCCAATTCTTCAGAATCTAAGCTTGGTTTAAAAATTGTTAATAACTCATAATTTTTCATAATAAATGTCTCCTTGTTAAAACATGCTAACATAAACAAAACTTCTTGCAAGCAATTAATAAGAAAAATATCAACCTTAAATCTTAATAAAAACTTAATAACGTAGCCCCTTATTTAATGCTATAATTCAAAACATCAAAAGGAAGTGAGGATGGCGATGAATTATATTGAAAAAGTTATAAAAAATGTTGAAGAGAAAAATTCTAATGAAAAAGAATTTATCCAGTCTGTGCGCGAGGTTTTAGAAACTTTAACTCCGATTATAGATTCTCACAAAGAATTTGAGAAAGTAGCATTACTTGAAAGAATGGTCGAACCTGAAAGAATTATAACCTTCAGAGTCCCTTGGGTTGATGACAATAATGTCGTACATATTAATAGAGGTTTTCGTGTCCAATTTAATGGCAGCATTGGACCTTATAAAGGTGGGCTTAGATTCCACGAAAGCGTTAATCAAAGCATTATGAAATTTTTGGGATTTGAACAAGTATTTAAAAATGCTCTTACAGGTTTGCCTATCGGTGGCGCAAAAGGTGGTTCTGATTTTAATCCAAAAGGAAAATCTGATAATGAAATAATGAGATTTTGTCAAAGTTTTATGAACGAATTACAAAGGCACATCGGACATAATTTAGATGTTCCTGCCGGCGATATTGGTGTTGGAGCAAGAGAAATCGGCTATTTATTTGGACAATATAGAAAAATTCGAAATGTCTACGAAGCTGGCGTTTTAACCGGCAAAGGTTTATCTTATGGCGGTTCTTTAGCTAGAAAAGAGGCCACCGGCTTTGGATTAATTTATTTTATGCGTGAAATGCTTAAAGCTAACGGCTTGAACTTTGAAAATAAAACGGTAACTATTTCCGGTTCAGGAAATGTTGCTATTTATGCAGCTCAAAAAGCAATAGAGTTAGGCGCAAAAGTCATCGCTATGAGTGATTCTAACGGCTGTATTTATGACAAAAACGGAATTGACTTAGATGAAATCAAACGTATTAAAGAGGTTGAACGTTTAAGAATTAAAGAATATCTAAAAAAATACCCAGGTGCAGAATATTTGGAAAATACCAAAGATTCAACTCCAAAAGTTTACACGATTAAAGCTGACATTGTATTGCCTTGCGCAACTCAAAATGATATTAACTTAGAAACTGCCAAAATTCTTGTTAATAACGGAGTTATTGCAGTTGGCGAAGGTGCAAATATGCCTACAGAAATTGATGCTATACATTATTTACAACAAAATAAAGTTTTACACGCTCCGGCTAAAGCTGCAAATGCAGGCGGAGTTGCAACTTCCGCATTAGAAATGAGCCAAAATTCAATGAGATATTCTTGGACATTTGAAGAGGTTGATGAAAAACTTGATAGAATAATGACAAACATTTTTAAAACCTGCAAAGATACTGCTGATAAATATGGTTTAGGAACTGATTATTTATCTGGTGCAAATATTGCAGCATTTAATAAAGTAGCTGATGCTATGATTGCTCAAGGTATAATATAGTTTAAATAATAATGATAATGCGGCGGCTGGAAAAAATTTTTTCCAGCCGCCGCGTTATTTCATCAAAACCTAAATTTTGCATAATTATTTTATTAATATATAATTTAATAATGGAACAGAATATAAATGAAGCTAAAATTTTAATAGTAGAGGATGAACCACAAATCAATCGTTTAATAGAATTGGTATTACGTTCAGATGGTTTTTATAAAATTAAAAAAGCTTTTGATGGAAAAGAAGCTTTAGAAATAATCAAATCAGACCTGCCGGATTTAGTACTTTTAGATGTTATGATACCAGAAATTGACGGTTTTGAATTATGCAAAATTATTAAAGAAAATGATGGTGATTTTAAATCAATTCAAGTAATTATGCTTACGGCAAAAAAAATGGAAGAAGATATTTTAAAAGGATTTGCAAATGGAGCTGTAGACTATATTTCAAAGCCATTTAGCAATAAAATCTTGCTTGCCAGAATAAAAGCTCACCTTGCAATTTCAAATTTAAATTCCAGCTTAAAAACCTATAAATCAATTGTGCTTGATAACATAAAAAAAATCGTTCACGTTGATAAAAAAATCATAGAATTAACAAGATTTGAATTTATAATATTACGTACTTTTATGCAAAATATTGGAACTGTTTTTTCACGCTCGCAACTTTTATATTATTTGCGTGGCGATGACGGGTGCGAAATTTCAGAACGCGCAGTTGATGTTCAAATATTGAATCTTAGGCGCAAATTAGGAGATGTCGGCACAAACATTGAAACAGTTCGCGGACAAGGCTACAAAATGAAAGAAGTTGAATTATGAAGAAAAGGGATTTGTATTGGGTAAATAAAATTTCAATATTCTTATTAATCACACTTGTTTTTGGCGCAATATCACTTTTTAATATTGTTCTTTTTAACGCTTCGTATATGGAAGAAGAACATGAAGAATTATTGGTTTTTAAACGACAAATAGAATGGGTAATAACTCCATTACTAGAGCAAAAAAATTATTCAAAATTGCAAAAATACTGCGATGATTTTAAAGACGAAGATATAGAATTTCGAATTTTCAATAGCAATAAAAAATTGTTAGCAACATCAAATACAGATAATGTTTCGCCTTTGTTAAGTAAAAATAGTAAGATTTTTAATAAAAAATACAACAAGTTTAAAATTTACAAGCTAGCTCTAAAAAATAGAAAAATTGGCGTACGCGAAAAATATTTTATAAATAATGATGTTTATTATCTTGAAATCACAGTTTCTCAAGCTGATGTTATGAAAACAATTATGAAAACTCAAAAAAATGCTCTAACCTTTTTCATTGTATGCTTAATGTTTTTTATAACAGGTTTGATTCAAGTATTTTACACACTTCGTAACACATTCAATACACTGGAAGATAGTGTTATTGAAGTTGCAAATGGCAATTTAGAAGAAGAAATTGAAATTCCTAAATTAGGACTTTTAAAAGAATTAACATCATCTATAAAAAAAATGGTTCAACGATTAAAATTACAAATTACACGCCTGTCACAGCTTGAACAATATAAATCAAATTTTTTACAAAATATAACACATGAAATAAAAACTCCTATAACAGCAATTAATTCTGCAATAGAACTAATTGAATCTCGCAATAATATCGAAGATATTGATAAGGAATGCTTTGAAATAATTCAATTTCAAACAAAATCTATCGATAAATTAGTAAATGATATTTTATGCCTTTCAGAAATAGAAGTAGAAAAAACAAATGATAATAAAAATTTTAAAAATTTCAATTTAAATTCTTTGTTAAAAAAAGTTATTAACAGTTTTAATTACGCAAATATAAAAATAGATTTGTCACAATCTGAAGAAAAAATTAATTTTTATGGCGATAAAGATTTAATATTCACAGCTATTTCCAATCTTGTAACAAACGCCATAAAATATTCTAAAACAGATAAAATTGATATCTTTTTAAGAAAAGAAGATAAAAAAATCTATATTGAAATAAAAGATTATGGTATAGGAATTGAGCCTGAACATTTAAACCATATTTTTGAAAGATTTTATCGAGTTGATAAAAACAGAAGTCGGAAACTTGGCGGAACAGGTTTAGGACTTGCTATCGTTAAAAACATAATAGAGTTACATTCAGGCTCTATTGATGTAATTAGTGAAGTTAACAACGGTACAAATTTTATTTGTGAATTTAAAATCGATGAAGATTAATCAAGCTTCTTCAGATATTCTTCAGGAGTTTCCATAGCCCAATCAATATTTTCTCTAATTTTTTTAGCAGGAGCACCGGCAATTAAGATATTTTTCTCTTCAAATTTCTTGTTAACAATTGAACCAAAACCTACGACAGAACCATCATTAACTTTTGCACCTTTTAAAACAGTTGTTCTATAACCAAGCCAAACATGATTGCCTAATACGATATCTGATGAAAAATTCGTTGGCTTACCTGTTGATAAATCAATTATCGAATGCCCATCATCAGAACGTAAATAAACTTTGTCTGCGAGCATACAATTATTACCAATAGAAATTGTTGTATTTTCCCCAGTACTAAAATATCTGCCAGAACCAAACGAACAATCTTTACCAATAAAAATTTTATTACTATCTCCGCCGAGTTCAAAAGAAACATTTGAAGCAGAGTAAACAGAGGAATTAAATTCTATTAGACAATTATTTTCTGCATAAAATTTAACATTACAAAAAGTGCATATAGGTTCGCCATTAATTACTATTTGAGAATTATTTTTACATTCAATCAATACATTATTAAATTTTTCTTTAGGATTACCTTTTATTACGACTTTTGAATTTACTCCAAAAAATTTAACCTCAAGTCCTTTAATCTTAGGATTTTTTATTATTTTACCATTTGGCATAATTAATAAAAATTCATTATTTCGTACCACTTTTTTTCTAAAAATCCTTGCAAATCTTGATATAAAATCACTTTTTTCATAAATAGACAAGATTTTTCCTCTAAAATTCTTATTTGATTTACGCAAATTTTCAATAATTTTTTTATGATGAAGTGTTGCGACCAAAATACAATCAATATCTAAACTATTTATTTCAGAAGGTTTGTAAACTTTTAAGCTACAAAAATTATTAAGTTCAGATTTTGCACTAAAACTCATATCTGAAATTCCCACAATATTCAAATTTGACAAATCATAGTTTGAATAAATTGTTTGGAATAACAACCCCGCACCGTAAATAAGAATTCTTTTATTTTTTAATTTTGATTTCAAATATTTTAAATAATTATCAAATCCAACATTTTTTAAAAATAAAATTAATTCAGCGCTATTATTTTTCATTTCCATTATTTTACCTAAATTAACACATTATTATTCCAAAAATTTTACGTGACATTCTACCTAAATAAATTGCTATTACTGTAAAAAACATATCATAAAGAATCTGAATACCACTTTGTGTTATAATCCAGCCCAAAACTAAATCCATTTGTGAATGTTTTAAAGCCGCAATGAAAAACATATATAAAACACCTAGTATATGAATTGTAAGCACGCCTAAAACAGCCATAAGCAAAATTCTTAAAAAATCACGTTTAATTTTTAATAAAGTTCCGGTAAAAAATGCCGCCGGAATGAATGCCAAAATGTATCCAAATCCATTTTCAAAAATATATTTAACTCCACCACCTAAAGCAAAAACTGGCAAAAACATACCTAATATTATATATAAGCAAATTGAAAAAATTCCAAATTTTCTACCCAAAAGAGCAATTATAAAAAACACAACAGGTATCTGCGGAATATATTTATAAACGGTTATATAATCTTGAGGACTGCAAGGTAACCCTAAAAGAAGATTTTTAATCGGTAAACAAAAATGAGAAAATGTAATTTGAGTAAATGTCGCAATGACAAGCAATAGTGTGCAAAATATCGTTAACACTAGAGTCCCAACCGTAAGTCTTATAGGTTCTCCTTTGTATTTAAAGTTATTTAATTGCTTTTCAATTCGTTTTGTCATAAATTATTTTTCAATAACCTCAATTTTTTCGTTTAAAACAGATTTATTTTTTTCATATAGTATTTTAAATTTATCGTAAAAAATATTTTCAGTCCACATAATTAAAGCATCTTCATCATTATCTTGATAATAACCTTTTCTTGTACCTAAAGATTTAAAACCATATTTGCTATAAAGATTTATTGCCGGCTCGTTTGAAACTCTTACTTCCAACGTTAAATATTTAATTTTTTCTTCATAACAATTTTCTAGAGCTTTTACAATCAACGCTTCGCCGATATGCTTACGCATATAATCCTTTTTAACAGCTATAGTTGTAATATGCCCTTCATCAATTATATGCCATGTTCCAACATAGGCAATGTTTTCACCTTGAGAATTTTTTGCAACAAAATAATGTGCTAAATTATTTTGCAATTCATCATAAAAAGAAGATTTTGACCAATGATGCTCACCATATACTTCTTTTTCAATTTCTATAACATCATTGATATCGTCTTGTGTCATTTTAGTAATAATTATTTGAAACTTTGTTATGGGCATATTTTCTCCCAATCTATATCATCATCGTCATCAAAAACTTCATTTGGTTCACGTATGTGCTCATTATCTTCTAACATAAGCATTAACGTCAGTTTTAATTGATGTTTGTAGTTTTCGTAAGCTTTATCACGAGTTTTTGCACAATACACAAAATTCGGAATCTCTTTTATCTCAATATAAAAATAAGGTTCGCCATTAAAATCTAAATCTGTGCCCTCTATAAGAGTCCAGTCTAAATTTAAGTAATAATCTAAATTTTTATCTTCATTACTACTCATCCAAAGACCCTTCTGTCAAAGGCTGCTTTATCATAATTCCATCACCACCAATAACGTTAACCTTTTTTCCGTTTAAGAATAAATAAACTGGCTTATTTGTATTAGCATCAGCAGTCTTTATAAGCTGCTTCACCCTTGTGTAAGTACTATCCGTACCGCCACCTGCCTCAAAATTAGAAGACAAATCTAGCATAATCTCGGATTTAGATTCCCTTATTGAAAGGATTTTTGTTGTCGTTGGAATTTCAGAAAAGAAACCTTTATTCTTCTCCCAAGGAGAAGGTGCTTTAATCAATTCGTTCATTGCACATTCAAAAGTTGATGTATTTTCACATTTTCTATTCACAAAACGCATATTTCCATTTTTATCCAAAATAAAAATTTTAACTTCACTAAAATTTGGTTTAACTTCATTATTTTCATCAGAATTAAGATTTTCATCGTTTGTTGTTGGATTAAATTGTTGAATTTCATTTCCCTGATTTTCTTTATGATTAAAATTCGGCATAGAAAAATCTTTATTAAAAAATGAAAAATAAACATACATGATTGATATCACGATTAAAACGAACAAGCCTAGTTTTTGCGAAAAATTCATGCGTTAATCTCCTTGTATAAATATTTTACCATTAATTTTAGCAACATTATCAACAATTCTTATATTTTCGATTTTAGCATCACATTTATTATCTTCAAGAATATCCAACGTAAAACCTAATGGATTCAATAAATTTATCAAACTTGTAATCTTATTTAGCGCAAAATGGCCGGCTGATTTATCATAATCAGCATTTTTTGCATAAATTTTGCCATTTACAACATAAAAATCAGATGTCATTGATATCGTATGTTTTTTACCTGACATCGCTAATGGTAAAACATAATCCATTTTTAAATTAATTTTATTATTCACAATTTTTGCTCTTACATTATTTACAACAAATAATGGATATGCAAAATTATTTACTCGTTTAATTATTTCTTTATACTCATCCTTTTTTAATGCTTGATTTATAGAATCTTCCGTTAAATTAAATTCATACGATAATGTTGTATTAGTAATAAAACTAGGTTCTTTTTTAGTTAAATCAACACGATTATAATCTGAAACTGTTTTAATTCTAAGATACGGAATATCAATTCCCTCAACAATAACATCCTTACCAGTAATTTCTAAATATTTAAAAACTCCGGCTTTCATACTAGATAAAGTATATCCGACAAATTTAACCCTAAACTTGCCTTTCGCTTCTTTTTTTATTGATTTTTTAATAATTGATTGAGCAATTGATTCTGCCACCGGATTCATTATTGCAAAATGTTTTTTACTCTTTAAATATTCTTCAGAAATTTTATCTTGAGCAGAAAAAACCGGCGCAACCAACAACAAACTTACTATAAATAACGTTAATAATTTTTTCATACAACCTTCAATACTTAATTTTCTTTGACATTTTTGAAAAATTCATCAGTTATTAATTGTGAATATTTTTTCTTTTCACAAACTGATATTGCCAATTTTTCAGAGTTATCAGAAGTTTTTACACTAGCAACAACGCCTGCCAAATCTGAAAACGGCAATTTCTTAGACTTGGCTTCAAATTTTGCATAAGGCACAAGTTTACCGTAGACCTTCATTGTACCACGTGACGTAACATTTATTTCTTGAAAAGAAATTAATTGATTCTTATATTTATCAGTCAAATCTTTCATTTTTTTATCTAAATTACTACTTTTAATATCTTCTTGCGTCAATAAAGGCTTTTTGCCTGAATCTATTATACACATTTTTTGTCCAGAAACCTTGTGTTCTGCAATAACAGCCTTATAACCCAACAAATTAACGGTATTATCAATTTGAAATTCTTCATGCAAACTTGAAAAATTACCCATTTTTTTTGCATTTTCCTCAGCTCGTTGTTGCAAAAAACCGGTTACAGAACTTGATATTTGCTCTACATATTTTTGTCCGCCAATTGCGTTAAAACCTACTATAACCATAACTAGAATAAATGCATTAAATATGATTTTTATTAATCTGAACATAACTCACCCTTTTTCAATAATTTCAAGAATAATTATATCACATAAAGCATAAAAAAAAGACTCCTTAAAAAGAAGTCTTTTTTAAAATGCAATATTATAAAATCTAGAATTATTCGTATATATAACCATTGGTTAAATCTACTTTAATAGGTGCAAGCAACCTAATACCAACAACTTGATTAGGTTTTGTCAGCACAGCGGCACCTTTAAATATTTTTCTCCAAAAACCGATTTTTTCAGGATCTAAAGTAACTACACCATAAACCATAACCGCTTGGTCGTTAGGAGTAACCAATTGTTCGTTTTTAAGAATAATTTGACCTTGTTTATGGAATAATTGACCTCTTTGTACAAATTTTACTTGACCTTTCATATCTGAGTTTTCAGAAATTAAAAGATATCTTTCTTTTGTTACATAATTTTGAGCAGATTTAGCAGTATACAAATCACCAACTGATGAGATTTGAGAACCGACAACTGTTTCAAGCTTAATAGGAACAACGGTTCCGGCAGGAATAATACCAATTGAACCTTGAACTTTAACGTTATCAACAATGAAACCATCAGCAGTTCTCTTTTGCATAACTTCTGCCAATTTTGCGTTCGGATTTAGTTTTGCTTCTTGCATCATTTTATAAAGAATTTGTGCTACTTCAGCTCTGTTAGCAGGTCTTTCTGCTTCAAATTTCTTTTCATGACCAGGCATAACAACAACCAAATCAAGAACGTGAGCCTTTGCTGCAGCAATCAAAAACCATGCCGGAAGTTGTTCATAGTCTTCATAAGACTTTGATACGATATCATTAGCTTTTTGTTGACTAATTTGTTGTGTTGTCAAAGCATTAACTGCAATATTAATAGCTTCTGAACGTGTTACAGGGTCATAAGGTCTAAATAATTCGCCTTTTGAATCTGAAATCAAATCAAAATATACAGCCTTTTGAATAATGTTATATGCCCAAAACCAAGGCTCTACATCTTTAAAATGAATCTCTTGAGCGACGGTCGCATCTTCTTGACCCAAAGCTTTAATAGCCATTGATGCAAATTCAGCTCTTGTAACCGGAATATCAGGTTTGTATGTGCCATCAGGATATCCTACAACAACACCGACTTCAGTTAAAAATTTGATTGATTGGTAAGCCCAATGTGATTCATCCATATCACTATAGAAAGCATTTGCGGGATTGTTTAACATAAATAAAGCAGCTAAAACAATTACTCCGTTTAAAAGTTTCTTTATCATCAGAAATCCTCCTTAACTTATTATATTAATTCTATGCTATATTAAATACAATTTTATTGCAATTTTTGCTTTTTTAACATTATTACTTCTTTACAATTCTTTACATTTAAGCAATTTTTGGAAAGAAAAAAACTTTATATATATGTAGATTAATATAGGTAATATAATTATGGTTAGTTTGTACTCAGGTTTTACAAATAGTCCAATTCCGGCAGAAAATAAATTTGACGCCAACAAACGCGTTTATGGAATTGGTTATGCAGATTTTAGTTTTACCCCGACACCTTGGGCTTGCGCTCCAGAAACAAACCAGTTTGATTCTTTTGTATCATTCAGAAAACTTCCACCACGCAAACTTTCTTGGGGAGAAAAAGTCGCTCATTTTCTTGCAAAATTTCTTTAATTTAAAAAAAATCATATTTATGTTAAAATAGCCATAGAAATACAAATAGGAGTAAAATCGATGGCTAAAGATTGTAGTTTTGATGTTGTTTCAGAATTTGACAAGCAAGAACTTGTAAATGCTGTAGATCAAGTTAAGAGAGATTTATTATCTAGATTTGATTTAAAAAATTCTAATTCATCAATAGAATTAGAAGCTGATAAAATGATAATAATAACTACTGCTGATGAAATGAAATTACGTAATATTTACGATATTTTACAAACTAAACTTGTAAAACGCGGTTTAAGCATAAAAATACTAGATGCACAAGCTATTGAAAACGCACTTGGTGGCAATGTTCGTCAAATTTTCAATTTAAGAAAAGGTTTAACACAAGAATTAGCAAAAAAAATTGTTGCAGATATAAAAGATTCAAAATTGAAAGTGCAAGCTTCTATCCAAGGAGAACAAGTTAGAGTTTCTGGCAAAAGCAAAGACGATTTACAAGAAGTTATTCAACTACTTAGAAAAAATGAAGATAAATACGATTATCCATTGCAATTTACAAATTACAGATAATTAAAGGCGCATAAATGTCAAATATTGAAAACACAGTAGAACGTATTCAAGAATTAATAAATGAAGATACAGAACAACAGTTGCGTGATGAATTAAACACTTATCACTCAGCAGATTTGGCTGATATTTTTCAAAAATTAAAACCGGAAGAACGTCGAGAATGTTTTCTTAAACTTGACGAAGAAAAAGCCGCAGATGTTATTGAATATTTGCCACCGCAGCTTCAAGTAGAAATATTAGGCGATATTGATGAGTCATTAGCATCAAGATTGATTTCAAAACTTCCACACGATGATGCCGCTGACGTATTGGGCGACATGGAAGACGATGATAGCGAATTGTATTTGGAAAAATTACCGGAAAAGTTCTCTTCTGAACTTCGCGAATTGCTAACATACAATGAAAATACAGCCGGCGGTATAATGAACCCACTTGTACTTACTGTCGGTCACAATATGACGGTTAAAGAAGCTTTGGAAACAATTCGAATTAAAGCTGATAAAGAAAATATGGAACTTTATTATGTTTATGTTGTTGATAAACACATGCACTTAATGGGAGTTGTTTCATTAAGAATTCTTTTAACAACACCTGTGGATTTATTGATTTCAGATATTATGACAAAAGATATCGTAAAAATTCATGTTGATGATTATCAAGGTCATATTGCAGATGTTTTTATGAAATATCAATTTAACGCATTGCCGGTAGTTGATTTATATAACCACTTGAAAGGTATTGTAACTTGGGACGATGTCCAAGATATCGTTGAAGAAGAAACAACTGATGAAATTTTAACATCTTCAGGTATTGTAACAGATATCGGCGATGATAGCGATGATATATTAACAGGCGGATTGGCTCATTCAATAAAAGCCCGTACCCCATGGCTTTTCATAACTCTTATTGGAGAATTTTTTGCAGTTGCAATTACTAATAAATTTGATAGCACGTTTACTACATTACCAATAATTGCAGCATTCATGCCTCTTTTAGTAGGGCTAGGTGGAAATATCGGAACACAAAGTATAACCATAATGGTTCGTGGTATGTCGACCGGACAAGTTTCTCTAAGTAGCGGATGGTCGTATATCGGGAAAGAAACACTTACCGGACTTTGCATAGGTTTTATATTTGGTTTATGCGTTGTTTTAACAACTTGGGCGTGGCAACATAGTTTAGAATTAGGTTTTGTCGTTGGACTTGCAATGGCTTTAAATATGACAATAGCAGCAGTCATTGGAACTTGCACACCGTTATTGCTGAAGAAAATGAATTTTGACCCTGCAGTCGCCTCAGGTCCTGTGATAACAACAGCTATTGATATTATTGGTTTGGCTGTTTATTTAATATTGGTAACAGCATACTTGATTTCTTATGCTTAAAATTCATAAATTTTAGTTTGTTGGTTTCTTTAATATAATCACTAAATTATTATTTCTAGCAAATTTTATTTTTATGAGTTTTATATTAATATAAATGGGGCTTAAATATGAATATTATTCCAACTAATGATAATTTAAGTTTTTCTGGTAAATATGCATTAAGCAATTACAAAGCTTGTTTAAAAGGTGGTGCGATAGGCGATGCATTAGGAAATCCTATTGAATTTGATAGAATAAGTTCTATAAAAAAACATTTTGGTAATAATGGAATACAAGATTTGATAGTTAATTCAAAAGGAGTTGCAGAAATAACTGATGATACTCAAATGACGATGTTTACTGCAGATGGTATTATTAAGGCTTTGAGATATACTTTTGATAAAACTAAATTACCAGATTTAAAAACCATTTTTGAATCGTATAAACTTTGGTTTAACACACAAAGTTATATCCCTCATATTCAACATGATAAAGGTTGGATTGCAGAACTAAAGGACTTGTATGCAATGAGAGCCCCAGGTACAACATGCTTATCCGCTATTAATGGTAATATTATGGGTAAAATAGAAAAACCTATTAATTATAGTGCCGGTTGTGGTGGAGTAATGCGAGTTGCACCAGTGGGACTTGTATATTATGAAAATCCAGAAATGGCATTTAAAGTTGGTGTTGATTGTGCAGCTTTAACTCATGGAAATCCAAGAGGTTATTTGCCAGCCGGATTTTTAAGCGGCATGATTGCTCATATAATTAATGGGAAAAATATTACAGAAGCAGTTGATGCAACTTTGCCAATTCTAAAAAAATATGAAGGTAATGAGCCTGTTACAAACTTGATTATAAGAGCAAAAGAGCTCGCAAATTCAGATGTTAAACCGTTAACGGCAATAGAAGAACTAGGTGAAGGTTGGGTTGGTGATGAAGCAATTGCAATTTCAACATATTGCGCATTAAAAGAGCCAAATAATTTTGAAAAAGCTGTCCAAATGTCAGTAAATCATAGTGGTGATAGCGACAGTACAGGAGCAATATTAGGTAATATTTTGGGGGCACATTTAGGTATGGATAAAATTCCTTCAAAATGGGCAGATAAAATGGAACTTTCAAATGAATTAGATATTTTAGCAAACGATTTGTTCGTAAATCCTAAAAACATTAAAAATGCAGAAAAAAGATATCCAATATTAAAAAGTAATAAAAAACAAAATTATTTTACAAAATTATTTCATAATTAATATGAGTTTTAAAATTAATAAATCATTTTTTCAGAATTAGAGCTCAAAGATAAAATCAACTAAATCATTTATTAAAAAAAATAAAACGTTAAATTATTCTTCATAAGTGTAGCGCTTTTCAGCTTTTAACTTCGCTTTATATTCAACTCTTTCTTCAAGAGTCATAGATTCAATTTTTTTTAAATCTTCATCATAAAATTTAACTTTTTTTACATCAAATTTTAAATGATTTAAATTATCTGTAACATTTTCTTGTGCTAACTGATGCTCAAAAGTATCAGGTTTTAGCTCCGGCAGTTTTCCCCTTTTAGGAGAACCTTCCTTTGAAATTTTGAAAATTTTGCCAATGTTACTCAAAGATATTTTTTTCATAAATTTATTCCTCTATATAAGTGTAACGTTTTTCAGCTTTTAATTTAGCTTTATATTCAACTCTTTCTTCAAGAGTCATTGATTCCATTTTTTTCAAATCTTAATTTAATGCTATCCAAGTATTTTATTTTTTGATATTGTTTTTACGTAAAAAAACTAACATATTAATAAACTCTTTTTCTGTTAAAATAGTTTCTTCTTTTGCTGATTTACCAATGGAATGAAAAAAGTGTTTAGTTGTATATTACTTAATAAACTAATCATATTACACCATTTTAGTTAAAATAACTGTATTGCCAGAATCTGCAATGGGTATTATTTTAATTAATTCACAACCATCACGACATCTTGCATTATTTAGATTTATGTTTTTAACATAATTACTCAAAGTACATTGGAACTTATATCCATTCCCTACGAATTTTGTATCATCTATACATAAAAAATCAGAAGTTTTCTTTACAGCATCATCTAATATTTTATACATTTCGGTCCGATTTTGTGCTTTTTCAAGTTTTGCAACGATATCTTGAATATAATTTGGTGCATTATTAATTTTTACATTTTCAATATTCATACTTTTAAGTACCTTATTGATGTTGTTTACATTTGGTGTTTGCATAATTGACCTCATTTATATTATACTGCTAAAATAAATTTGTTTATTTATTATTTTTTAATATCCAACGATTTTTAACACCTGCACCATTTAACGTAAGTAATGGTGCTATATACGAAGATAAAAACGCATTATTGTTATTAGGCGCCATATATGGAAAAACTATGCTAGTTGCATTTCCTCTGAAGCCATAATATCCCAAAGGATCATTTGGAGAATTCCATTTATCAACTTTATCACCACTCGGGTCGAATCTCTCTAAATCTTCATTAACCTGTAAAACTTCTTTAAAGGCTCTGCAATCCATAATGGGAAGCTCTTTTATATAATCAGATTCTAAAAACAAAGGAATTATTTCAGCCGGTAAAAAAGATAAATTATTATCTTGTTGCAAATATGGAGCAAAATTTAATTTTTTTTGCATCAAATTTTAAATGATTTAAATTATCTGTAACATTTTCTTGTGCTAACTGATGCTCAAAAGTATCAGGTTTTAGCTCCGGCAGTTTTCCTCTTTTAGGAGAACCTTCCTTTGAAATTTTGAAAATTTTGCCAATGTTACTCAAAGATATTTTTTTAATAAATTTATTCCTCTACATAAGTGTAACGTTTTTCAGCTTTTAACTTCGCTTTATATTCAACTCTTTCTTCAAGAGTCATTGATTCCATTTTTTTTAAATCTTAATCATAAAATTTAAAAATCCAAACATATGCATATTCGAAATTTTTATTTAAAAAGATAAATGAATGTTGTTCTTATTTTCCAAAAATAATATTATAATACTGCCCAATTATATCTTTTTTAGATTCGTCCTGTTGAATTGGTCTCAAAGTATTCCAATTGGGTAGAAAAATTTTGTTTTCGGGGGTATAAAACCAAGAACTAGCTCTTAAGTTTTGTTCATCTACTAAACCTGCTTTTGTGAGTTTTCGCATATCGTTATAAGCTTTTAATTTAGCGTCTGTAGAAACCTTTTCTGCTCCGTCAATAAAGTATTTTTTTAAATTACCATTTTGTGTTCCCTTATGTTTTGTTATTATGTATAAACCATTTTCTTTATCTATGGTTGTAACCAATTGAGGTACACAATCTAATTTAAGATTTTCTAATGTTTTTAAATTTTTTACAAAAGGTTCTCCAAAATAATTTAAACAACTAATTATATTATAATCTTTATGTTTAAACATTGTATAATCTAACATTTCTAGTTCTTCTGAATTCTTAGACATGTCAAGCAACATTTTATCTGCATCGCGCGTTGATATAGAATTCTTTATTTTTGTTATTAATGTTCCCATAAATTCATCAAGTTGATTTGTATTTTCCAATGCTATTTCTCCAGATTTAGGTAACATATTATTTAAAGTGATTTTATTTTTAAAATTTGAATTATTAAAATTGCATTTCATTTTACATCCTTTCAGATATTTTTTTAATTATACCATATTTTACTTAATAACAACATTCTTTAATTAAGGAACCGAATTTTCTATTTTATGTAAGAGTGTTTTGTCAATATCTGCTTTATTCGCATCAGAATTATTTAGATTAAAATTGAGCAAATATCCTGAAAAACCAGCATTATTATCGGGAACCATCCAAGGAAATGCTGTACATAAGGCAGATTCACTATAACCATTTGGGTTGATACCAACAGCTTTTACAATTTGTTGTTTTTCCTCGTCAGTTAATTTATTTAAGAACTCTTGAAAATCAATAAACGCTTTTTTATCATATAATAATTTATCATTTCTTTGATTTCTTTGATTATTGTTTATGGCATTTTCAATATTATTACGACCTTCTTTTGCACAAATTATAGGCGAAAATATCACTATTGAATTTGGGTTCTCATTAAGAAATGCTCCATAATGAAATACTTCACGAAGCATTGACTGCCCACTACCAACAACATCATCTAATAGTACAATAACTTTATCTTCAGGAAGTTTGGTCCAACCATCATTATTTACAAATTTCGAATAATCAATATCATTTACTTTTGCATACATATAATCGATAAGTTCAAAACTCTTTAATCGCTCTGGAAAAACATAAATCACATCATCCATCGATTTACCAATTGATGTTACATACTCTTCAATTTGTGAATGTTTATTTTTAAGCATTTCTGCCATTGTATCATTTGAATACACTTTAAGCATATTATCAACATATTTAGCTAATAAAGTTTTTACTTCAGATGCTTCAGGATCTCTATATCCTAAATTGTCTACATAACGATCTATAGTTGCTTTAATTTGAGCAGCAGTGGGCATATTTGGTTTTATTTGGTCTGCAACAGCATAAGAAACATCTTTTGTTGCTTTATCACTTATTTGTATTGTTTCAATTTTCTTTGCGACATCAGTCCCTAATGCTACGTTTACTCTTTTTACATAATCATTGTTAATTACATCATCTAAACTTTTACCTTTTTTTAATTGTGTAATTACAGCTTCAGTTATAGCTTTTAAATTTTGATTTCCATCTAACACGGTATAAGAAAAATATTTATTACCAATTTTTAAACCAGTACCATCTAAATTAATAAGTACGATATCACCATTTTCAACTTTATATTTAAAATCTTGTTTTTGCACCGCATCTAATTTTTCAATATATTGTAAACCTGCATCATCAAGAATAAAAGCACTTTTTCTCTGTCCAGTTAAATCAAATTGTTTTTTCTGATTTGCTATATATCTTAGAACAGTATTTGCGGATGGGCTAGGTTCGGAATAAAAATCACAAACATCTAAATTTGATAATCTATCTCCCATTTTTTTTAGTTGTGAATAACTTCCAAATTGAGTCAATTTTAACATAATATTAAGAACTTCTTGTTCAGGTATTTTATGTTTTTTGCTTAAATCTTTTGCCCAAGTTGATATTTCTTCCGGTTTAACAACTCTCATTTGAGTTTCTATTTTGGTATGTAAATATTCACTGATTTTAGGAATATCTTCATATATTGGGTTATTTATATCCAATGGTTTTGAAGGATTATTTGTAGGTTTATTTCCTGTTTTTATTTTTTTTATTTGTTTTTCATCGCTGTTAAGTATTTTAAACTTAGCACCGGTTGCGGCTTTCAAATCATTTGATGTTCCAACTACAATACCAATTAAGTTTGCCCTT
>CAKVIC010000004.1 GCA_934754655.1 uncultured Candidatus Melainabacteria bacterium | reverse complement strand
AGGATGACAGGAAAAATAAACCGTGGATTTGCGGACGTGTTTTTTTGTCATGCTGAACTCGTTTCAGCATCTTGCCGTCGCTGAACCTTGCGCTAAACAGGTTATTTATTTTAAACTTTTTATGCTATAATTTTTGTGTAAAAAAACTAAACGAAGGGTGTATTAATGAAAATTGGGTTTAATCCAGCAATAAAAAATCAAAACTTGTATAACACAAAACGTAACGCCAGCGAGCATACTAGCATTTCTAACAACCAATTAGCGTTCAAAAAAGTCAATCTAGAGTTTTATAAAATGGCTGAAGAGTCATTCAAAGATTGGAAAGATGTAACATCTGAATGGTATGAATGGTTTACTGATGCTGTTGCGTTATGGAAAGATATACCTAAACAAGATGCTATAGACACTCTTGATGCTATACGTAAATGGGTACACAAAGATAGTTTAGAGTCTTATAATGCAACATATAATTTTATAAAATCTTTAGTCAAATAACATATTATTAAGTTTATTATTAGCTAGATTTCCAATACCTGTGCCTAACATAGAGCCAGTAACACCAAACATTTTTGAACCAATTGCACCACAATAACTACTCCCAGCCCACTGGTCAGATTCTGAAATAAATTCAGGATGACAGGAAAAATAAACCGCAAATTCACGGTAAAACAATTTGTCTTAAATCATTTATTTCAGCATTATAAGTGCGTTACCATTAAAACAATCAAAACATTTATTCCATTAGTGTTGTCATCAATATTGGTTCGTCTTCTGTTGCCAAAACAGTATGTTCGAAATGCGCAGAAGCCTTACCGTCTTTTGTAACCACGCCCCAATTATCATCCAAAACCTTAACATCATCACAGCCCAAATTTAACATTGGCTCAATCGCAATTACCATGCCGGATTTGATGAGTGTTTTATCACCAACACGATAATTGAATAAAAACGGATCTTCATGCATAACATGTCCTACGCCGTGTCCGCCATACTGGCGCACAATGCCCATGTGATTTGCATTTGCAACATCTTCTATCGCGCCTGAAATATCATCTAACACATTTCCTGCACGCATTTGGGAAATTCCTGCGAACAAAGATTCTTCGGTTACTTTCATCAAATGTTCTTTTTCCGGAGATATTTTACCAACAGCATAAGACCAAGCGCTATCACCAACCATACCGCCATAAGTAGCACCGACATCAATAGCAATAATATCACCTTCTTTTACAATAACGTCTTTTGATGGAATACCGTGAACCACCATTTCATTAATTGAAGTACAAATACAACCAGGAAAACCGTTATAACCTAAAAAAGTCGGAATAGCTTTATTTTCTTTTATAACTTGCATAGCAATAGAATCCAATTCTAGCGTGGAAATTCCTGCTTCAAGAACTTCTTTCATTTTTTTATGAACAAGAGCAACTATATGCCCCGCGTGTCTCATTCTTTTAATTTCATCTCTAGATTTACGATTAATCATAATATATACCTCACTTGTCATAATTGTAGTCTTAAAAAAGAGGTTATTCAAGTATAAAAATTTGAAGATAATTTAATATATGATAAAAATTAGATATTCGTTTGGCGCAAGGTTTCAACGGCGTAAAATATTGAAACAAAGAACATATTACATAAATTGCATTTTAAAATCATCATAGTATAATTTTTTTATGATAAATAATGAAAAATTGGGAGCTTTTATTATACCAACCGGAATTGGAGCATCAATTGGCGGATATGCCGGCGATGCGAGTGTTTGGGCGAGAAAATTTGCGCAAAAATGTAAATTAATAATAAACCCAAATGTTGTAAACGCAGCTTGTTTTTCGGGAATCACAGAAAACATGTTATATGTTGAAGGTTATTCGCTTGATGAGTTTTTTAAAGGAAACATTTCATTAAATCAATCTCAAAACAATAAAATCGGAATAATTTTTGATAAAGCAATCCCTCAAGAGGTTTTAAACATACATATCAACACAATAAATGCCGTTAAAACTGTTTACGGTATTGATGTTTTAGATTTTGTTTTGACAGAAGAAGAAGTGGGCGTTGAATTCTTTTTAGACAAAAACGGATTTTCAACCGGAAATGTCAAAAATCTTGCAACAATCAAAGTAGCTACGCAAAAATTAATTAAGCAAGGCGCAGAAGCGATTGCTATTGTTTGCCATTTTCCGGAAGATGAAAATTCTGAATACCAAAATGGAATTGGCGCAGACCCTGTTGGCGGAGTTGAAGCAATAATTTCTCATTATATTTCAAAACTATTTAAAATCCCTTGCGCGCATGCGCCTGCTTTTAGTGATTTTTCAATCACAACAAAATTAGTTAACCCAAAATGCGCTGCCGAATACATTACACCAACATTTTTACCTTGCATTTTATTAGGTTTAGCGCAAGCGCCAAAAATTAAAAATTTTTCTAAAAATTTAATAACAATCGACAACCTTGATTTTATAATTGTTCCGCACAATTGTCTGGGTGGAATTCCAGTTATGAAGGCGATTGAAAAAGAGATAACCGTTTATGCAGTAAAAGAAAATTCAACAATTCTGAATGTTAATAATTCTAATTTTTCGCAAAAATGTGTTATAATTAATACGTATAAAGAATTACTGGAGCTTATATAAATGAAAAATAATAAATTAGGCTTTACTCTTGCGGAAATGCTTATTGTTTTTGGAATTATAGCAATAATTTTAACTTTAGGAATCACCATTTCTAAAAAAGGGTTTGATAAAGCTTATAATTTATATATTTATACGGCTTATGATGGGATTCAAGATGCAATTTCTGAAGCAAACTTTAATTCACAAACTGCGTACACTGTACCAGAAAAATTTATGCTATCAATCGCTGGTTTATTAAAATCACAAACTGAAACGGCAACAATAAATTCTTTGATACCAAGTGTTCCAAGCTCTGAAACAACGATAGCACCAGGGACAGGGGGAGAACTTTCAGAGGCAGAACAATCAGAAGCATTAAATAGACTTAACGGAAACATTCCAACATTTGGAACAGAATTTTCAACCTCAAACGGTTCAACTGTTGCAATTGGAATAAAACAAAAAACTACATTAATAGGTCATACTTCTTCTACAACCACGCAAAATTATGATGTTTTTTATTTCAAAGTTAAAGTTCCTGCAAAGAAAACAAAAGAGAACAATACAGGTAAAAAATTAATATGTTTAGCTTATGAACCTAAAAATGAAGTGAACGTTTTGATTCCAAGTAACACTGCTTGCAAATCAGTAAGTGACGATGAAATCGAATACATTGACGTTTTTGACCGCACAGATTTATTACCTTTCTATATTGATAACGGCATTAATGGTCGTGTTATGCAGTACAAGAAAAGTACAGGCAGTGTAGGGTTTTCTACTAAAGGCGGTATAAAATACATGTCGCTAAGAGATGCTATTTGCACAGTATATGGTGCTGTAACTTATGCAGGGGAAACAATTAGTTGCAATTCTTCTATTAGTCAGAAAAGCGAAAAAGGAATTATTAAAGTTGAAAATCCGCGCAAAGTTTTTTAGTTTTAAACAAAATAAAGGAAAGAAGTAAAGGAAAGAAATAAAGATGACAGAAATTATAGAAAAAGCAAAAAAAATAAAATTATTAGCTTTTGACGTTGACGGAGTTATGACGGACGGCAGTGTAACTTATGACGAAAATGGGGTTGAATATAAAACTTTTAATGTGAAAGATGGTCATGGGCTTGTAAGAGCGCGCAAATCCGGTTTTGTAACGGCAATAATCACGGCAAGAAACAATGGAACTGTTAAATGTCGCGCAGAAAATCTTAATATTACCGAATTGCGCCAAGGTCAAAAATATAAATTACCGGCTTTAGAAGAAATTATGGCAAAATATAATTTTAGTTTTGATGAAGTTGCCTATATGGGGGATGATATTCCTGATATTTGTATTTTAGAAAAAGTTGGGCTTGCATGTTGTCCTAACGATGCGGTCAAAGAGGTTAAAACAATTTGTAATTATGTATCAAGCATTAATGGCGGTCGTGGTGCAGTTCGCGAACTTTGTGATTTTATATTAGAAGCTCAAAATATTCCTAAAATCGCTGTTATATCTGAAGGCAAAGAGCAATAAGGTCTAAAAATTTGTTTAATAATATTCTTGAAGCAATTACACAAAATAAAAATATATTAATGTTTTTCTCTGTTTTTGTATATGTAATAGCTTTGTTTGCGACTTTAAGCAATCATTTGTTTTTATTTTCTTTAATAATTACAATCGTATTTGGATTAATAATTTTTAAAACAAGAATCCCGATTAAATATATCATAATTTGGTGTTTGATTTTTTATTTTGGGGTAGCAAATACTTCTTATAGAATAAAAATGTCTGATGATTTATTAAACTACGCACCGCAAAATACAAATATTACCGGCAAAATAATTTCCATTCCACAAGGATTAAGCGAGAATAAACCAAAATTTTTTTTTCAAGTAAATTCAATTACAATAGATTCAAAAATCAAAAAGCTTAATAAAGAAAAGGTTTTAGTAAATATTAATGCAAAAAATATTTCACAAAATAAACTTGAAAATCTAAAAATTTATGATTCTTTCAAGCTTACAGGCAGGTTGGCAATGCCTTTTAAAGCCGGAAATCCGTCACAGTTTGATTATGGCAATTACCTCAAAAATTTTAACACTTACGCTGTTTTTTATGCTAAAGATATTGAAAAATTAGAGCAAAAACCAACAATTAAAGAATTAACTTTGCAAAAAATAAATGATTATAGAGAATATGTAATCAAAGTACATTCACAATTTTTAGAATCACCAAACCTTGAAATACTTGGCGGGATTGTATTTGGAGATGATGCAGTTTCACCCACAAAAGAAATCAAACAATCTTTTATAAATTCCGGTTTGCTTCATATCCTTGCTGCGTCAGGCATGAATGTCGCTTTTATATTTACTTTCTTTTACTACTTCATGTCACTTTTTAAACTCGGCTACAAGCTTAAAATATCTTTAGGCATACTCACAGTAATTTTGTACACCTTAATGACAGGATTAGGCGCTTCAGTTGTTAGAGCAAGTTGCATGTTGATTTTTGTATTAATAGGAAAACTTCTTAACCGCGACGCACACAGTATTTCACTACTCTCATTTGTTGCTTTACTTATGCTAATTTACAATCCAATGTACATAAATGACGTTGGGTTTCAACTTTCATTTGTTGTTACTTTCGGGATTCTCATAACTTCAGATATAATTGTCAGGTATAAAAACAAAATTTTAAATTCTATAATTGGGACAATAGCTATTCCAATAATTGCGCAACTTTGGGTGATTCCTATTCAAATTTTTTATTTTAATAATATAAGTTTATACTCTATCGTCGCAAATATTATGAGCGTTCCAATTCTTATGGTAATCAGTTTTGGCGGTTTTGTTAGCGCTTTACTCGCTGCTATTGTGCCACTTGCAAGTTTGATTTGCCAAGTTTTTGATTTTGTTTTAAACCCTCTTTTAACGCTCCTTGTCGGAATCTCAAATTTTTGGGGAAGTTTACCATATTCAAGTTTACAAACCAGTCACCCAAATGTTTTTCAAATTATACTTTATTACGCAATTTTGATGTGCGCAATCGGGTTTTTTAAAAAAGATTTATCAGAAAATACTCGAAAAAATTTAAAAACCGCATTTTTAATAATGTTTATTATATTTTTAATTTTATTAATCCCTATTAAAAATAAAAACCTTGAAATAACTGCGTTTGACGTCGGTAATGCGGATTGTTTTTTGATAAAAACACCTGATAATAAATTTATAATGATTGATACTGCAAAATCGGGCTACCAAGGCGGAAAATCGCAGGCTGACATCATTGTTATTAAGTATCTAAAAGATATCGGAATTAAAGAGATTGAAAATATAATTATAACGCATTTTGACAGTGACCATTGCGGTGGCGCTGTTGATTTAATGAAGAATTTAAAAGTTAAAAATATTTATGTCAATGAACTTCATCACAATTCGTTTTTAGCAAAAGAAATTTACAAAACAGCAAAAGCCAATGGAGTTAACATAATTGAAGCAACTAATGAGGAAATATATAACCAAAATGGGCTAAAGCTCAGAAATTTTTCTGACAAATCAATGAAAGAAGATAACGATAAATCAATTATTACGCTTTTAGAATATGAAGATTTTAAAATGCTTTTTACCGGCGATTGCGGAGAAAAAATTTTAGAAAAATTCTTGAAAAATTTTCCTAAAAATATCACAATACTAAAAGTTCCGCACCATGGCGCAATGAACGTATTAAATCAAGAGATTATAAATTATTTGAATCCTAAATTTGCGCTAATTTCTGTTGGCGAAAATAAATTTGGACACCCAAATATTTATACAATGTATCTTCTAAAAAATTCTCAAATTTTAAGAACAGATATAAATAATTCAATAAAAATTTCTATCAACAAAAAAGGTAACAAAATTTATGCCTATGATATGAAACAAAGAAAATATTTAAATATATTAAAAAAGCGCAAAAATTAACCTTCAGCATTCTCTATTGAAATTAAAAAAGTAATGTTATAGTATAATTGAAAAAAAGGAATATTAATTATGTTAAAAAAAATATTAACAACCATTTTGATGATTTTGAGCCTTGCAACCGCAACAATAGCGTCAGAAATTCCGACGGATGCAAAGCTTGACTATAATCAAGGTATTGATTTTTATAAATTAGGAATGTACGAAAGAGCAATTGAATCTTTTAGAAGCGCAATTCGAACATATCCGGATTATATTGATGCATATTATAATTTAGGTACAATTTTAGAATATTTAAAACAATATTCTGAAGCTAATACAATTTTTAAACAAATTTATCTAAGAAATCCTAACGATTATGAAGTTATTTATAAACTTGCTAATATTTCTGCAAAACTGGAAGATTACACCAAAGCTACAGAATATTTAAACCTGATTCCGCAAACAAGCAGTTTTAGCAAACAAGCAAAAGAACTTGCTGAATCAATTAAACTCGAAACGACTTTGCCTGTTCAAAAAATGAATCCAACTTCAACAATTGCAACACAAAGCGGTATTTATGAAAACATAGTTTCTCCAACCGGAATTACAAGCGATAAAAATGGCAACCTTTATGTCGCAACATTTTCAGATAATAGCATTATAAAAATTACACCTGATAACAAAAGAATAGTTTTTGTAAAAAGTCCTGAAATCAAAGGACCAATAAGTTTAGCAAGTGATGATATCGGAAATATTTACGTTTCAAACTACAGCGCAAATAATGTATTAAAAATTACCCCTCAAGGCGCATTAACAGTGTTAGTTTCAAAACTTGATAAGCCTTACGGCTTACACGTAGAAGGAAACATGCTTTTCATTACCTGCCAAGGCTCTAATTCGATATTTAGACAAAAAATAAAATAATGTTTTGATGGCGCGGAAAAATCCACATTCTGGACGCTCTGCGTTCAAAATGAATCGCAAGTGTAGATTTTTCCGCGCCTTATTAAATAAATTATAACAAACTTATTGTAGCACTTGGTGTTTGGTTTGCAGTCGCAAGCAAAGTCGCAATTGCTTGTTGAAAAATTTGCGAACTTAAAACAGTTGAAGATTCTTCTGAAGAAACTTTTTCAGTCTTTGTGCTTGTGATAATTTCTGATTGTGAATCAAGCTGGCTAATCGCATTTTGAATTTTATCTTGCAAAGTATTTATACCCGATAATTTTTCTTCAACATCATTTTGAGCAAGCTCAAGTGATTCTATAAATGTATCTTTATCTGCATCAATTTGATTAACTAAATTTTTATCAGTTAAATCAAGAGTTAAAAAATCTTTTATATTGAATTTATCAAGAAGTTCATTAGTTATAACTAATTCGTTATTATCAACATTTTCAAAATTTGTATTGAAGTTTAAACCGGTTTGAGAATCATTTATAAGCGTTTTTGTTTTCATATCACAATCTTCACTTATTGATTCTATATTATTAAATTTATTTAAAACCTTTTTTTGAATATCATTTTCAGAAGCAAAATTTTCTTCTTCAACCATATTTTTTAATTCAAATAGATTATTTAAAACTCCATTATATCCATCCTGTAAAGTTGACAACAATTCTGCGCCCAACGTAATATTATTGGCTATAACATCAATTGAATGAAGTTGTGTGTCCCAATTATCTGCAGTTAATTTACTCGCTCCGTTATCTGTATCATCCTGAATTCTGTATCCGCTACCCAATTTGATTTTGGCGGAATCCAACAAGGCTGATGCACTCTCGGGGTTTGCTTTTGATAGTTGAGAGGTAATGTTTGTACTTATAATAATAGACATAATTTATTCCTTAGTCGAGAGCGTCCTTTCTAGATTAAGTTCAAGGCAATGCTTGGAGCTTGGTTTGCAGTTGAAAGAAGTGTTGCAGCTGCTTGTTGAAGTATTTGCGCTTGAATATAATTTGATGATTCAGAGGCAACATCTGCATCCCTAATTGTAGATAAAGAAGAAGTAATGTTTTCTGACTGAACCCCGATTGACTCTATTGCTGAATCAATTCTGTTTTGTGCAGCACCAATTGCCGTAACACGTTCAGATACATTTTTAATTACATTATCTATATTCGTTAACATTGAAGTTGCTGTATGAGCAGTATCATTACCTGCACATGCTTTTGCAACATCAGCAATTGTAGTAACCGCACCACCTGCAAATAAAGAAGCTACATCTGCTCCTTTTGTTAAAGAAGCCGCAAGCGTAATTTGGCTGTTTGTTGAAGCATCTGTTCCAACTTGCAATTTTATCTCGCTTCCAGTCCCCTTCATTAATTTTATACCATTATACTCAGCGTTAGTTGAAATTCTATCAATTTCTTCCAACCTTGCCGTAATTTCTGATTGAATAGCTTCTTTTGATGCAGAACCATAAGTTCCATTTGCCGCTTGTTCTGTTAAATCTCTAACACGTTGCAAATGGCTTGAAATCAAATCATAATTATCTTCCAAAGTTGCTAATAAATCAGAACCCATTGCCGCATTATCTGCCGCTGCGTCAAGTGAACTTAATTTTATCTGCCAATTTTTTGCAATAGAATAACCCGCAGCATTATCAGACGCGTGATTAATTTTATATCCAGTAGTCATTCTTTCAATAGCTTTGTTTAAAGAGCTTGTTGCTTTAGCTAAATTTGATTGAGTAACTAACGAAGTTATATTTGTATTAATAGTCAATGCCATGACTTACTCCTTTCATTTGGTGAATCCATTCAGATTCGTCCTTGATTCTTCTATACTTGCTTAATTCCACATGTTGATGATTTTATAACGCTTTTTTTATAAATATTTACAAAAGTTTACAAAACAACGTTAAAAACCAACAATAACAAGTTTTTAATCAAGAACTAATTTAATAATATGAAAAGAGTAAAATCCGTTTTTTAATAAAATGTAAGTCGGCAGAAAGTCCACCGACTTACATCAAAGAACTTCCTTATAGCAAGTTTAATGCTATACTTGGAGTTTGGTTTGCTGTTGCTAACAATGTAGCAGCTGCTTGTTGAAGAATTTGAGCTTGAATATAGCTTGAAGATTCTTCAGCTATATCAGCATCCCTTAATGTTGATAATGAAGAAGTAATGTTTTCAGATTGAACACCAATTGATTCAATTGCTGATTCAATTCTGTTTTGTGCAGAACCTAGAGTTGTTACACGGCTTGATATTTCATTAATAACCTTGTCAATTTTATCAAGCATCGCTGTTTGACCGCCGATAATACCGGTGTCGTTGATACCGGCACAAGCTTCTGCCAATTTTTCAACAGTTGCATCACCTGCATTAACACCAGCAGCATCTTTAAACATACTTGTTACATCACCTTCTTTAAATAAATCCTCTTTAAGTTCAATTTGGCTATCTGCTGAACTGTAAAGACCAACTTGCAACTTAATGTTACCCATAGAGCCATCCATCATTTTTAATCCGTTGAATTCGCAGTTTGCAGAAATACGGTTGATTTCTTCAAGTCTAGCGGTGATTTCTGATTTAATAGCTTTCAAGGATTGAGAACCATAAGTTCCGTTTGCAGCTTGTTCAGTCAAATCTCTGACACGTTGCAAGTGAGAAGTAACTAATGAATAGTTATCTTCCAAAGTTGTTAACATATCCCCACCTGTTGCTGCGTTATCAGCTGCAACATCTAATGAACCTAATTGAGTTTCCCAGTTTCTAGCGATTGAATAACCTGCTGCATTGTCTGACGCGTGGTTAATTTTGTAACCGGTGGTCATTCTTTCAATAGCAGTGTTCAAAGAACCAGTAGCTTTTGCCAAATTGCTTTGTGCAACGATTGAGGATAAATTTGTGTTAATTGTAAGTGCCATGTTTAACTCCTTTCTGGCGATACTTTCGATAAAGACATCCATGCTTTACCTTTACATTTGTCTTAATTCCACATTTTGATAATTTTATAACGCTTAAAAATAAAATTGTTACAAATCTTAATGAAATATACCTAAAAATACCTTATTTACTGAATATAAAATTCAGCACGACAAATTAAAAAATACTCATAACAAAAAAATAAATATAAAATCCACACACATAAATTATCTACAATGACAAAAAATCATACCAATTCAGCAATAAGTTTTTCAAATTCCGGAAAAGATATTTTTACCCAATCAAAACCTTTTATCAAAATTTCTTTTTTACAAATCAATCCTGCTATATAAAAGCTCATCGCTAATCGATGGTCATTAAAGCTTTCAAGTTCACAATCACCGTTCAATTGCGTTTTTCCAACAACAAAAAATCCGTCTGCAGTCTCTTCAATCTGTGCACCCAATTTCTTCAAGCCAGTTTTCAAACAAGAAATTCTATCAGATTCTTTATTCCTTAAATCTTCAGCATTTTTTACCAAAGTTTTACCATCCGCTTGAGTCGCCAAAACCGCTATTATCGGTAATTCATCAATTAATCGCGGAATATCAGCACCACAAATCGTGCAACCTTTTAAATTTTCTGTGTATCTGACCCTTATGTTTGCAACTTTTTCACCAGCCAAAACTCTTTCTTCAAAAATCTCAATATCACCGCCCATTTTTTTCACCACATCAATAATACCGGCTCTTGTAGGATTAATGCCAACATTTTTTAATGTTATATCTGAATTTGGAACAATTAAACCTGCAACAATAAAAAATGAAGCTGAAGATATATCACCAACAATTTCAATATCGCGTGATTCTAATTCGCTTGGTAAAATCTCTGTTTTTACGCCATTTGCCAAAATATTTGCTCCTAAATATTCAAGCATTATTTCCGTATGATTTCGTGATAATTCCGGCTCAATATAAGTAGTTTTTCCGCAAGCTTTAAGTCCTGCAAGCAAAACACAAGATTTAACTTGAGCACTCGAAATTGGCGACATATACTCAATTCCATTCAATTTTTTACCATAAATTTTTAATGGCGCATGGTTATTATTAGCTTCTATTTTTGCGCCCATAATTTTTAACGGCTCAAGAATTCTTTTCATAGGTCTTTTAGACAAATTTTCATCACCAATCAAAACTGAATCAAAATCTTGTCCTGCAAGAATCCCTGACATCAAACGCATTGTAGTGCCTGAATTTTCAGCATCCAAAAAATTTTGCGGTTTTTGAAAACTACCTTTTGATTTTATTTTCAAAATTTTATCGTCAATAAAATCAATATCAACACCCAAACTTTTTAAAATATTAACACTTGTTAAACAATCTTTACCTAAAGAAAAATTTCTAATAACACTTTTTCCAAAAGCAAGAGAATTAAGTATTACAGCTCTATGAGATATAGATTTGTCAGAAGGAATTTCGACAAAACCACGTAAGCCAGTATTATTTTTTTTAACAATTTTTATCATTAATTTCTTATAATTTTAAAAATTTCATTACATTTTTCAAAAACACTTTCAGCGTCTTTTAAAAATAACATATTTGGACCATCACACAAAGCTTTGTCAGGGTTTGGATGAATTTCAAAAAATAAAACATCCGCTCCGCTTGCCATAGCACAATTTGCTAAAACAGGTACAAAACGTCTGTCACCGCCGGTTGAATCACCATTTGAACCTGGCATTTGAACACTATGAGTTGCATCAAACACAACCGGATAGCCAAATTCTTTCATAATAGGTATTGCACGAAAATCAGAAACGAGATTATTGTAACCAAAAGTTACACCTCTATCAGTTAGCATTATTTTATGATTTCCGCTATCTTCAACTTTTTTAACCAAAGATTTCATTTGTTGAGGCGCTAAAAATTGACCTTTTTTAATATTAACTATTTTATTTGTTTTTGCAGCGGCAACCAATAAATCCGTTTGTCTACACAAAAACGCAGGAATTTGTATTATATCAGCAACTTCTGCCACTATTTGTGCCTGCTCCGACGTATGAATATCAGTAACTATAGGCACTTCAAATTCTTTTTTTATTCTAGCCAAATACTCAAGCCCTTTTTCTATACCTAAACCACGATATGAATTTATTGAAGAACGATTTGCTTTATCATACGAACATTTAAAAACATAATTTATATCAAGTTTTTCGCAAACTTTTTTCAAACATTCCGCAGTTTCACGCATTATATCTAAAGATTCAATAGCACAAGGTCCGGCAAGTATTGTTAATTTATTTCCGCCTATTTCAAAATTATTAAGATTTAAAACCATTTTTACCTCAAAATATTTAACAAAAAATTAAATACTAATATTTGTACATAACTTTATAGCCATTTTCAACAATAGAGCCTGTACAATAAGCATTATAATTACTTGATGTTGAATTTGGACATCCGCCTTCACTTGCAGTGTACAATTTGCTTGTTCCACCCTCATTCCAGTTTTCGCTACCGATTGCTCTTAAAGAACCATCATTATACAAAGCAAAGCAAAAAATATCTTTACCTACAGTATTTTTTGAATCAGAATCTGAATCAATATCAATTGCTAAATACCCGATTCTTTGCTTGTGTGGTGGTGTTTCCATATTGGTGTTATCTGACGAAATATTATCAACTGTATAAGCGTAACGTATGCCATTTGTTGTTTCAAAACTTTGATTTTCATTACCAAATAAACTAACCCAATCATCGTTTTCATCAACAGAAGATATTGAACTTGTAGAACTTGAATTAGAAATTGAAGTATCAATCATTTTTATATGTTCTGAAAGTGCAGTTTTATATTCTGTAAAATTTAAAGTTGTAGTTGCACTA
Source organism: uncultured Candidatus Melainabacteria bacterium (assembly GCA_934754655.1). Lineage (GTDB taxonomy): Bacteria > Cyanobacteriota > Vampirovibrionia > Gastranaerophilales > Gastranaerophilaceae > CAG-196. The sequence continues at coordinate 109,048 of CAKVIC010000004.1, read as the reverse complement.
CTACCTGTACCAGTTGTTGTTTCAAACTCTTCAGTTATAGCTGTAACATCTTCATCCTCTAACATAGCAATATTTGCTTGTTCCCATACAGAAACAGCTTTTGCAAGTTTTGGACCTACTTGAGATTTTGCTGCAGTATTAGAAACAATTGGAAGAGTTAATGCTGCAATAACACCGACAACTCCAAGAGTTACAATAACTTCAGCCAACGTAAAACCGTGTTTTTTCATATAAAAAATTCCATTATTTTGTTTTTACTTACAAGAAAAGTTTATCATATTTAGTATTTACTGTAAAGAAATAATCTATTGCGCGTTTGCATTTTGCTCAACGTCAGTTTGGCGAATTTTTATATCGTATTTTACGCCACGATACATTACTTGATAGTTTTCTTTTGTATAATGTCTTGTTGGAATCTCAATAACATTATTTGAAGTTGAAGTATTTTCTAAAGTCATGTCTTTAGCATTTTTTTCTTCAGTTTTTTCTAAATTTTTTTCTTCAGATTTATCAAAAATTTTGTTATCTTTTTTTTGCTCAATTGTTTGTGAATTGTGATTTACAGTCTTTTTGATATTATTAGATTTTTTTTCAATTTTAACATTTTTTTGTTCATTATTTTCTAAAACTTTTTCTTCTTCTTGTTTTGTTGATTCAAACAAATTTTTTTGTTCAAAATTATTTTGCAAATTATTTTCTTGAGATTCAATTTTATCTTCATTTAATTTGTACGGTGTTTGAGTATTTGATTTAAATATTTTATTTACAAACAAAAGACTAATTATCAATAAAACAGTTAGCGCAATTAAAATATAAATCTTTTTATTTTCCATTTTTATTCCTTTCTAAATTTTATAAATTTATTTTAGCTTATTAAAATATTTTTTTCTACTAAATAAAAAATTATTTTTCATAAATTATTATAATAATATAATAATATATTTATATAAATAATAATAGTAATAATAAGCAACAATTATTTGTAGAAAACTATCTCAAAGTATTGAAAAATAAGGATTTTTTATGTAGAAAACTATGTTCAAAACTATGTAGAAAAATCAAAAGTTTTCTACAATTTTCTACATAAAAAGTAGAAAGTTTAAATTAAAAAAAAAATAATGTTCAAAACTTTCATTTTTTCTACAATTTTATCTACCAAAAAATAAGAGTTTTCTACAATTTTTTGTTGGTTTTCTACATAATTTTACAAGTTTTCTACCATGAATTTTTCGAGTTTTTGTATCCTCATGTTTGTAATTTTTACTTTTTTATAATATAATTAAATTGCTATTTATATTTCGGCTAGTGTAAAATCTTAACAGGAAGGCTAAAACCGACCTGTTTTCTTTTTGAGTATAAAAATTTAACACTTTATTTTTATAAAATTTATTAACCAACCGGCTATATTATCAAGGAGTATAGAAATATTTTTTTTGACAGTCAAAAATAATGTATGCCAAATTATGTTTATAAAAGGAAAAATATTTCAGATTTAATAGAAGCTTCACAAAATAGCGATATTAAAGCGCTTGAAGAATTAATTAAAAGAGTACAAAAAGATGTGTATTCAATATTTTTTCATTTATGCAAAAAAAAGAATGATGTTTCTGATTTGACTCAAGAAGCATTAATAAAAATGGCAAAATCTATTTCTACTTTAAAATCAACAAAAAATTTTAAAAGTTGGCTAAACCAAATAATTACAAACGTTTTTTATGATTACACTCGCAAAACTCCAAATATTAATTTTGATTATAACGAAAAAGAGTTAAACGAAATAAAAGATAAAATAGGTTGTGAACCTGGTGAGAAATGTTTGTTTTCTGAAATAGAAAAATTTATCAAAATTGCAATAATTTCGTTACCTTATGATTTAAGAATAACGCTACTTTTGCGCGAATATGAAGGTTTAAGTTATTATGACATATCAAAAATTACTAATACAAATATAGGGACTGTAAAATCAAGACTATCAAGAGCCAGAGAAAAAATTCAATTTGCACTAAAAGATTTTATTTAATTGAATGAGGAGAAAAATTATGAAACTAACTTGTGAACAAATGGATGTACTAATTTCATTTTATATAGAAGATGAATTAAGCCAAACTTTAAAATCAGAAGTCGAAAAACATTTAAAACAATGTAATTCTTGTCGTGCAAAATACGATATAATAAAAAGTATGTTTGTTGATTTCAAAAATTGTTTACAAGATGATGTTTTGACAAGAGTTAAAGAAGAACCAAAATTTCATACATACACAACCTCACATCAATATCGAGTATTTAAAAATAATTTAAGTCCTTATTTGGATAATGAATTAACGAATGATGAAAATATTAAGTTAAAAAAATTCACAATAAATAATGATAAAGCGCGAAAAGAATTGGAAAAAAGTTATGAGATAAGAAAATTGATGAATAATTCTTTTAGAAAAGCGCGTGACACAGCGAGAGCAGATTTTTCAAAAAGAGTTTTGAACAAACTTGATTTTGAAAAAGAATTAGATATGGGAATGCATCCGCTTGTTAAATTTATAATAGCGTTAGTTTTTTCAACTGCAATAATCGCAATTTTTGTATTGATTTCTTTAACAAATTATTAATTTATATCATTTATCTATTAATAAATGCGAATTATAAAAATTATTCTATGCTACCTGCAGTTTTTCCGTATTTTTTTATTGTTGAATTTAATAAGTTTTCATGGTGTTTGTCACGATAAATTTTGCATAATAATTTATAAGCGTGTTTATTATACGGATCATTTCTTAAAATGTCTTCAAGTTGTTCTATTGCTGTATTAGAACGTTTTGTATAGTAATTAATCAATGGTGGTAATGTAATTGTTAAATCGTTTTCGTCTGTAGCCCAAGCAATTTCTGCATAACTTTTTGCGTTATCAAATTCTTCAGCATCAGTATACATAACAGCTATTTCATAATAAACTTCTGAACGGCTTCTTGCATCGTTTTTCATTTGCGCAACGGCTTGATATTCTTTGCAAGCTTTGTCATACTGGGCTCTGCGACGATATTGTTCTGCTAAAGCTAAGTGTGTTGAAATATCGTTTGATATAATTTCATCAAGATTTTTTGTATCGTTTGTTACAGGAACATTTAGTGTATTTAAAATTTCTGAAACTGTGAATAATTGTGATTTTTCTTCATTAGTTAAAGGTTCATTGGTAATATCAGGCACTACAGCGTATAAAAGCCCTAAGGTTTTTAAATCGCGCGGAGTAATTTCTGTATTGAATTTTGTACCGATTGGATACATAACATCATAAATACTTTGACTTGCGCCGGTTAAACCTAAAGAATGACCAATTTCTTGTAAGGCTGATGAATATAATTGTTTTGAATCGTGTGAGTGTCCTTTGTTATCAGTTTTATTAAATACAATTACCGAATCAGTTATTTTGTTACCACTTACGGCAAAAGCGTGTACACCGATTGAATTTTTGTTATCAGTATTTTTGAAATAACATTTCATGTCAGCTTCGCTAGGTGATTCAACAAACTCAAAACGTACAAGCCCTTCACTTGCTCTTTGCCAAGAGGTATAAGCATTCATAACAATTTCTCTATAATAATCAGGCAAATCTTTTGAATCTTCGATGTAAACTTTTAAAGGAAAAGTTGATTTATTCCAACGTATAATTTTACCGTTTTTGCAAACTTGACGAAAATAACTGTCAATAACGGTTGCTTTTATTGTTTTTTCGCTCATTGAACGGTCATAACCAAGCGCCATAGCTGAAATATTTTTAAATTGAATAGTATTTTCTTCTACTGTAAAATTATTGTTAAAATTCATACAAGCTGTTATCGCGATAGTTGTTATAAATGTACTTAAAATAATCTTTTTCATTGTTTAACCTCATTTATCTAATGTATTTCAATATCAAATATAAAACACGTAAATATTTTTTTTGCGCATAAAACTGAATGTATTATACAACATTTAACATAAATTTACAATTAGAGGATGCGGAAAAAGTCGAAAAATGACAGGCGGGAGCGGGAGTTGCGTAGCAACTCATTCCCGCAATTTTTCGAACCTTTCTTGGTTATTGGCGTTAAACGAGGTTCGGATTGCTTTCGCAACCCTACCACTCTCTGCCGATAATTTGCTTTTTCAAATCCGACCTAAGGTGTGTGAAAGTCAGGTCGTGTGCGGGATAGCACACAACCTGACTTGAAACCGTTCCCCAGAGGATGCGGTAGGTTCAAGAAACAATCATTTTTTTTTATTATATAATAATTTTATGGGGAGAATAGTTCAATTATCAAAAAATATAATAAATCAAATCGCAGCAGGCGAGGTTATTGAAAGACCTTATTCTGTTGTTAAAGAATTGGTTGAAAACTCAATTGACGCAGGCGCAACAAGAATAAGTATTGAAATTTCTAACGAATGCCGTAATATCAGAGTTGCAGATAACGGTTCCGGAATTCATCCTGATGATATCGTTTTAGCTTTTTCAAAGCATGCAACAAGCAAAATTACTTGTTCTGAAGATTTGTATAATGTTAAAACCATGGGGTTTCGCGGAGAAGCTTTAGCAAGTATTATTTCTATTTCAAAATTGACTTGTATTACGCGTACAAAAGATTATGATTATGGAACAAAAGTTTCTTGCCAAAATTCTGAAGTGACGAAAAGTCAAACCGGCTGTGCGATAGGTACGATTATGGAAGTTTGCGATTTATTCTATAATCTTCCGGCAAGATTGAAATTTTTGAAAACTCCTAAAACAGAATTCGCTTATATTCACGAATTTATTCAATCAATTTCATTAATTCATCCGGAAATAGCTTTTGAACTAAAGTTTAACGGTAAAGTCTCATTGAAAACAAATTCTGTTTATGAGCAAAAACAAACGATTCGTGAAGTTTTTAATGATGAAGTTGTAAGAAATTTAAAACCTGTATATAAAGAAGATAAGCTTTCTAACCTTGTGATTGAAGGTTTTGTAAGCACGCCAGATTATACAAGAAGCAGTAAAAAAGATTATTATACTTATGTAAATTCGCGTATTGTAAAATGTCCGGTGTTCCAAAAATCAATCGATAATGTTTACAGAAATTTAATTGGAAATGGACGTTATCCTTTTATTGTATTAAATTTGAAAATTCCGCCTGAAGATATTGATGTAAATGTTCATCCAACCAAAAAAGAAGTTCGTTACAAAAATCCAAATCAAATTTTTAATTTTATATATTCAGCTGTTGATGAAGCTTTAAAGACTTTATTCAAAAATTCTGCACAAAATTTTCAGACACAAAAAGAAAGCTCACAAGAATTATTTGAACAAAATCAAGAACAAAATCCAAATCAAAAACAGATTCTTCAAAGTGATAAAAATATTTATGCAAATAATAATACAATTTTTGTAGATGCAGATTCTTCAATAAAAAATGTTTTCCAAAATGATACTAATAAATCGGAAGAGCCAATTTATAATAATGACTTAAAAATTTATGAGCCAAAGGTAACAAATTTACCGGTTAAAAATTTTAATACGAATTTGCAATCAAAATTTGTACACGAAACTGAATTTAAGTCAGATGACATAATTATTGGTCAATATAAAAAAACTTATATTTTGATTGAAAAAGAAGATGGTTTAGAAATTGTTGACCAACATATTGCGGACGAACGTTATATTTATGAAACTTTGAAAAAATCAAAAAATATTGATTGCCAGTTGTTATTTATATCAGATGTTATTGACATTGCGCCATCAGATAAAGCACTTTTGGAATCAAACAAAGATAAATTAAATAAATTTGGTTATGAAATTGATTTTTTGTCAGAGGAGAAAGCAATATTTAGAAAAATTCCGCAAATTTTATCAAAAATATCGCCTAAAGATATTATGGCAGACATTTTAGAAAATATTTCCGGAGATTTAGATAATATAGAAGAGCAAATTTTGATTACGACATCTTGCAAAGCTGCTGTAAAAGCAAACACATATTTAAACCAATATCAAATGGAAGAAATTATTAAGAATTGGCGAACTTGTGAAAATCCTGAAACCTGCCCGCACGGCAGACCTATTTCAAAATTGTTGTCACACAAAGAAATTGCCGGATTCTTTCAACGTAACAAATAAACTTAAACGTGGTTGAAGAAATTAGTAACAAAAAAGTTTGTTTAGGTTTTAAGTAAATTTTATGTTATAAAATTTTTCGGATTTTCTAAATCTTTCATTGCAGACATGATGCCAATTTGACATGCATATTTTTTTATTTCTGCACAAATCGTAGAAACTACGCAAATTAATAATCTTGTAGCTAAAAATGGGGCTACAAATATAAGCATAATATCTTTTAATTTAAGATGTTTAGTTAATTTTATTCCTTCCCAAAAACCTGGCATTTTATGATTTTTGGTTAATTTAGAAATTTTATTACCAAAAATTTTTAACGTAAGTAAGTTAGCAATAGTACAGGCTGTACCATTAATTATTGCAGAAGCTGAAGATAACGCCGCATTCGTATCATCAACAAAACTTTCAGATTTATCATCAATTTTTTCAAAAACTATAAAAGCTTGTTTTTGTAGCTTTTTCGCTTCTTTTTCTTGTTCTTTTGATATTTTTATATGTTTTAATGCTTCTTGAAGCTTTAATTCTTTTTGAACTTTTTCTTTTTTAGTTTTTTCATAATTACTTATTTCATTTTTCATATTCCAAATATTTTTGAAATTTATCAAAATATTTTTCATTAAAATATCATCATTTGTATTTTTTATTTTAATATTTTTTACAGAATTAATTTCTGTGTCTGAAAATGTAATAAAATTAGTTGGAGTTTCTATAAATTTATCTTTTTCTTTTTGCCTTCCTATTCTTGCAGAATCTTTTACAATTTTAACTAATGGACCTGTTAAAAAGAACAGTGCGAAAAAGCCGGCAGGAATAGAAAATTTAGATATATTATTTAAAAAATTAGCTAATTTTGTAGATTTTTTAATATTTTTGGATAAATTTGAAAATAACCAACTAAATAAAAAACCACTTGTAACAGATGCGAAACTAATACCAGCTGCTGCGATTCTTATTCCAAGTTCGGCATTTATTTCGTAATTATTTGCTGAAATCTCTAGATGTTTTACAACATTCAGTAATTTGTCACGTTCTTTTTCTGCACAAGATTTTTCTTCATCAGAAATTTTCATTTGCGCAAATTTTTCTTGTTTTAACTTTTCTTCTTGTTTATAATTTTTCAACCAATTTTTATAGTTTTTGAAATCAAAATTCAAATCTTTAACTGTTATAAGTGAGTTTTTAAAAACTTTTATAGGATTTAAACTTTCTTTAAATGATAAATCTTCTGTTATATCTTTTACATCGTCTAAATTTTCAGCAATTAATTTTGCTTGTTCGACTTGTTCTTTGTTATAAACAACAAAATTTCTAATATCTTTTAAATCTTTTTCTCGGGTTTGATATCTTGCTATTCTTGTTGCCATTTTTTCAAAATGCGCACTTAAAAATTCTCTTATTATTAAACATGCTAAACTTGATATAATATAACCAATATAAGCCGCAATTTTAGGGGTTTTGTTTGGATTTTTACTAAATTTTGATACAAAAAAACCAATGCCGGCGCCAATTCCTGAAACCAATTCTGTTAATAATGACATGGCAGTATTTATTGAAACCAAAGCATTTTCAGAACGATTAATGCTTAATTGATCCATTATGTTAATTGTGTTTATTAACGTGTGACCATATTGTGAAGCTTTTTCTATTTCATCTTCGTCGAAATTTTTTTGATTAATAAGAACTGAAACTTTAGCCTCTTTTGTTTTTTGCTGTTGATTCCATTCAACAAAATTAGCCCTATTATCTTTAATATATTTTAAGTTTCTTAGTGCTTCCATTATTTATCCTTGGTATATTAATTAAACAAAAACCGGTGATAAAAAAATTTGCTTAAATTAATTTTATAATAACATTTTTAACTTAATTTGCATAAACAAACACAAAGTTGTCTTAATGATTTTTTTGTATTATTATAATTAAGTGAGGTAGTTATGGAATTTTTCAGAGAACATAAAAAAGGAATAGTTGCTATAATCGCTGTCTGTTGTATTGTTTGGATGGTTGGATTATCATTAATCCCTTTACTTTTTAGTGGGAGATAAACGTGGGGTTTAAAAAAATATTAAGTATTTTAATATTTTTTTCTGTCGTGGGTTTGTTTTTATGCCCATCTAGTTTTGCTACGGATATTGAAACTAAGAAAAAACAAACACGAGCTAAGATTAATCATTTGAAATGGCTTGAAAATGTTGAAACCAACAAACTATATAAAAATCAACAAAAATTAGAAAAGGCTCGCAATACATTGACTTCTTCAAAACAGGAACGAGATGTTGCTGAAAAACAATTGCAAGGAGTCGAAGCTCGCCTTGAAGCTGCTACAATTGAATACAATAATATGAATACAATTTTGGCTTTTCATATAAGATGTATTTATAAAAATCAAAGAAACCCTATGGCTGAACTTATTTTGAGCGCAGAAGATGTTAACATGCTTTTTGATAGAATTTATTATCGCAAAGTATTGTTAAAAGATGATTACGACAGAATGAAAGCAGCGCGTGCAAAAGCACAAGAAATTGCCACTTTAAAATATCAAATAGCTACGCGAAAAAGAAATTTAGAGCGTTCTGTTGCGTCAATAAATTCGCAACAAGCATATATTAATAGTGCGATTGAAAAAAATAAAAACATGATTAACAAATTAAAGACTGATAGAACAGCTTACGAAAAATCAGAACGTGAACTTGCAAAACAATCTGCAAGTATAGGTTCTTATATAAATAAAACAACAAAAAATTCTACAACCCAAGTGGCATCAGGATTTATGAAACCAATTCAAGGTCAAATAACTTCGCCTTATGGACCACGCGTTCACCCTATATTCAATAGCAGGACTTTTCACACAGGTATTGATATTGGCGGGCCAAATTTAGGCGCAATTAGGGCATCTAATTCTGGCAAAGTTATTTATTCTGGCTGGTATGGTGGTTATGGAAAAGTTGTAATTCTAGAGCATGGCATTGTTAACGGAAAATCAATAACAACTTTATATGCACACATGAATTCTATAAAAGTTGTTAACGGTCAACGAGTCAATAAAGGTGATGTACTTGGTTATGAAGGTACAACAGGTTATAGCACAGGGCCTCATTGCCATTTTGAAGTTCGCGTAAATGGTACGCATACAAACCCAAGAAATTATATATAGGAAGCACATATTGAATAAAAAACTACTTACAATTTTAATAATATCAATGTTTACTTTAGCGCCGGCTAAAGCTGATTTTGCGTTCTCTGAAGCATCAGATTATACTGGTGACGCATTTTTTATACCATCAAAACAGCTTGGAGTTACAGAAAATGAAACTTCTGTAAAAAAATCTTCCGGTAATTCTCACCATACAACTCCGCCGATTAAACAATTAAGATTATATTTAAAAAACAAAATTGATAAACACAACAATCAAGTATACGAATTGGCGCCAACCGCGAAAGATGTTTATTCTGGAGAAATTGAAACTTCTGAATACGCATCTCATGAGCTTATTGAAAATTTTGATGATGATGCTATCTCTGAAGAAATCGAAAATTCTACTGACAGTTTTGATTCAGAAGATTCAAACGTAGAAAATTCAACAAAAAAACATTTTTGGTCTAGAAAAAATAAAACGGACAAAAAACAAAAAATTAAAAAAGCGTCTAAGAAAGATGCTGTAGCAAAAAACGAGCCGATTAGTGAAGATTCTGATGATATAATTTTGAGTTGTAATCGCGTTGATTACGATACGCAAAATTATTTAATTTTTGCAAAAGGGAATGTTAGTGTTGAATTTGTTAGCCAAGGAACTACGGTTTATGCTGATATAATTACATTTGATAGAGCTAATAATACGATTAAGGCTGAAGGCAATGTTAAAATCTCAAAAGGCAGTCAAATCGTTAATGGTGATTATATTTTTGTAGATATGAATGAAGAAAATGCGTTGATTGAAAATCCAGTCACTCGAACTTCAAACATCTTGATTAAATCAGAAAAAGGTTACGTTTATGGCGATAAAATTTCTCAAGAAAAAGGTACGATAACTATTGATGATTCGTTCCCTATTGAATTTCGTTCATTAACGCGTGGACCTCAACTTAAATATATGCTCACTCCAAAAGGAGAAACTTTAACTGATGATATGAATAAAGGAGTTATAAAAGTAACTTCAAAAGATATCAAAATTACTCAAAACGGAGATTTAGAAACGATTGCGCTTAAACGATTTAGGATGAAAAAAGGGGATAAAACTCTTTTAAGAATTCCGTCTGTTAAGCTTTATACCAATAAAAATCATGATTACGTAGAATCAAATATTTGGGAAATTGGCGCATATAGAGGTTTAGGTGTTTATACCGGCCCCGGAATTGTGCTTGAATTACCAAAAGGCTCAGTCTTAAAGGCTATGCCAATTTTGAATTACAAAAGCGGTTTTGGTATTGGTGGTTTAGGACGTTTTAATAGCGGCACAAACCAAACTTCAATTGCTTATGGTACTGCAGCCAGTAAATTTATCATTGATGGTGAACAAAAACTTGATGATAATTTGACTTTGCAATATGGTATGAACAACTTTCAAAATGAATGGTTTTTGGGTAGACGTCGTCCAAAATACGGTATTGGTTTAGTTTATAAAAAAGACTATTTTTCAGATAATTTTTTATTAAAAGGTCAAAGGTCAACCTTTTCGCATAGAGTAGAGGGTGGTTATTACCAAGATTTGGATTTTGATACGAGTTTTGAAAAATTAAAAGGTAATAATATTGGTACAACACGTTTCAGGTATATGGCAAATGCTGCGCAAACCTTGTTTAATTATGTTGATGAAGATAAATTAAAAGCAATAAGGTTTGCAGTATCAACTCAATTTTCAAGTGCATTGTATGGAACAGGTGATACTCAAGTCATAGGACGTATTGGACCTGTATTGCATACTCAATACAAACGTTGGATGCAAGATGTCGGATATTATTTTTCAGCTTATCACGACGAAACACCAATGCCGGTATTTGACTCATATCGTTATGGTAAACAAAATTTATTCTTTAGAGAATATTTTAGAATCTCTAAATACTTGACTGTTTCTTGGTTTTCATCAATAAATATGTCAAATGATGCTCCAAACGACCGTGATTTGCAAGAAAACGCTTTTTATATATCAGTTGGACCTGATGATATGAAAATGAGTTTTGGTTATGACTTTGTCCGTCAAAATTTATATTGTATTGTTGAATTAATGATGGATGCAAAAGGTGCGCAGGTCGAGTATGATCATTTTGAAATTCAACAAAAGAAAAAAGCTGAAAACAAAAAAACAGCAACAGAATCAGGGTATGAATCTGCAGCGACTCCAAAAATCTTGCAAAAAGCTGTTGTAGAAGAGGTTAAGACTGTTGAAGATGTTTTATAATTTTTCAAAAAATAATTTAGTGCAAAAAATCATCGCTTGTGGAAAATTATGTGGTGAAAAAAATTATACCCCAGGGTATTCAGGAAATATTTCGGCAAGATACAAGGATGGACTTTTAATAACAACTTCTGGTTCTTCAAACGGTTATTTGAGTAAAAAAGATATTGTTTATACTGATTTTGACGGTAAATCTTTAGAAAAAAATAAAAAACCTTCAAGCGAAAAATTTTTGCATATTGAAATTTATAAAAAAAGACCTGAAATTAATTATATTATACATGTACATGCGCCCTATTTAAGCTCTTTTGCCTCATCGGGTAAGGATTTAATGGCACCGATTATGGCTGAAAATGTTTTTTACTTTGGCGGAATTCCACTCGCTAAATACGCATTGCCTTCATCTAGAGAATTGGTTGATAATACGATAAAATTTTTTAATGAATACGATGCAGTTTTGATGGAGAATCATGGCTTTATTGTGGCAGGTAAAACATTAGAAGATGCGTATATGAAGTTGGAGCTTGCTGAATCTTATGCTCAAGTTGTGTTGAATACTGAAATTTTGGGTGGTGCGAAATTATTAAGTAAAGAAGAAAGTCAAGCAATTTTGAATTTAAGGTCATAAAATAAATAAGCAAAAAAAAAGCGATAAACAAATTACCGCTGATATGTGTGTGTATTATATTATAGAAAAAATTTGTTAAGCAACAATGTCAACTGGTTTGTTCAAATCGGCATTGTCAGAAATATAATTTCCTTTAATTATATTAAAAGTTCTGTACAATTTGTAACCTAGAGCAACTAAAGGGTTTGAATCAACCGAATCTGCCTTTTTAGAAAATTCTTGGCATTGTTGAAATTTAACTGCTGCATTAGGGTCTCTAAGCATAAGTATTGCATCTTTCGAACCTAATTCGTTATTTTTTTTGTTCGCTGTGAACATTATGTTATTTATATTGTTTATTTTCATTTTTACTACCTCTTCGTTTATTAAGTGTTTTTTATACACTTCATTTAACAATTTCATTATGCACTATAATAAATTTTTTGTCAAGTGCTTTATTTAAAAATAGCCGAATTTGGTAATAATCCTTGTTACAATAGTTTACATTATAAATATTCTAGTTGTCAAATGTTAGTAAAATTAAGATTTTTAGTGTGATAATGCTTGCAAATAAGCTTAAGCATGCAAAAATTTTTAATAGAAAAAAACAAAAATAAATAATACGATTAATGTATTTTTTACACTTAATATCTTAAGTCATGGAAGTCAGAACCGCCGGTTTTGATTAATTGGGGATACTTTTGAGCAATTTTGCAAACTTCAGATTCGTCATGGAATTTTATTATTCTTCTAAATCTAGAATATTTATAATAAACTTCAATACCGTCTAGCCCAATATTTATAAGCTTTTGTACAAAATCATCAAGATTAATTGCCCAATAACATGCCGGATGGGCTAAAACTGCAATCCCACCAGCGTCATGGATTGCTGTAATCAAATCTTTTACATTACGATTGGCGAATAATCTCAAAATATCATTGCAGGTTTCGCTTTTATTTTTTGCAAAAAATTTTTGTAAATTTTTATTTTTAGTATCGAATCCATAAGCTAAAAGATGAATAAACACGCCTTTGAACCAACAATCAAATTCAGCTCCGACTAATAATATTTCATCATTAATAAGGTTATGAACATTGCAAGAATTATGGTCAGTAATAGATATCAGTTTGCAATTTCGATTTTTTGCACTTTCAATTACTTGATTATAATCTGCTAAACCGTCAGAAAATGTTGTGTGTATGTGTAAATCAACAAGATTTTTGTCAAAATCCTCTTGTGTAAAATTGTTTAGTATATTTTTTATATTTAAAATTTTATCCATATATATTTCCAATAAAAATAATCATATCACAGTCATACAAATGAGAATAGAAATTAATGCAGAAGTTTTAGCGATTTTTGTTTTCTTTTTATCATAACTCGCGTGACACAATTTAAACACAAAATTCATATTTTAAGTTGATTTGAAAAATCTTAATTTTTGGTAGAATCATGTAGGATAATTGTGCAAAAATGAAAATTTATTACAAAGGTACATATACATATAAAGCAATTAAGATGCTTCAATACGAGTTGAAGGATTTTTTGACAACTTTAGGTGAAGTTATTATTTATTGCACCGAATTCTTAAAAGGTTTAATTAAATTCAATACTTCTTACAAAAACATAATTGAGCAGTGTTCGCGCTTTGGTGTTTCATCTTTGCCAATTACGCTTTCTATTGTAGGCATGACTTCTGTTATTATTGCAATGCAGGTTGCAGGAGAAATGGTTAAGCAAGGTGGCGGAAATTTTGTCGGAATGCTTATGGCAATGTTAACAGTTAGAGAAGAAGGCGCAATTATGGCTGGATTTGCAATAATTTCAATGATAGGTTCTTCTTTAGCTTCTGAAATCGCTACTATGAAGGTTACAGAGCAAATTGATGCAATAAGAGTTTTAAAAGTAAATCCTGTTCAATATTTATTCACTCCAAGAATAATTGCCGGAACGCTAATGATGCCTGTTGTAGTAATTCTTGCTTCGTTATTTGGAATTTTAGGTGGTGCAGTTGCTTCAAACGTTACGTCAGAATTATCATATAAAGCGTATTTTGATTCTGTGTGGTTTGGTTTGAGCATGCATGATTTGAATGTATGTATTTTTAAATCAATTTGTTTTGGTTTTGCAATTTCTTTGATAAGTTGTTCTTGCGGAATGATGGCAAAGGATGGCGCAAAAGGTGTTGGTATTGCAACCACAAAAGCGGTTGTATGGTCTTTTGTATCAATTGTTATAATTGATTTAATATTTGCAACGGTTTATTTTTATTAAAATAAAAGAAAGGTATGGAATTAAATTTCTGAAAAATTATGAGTATAAAAGTTAAAAATTTAGTAAAAGCTTTTGATAAAAAAACAATAATTGACAATATTTCTTTTGACGTAAATGACGGAGAAATACTTTCGATTATTGGTTTTTCAGGTTCAGGTAAAAGTACGGTTTTGAAACTTATCAGCGGTTTGATAGAAAAAGATTCTGGAGATATCATCACATCAGGCGGTGATATTGCGATGGTTTTTCAATATTCAGCGCTTTTTGATTCAATGAATGTATTTGATAATATTTCGTTTGCGCTTCAAGAGAGAAAAGAGTTGCGCAACAAATACACAAAAGCTGAATTAGAAAAGATTGTTGCTGAAAAGCTTGAGCTTGTTGGTTTATCCGGCATAGAAGAAAAATTTCCGTCAGAATTATCCGGTGGTATGCAAAAGCGTGTAAGTTTTGCGCGTGCAATTGTTACCGAGCCTAAAATAATTCTTTATGACGAGCCAACCGCAGGTTTAGACCCGATTTCTTCAACCTTGATTGAGGATTATATTGTGAGGTTAAAAAATGAAACAAACGCGGCTTCAATCGTTGTAACTCACCAAATGTCAACGATTCGTAGGACGTCAGACAGAGTGTTAATGTTGTATAATGGAAAAGCAGTTTTTGAAGGAACTCCGAGCGAATTATGCGAAGAAAAAACTGATTACACAAGACAGTTTGTAAACGCAACAATCGAAGGTCCAATGAAAATGAATTAAAAAAGAGGTTGTTATAAATGAAACTTTCACCATCATTAAAAGTAGGTATTCTTACACTAGTAGCTTTAACAATATTTTTGTTTACAGTTCTTTGGGTCAAAGGACGTTCGTTTTCTTCTGCTGAAAGGATTGAAGTTCAGTTTAAAGATGTAAACGGTATGCGCCCAGGTTCAGGTGTTCAAATGATGGGGTTAAGAGTTGGGCAAGTTGAAGAAATTATTCCGGTTATTGAAAATGAATCAAGTTATGTAAAACTAAAATTTGTTATAACAGAACCGGATATAAAAATTCCAACTGCTTCAATGCTTTCAATTCAACAATCAGGCTTGATTGGTGAACAATTTTTAGAAATAACTCCGCCTAAAATTCGTTCAGTTTATATTCCGGTTGTGAATAAAGAAATTTTAAGAAATGATGCTGATGTTGAGATTAAGCTCGATGACAAGTATTACAATGTTGGTAAAGTAAAAAAATCACAAATTATGACTTCGCAATTAATTCCGCAAGAATTGAAAGATACCGTAAAAACAAGTTATGCATATAAAGTGGATTATTTTGTAAACCTTCCGGGGCTTATTTTACCGGAATTTATGACAGGAAAAATCGTTACAGAAAATCATGTTCAAAAATTACGAATTTCACCTTTAGATAATACTCCTTTGCCTTATCCAAATCAAACTTCGCCTTACACAGTCGTTGAACCGATGAGGGTGGCTGATTTTATGGATTTGCAATATAAAGCTGCGGTTGGTTTGACTGAAACAAATCGGGTTATTAACGAATTGTTAAGTAATTCAATGATTGCAGAATTACAACAATCAGTAAATAATTTCAAAAATTTAACAGCTCAAGCAACGACGACTTTAGAAAAAACAGAAAAACTGGTTGATACTTCTAAAAATGATATTGATGCGATTGTGTGGATGATGACTGATGCAACTTCAAACTTTAATAAACTTGCAATAAATATTAATGGTGTGATTGGTGATGAAAATTTCAAACCAACAATGTATAACACGGCTGATGCAATAGCTAATTTATCAAAACAATTAGCGCCAATAATTGGTTCTATTAATGCAAAAGATTTTGCTGAAGATTTAAATAGTACAATGTCTAATTTGAATGAAATTTCAGCTTCTGTTAATAAAATGACAAAAGATGAAAACTTGAAAAGCAAACTTACAACATCAATTGATAATTTCAATGTGACGATGTGCGAAGTATCAAATGCAATAGAAACAGTTAACGGTAAATGTGGCGAGAAAGAAAACTTAAAACAAATTATGGATGATACATCTGCAACTGTCGGCAATTTGAAAAAGTTCTCAGAAAAATTGAATAAACGATTCTTGTTGTTTAGATTGATGTTTTAATAATGATAAAATATAACAAAAATCAATGTGAAATGTTATATTTTCACATTGATTTTTATTATTGAGATTTTAAATAGATAATGCTTATTTAAGGACTATATTTTTCATTCGTTCCCAAACTTCATCAATAGTGCCCATTGCGTCTAAGTCGTATAATTTTCTTTTTTTCTTATAAAAATCTATTAGTGGCGCAGTTTCTTTAAAATATGTATTAAATCTTTCTTTTGCGATTTCTTCATTATCATCAGCGCGAGTAACTAGAGGAACATTACACTTGTCACAAATATTTTCTACTTTTGACGGTTTGTATTTAATGTTATAAATTTCACCGCAAACCGGACATGATTGCCTATGAATGATTCTATCTAACAATACATCCATATTTATATCAAAATATATAGCTTTAAAATCTGCTTTTTCTTTAGCATCAATGTCTGCGTTAATTTTTTCAAGCAATTCTGCTTGTTCTAAACTTCGCGGATAACCATCAAGCACATAACCATTTTTGCAATCCTCTTGACGTAATCGTTTAGAAATTATTGCACCAACGAGTTCTACAGGAACTAAATGACCTTGGTCAATATGAAATTTTGCAATTTTTCCTTCTTCTGATTCTTTCGCAATTTCTGCCCTAAGTAATGAACCGGTATCAATATGCGGAAAACCAAGATATTTTGCCAACTTGCTTGTTTGCGTACCTTTGCCACATGCCGGCGGCCCTAAAAAAATCAGCTCCTGCTTCATAGTTATCTCCTTTTATTAATACGTATATTATAGTACTAATCTTTGTAGGATACAAGCTGTGATATGTTAATCAAAACAAATCCTTTTGGTGCAAAGCAACGTGCAAAAGTATTAAAAGATTTTTCAGTGAAATTTATTCAGATTTTGGGTCAAGATAATCTCTTATTGCATCGCCTAATAAATTAAAAGCTAAAACAGCTATAAATATTAATCCCCCCGGAGCAAGTAACCAAGGTCTATAGAGGATATTAGTAAATTCTTGTGCTTCTTTTAGCATATTTCCCCAACTTGCATCCGGTTGTTGTATACCTAATCCTAAAAAGCTTAAACCGGATTCTGCCAAAATATAAGATGGTACAGACAAAGTCATTGCAATTATTACGTAACTTGTGGTTTGAGGAAGCAAGTGTTTTAAAATAATCCTTAAATTAGACGCGCCCATTGTTTTTTCAGCCAACACAAATTCTTCTTTTTTTATTGATAAAACCATACCGCGAATAACGCGTGCAAAGCCAGCCCAACCAACAAGCGCAAGTATTACAACAATTAGACAAAATCTTTGTATACTCGTCATGCCGGCAGGTAAAATCGCCGCAAGGATTATTAACAAATAAAAACTCGGAATCGCCATAATAGCTTCTGCAAAGCGCATCATAATATTATCAATAGCTCCGCCTACGTATCCTGAAATTCCGCCGTACAAAAGTCCGATTGGAAAAACAATTAACAAGGCTAAAAATCCGATTGTCAAAGAGATTCTGCCACCTAAAAGGATTCTTGAAAACACATCTCGACCGTTTATATCTGTGCCTAATAAATAAAGATTTCCACCTTCTCTAACGCCAAATAAATGTCTATCAGTAGAGATTATTCCCAAAAATTTGTAAGTTTCGCCTTTGGTAAAAGGTTTAATAAAATATTTGCTTGAACGGTCAAGTTTATAAACCGTCTGCATTAGATTGGAGTCAAATTCTCGCGTGTAATTATAAGTATAAGGTAAAGAAAATTTTCCTTTTTCATTTATTGTATAAATAGGTGAAGGTGGAGTATAAGACATTTCGCGATTTGAATAATTGCTTGAATATGGTGCCAAAAAATCCGCAAAAATAATCATAAGATACAATAAAACGAGTATTAAAAACGCTAATTGTGTAAATCTATCTTTTAAAATGCTTTTTAAAAATTCCATTTTTATTGTTCACTCCTGCGTCTTATTCTTGGATCTGTAATCATAAGTAAAATATCCGCCAATAAATTACCTAAAATTAACATAATTGTTCCCATCATTAAAGATGCCATAACTAAATTTATATCAGATTTCATCACAGCTTCAAGAATAAGTCTTCCTAACCCCGGATATTGAAAAACATATTCTGTCAAAGCCGCTCCACTTAATAACCCTGCAAATTCAAATCCTAAAAGCGTAATCATCGGGTTTATTGCATTTCTAAGTGCATGTTTAAAAATTACTTGAAATTCACTTAACCCACGCGCTCTTGCGTATTTGATATAATCACTATCCAAAACTTCCAACATGTTCGCTCTGATTTGGCGTTGCAAACCTGCTAATGATATCGTAAATAAAACCACTGTCGGTAAAACTAAGTGTTTAGCAATATCTATAAATTTTCCGCAAAAAGAAAGTTCGTTATAATTATAACTTGTGAGTCCGCCAACCGGAAACCAACCTGTTTTTACTGCAAAAATTAATAATAAAATTGCAAAGAAAAACGAAGGAATTGCCATTCCGATACTTGCTAAAACCGTTAAAAACCTGTCAAACACTGATTCTTTTTTTATTGCAGAAATTATTCCCAAAGGAATGCCGACAAGCCAAGTCATAAAAATTACGACAAGCGAAAGCAAAAGCGTGTTTGGGATTCTTTCTGCAAGTTTTTGAGAAACTTTTTCGCCGGCGGTTGTATAGCCTAAATCCCCTTTGACAAAAGATTTTGCCCATGAAAAATATTGAATATAAATCGGTTTATCTAAATTTAGTCGTTTAATTTCTTTGTTTAAAGTTTCTTCAGAAATTGAAGGGTTTAAACGTAATTCCGCAAGCGGGTCTACCGGCGACAAGCGTATTATAAAAAAGCTGATTAATGAAACAATTATTAATAAAGGAATTGTTTGAAGTATGCGCTTAAAGATGTATCTAAACATTTCCATTATTTTAATTCTCCGTTATCAATATATAATTCATCAAGATTGTAAAGCAAACCACTTAATTCGGTTGGAAAAATATTTTTAATTTTTTTTCTTACAGCAATTATTCTAAGCGGTGAATACAAATAAATTATAGGTTTTTCATTATAAATAATTTCTTGATACCTGTCGTAATAAGGTTTACGCTCTTCATACGAAAGCTTGAGCGCGCCTTTGTCAAAAATTTCATCAAGTTCTTTTTCCCAATCAAGTCTATCATCAATTTTATAACCGCTTGGTCGTTGATTAAATAAATGCAAAGGTCCTGATGATTGCCAAACATTTTTGCCGTCATGTGGCTCTAGGGGTGAACCGGTTAACCCGATTATTACCATGTCCCAATCATTTGTGTTTGAAATTTTATTGACCAAAGAATTGAATTCAATCGGTTTAAAATTAACTTTTATCCCGATATCTTCCAAATCCTGCTTAATCATTACCCCAATGGATTCTCTGTCTAATGAACCAGCATTTGTATACAAATTAAATTCTACACGCTCATTGTATTTGTCGTATAAAATATTATTTTTTAGATAAAACCCTGAAGCTTTCAACAAATTTAAAGAATTATTTATATCTTTAGGATAAGGTTTAAGGCTTTTGTTTAAATAGATAGAGTTCAAGCTTTCTGCTGTATACAAAGGTTCTGCAACGCCTTGTGCAATATTTTGCACCATATTTTTTCTATCAATTGCAGAATCAATTGCAAGTCTAAAATTTTTGTCAGCAAACCAACGTTGTTTTTTAGGCTCTACATTCCATACGCCATCACTATTTTTTCTGTTATTCAAATTAAATACTACAAAAAGAGTTCCCGTATCTGCACCTAAATTATATATTTTATAATCAGATTTGTTTTCTCGAATTTTGTATCGTGCAACATTTGAGCCACGTAAACTCAAAGCGTCAATTTCTTTTGCTTCAAATTTTAAGATTTCATTATTTGTATCACCGACTATTAAATAAACGATTTTGTCTAAATACGGTAAACGTTCAAGTTTTAAATTTATTTTATAATAATTCGGATTACGTTCAAAAATAATTCTTTGCGCCGCAACGTATTCCTTCAATCTGAACGCGCCACCTGTTACGATTTCTTTTGGATTTGTATTAGGTGATAAAAATGCGTTAAACGCAGATTCACCTTTATCTGAATAAGGTTTAAAATAATGTTTAGGAACAATCGGGTAAGTTAATTGTCTTAAAAATGGCGCAAATGGTTTAGAAATAGTAAATTTCACAGTATAATCATTAATTTTTTCTATTTGAGGTAATTTGCCATCAATAACCATTGCATCGCGCGAAGCCGTATTACCAAGCCCTGCAAAAACGATTTCTTGATAAGTGTACAAAATATCATCAGCGGTGATTATAGTGCCATCTGACCAACAAACACCTTTTCGTAAATTAATAATGTAATCGTTTCCATTTATTTCAAAACTTTTTGCCAAAAGTGGTATAACTTCACCGGTTTTGGGTTCGGTGGTTAAAAGTCCGTCATACATTAAACCTGCCATTGCGGAAGAGGTTGCGTCCTTTGAATTACAGGGATTAAATGTTTTAGGCCCTTCGCCAATTGTTGAAATTACAAGTTCTCCGCCAAACTTGCCAATCGGTGATTGTACTTGCAAAAAATCAATATTATTTATTGTAACGTTTTTGTTGGAATCAGGATAGTCAATATTTTCGGATTGGGTATTATTTTTAAAATTTTCATAAGAAGTTGGAATATCTTTTTTTATAAAAAGTTTTCCAAATAAAAATATTAATATTAAAATTGAAATAATTGTAAAAAATTTTTTCATAAGACAAGAATATCACACTTTGCAATTAAATATAAGTAGTAATGTAGTGAATAGGTTTTTTAAAATAATAAAAAGGCACTTTGCAGTGCCAACTTAATAGTATAGTTTTTATAAAAAGATTATTGTTATTTTAAATTTTTGCTTAAACTATCTTTTAAACCTTTTGCCAAATCATGTCTGCCACTTTTTTCATAAATTGCGGTCATTGATTCTAAAAACTTTAAATTATCAATATTTGGATTTGATTGATTTACAGGCGCAGTATTTACAGGTGTTGTATGTTTTTTCACTTGTGGTTGAACTGCTGTCGCCATTTGAGTTTGAATAGGTTGTGTGCTCATTGTTGCATGAATTGCACTTTGTTGTGGTTTTTGAGCAGAAAAGCCTCTCAATTTTGGATTATGATATTGTATTGGTGAAGTTTCATAAGGATTTCTATTAACTTTTTGGTATGCATTCAATCCATAATTTACTGTTGTAAAAGGTTTTTCTGGAGTTGAATAATTGATACCAACAGGCTGATTACCTTTGTACATCTCAATTTCTCTATCATTCAAAGATTGTGTTAAGCCAATTTGCATTTCAGGTTCTTTGCGCTTAAATAATTTTAACAAAGCAAAGGCAAATAAACCAACTAAACCGTATGAGATACCTTTATGCGTTAAATCACTTACTGTGTCCTCATCAATAGAATCTGTTATTGAATCCGCAGCCGGTGATTTTTTCAATTTTGAAAACAAATTTGATTTTTTTTCATTTTGATATTCATCAGAATATATTGGTGCATAACTTTCAATCGGATTATTAAGTTTTAAGTTTTTTGTTTGATTAATAGGTTTAGTTACCGGCGTTGTTTTTGTTAAAGCATCAAAAGATACAGTCGCTTTTTCAGCGTTTTCCGCTTGGAAAAAGATATTTATGCCATTACCTTGTGGCTCAACCATAACTGTATCAACGTTATCAACATTGTTGTAAATAGTGTTCAAGGTTTTTGAAGCTCTAATATCTTTAAGATTAAGTGTAATCTTATTTGACGCTTGAACATTTTTCTTGACATCAACGGCTTTATCTGAAACCAAAACTATATTATATGTATCTTTTACAGGCTCAATCTCAATTGTTTGTAATACGTTTTCTTCTGCCATTGCGAATGTAATTGATGACATTATGCCCAATAACAACAATACTCTTTTCATAAAATACTCTCTCCCTCAAAAATAGTGTACTAAATTAAAAATTTGTCAACATCAATCAAGGGATTGAATTTTGTATAGACCATGTGGTTAATATTAAAAATAAAAAAATAAAAAATTAATTTTTCATTAATATTTAATCTAAAATTGAAAAATTGGTATATAAATATATATGTAGATAATAGGAGGATTAAAATTATGGCATTAAAACCTTTACAAGACAGAATTGTAATTAAGATTATTGAGGATACAGAACAAACCTCTGGTGGAATATTTATTCCTGATAGTGCAAAAGAAAAACCTCAAAAAGGTGAAGTTGTTGCAGTAGGTAGTGGAAAAACTAATGAAAAGGGCGAAAAAGAACCAATGGAAGTTAAAGTTGGTGATATCGTTCTTTATGCAAAATATGCAGGAACTGAAGTTAAAATTGATGGCGTTGAATATAAAATCTTATCTATTAAAGACGCATTAGCTGTGATTGAATAGTAAGTTGATAAGAGCATAATTACTTAATTTCTTATTAACTTATTAACCTATTAATTAGTAAAAAATAAAGGAGAATATAAGCATGGCAAAAAAAATAGTTTTTGAAGAAGAAGCAAGAAAATCGCTTCTTAAAGGCATTGATGCTGTAGCAGATGCCGTTAAGGTTACACTTGGACCTAAAGGTAGAAACGTAATTCTACAAAAGAAATTTGGTGCACCACAAATTGTTAATGATGGTGTTACTATAGCAAAAGAAATTGAATTAAAAGATGGTTTAGAAAATGCAGGTGCTCAACTTTTAAAAGAAGTTTCATCAAAAACTAATGATGTTGCAGGCGATGGAACTACAACAGCATCAGTTTTAGCTCAAGCAATTGTAAGAGAAGGTTTGAAAAATTTGACAGCAGGCGCAAATCCAATGTCAATGAAACGTGGTATTGATAAAGCTGTAGAAATCGCTATTAACAAAGTTAGGGATTTATCAAGACCTGTTAATACAAAGGAAGAAATTGCACAAGTTGCAGGAATTTCTGCCGGCAATAATTCTGAAATAGGCGAATTGATTGCAGAAGCTATGGATAAAGTTGGTCATGATGGCGTTATTACCGTAGAAGAAAGTAAATCTTTTGGTACAAATTTGAAAGTTGTTGAAGGTATGCAATTTGATAAAGGTTATATTTCACCTTATTTTGTAACCGATGCAGAAAGAATGGAAGCTGTATTAGAAGATGCTTACGTACTTTGTGTAAACAAAAAAATCAATATTATTTCAGACTTAGTACCTGTTCTTGAACAAGTTGCACGTGACGGTCGTTCCCTTCTTCTTATTGCAGAAGATGTTGAGGGCGAAGCTTTAGCAACACTTGTTGTTAATACAATGAGAAAAGTTTTGAGAGCAGTTGCAGTTAAAGCCCCTGGTTTTGGTGATAGAAGAAAAGCTATGTTAGAAGATATTGCAATCTTGACAGGCGGTCAAATGTTCACAGAAGAATTGGGTATTAAACTTGAAAATATTACTACTCAAATGATGGGTCTTGCAAAACGTGTAACAGTAACTAAAGATGAAACTACAATCGTTGTTGGTAATGAAACAAAAGAAGCTGTCGCAGAAAGAGTTAAATTAATTAATAAACAAATTGAAATGTCAGATTCTGAATACGACAAAGAAAAATTGCAAGAACGTAAGGCTAAATTGTCAGGTGGTGTTGCAGTTATTGAAGTTGGCGCAGCAACAGAGATTGAATTAAAAGAAAGAAAATTAAGAATTGAAGACGCTTTGAACGCAACAAGAGCAGCTAACGAAGAAGGAATTGTTCCTGGTGGTGGTGTTGCGCTAATCAGAGTTCAACAAGAATTAGAATCAAAAATGGCAACAATGAAATTTGATTCAGATGATGAAAAGAGCGGATTCAAAATTTTGACAGCCGCATTGGATGTTCCATTGAGAGCAATTGCAGCAAACGCTGGTGCAAAATCTGATGTTGTAGTAGATAATGTTAAATCAGAAAAAGGCGCTTATGGCTACGATGCGTTGTTGGATAGATACACAGATATGTTCGCAGCTGGTATTGTAGATCCTGCAAAAGTAACAAGAAGTGCTTTAGAAAATGCCGCTTCAGTAGGTTCAATGTTATTAACAACAGAGGCTGCTGTAGTTGATATTCCTGAAGAAAAATCAGCTGCTCCTGATATGTCAGCAATGGCAGGCATGGGCGGAATGGGTATGATGTAAGATTTGTCTACGATAAAATTGTAAGGCAAATTTGTTCACGCAATGAGAATGCGAAATTGAAAAATGACAATTTCTCGCAGACTTACACTCAAAACCCGTGAAAATGTATAAAAGAGGATGATTCTGAACTGAACCCTAAAAACTAGACAAAGTAAAAAAGTCGGTTTTAGGGTTTCAGTTTATCTAGCCACCCTCTTTTTTTGTTCTTACTGTAGCAAATTTGTAGCAAATTTAAAAAATGAGTTTTTCATTTATGCTACCATAAATCACCACAACCTTTACTACACAAAGAAAAAGTTGCTAAACGAAGTTCAGCAACATTAAATAAACACGAGGATATTAAGAGAGAGTATAAAATGAAAATTTATTTTTGAATTATAATTTTTTAAATTTTAAAGTTTCCTTATTTCTTACACTTATATAAAGTATTTTTTTTAGAAAAAATTGCCATTTTTAATTCATTTTGGGCTAAATTGTTACACAACTTAAAACTGTGTATACCAAGAATACTCTTTGTATATACAAGGTATACAACAGGATGTTATTGTTCTTTTTTATTTTGAAATGTGTGTTGGTTGTTTGAAATTAATTTTTAAGATTTAAGTTTGTTATCTTATTTTTCATCATCTCCGAGGTTAAAATTGATTTTGAAAACATCCCCTTTTTTTATTTCCAAATCTTTCCCTTTTTCAACATAAGACAGTGGTGAGCTTTCATAAACGGATATTGCAGCTGATTTTGCAATATTATCTTGTTCATTTTTTATTGCGCCTTCAACTACGGCAACGCTCGGCCCGATAAATGCGCCTATCAATTTATTACCAGCTGCTACTGCACCGGTTTTAGCGATAGATGCCGGAGTCATATCGTGTGAGGTATATTTTCCTATAATAGATTTTTTAATATTGTATTTTTTCTCTGTTACATAATCATAATATGTTATTGGTATAAATTTAAAAGTCGCGTTGCGTTTTAAGCGTTTGGGGTCTTTTACGTCTGTAATTTTTCCATTCACAATCGAGCCGGCATGGATTACAAAATCATTTTTAGTAACATAAGTATCAAGAATTTTAACTTCCAAGTATTCACTAGGATTTGCTGTTGAAAAATCTGATAAAGCCTCTACATTAAGCGTTTTTGCCCAAACTGAATTGCATGAAAGTGCCAATAAAATAAATACAAATACTTTTTTCATAACACATTTATATCTTATTTTTAGGCATAAAGTCAAGTTTTAAGTTTAAACCTTTGCGCTATTAGCTAAAATATTTTTATCAAATTCTGTAAAATCTTTGATTATAGAATCAATTCCTGCGATTTTTTTATAATATTCAACAGGTTCTAATGACGCTATTGCAATGATTTTCCCAATTCCGGCGGATTTTGCAGAATTAATTCCTGATATCGCGTCCTCAATAACCACACAATCTTTAGGGTGGAGATTTAATTTTTGTGCTGCAATCAAAAAGATATCCGGCGCAGGTTTTCCGGCAATTGTTCCATCAGAATATACAATTTTATCTAAATCAAACCATTTTTCAAGATGAAACTCTTTGATATAAAATTCGACATTGCACCATTCTGACATTGTCGCGATTGTGCGCGGAATATTATTTGATTTTAAATAATCAAGCAATTCCACTGCCCCTTTGGCTAATTTAAAGTTCTCCGGACAATCTTTACAACGTTTTCTATATAAAGCTTCTTTTTCTGAGGCGTATTTATTAACAATTTTATCATCAGGCTCTTTTCCAAGTGCATATTTGATGATATCTTTATTCGTTCTTCCAAACATGTTTAAGCGCATTTCTTCATCAGTAAATTCTGTTCCGCGAAGAATTTTTGAATATTCGCGCCAAGCATCATAATGAAGTTGGGAATCCCAAAACAAAGTACCATTAAAATCAAAAATTATACCTTTCATTTTTCAACCTTTCTAATATTGATTATTTCAAAGAATTGTTTAATAATCAATAAAAGTTTTTTATATATTGATATTTAAAAAATTAGAGCAAAAAATGTTTTAATAAACTATATTGCTTGCGCGCCGGAAACAATTTCAACCAACTCTTGAGTAATTGCTGCTTGACGAGCTTTATTATAATCTATTGTTAAGGTGTTAATCATTTCTTCCGCATTGTTTGAAGCGGCTGACATTGCTGTCATTCTTGACGCTAATTCACTTGCGTTTGCTTCTAATAACGCTTGGAAAATCGAATTTGTTATATACATTGGCACCAATTGCTGTAAAACAGCATTTTCAGATGGTTCAAATTCCATAACAGGTTCAAGCTCATGTTCTTCAGCTTTTTCTACTTTTACAGGTAAAACTTCCCAAGTAACGATATTATAAGACATCATATTATTAAAATGAGTCGTAACTATTTCGATTTTATCAATTTTTCCGGCAACATAATCTTCTGCAATATCTTCTGCAACAATGCTTGCGCCGGTTGCTGTCGGATTATTTGCGATACTTATATATCCATCACGCAATTCAAAATCTCCGCTTTTATGTTTAAAAGCAGAAATTGCTTTTTGTCCGACCGGATAAATAACAGATTTTATGCCATTTTCAGAATTATCTTTAATTCGTTTTAGCGCAGTTTTAATAATATTAGCGTTATAAGCTCCTGCCAAACCTTTGTTTGAAGTTATAACTAAAATACCCTCGGTCTTTACTTCGCGACGAGAAAGCAAAACTGGATAATTATTCAATGCTTGTTCAATTTTCAAACCATTTGTTGAAAAATCTTGAACTCGTGCAAGCATTTTTCTAAATAAATGCAATAATTCATCTGAAAATGGACGTGCTGATTTTACGGTGGTTTCAGCGCGTTTAACTTTTGCCGCTGCAACCATTTTCATTGCTTTTGTGATTTTTTTAGTGTTTTGAACACTTCCTATTCTACTTTTTATATCTTTTAAGTTTGGCATTTTAATTCACTTTACGTTATATTATAAACTTTTTGTATAACTTTCTAATTTTTCTTTTAAAGCGCTCATATCTTCGTCAGATAATTTTTCACCATTATTAAGTTTTGTGCTTAATTCCGGCATATTAGCTTCAAAATATTCAAACCAGCCGGCTTTAAATTCGGTAATTTTTTTGTTATCAATTTCATCTAAATAACCTTCGTTTGCAGCAAACAAAATTGTAACTTGTTGTGCAACGCTCAAAGGTTTATATTGAGGCTGTTTTAATACTTCTGTCAACTTTTGACCTCTCAAAAGTTGTTTTTTAGTTGCAGCATCTAAATCTGATGCAAATTGAGCAAACGCTTCCAATTCTCTAAATTGCGCTAAATCAAGTCTTAATTTACCTGCAACTTGTTTAATACCTTTTGTTTGAGCTGCGCCACCAACACGAGATACTGAAATACCTGCGTTAATTGCCGGTCTTACACCTGAATTAAACAAAGAAGTTTCTAAGAAAATTTGACCGTCTGTAATTGAAATTACGTTTGTCGGAATGTATGCAGACACGTCGCCGGCTTGAGTTTCAATAATAGGTAAGGCTGTTATACTTCCTCCACCTAGTTCATCAGACAATTTAACCGCGCGCTCTAATAATCTTGAATGAAGATAGAAAACATCTCCTGGGTAAGCTTCACGTCCGGGTGGTCTTTTAAGAAGCAAACTCATTGCACGATAAGCTTGAGCGTGTTTTGTTAAATCATCATATACGATAAGAACGTGTTTTCCTTGTTCCATAAATTCTTCTGCAATTGCAACTCCTGCAAATGGTGCAATATATTGAACAGGAGCTGATTCGTTAGCTGTTGCTGACACAATAATTGAATAGTCCATTGCGCCATGCTTTTCAAGAGTTTTTGCAAGTTGTGCAACAGTTGAGGCTTTTTGACCAATTGCAACATAAATACAGATAACATCGCCACCTTTTTGGTTAAGGATTGTATCTATTGCAACAGCAGTTTTTCCTGTTTGTCTGTCACCAATAATTAATTCTCTTTGACCTCTACCAATTGGTGTAAGCGCATCTATCGCAGTTAAACCTGTTTGTAAAGGTTGATGTACAGATTTTCTGGCAACAATACCCGGTGCGACTCGCTCTATTGGGCGGAATTTATCGGTAATAATTTCGCCTTTGCCGTCGATTGGGCGACCAGTTGGGTTAATAATTCTACCTATCAAAGCGTCACCTACGGGCACTGACGCAATTTTACCGGTTGTTTTAACTGTCATACCTTCTTTGATATGAGTATATTCACCTAAAATTACAACACCTACATTATCTTCTTCTAAGTTAAGTGTAATACCTAAAGTACCTTTGCCATCTTCAAACTCAACAAGTTCGTTTGACATAACATTGCGTAAACCATAAATTCTTGCAATGCCGTCACCAACTTCAAGAACGCTACCAACATTTGAAACTTCGGTTTTAGTTTCATAATTTCGAATGTTCTCTTTTAAAATTGAGCTAATCTCGTCTGGATTAATCACTGCCATTTTATATACCTCATTTTATATTTATGCTTTTATTTTTTTACCAATATCTTCCAATTTGTGACGAACACTACTATCGATAATGTTTTCATCAATATTGAAAATCAAACCTGCGATAATATCGTTATCAATTCCCCAATCAATAATGATATTTTTATTAAATTTTTCCTCGATTTTATTTTTTATTTCATTTTTGCGTTCTTCATTTATTTCTATAGCTGAAGTGATATGAACGCGCACGGTATTGTTGAATTTTTCCAATTCTTTTTCAAACTCAACCGCAACTTGCGGAATTATTGCCAATCTTTTTTTTAAATTTAGTGCAAAAATAAAATTATAAACTATTGGCATTATATTATTTTGAAACAATTTTGCGATTACAATTTGTTTTTCTTCAACAGAAATTGCAGGATTTTCAAAAACCTCTTGAAGCTCTTTAGAAGAATCTATTGTATGCGAAATTTCTTTTAAATCATCAAGAATTTCTTCTTTAGATATTTGATTATCTTCTAAAGCCAAGTCCATTAAGGCTTTTGCCCATCTTTTTGCTACCAATTCATAATTGCTGTTTTGTATCGTTGCTGACATTATAAGTCAACTCCTTCCAAAGAATTTACACTTTCATCAATAAGTCGATTGTGCAAATCTTTATTATTGTTCAATTCATTAATGATTCTTGATTTTGCAACCTCTAAAGAAGCTTCGGTTGCTCTTGTTATGAGGTCATTGCGTAAAATATTTACACTGTTTTCTATTGCTTTTTCAGTATTATCTTGAATAATTAAAGCTGTTTTTTTAGCATCTTCTAAAATTTTTTCGCCAACAAGCTCTGCATTTTTGTTTGAAGTGTTTAAAATTTCATCAACATCTTGCGTAATATTAGAAATAGCTTTTTCCATTTTATCAAGTTTTGTTGCAGATTCTTCCATAACAGTTTCAGATTCATGAATTACTGAATCTACGTTTTCTTTTGCTTGCTCCAATTTTGTTTTTAGATTTAATTTTATACAAATATAAATAATTATTGCTGCAAAAATTATAAAGTTAAACAGGTTTGTTTTGAAAAAATAGTTGTTATTAGTATAACTAATAAACGCTCCAATATGTTGAAAAATATTTGCAATCACAGCTGACATTTTAAATTATTTCCCCCATAAAACTTTATCAACAACTTCGTTTTCAAAATCATTGGAATCACATTTATAACCGATAACCTTTTCTACAATGTCATTTGCCAAATCAGACATATTATTTTTCAAGCTTTGTTTTGCATCATTAGACAAATTTTCGAGTTCTGATTGAGAATTTTTGTATCGCTCATTTTCAGAATCTTGTTTATCTAACAAAATTCCGTTTCTTTGATTTTTGAACTCTTCTATAACTTCAACATATTTTTTGCGTGCGTCATTTTTTGCCTCTAACAACTTTTCATCTTTTTCAGAAGAAAGTTGTTCAAATTTTATGTTGTTATCTTCGGCTTGCTTATAATTTGAATCCATAAAGTTTTTGCGCTTCTCCATTATTGATAAAATTGGCGCATACAAAACCTTGTTCATCAAAAAGACAAACACAATAAAAGTTATTATTGTTGCAAAAAAAGTTCCGTTAAATTCCATTTTCTAACCCATCATGCCAGATAATTTCATAGCTATAACTAACGCATAAATAGCGCAAGCTTCTGCTAGAGCTGCACCAACTAAGAAGAAACCAACAGCTTTACCTGCGATTTCAGGTTGTCTAGCAATTGATTCTAACAAACCTTTTGTTGCAACACCAATACCTAAACCGGCACCTACAGCACCAAAGCCCATTGCAATACCTGCGCCTAATTGTGCTAAATCTGAAATTGTTTTTACTTCTTCCATTTTCTATCTCCTTCTTATTTTATATTATCAATGTTATTTAATTTTATTTTAGTGTTCTTCACCAACTGCAGTTGCAATATAAACTGTTGTCAGCATTGTAAATACAAGCGCTTGTACGCAAGCTACCAGTATTTCAAAAAACATTATTGGCAAAGGTAGACCAAACGCTATTAAGCCCAATAATGCTGTTATAAGTATTTCTCCGGCTAAAATATTTCCAAAAAGTCGGAGCGCCAAGGTTAAAGGTCTTGTAAATAATTCAAGAATTTCAACTAGCATAGAAATTATTCCTACAAAAGAAAGTTCATGTAGCAAAAATTTGTGTTTTTTCTTGATTAAACCTGCTGTAACATAATAAACAAGCACGATTATTGCTAAACCTGCTGTTAGGTTAATATCATTTGTTGGCGAAGCGATTTCGCCGGTTTTCAAATGGATAACTTTTAACGGTAATTGTCCCATTAAGTTTGCAGTTACAATAAACAAGAACAAAGAAGCAATAAGTGGAAAATGTTTTTTACCATCTTTTCCAATCATTGTATCAGTTAAATCCTTGAAATATCCTAATATCCCCTCAAAAACAAGTTGTATTTTTGTAGGAAAAATTGACAAATTCCTTGTTGCAATAAAAGAAATGACAAGCAAAAATGCCATAGCTACCCACATTGCAACCAAAGTATCCATATTAAAAGACATAGAATGACCAAATATAGTTTTTTCAATAATCCAATGCCCCGTGCTCATTGAATATTACCTCATCTCTTCTTATATAAAAGCTTTCACTTTTCTAGTTAACTTTAACACAAAATGTTAAGTTTTGCAACGAAATTAAAATAAATTATTTTTTACCGCGATGTTTTTTTGTTGTTTTTTTTGTGAAATTTTGCGAATTTGATTGTGCATACGAAGTTTGAATACGTTTTACGCTAAAAACTTCAGGCAATGCTTGAAGTGTTGTCATAACTTTGCGCAAAGTTTCAATGTTATCAAGTTCTATACCAAGTTCAATAATACCAATTTTGCCTTTTGATTTAACATTTGCTGATACAATATTTGTATTATTATCGGATACAATGCTTATGACATCTTTTAACAAGCCCATTTTTTCTGCTGCTTCAATTCTGATGGTTGTTGCATAAGTTTTATTCGTTGAATTATTATCTGCCCAGCTTATATCTAAAAGTCTTTCAGGTGGAATATCTTCAAGCGTTCTGCAATCTACGCGGTGAACGCTTACTCCTTTAGAGCGCGTAACTACCCCGATTATAGGCTCACCCGGAATTGGTGAACAGCAACGAGCAAAAGAATAAAGCATTCCTTCTAGCCCAATGATATCCTGTTGAGAGTTTTTCCTTGATTTATGTTGAAAACTTGTTTCTTGTTTTTGAGGTTTTTTCAGGCGGTTAACAATTTTGTTTACTGTAGTTTCGCCATAGCCAAGTGCTGCAAACAAATCATCTGAACTTGTATAATTCATTTGCTTTGCGATTTTTTCAAAATCACCATTTTTAACATATTCATCAAAAATAGTTTTTGTAAGTTCATGCTCAAGGTTTGCTTTTCCGATTTCAATGTGGTCTTCGCGTTTATTCTTTTTATACCATTGTTTAATTTTAGAAGTTGCTTGTTTTGTTACTACAAAGTTTAACCAATCGAGCCTTGGCGCAGCAACTTTTGAGGTCATAATTTCGACAATATCACCGTTTTTCAGTTTTGTATCTAATTGCGCAATACGTCCATTTATTAGCGCTCCAACCGTTTTGTGTCCAACATCTGAGTGAATACGATATGCAAAATCAACCGGAGTTGCGTTTTGCGGTAAATCAATTACATCACCCTCAGGAGTAAAAGCAAAAACTTGGTCAGAGAAAATATCCAATTTAACTGAATTTACATAATCTTGTGCGTTCTTTGTATCAGAACTGTATTCAACGAGCTTGTGCATCCACGAGAATTTCACATCATTTGTAGAATCTGCTTTGTGCGAGCCTTTTTCTTTATATCTCCAATGCGCCGCAATACCATATTCTGCAATTTCATGCATGTGCTCTGTTCTAATTTGTACTTCAAGCGGTTTTTGGCGAGGTCCAATAACTGAAGTATGCAAAGATTGATACATATTACCTTTTGGCATTGCAATGTAATCCTTGAATCTTCCGGGAATCGGCTTAAATTGAGAGTGAATAAGACCAAGTACTTCATAACACTCTTTTTCAGTATTTACAATAACTCTAACCGCAGTTATATCGTACAAATCATGAAATGCAACATTGAGTCGTTCCATTTTTTTATAAATACTATAATAATGTTTTGCGCGACCTGTGATTTTTGCATTAATCCCACTGGCTTTTACATCAGCAGAAATTTTTTCTATCAAAAGATTAACGGCAAGTTCGCGTTCAGCTTTTTTTTGCGAAACGAGTTGCGCAATTTCATAATATTTATCAGGGTGTAAATATTTTAGTGATAAATCTTCAAGTTCAGCCTTAATTTTACCCACACCAAGACGATTAGCCAGTGGAGCAAAAATATCAAGCGTTTCTTGCGCAATTTTTTGTTGCTTTTGAACAGACATATAATTAAGTGTGCGCATGTTGTGCAATCTATCGGCAAGTTTAAGAAAAAT
Organism: uncultured Candidatus Melainabacteria bacterium; assembly: GCA_934754655.1. Lineage (GTDB taxonomy): Bacteria > Cyanobacteriota > Vampirovibrionia > Gastranaerophilales > Gastranaerophilaceae > CAG-196. The sequence goes on along the minus strand of CAKVIC010000004.1, from coordinate 75,407 downwards.
TATTCTTACGTCGTTTGCCATTGCAATGAACATTCGTCTAAAGTTTTCTGCTTGGCGTTCTTCTTTTGATTTAAATTGAAGTTTGCTTAATTTTGTTACACCTTGCACAAGATTTAAAACATCTGAACCAAATTTTTCTTCAATTTCCTCAGGTTTTGTATCAGTATCTTCTAAAATATCGTGCAAAAATCCTGCAATAAGCGTGTTGCGGTCAACTTTTAAATTGATAAGAATTTTTACAACTTCAATCGGGTGAATAATATAAGGTTCTTCTGAAACCCGATATTGCCCACTATGCAATCTTTTTGCAAAATCAAACGCTTCTTTTATTTTTTCAATATCATCCTGCGAATACTGCGCTTTTATAAGCAGTTCGTTTATTTCATCAAAATTTATCTCATATTTTTCCATAATAGAGCTATCATAAATTTTTTTCGTTATTTTTTCAAGCCTTTTAAAAAAAATTCAGTCATATTACTTAGAGAAATTATCGATAAATTTACTATAAATAATCTGATTAACCATTAATTAATAATGAACTACCAGTCATGTGTTCGTCTTTTTCTTTGCCCATAATATCTAAAATTGTTGGCGCAATATCTTGTAATGCAGATTGTTCTGAAGGAGTAACACCTATATTTTTAAGTTTATAAATTTGCTCTTTATGTTTTGGTAAAATTACATAACAAGGAACTTTGTTCTTTGTATGTTTTGTATGTGAAGGTTCTTCAATATTACCGTGGTCTGCTGTAATAACAACCGCAATATCATTTCGAATAGCTTTTTCAACACATTCTTTTACATGTTTATCCATTAATTCAATTTCTTTTACGGCAAGATTGAAATCTCCTTTATGTCCAACAATATCAGAGTTCGCAAAATTAGTTACAATGAAATCGACATCATCTGATTCAATATCTTTAAGAACTTGTTCGCAAACTTTTGGCAAATTCAATTCAGGGTCGCTTGTTTCAGAATGGGGATCGATAATATGATTGTTAACATTTTCAAATTCCATGCTACGACTGCCATTAAAGAAAAAGTCAACGTGTGCAGATTTTTCTTTTTGCGCTGCTGTTGAACACTTAACTCCATTTTTTGATAAAACTTCAAGCAAAGTTCCTTCTTGGATAGGGTTATCAAAAGCTACCGGTAAATTAAAATTATCATCATATCTTGTCATACAAATGAAATCAAAATTTTCTGGGCGTTTTTTATACTTCATAAACGGCGCTTTAGTTTCCTCTTGAGTTAAAACAGAAGTTATTTCTCTTGCCCTATCTGCACGATAATTTGCAAAAATTAAAGCATCATTATCACTAATTCTTTTAGAGTCGTTTGCAATAATTGGTGGCATTACAACCCCTTGAATTCCTAATTTGAAGAGTTGTGACAAACCATCAGTAACTTCTGCTGAATGAACGCTTGAATATCCGTCAGTTAAAGCATAATAAGCCTGTTCAATTTTATCCCAATCACTAGATTTGTCCATTGCAATATTACGTCCCATAACCGTTGCAACATGCGGATAACCATATTTTTCTAAAACTGTATTAAGGTTTTGAACGTATTCTAAAGATGTTGTTTGGGTTGGTCCTTCACCGTTTGTGAAAATATGCATGGCTAAATTATTAACACCTTGTTCGCGTGCCATTTTGATTAAAGCTTCATAGTGTTCAAATTTTGTATGAGTGTGCGAATAGCCCAAAGCACCTGCAATATGTAATGTTGAGTTATTTTTCTTAACATGATTCATTGCGTTTAAGAATTCTTTATTTTCAAAGAAACTTCCATCCTCAAGCGCTCTGTCAATCCTTGTCATTGCTTGCTCTACTTTTCTTCCGGTTCCAATATTGCTGTGTCCGACTTCAGAATTTCCGACTTCTTTTTTGTCTAGACCAACGTACTCACCGGCTGCGCCAATTTCTTTATACAAAGTAAAACCATTATCATTGTTTTTTAAAGAATCTAAAAATGGTGTTTTTGCAACAGCAAAAGGATTTAGTTCATTTTTTGCGCCAATTCCCCAACCGTCTAAAATCATTAACAATGCTTTTTTGTATGGTTCAAACAGTTTGCTAAATGAAAAATTTTGAACAGCAGGTTTTATAGCAGAAGCCTGTATAGTATTAAGCATTTGTGTTTGATTCTGCATTTGTTTAAAAGCAGGTTGTTGTTGCTTTTTGTTCCCTAGATTAATCTTTGAAAAATAATTGATTGAATTAATTTGCATTTCCTAGCCCCACACATACGAGTAAATATATCTTTGTACATACAGTTTAGCACTTAATATATATCTTTCAAGTGGGTAAGAATAAAAAAAGTTTATTTTTAGCCAAAAGTATGTAAAATCAATGCTTACAGATTTTACAATACTTAATATTTTGAAAAAATTTTTTATGAATCATTTTGAACTTGTTATGAGTTATTTTAGTATCTATTTAGCGTATAAGAAATTTTATATCATAAATTGAAACCCTAAAACCGACTTTTTTACTTTGTCTGATTCTAGGGTTCAATTCTAAAAAGTTTTTTTCCAATAGCTTACGCAGATGGAATATCTTTAACAGATAATGCAATTCTGTGTTCTTTTGGAGTGAATTTTTTGATTAAAACATTAACTTCGTCACCAACTTTGAATAAGTTGAATGGGTTAACATTTTCATCTGACATTTCTGCAACTGGTAACAATGCTTCAACTCCTGGGAAAATATTAATAAACGCACCAAATGTAGTTACTTTATTAACAGTTCCTTTTACAACTTGACCTTCTTCAAATTGACCTTCGATTTGTTGCCAAGGATTTTCACCCATTCTCTTTAATGATAGTGAAATTCTCTTCAATTCTTGATCAATTTTAATAATCTTAACTTCAATTGTATCACCCAAAGTCAAAACATCAGATGGGTGTTTAATTCTTTGCCAAGAGATTTCTGAAATTGGTAATAAACCGTCAATACCATTAATATCAACGAATGCACCAAAATCAGTGATTCTTACAACATTACCTTTAACAACTTGATCTTCTTCTAATGAAGAAAGTACGTTGTCTACAACCAAATCTCTTTGTTCAGCAACTGCTTGTCTTTGAGATAAGATTAATTTATTTTTCTTAGGGTCAGCTTCTAATACTTTAACTTCGATTTTTGTATCAACAAGACCTTCAAAAGGAGTACCGGTTCTTAATTGAGAAGATGGAATGAAACCTTTAAGGTCAGCGATATCAACAAGAACACCGCCTTTAACTGTTGAAACAACTTTTGCAAGAATTGTATCACCTTGAATTTTTGCATCATTAAGTTGTGCCCAAGCTTGAGCAAATGCAATTCTCTTAAGAGATAACAACATTGGATCATCGTTGTTTTCTTCTTTTAATACATAAAATTCTCTAACATCGCCAATTTCTAATGATTCAATATCACTTGATAATTCTTTGTTAGACATAAAAGCTTCCATTTTAGCGCCTTTAACGCTTATTAAATAACCGTCAGCTTCTTTTTTTATAACAGTACCTTCTACGATATCTGCTACATTGTTTGTTTTTGAAAAGCTTTCTTCTAAAAGCATTTCGAATTCGTCTAATACTTGTGTCATTTTTTATTTCCTTTCTTTGTTTTTCTTGTATTTAATTTGTTTTCGAGACTTTTTATTTTTATTCGCTCATAAAGATTTTATTCTTATCTTTAATATTCTTTTGATTTAATTTTAGCAATTACTTTATCAATAATTGATTGCGGAGTTGACGCTCCGGCTGTAATCCCGATATTTTTTGCTTTAGAAATTTCATCAGAATAATTTTTTAATTCGGAATCATTTTCTATATGAATAGTTTTTGTATAATCTTTTAGAATTTCAGCTAAATGCGTCGTATTTGCGCTCTTTTTTGAACCTACAACAATCATTAAATCACTTTCTTTGGCTAAATCTTTTGCTTCGCTTTGTCTTAAAGCGGTTGATTTACAAATAGTATTATGAATTAAGATTTCTTTGGCAATAGAATTCAAGTAAGTTACAATGTCATTCAAAGTTGAAAGCATTTGTGTTGTTTGAACTACAACGCCCACGCGTTTATGAGATTTTATCATTGCTTCATAAGGCTTAAGCTCGTTTACTTCTGTTGCAACCGCAACTTTTTCTGTATACAAATCCGCATTTGCTTTTATTGCCATAACTTCTGGATGATTAGATTTGCCAACAATTATTACAAAATAATCTTGTTTTGCAAGCTCGATTGCTTTTTTTTGAACTTTTTGAACATCGGGGCAAGTCATATCAATAACACTAAAACCAGCGTTTTTGATTTTTTCATAAGTTTCCGGAGTCGCGCCATGACTTCTTATAATACAAATTCCATTCCCTTTTTCAGGAATTTCATATATTGTTTTTATCCCTAATTTGTTGAGTTCATTGATAACATCAGTATTATGAATCAGTTCGCCAAGCACGCACACATCAATATTTGGGTTTTCTGCTTTTAATTTTTTTGCAGTTTCGACAGCTCTGTTAACGCCGTAACAAAATCCTGCAAAATCCGCTAATTTGATATTCTGACTAGTCAAATATGTAATTAATCACTTTCTATAAGAACTAGAGGCAAAACCTCAGTAAAAATATTACACTATAAAAATTACCAAAAGTAAAGCCTAAATTTTGGGGAAAATGACGAATTCAATTGGCGCAAAGTTCAACGCTTGTTCTTATCTTGAATTTAGTTCAGGATCTGACTAGTGAATGGGGGAGAATTTCCATCAGATTATTTGCTTAGCGCAAGGTTCTACGCCGGTGAGATGCTGAAACAAGTGACTCATGACAAAAAACACGTCCGCAAATCCACGGTTTATTTTTCCTGTCATCCTGAATTTATTTCAGGAGCTAATAAGTTGGCTATGGAGTAATTTCTATAGATTGTTTGCTAAGTGCAAGGTTCAACGCTGGTGAGATGCTGAAACTAGTGACTCATGACAAATAACAAATAATTTTAACAAATAAAACACATCAGCAAATCCGCGGAAGCAATTGTAAATTAGGTGTTTTAGCTCTTGGTGCAGTCGAAGGCATAGATGTTTTATCAGACATTGCAAATGGAGAAAATATTTTTGAAATAACAGCAAAATCTGCGACAAATCTTTTAGGTTCAATTACTTTGTCTGGTTACGGTGGAGCCATTGGTTCAAAAATATTTGGAGTTACAGGTTCTATGTTAGGCACTGGTATTGGAAATCTAGCAAATAATAAATTAAATAATATGTTGTTTAGTTAAAAATCTATAAACGTATTTTTTTATAATAATTTAAATCCTCAATGAATGCATCTAGGCTTTCATTATCTACAAATTTTCGAATAGCATTCATTGTATCTATAGCATCTTGCTTTGATATTGTTTTCCATAATAATACCTCATCTGAAAAATCTTCATACCATTCAGATGTTACATCTTTCCAATTTTTGTATGATTTTTGTGCTTTGTTATAAAACTCTTGATTAACTTTTTTGAACGCTAGTTGGTTATTAGAAATGTTAGTATGCTCGCTGGTGTTGCGTTTTACGCTATATGTGTTTTGATTTTTTATTGCAGGATTAAACCCAATTTTCATTAATACACCCTTCGTTTAGTTTTTTAATACAAAAATTATATCATGAAAAGTTTAAAATAAATAACCTGCTTAGCGCAAAGGTCAACGCTGGCAAGATGTTGAAACACGTGTCTCAGGATAAATGCCAAATCCAACACTTACTCTGCGCGATGTTCGCTTACAGCTTTGCGTTTAAAGAAATCATCAATAAAACTTGTGTCAAAATTACCGCTTATAAATACTTCATCCTCAATAATTTCTTGATGCAAAGGAATCGTAGTTTTAATACCTGTAATAACGTATTCTTTCAAAGCTTGATACATTCTGCGTCGTGCTTCATTACGAGTTTCACCCCAACAAATAAGTTTGCCTAACATAGAATCATAATATGGTGGAATTTTATATCCTGTATAAACATGTGAATCTACGCGGATTCCAAACCCGCCAGGAGTGAAATATCCATCAATCGTGCCGGGTGACGGCAAAAAGTTATTATCACAATCTTCTGCGTTGATTCTACACTCAATTGCGTGACCTTTTAAGCATACGTCTTTTTGCTTATAGCTTAATTCCAACCCGCTTGCAACACGGATTTGTTCTCTTACAATATCAATTTGAGAAATCATTTCTGTAACACAATGCTCAACTTGGATTCGAGTATTCATCTCCATAAAATACCAATTTTTATCTTTATCAAGCAAAAATTCACAAGTTCCAACGCCTTCGTAATTAATTGCTTTAGCCGCTCGAACAGCAGCTTCACCCATTGCTTTTCGAGTTTCTTCATCAATTACCGGTGACGGTGCTTCTTCAATCAATTTTTGATGACGTCTTTGAATAGAACAATCACGTTCGCCCAAATGGATTACGTTACCGTGAGAATCTGCAATAATTTGAACTTCTATATGACGAGGGTTTACTAAAAATTTTTCAGCATAAACATTTGGATTACCAAAAAACTTTTCAGCTTCAGCCATACAAATTTTTATATCATTTTCTAATTCTTTAGATGAGTTTACAATCCTCATTCCTTTTCCGCCACCACCTGCGGTTGGTTTTAAAATAATTGGATAACCTACTTTTTCGCCAAACTCACGCGCTTCCTTCACGGTTTTTAAAATCCCCGTGCCAGGGGTAACAGGAACATTATGAGCAATCATAGTTTTTCTTGCAGAAGCTTTATCACCCATTTTCCACATGCATTCTACACTAGGTCCAATGAATTTAATATCATTTTGTCTACATATTTCAGCAAACTCCGGACGTTCTGATAAAAAACCATACCCAGGATGAATTGCATCACATCCAGCCATTAGCGCTGTAGAAATTATCGCAGGTATATTCAAATAACTACTTGTACTACTTGCAGGGCCAATGCAATATGCATCAGTTGCTAGTCTTACATGTAAAGAATTTGCGTCCGCTTCTGAATAAATCGCAACAGTAGGAATTCCAAGCTCTCTACACGCTCTAATAACTCTAACAGCTATCTCTCCCCTGTTCGCTATTAATACTCTTTTAAACATAAATTATCCTTTGTTGATTGCAAGTGCCTAATGGTCTTATTCTACATACATCAAAACTTGACCATATTCAATAGGGTCACCATTTTTTACGCAAATTTGTGTAACTTTGCCTGAAAAATCTGATTTAATTTCATTCATCAATTTCATTGCTTCAATTATACAAACAACGTCACCCTTATTTACGGTAGAACCAATTTCTACAAACGCTTCAGCATCAGGCGAAGGTGAAGAATAGAAAGTTCCAACCATTGGAGAAGTTATCGCATAACCGGTTACAGCCTTCTCTTGTTTAGGTTCTTCAACAACAGCTTTCGGCTCAACACTAACAGCAGAAACCTGTTGAACAGGAGCTGCAACCATTACTTCTTGGTTTTCTTTACGTATAGTTATAGCTTGCCCTTCATCCTCTAACGAAATCTCTGTTAAACCGTTAGATGATACTATTTTGGCTAATTTTTCAATAAATTCTGTATCTAATTTCATTTGTCACCCCTCACAAAAGGTATATAAATATACTAAGTACATAATATACCATAATTTAGAAATAAAACAAATTGCTAAGTTTTAGCATCTATCAAGATATTCATTTGTACGAGTGTCAACTCTGATTACATCTCCGTTTGAAACAAAAAATGGAACGTTTACAACTGCGCCAGTTTCCAAAGTCGCAGGTTTTGTTCCGCCTTGAGCTGTGTTTCCTTTTTCAGCAGGAGGAGTATCTACAACCTCTAACTCAACGTGAGCAGGAATATCAACACCAATAATTCTTGAATCGTGTTGAAGCACTTGTACAATCATATTTTCTTTCAAATACTTAACACCAGCACCAACTTGGTCTTCAGTGAGTTGCAATTGTTCGTATGATTCCATATCCATCATAACGTATTCTTTACCTTCTTTGTAAAGATATTGCATTTCTTTTCTGTCAAGCATTGCTTTTGCAACTTTTTCACCAGCTCTGAAAGTTTTTTCTATAACGTTACCAGATTCAACGTTTTTAAGCTTTGTTCTAACAAAAGCTGCGCCTTTGCCTGGTTTTACGTGTAAAAACTCTACAACTGACCAAAGTCCGTTATCTAATTCTAAAGTTAATCCGTTTTTTAAATCATTTACTGAAATCATGTATGCTCCTTAAGCTATGTAAATATCTATCTTGCTACTGATATTAACATAAATATTTTTATAGAGCAATGGGGGTATCTTTTGGGCGGGCAATTCTATAACATTTTAAAGCACATGCCAACATCTTTACAAAACTTAATCTAATAAAAATAAAGGGGAAACATGCATGGAACATGAATTTAAGCATTTGAAAAAGCTTGAAAGCATGTGATATTATGTATTTAGCATGAGCCAAAATGCTCTATGCTAAGCTATTGTAGAATTTACGTGTATGTAAAAAAGTTGTTACAATTGAGTTTTAATGGGTTGTAAAAGAATTCTTAGCTAATATAATGAATACATGAGGTAAAAATCATTCAATTGATTTTGGGAGAAAAAATAGATTTAAATATTGGAGGAGATAAGTGTTTAAAGGTCGCGATATGGGAAAAGCTATTGCTGTTAAGCGTTGGACACCAACAGCACTAGAATGTTATAAAAGAGGTTGTAATTGTGAGGGCTGTTTTTACAGTGCATTTTTTAGTGCAACAGCTCAAAAATGTCAAATGAAAGCGGCGGTTTTAGAATTGGTACGTACAATAGGTACGCCAAATGTTGAATTGCCTCAAATTTTAGAATAAGCACTTTAAAAATATTGCAAAGTGTTGTAAAATTAAAGAAGGTAGTCAATAGGAGGTGTACATGTATATACACGTAAACGGTAAAAACATTGAGATTACAGAGGCTATTAAAGCTTATGTGAAAGAAAAATTGGGCAAAGTTGTCAATCATTATGATCAAATCACAGGCATTGATGTAGTTTTATCTGTAATTAAAAATCCTGCAGCAAGCGGAAAACATGTTGCAGAAGTATCTTGCAAAACAAATATTGGCGTAATTCGTTGTGAAGAATCAGCTGAATCAATGTATGCAAGTATCGACCTTCTTGCTGATAAACTTGATAGACAAGTTAAGAAATTTAAAGATAAATCTTTATATTCTGACAAAGCTTCTATCAGAAATGTTGATGCAAAAGAAGAAGAAGTTGAAGAAACAGTAGAAAGTTAATTTTATACAAAATAAATTTTAATGCTAAATAACCGCGGATGTCACATTTGTGACATCCGCGACGGTTTTAGGTGTTAACTTTGCAGATTCTGAAATAGTTTTCCAGCAACATCAAACCTAATTTTCATTAATATACTCTTTATCATTTATCTTTATTGTGTAAAATTATTGTATGATTTATTTAGATGCAGGAACGACTTATTCAAAAATAATAACTTCACAAAAAAATTTTGATGAAGATTTTTTAGTTGGTAGAAAAGATGAAAATAATTATTATATTTTGCCATCTTCTATGATAAAAAAATTAAACATCAATCCCAATCGTTGTTGTGGACACATGACAAATTCAAATGAAAACGAAATTATTGCTTTAGCAAACGGCGCAAAACGCAGAAATATAGATTCTAATGCAACGGTGCTTGATTTAGGAAGCCGTGATGCAAAATGGATAAAGTTTAAAGATGGCAAATTTCAAGATATGGATTGGAACACTTCTTGCGCAAGTTCAACCGGAGCAACTGTCGAAATGCTTTTAAAATTTTATAATGTAAATTCTTCAGATTTGAGTTTTAACTCTGAAAAATTTGCGGTAACTTGTGGGATTTTTGGTATGGAAAAAATTATGGATTCAATTTCTAATGGTGAAACTCCACAAAATGCTATTTCAAAATTTGTACATGGAATTGCTTTTAATGCTTGGAATTTTTCAAAACAACCCGAAAAAATTTATTTGTCAGGCGGATTTTGCGAAAATAAATGCTTAGTTGATTCATTAAAGAATTATTGCGAAGTTGAATCGCTTGGAAGATTTGTTTTGTGTGAAGGATTAATATAAAAAATTTTGTAGTTTAATCATGTTTGTGGTATTTTTTTGTTGTATGTAGTTGCAATTATTAAAAAGGAGGGCTATTTACATGGCTGGAAAAACTATAACAGTTGACGGTAACTACGCTGCAGCGCACATTGCGTATGCATTAAGCGAAGTATCCGCAATTTACCCAATTACTCCTTCATCTACAATGGGTGAATGGGTTGATGAATGGGCATCACAACACAAAAAAAACATTTGGGGCGAAGAAGTTCGCGTAGCAGAAATGCAATCTGAAGCCGGCGCTGCAGGTGCCGTTCACGGTTCGTTAGCAGCAGGTGCATTAACTTCAACTTACACAGCATCACAAGGTTTGTTATTAATGATTCCTGTAATGCACAAAGTTGCTGGTGAAATGTTGCCACACGTTATTCACGTATCTGCACGTGCGTTAGCAGCTCAATCTTTGGCTATTTTTGGCGACCATACTGACGTTATGGGTTGCAGAAATACCGGTTATGCAATGTTAGCGGCTAACAGTGTTCAAGAAGAAATGGATATGGCTTTAGTTGCACACTTATCTACTTATAAGGCTAAAGTTCCATTCTTGCAATTCTTTGATGGTTTCAGAACTTCTCATGAAATTCATAAGATTGAAGAAATTTCTTACGAAGACATTGCAAAACTTGTTGAACCTCAATATATTGAAGAATTTAAAAACAGAGCTTTACGTCCAGAAGCACCGGTTTGTAAAGTTGGTGCACAAAATACTGACGTTTACTTCCAAGGACGTGAAACAGTTAATAAATTCTATGATGCAGTTCCGGATATCGTTCAAGAATATATGGATAAAGTGGCAAAAGTTACCGGTCGTCAATATCATCCATTCGATTATGTCGGTGCACCTGATGCAACTGACGTAATTGTTGCGATTGGTTCTGGTTGTGAAACAATTGAAGAAACAATCGAATACTTGAACGCTAAACGTGGTACTAAATACGGTTTAGTTAAAGTTAGATTATACAGACCATTTGACGTTAAGAGATTCAACGAAGCTCTTCCTCAATCAGTTAAGAGAATTGCTGTATTAGATAGAACAAAAGAACCTGGTTCTATTGGTGAACCTTTATTCATGGATGTTGTAGCTGCTTTAGCAGGCAAAGATATCAGAATTATTGGCGGTCGTTACGGTTTATCTTCAAAAGAATTTACACCATCAATGGTTTATGCAGTATATAAACACCTTGCTAATAATGGTTTCCATGGATTTACTGTTGGTATTGAAGATGATGTTACTCACAAATCTTTACCGGTTGAAGAACATATCGTTACTGAACCGGAAGGAACAACAAACTGTATGTTCTGGGGCTTAGGTTCTGACGGTACTGTTGGTGCTAACAAAAACTCAATTAAAATTATTGGACAATATACAAACAAAGATGCACAAGCATACTTTGCGTATGACTCTAAAAAATCATTTGGTGTTACAGTTTCTCACTTAAGATTTGGTGATAAGCCAATCAAATCAACATATTTGATTACAGCACCTGATTTTGTTTCTTGTTCTGCTCACGCATACATTGGCAGATACGATTTGTTAAAAGGCATTAAAGAGGGTGGAACTTTCTTGTTAAACAGCCCTTATACAAAGGATGAAGCTTTTGCTCATTTAACAAGAGAAATGCAAAAAACAATTATTGATAAGGAAATCAAATTCTATAATGTTGATGCTGAAAAACTTATCAAAGAACAACCTGGTTTAAGAGGTAAAGGTGCAAACACAGTAATGATGGTTGCATATTTCAAAGTTTCTGGAATTATTCCTTTTGAACAAGCTCTTGAAGGAATGAAAGAAATGACTAAGAAAACCTTTAAGAAAAAAGGCGATGACGTTGTTAATATGAACTTAGCGCTTATTGATGCTGCAATTGATGCTTGTCAAGAAGTTCCAGTTCCTGCATCATTAGATGGCGTTGGATGTGTTGATGATGTTCAATTACTTCCTGAACATGCATCTGATTTTGCTAAGAAAATTATTGAACCATCTATGAGACAAAAAGGTGATGATATTCCAGTTTCTGCGATGAGCGTTGACGGTGTTATCCCTACAGGTACTGCTTGTTTAGAAAAACGTGGTATAGCTCCTCGCGTTCCGCATTGGAATTCTGAAGTTTGTGCACAATGCGGTATTTGTGCTTCAGCTTGTCCACACGCAGCAATCAGAACAAAATTATTTGAACAAGATACTTTAAAAGATGCTCCTGAATCTTTCAAAACTGTAAAAGCATTACCAAATGCTAATGGAGAAGAATTTAGAGTTCAAGTTTATTGCAAAGATTGTACAGGTTGCGGTGTTTGTTTAGACCAATGTCCTATCAATCAAAGAAAACCTGAAACACCGGCTCTTTCTTGGTCAACAATTGAAGAAGAAGTTGAAGCTTGTGAAGAAGTTAACGAAAAATTCTTTGATGAAGCTCCAGATAACGTAATGGGTAAAAACACAACAAAAACTGTTAAAGGTGTAATGTTGAGAAAACCATTATTTGAATTTTCAGGCGCTTGTGCGGGTTGTGGTGAAACACCTTACGTTAAATTGGTTTCTCAATTGTTTGGTGAAAATGCAATTGTTGCAAACGCAACTGGATGTTCTTCAATTTATTCAGGAACATTCCCAACAATTCCTTACACTAAAAACAAAGAAGGCAGAGGTCCGGCTTGGGCTAACTCATTATTTGAAGATAATGCTGAATTTGGTTTTGGTATGAGATTGGCTGTAGATTCTAACAGAAACTTGCTAAAAGCTAATGTTGAAAAAATTCTTGCAAAAGAAGATGCTCCGGCTGATTTGAAGGAAGTGTTGCAAAATGCAATGTTACATTGGGATAATTCAAAAACTCCTGAGGCAATTGAAGCTCAAAACAAAGCTAAAGTTGTTATTGAAAAATACGCAAAAGAATGTGGTTGTGATGTAATCAAGAAAGTTAAAGAACTTGAAGATTACTTTACTGATAAATCTGTTTGGATTATCGGTGGTGATGGTTGGGCTAACGATATTGGTTACGGCGGTATTGACCATGTTCTTGCACAGAACAAAAACGTTAATATCTTAGTTCTTGACACAGAAGTTTATTCAAATACAGGTGGTCAAGCTTCAAAATCAACTCCAACCAGTGCGGTTGCGAAGTTTGCTACAGGTGGTAAACCAACTTATAAGAAAAACATGGGCTTAATGAGCCTGTCTTATGGTTATGTTTATGTAGCTTCTGTATCATTGGGTGCTGACAGAAACCAAACTCTAAAAGCATTCCAAGAAGCTGAAGCTTATGATGGTCCATCAATCATCTTTGCTTATGCTCCTTGTATCGCTCACGGTATTGATATGTCAAAAACTCAAACAGAACAAAAACGTGCAGTTGATGCCGGTTATTTCCCTCTATACAGATATAATCCGGCTGCTGAAAAACCATTCAGCTGGGATGCTAAAGAACCAACTGCTGCATATCAAGACTTTATCAGAAGCGAAGGACGTTATAAGTCATTACTTAAAACAAACCCTGAACACGCTGAAGCGTTATATGAACAAGCTGAAGCAGATGCAGCAAAACGTATGGCTGTTTATAAGTCTGTTGGCGAATTAATGTAACAATTATTCGTTGATATAACGAAAATTTCGTAAGATGTGGGAAAAGCTTTTGCTTTTCCCACATTCTATATTTAAAACAAATAAAATTAATTATTATTAAGAAATTTAAACAAATTGATTTATTGTTAAGGGTTTTTATATTATAATTTCTTTACTTACAGATTAGGAGAGCAGAAATGATAAAAGTTGCAGTATGCGGTTCAAACGGAAAAATGGGTAAAGAAGTCGTTAAAGCGGTTACTTCGGCTCAAGATATGGAATTAGTTGCAAAAATTGATATTTTTGATGGTGAATTTACTACGATTCAAGAAGCTCACAGCAACCGTAAATTTGATGTATTAATTGATTTTACTCAACCAAAATCAATTTATGAAAATGCACTGTATTGTTTAAATAACGGCATAAAAATCGTAATCGGAACAACCGGTTTGACTGATGAACAAATTGCAGAATTAAAAAATTTAAGCGAAAAAAATAACGTTGCTTGTCTTATTGCACCAAATTTTTCAGTAGGCGCAGTTTTATTAATGAAATTTGCACAAATGGCATCAAAATATTTTGACAATGCTGAAATTATTGAACTTCATCATAACCAAAAGAAAGACGCTCCATCGGGAACGGCTGTTAAGACAGCTTTAATGATGTCAGAAGTGAATGAAAACTTTACTACCGGTAATTGTCCGGAAGAGGAAACCATAAAAGGAGCGCGTGGCGCAAATTCTTACAATAATATACATATTCATTCAGTAAGACTTCCAGGTTACATTGCATCTCAAGAGGTTTTATTTGGCTCATCAGGTCAAATTTTAACAATTAAACACGATTCAATGAACCGTGAATGTTACATGTCAGGTGTTTTAATGGCAACAAGATATGTCGCAGAGAATACAAAATTTATCTACGGCTTAGATAATATAATGCAATAAGGAGAAAAAAGTTGAGAAAACCAAACATTGCTATACTTGGCGCAACAGGTGTTGTCGGCAGAGAAATAATGAAAATTTCAGAAGAACTTGGACTTGAATTTAATTCTATGAAACTTTTATCAAGTGCAAAAAGTGCCGGTACAAAATTAAAATTTATGAATAAAGAATACACAGTGGAAGAAACCACGCCTGAAGCTTTTGACGGAATAGATATTGTAATGGCATCAGCAGGCGGTTCAACAAGTCAAAAATTTGCACCAGAAATAGTAAAACGCGGTGGTTTGATTATTGATAATTCTTCTGCATTTCGTATGGAAAAAGACGTTCCGTTAGTTATTGCAGGAGTAAATGATGAAGATTTAAAACTTCACAAAGGAATTATTGCAAATCCAAATTGTTCTACTTCACAATTAATGCTAGTTTTAGAGCCATTAAAAAGATTTGGCATTAAACGCTTGATTGTATCAACTTATCAATCTGTATCAGGAGCCGGTTTAGCCGCTATTAATGAGTTAAAAGAAGATACTGAAGCTAATTTGAAAGGTGAAGATTTCGAAAATAAATGTTTCAAAAAACCAATTTCTTTTAATATCATTCCACAAATTGACGTATTTTGCGACAATGGATATACAAAAGAAGAAATGAAAGTTGTTAATGAAACTCATAAAATTCTTCATTTGGATGATAGCGTAAAAATTTCTTGCACAGCAGCGAGAGTTCCGGTATTTAGAGGGCATTCTGAAGCTGTTGATATAGAATTTAAAGAAAATGTCAGCCCTGATAAAGTGAAAGAAATCCTATCAAACGCTTATGGGGTTAAAGTAATTGATAATCCTTGTGAATATGAATATCCGACAACGCGTGATGCGCAGTATGTTGACCCTGTTTTTGTCGGCAGAATCCGCAAAAACTTAGCTTTTGACAATGGTATTTCATTATGGTGTGTAGCCGATAATTTACGAATTGGCGCGGCTTTAAACACTGTTAGAATCTGCAAGCGAGTAATTGAAATGCAACTTTTTGGAGAAAGAAAGTAGTGGGAAAATTAGTTAGTCAAGAAGAAATTATAAAAATAGTTCGCACAGGACAAAGTAATGGCAAAACATTTGTTGCAACAAATGGGTGTTTTGATATTTTGCATGTTGGGCACGTAAGATATTTACAAAAAACAAAAGAATGCGCGGATTATTCAATAATAATGCTTAATTCGGATAAGTCAGTAAAAATGCTTAAAGGTGAAAGTCGTCCGATAAATAATCAAAATGATAGAGCAGAAATATTAAATGCTTTGAGTTGTGTTGATTATGTGGTATTATTTGAAGAGAAATCACCGGCGAGTTTGTTGGAAAAAATCAAACCGGATTTTTATACAAAAGGCGGTGATTACACAATTGAAACTCTTCCGGAGAGAGAAGTTGTATTAAAATGTAATATCAAAGTTAAGTTTATAGATTTTGTCGAAGGAAAATCTACAACAAAAATAATTGATAAAATTAATAATAATTAATATAAGGAGTTGGTCATGAAAACTTTTACATTAGAACAAATTGCTCAAATTACAGGCGGAATGCTATCAAAAGCTAAAGATGTTGCGATTACAAAAATTGCACCACCTTTGTTGGCTGATGAAAATACTTTAGCATTAGCGTTAGGTGAAGATGAAATTGCAAATTTATCAAATACAAAAGCTCTTGCAGCATTGGTTCCATTGGGAGTTAACATTGACGGATTCACTACAATTGAAGTTGAAAGACCTAGACTTGCTATGATGAAATTAATTACTATGTTTTATGAAGAACCGCACGTTAATAGCGGTATTCATCCAACAGCTGTTGTGCATCCAAGCGCAAAATTAGGTGAAAATGTTTCTTTGGGTGCGAATGTTTACGTTGGTGAAAATGCGCAAATTGGTAATAATACAAAAGTTTTAGCAAACGGTTATATTGGAAATAATGCGCAAATTGGTGCAGATTGCTTTTTCCATGCCGGAGTTCATATTGGCGATAGAGTTATGGTCGGTAACAAAGTTATTTTGCATCACGGAGTTTCTTTAGGTGCTGACGGTTTTAGTTTTGTAACTGAAAACCCTAATAATATTGAACAAGCACGTCAAAATGGTGAAATTAAAGACAACGCTGTTGAACAAGTTATTTTCAAAATTCCGTCAATCGGTTCTGTTGTAATAGGTAACAACGTGGAAATTGGCGCAAATACTTGTATTGATAGAGGTACTATTGAAAATACAACAATTGGTGATAATACAAAAATCGATAACTTGGTTATGATTGGTCATAATTGTAGAATCGGTAAAGGTTGTATGATTATTTCTCAAGTTGGAATTGCAGGAAGTTGCGTTATCGGTGATAGAGTTGTTATTGCCGGTCAAGCAGGTTTAGCTGACCATATTAAAATAGGTGATGATAGTATTATTGCAGCACAAGCCGGTGTTTCAAAGAGTTTCCCTGCAAAATCAATTGTTGTAGGTTCTCCGGCAGTTCCACGTAAGGAATTTATTAAACAACTAAAATTGATGAAAGATGCAAGCGAATTGGTTTCAAAATTCAAAAAATATGAACCACTTCTAAAATCTTTTGAAGATAATGTTAAAGATGAAGATGAAGTTTAAGGTTAGATAACGCTTTATGGTTACAATTAATTCAGAAATAAAAACATCGGGCAATTCTTTGATGAAAAATAAAATGTGTGAGGTGATAATAAAACCGTCTGACACTGGTAAAATACGCTTTTTCGTCAAAGGTTCTGAAGTTGGTTTTGATGCCTCAATTGAAAACTTATATTCAACAGACCATTGTGTAACTTTGTGCAGCCGCGAGCATAGAACTTTGCTTGGCGACTATAAGTATAAAGCAATGCTTTGCGAACATTTTATGGCAGCATGCGCTATTTGTAAAATTGATTCAATTGATGTTTATTTATCTGAAACAGAATTCCCTATTCTAGATGGCAGTTCAAAGGTTTGGATAGAATTATTCAAAAAAGCCGGAATCAGTGGAGTAAATGAACAATTGTATACAGTGAGCGAACCTGTTTATTACTTAAACGGCAAAACCAGCTTGGTCATATTGCCAGATAAAGAATTGTTTATTTCTTATGCAGTAAATTATGACCATCCGGATTTAAGAAATTGCTGGGTTAACTATAACCCCAAAAATCTTGATGAAATCATTGAGGCAAGGACTTTTGGATTTTATAAAGATTTGAAGAAATATCAAATGCTTGGTTTTGCAAAAGGTGTGACCATTGAAAATACTGTTGGGCTAAAAGAAGAAGGTTACACAACACAATTACGTTCGGAATATGAACCTGTAAAACATAAGATTTTAGATTTGTTTGGAGATTTGTATTTAACAGGTGTTTCTCCATTAAATATGTGTGCGCAAATTCTTGTAAAAGAAGCTGGGCATGCTGTTCACACGAAAGTTGCAAGTATGTTAAAGCCTAAATTGATTAAACTATAGGAGGTGCTTATGACAGAAGAAATTTTAACATTTGACATTAATCAAATTATGGAGATGATACCACATCGTTATCCATTTTTGTTAGTTGATAGAATTACAGAATGCGTTCCCGGAAAATATTGCAAAGGTTATAAAAATTTGACTATGAATGAAGGATTTTTTCAGGGGCATTTCCCTAACAATCCGGTATTACCAGGGGTGTTGCAACTGGAAGCTTTGGCGCAATGTTCAGCGCCGGTATTACTTTCAATGCCGGAATATAAAGGCAAATTAGCATTGTATGCAGGGTTAGATAATGTAAGATTTAAAAATATTGTGCGCCCTGGAGATAGATTTGATATGCATATTGAACTTATTAAATTAAAAGGCCCTGTTTGCAAAAGTCACGGTGTTGGCTATGTTGATGGCAAAGTTTGTGTCGAAGCAGATATGACCGCAGTTTTAAAGTAGTATAAAGAGAGGGTTTAAATCTTTATCACTTGTAATAAAATTAAATCAATGAATTAAAAAGAGGAAATTTTGTTGGAGAAAATTATAATTGGTTCAGACCATGGCGGATATAACCTTAAAAATCAAATAATAGAACATTTTACAAAAATGGGATATGCGTTTGATGATAGAGGATGTTTTTCAACTGAATCTTGTGATTATCCGGTGATTGCAAAAGATGTAGCAAAAGAAGTTTTGAAAACCTCAGGACGCGGAATTTTAGTTTGTGGAACCGGAATAGGAATGTCAATGGTTGCAAACAGATTTGACGGAATTCGCGCATCATTATGTTCTGATACTTATTCAGCGAGATTAACCAGAATGCATAATGATTCAAATATTTTGTGCTTAGGAGAACGCGTTCTCGGTGTGGGCTTAGCTTTAGATATTGTAAGTGCGTGGCTTAATACAGAATTTGAAGGTGGTAGACACAAACGTAGAATAGATATGATAAAGGCGGAATAAAATGGATAAAACAATTTCTTCATATAAATTAGCATGCATAATCGCAAGGTTTTTGGATGAAAAAAAAGCTGAAAATATTACGATTTTAAATATTAGTAATGTTTCATCTTTTACTGATTATTTTGTAATCTGTTCTGCTTCAACAAGCACTCAAGTAAAAGCTTTAACTGAAAATTTGCACGAAAAAATTAAATCAACTTTTTCAAGATTACCTTTAGGTAGAGAAAACGATGCACGCAATCGTTGGAATCTATTAGATTATGGCGAAGTTGTTGTTCATATATTGCAAAAAGATGAAAGAGAAGCTTACGCAATTGAAAGATTTTGGAACCACGCTTTTAGCGTTCCGCAAGAAGATTGGCTGAAAGAATCTGAAGAATTTTCAATTTATAAATAAGGAAAAACTTATGGATAAACAAGAATTAAACAAAAATATTGAAAAAACGGTTTTGAAAATGGCATTGGAACCAAACAATGTTGCCTTGTATCACGAATTGGCAAAATATTATGCCATGGATAATCAGTTTGAAAAAGTTATTTCAGTATATGAAAGCTTGTTAGCTATCGATAAAAATGATATGCAAGCACTTTTGAATCTTGGCAGTATTTGGTTTTATGCAAAAGAATATCGTAAAGCGCTAAAATGCTTTAATGATGCTGTTGTTGTTAATCCTAGCAATTATCTTGTTTATTATAATTTAGGTAACACATACGCAGAAATGAAGAATTTTTCAAAAGCGTTACAGTATTATTCACGTACTTTGGATTTTAATTCAAATGACCCTGAGGTTTATAATGCTATCGCACTTTTATATCATGATTTTGAAGATTATGTTGAAGCAAGAGCTTACTACGAGAAGGCTTTGTCAATTGATCCAAACAATTTAACTGCCTTGATTGATATCGGCAATGTTTGTTATAAATTATTTGATTATAAACAAGCGCTTAGTTATTATTATAAAGTTTTTGAACTTGCGCCAGATAATCATACTGTTGCGTTATGCATTGCAAATACTTTGTCTGTTTCAGGCGATAAAGAAGGTGCTTATAAATACTTTGATATTGCTTTGAATTTAGATAAAACAAATTATAAAACATATATTTGTTATGCAATTGCAAAAGCTGATTTCAAGGATTATGACGATGCGCTTGAAATGTATAAAAAAGCTATTGAGATTTCTCCTAATGAAGTTAATGCGTATATTTTGTCAGGAAATTTACTTGCAAACTTAAAACGATACAAAGAAGCAGAGGCGCAGTATCGAAAAGCTTTAACAATCAATAAACTTGACCCTAGTATTTATATGCTAATAGCAAATATTTTGTATATTAAAGGTGAAATCGAACGTTCTATTTTTTCATATCGCGCGGCTGTTAATTTGGCACCGGAAAATGATGAATATAAATTGGTGTTTATACAAGTATTGGATGATTATATTGAAGATACAAGAAAGGAAGATTTAGTTGCAAACATATAGCCACAAACCTTATGCAATCGAAAGAATAATTTCTGCCTTAACTTATATGACTTCTGGCGGAGCTGGTTTTGTGTGGTTAATTTTAGCATTGTTATTGCGTAAAAATGTTACGAATTTTTTGATGTATCATATTTTGCAATCAATCTTTATTTCTATGGCGTTTTGGATAGTGTCATTTTTAGCGCAAATGATATATGTAATTTTATATAGAATTCCATTGATAAATGCAATCCCATATTATTTAAATTATCCAATAAGCTTTGCGTTGAATCTTTCTGTATTGCAAATTTTTACAACAATTGTAATTTTGTATTTGGCAATTACAGCATTTATGGGATATTATAGCTATTTACCGGTTGTGTCAGATATTATTAAAGGTAATACTAATAGATAATTTTAAGATGCGTAGCGATGAATGAGCGTAAAATTTTATACAAAATGCGTGTGAAAATTAACGCAAAAAAAAACCTTTCGAAAAAGAAAGGTTTGGAATTTTTTTTCATTAATTCCTCATGTGTGTAGAAGGTTAGTGTGTAGGTTATATGAAAGGTTGTGTTATGAACTTGGTTTTATGCTTGCGATTTTTAGATTTTTGTTTTTGAATTATCGCTTACATATATATAAAGTATTTTAAGAATATAAAATTTCACTACTTAGTATATATTGTTACAAATCTTTACATTTAAAATTCATTCAAAGCAGATTCAGGTGGGTTGGCGGATAAGCTTTATTTGTCATGAGCCACTCGTTTCAGCATCTTGCCGGCGTAGAACCTTGCGCCAATTGTTTTTTGTCATGAGGCACTCGTTTCAGCATCTCACCGACGTAGAACCTTGCACCAATTGTTTTTTTGTCATGCTGAACTTGTTTCAGCATCTTGCCGGCGTAGAACCTTGCGCCAAGCAAACATGCTATTATTATAACCATTTCATGATATAATTCTTTTATAGAAAAAACTAAACAAGGGGTGTATTAATGAAAATTGGGTTTAATCCTGCAATAAAAAATCAAAACATATATAGCGCAAAACGCAACACCAGCGAGCATACTAGCATACTTAACAATCAACTAACGTTCAAAAAAGTTAATCAAGAGTTTTATAACAAAGCACAAAAATCATATAATTGGTTTAAAGATATTTCTTCACAATGGTATGAATGGTTAACAGATGCTGTTGTGTGGAATGATATACCAGCGCAAGATGCTTTAGACACAATGAATGCTGTGCGTAAATGGGTACATAAAGAGAGTTTAGATTCACATAATGCTACTTATTATTATATACAATCTTTAATCAAATAACATATTATTAAGTTTGTTATTTGCTAGATTTCCGATACCTGTTCCTAATATAGAACCGGTAATACCAAACATTTTTGAGCCAATTGCTCCACAATAACCTGATAATGTAATTGAGCCGGCTGGGGCGGAGTCACTTAGGCGAAACTCCCGCCCCGCCGATGGCGGGTACGGGCGCGCGGAGCAAATCCAAGACAGCGGATTTGAAGTTATTTGTTATGAGGTACTTTCTAGCCTAAAAAGTTTTGTTTTGAAAAATCTCGGTGGCGATTTTCGCCACCGAGACAAATACCAAGTTATTTTGTAAAAAATAATTTTATTTTTTGAAAATCAAAGTTGCATTTTGTCCGCCAAACCCAAATGAATTTGTTAAAGATACTTTAACATCCGCTTTTTGGGCTTTATGGGGAACATAATTTAAATTAGCAACTTTTTCATCTTGATTATCAAGGTTAATCGTTGGAGGAACAATACCTTCTTCCATTGCCTTTATACAAACAATGCTTTCAATTGCACCAGTTGCACCAAGCATGTGGCCGTGCATACTTTTTGTTGATGAAACTAATAAGTTTTTATTTGTTGTTAAATCACCAAATAATTTAGCAATAGCTTGAGATTCAGCAATATCACCCAATCCGGTACTTGTTCCGTGTGCGTTAATATATTGGATATCCTCTGGCTTCATTCCTGCATCAGCTAACGCAAATTCCATTGATTTTAAAGCTCCATTACCTTCAGGATCCGGTGCCACAATATCATAAGCGTCAGAAGATTGACCGTAACCAACAATTTCTGCGTAAATTTTCGCGCCACGTTTTTTTGCACTTTCATATTCTTCTAAAACTACTGCAGCCGCGCCTTCAGCCATTACAAAACCATCTCTATCTTTATCATAAGGTCTTGAAGCTTTTTCCGGCTCGTCGTTTCTATGTGATAGTGCTCTTAATGCAGAAAACGCTCCAATACCAAGCGCTGTAATTGTTGCTTCACAACCACCGGCAACCATAGCATCAGCATCACCCCATTGGATTGCTCTAAATGAGTCACCAATTGAATGTGTACCTGTTGCGCAAGCTGATACAATAGCTTTACTTTGTCCTTTAAAGCCATGCTTGATAGAAACTCTGCCAGCCGCCATATTTACAATTAGATAAGGAATTGTAAATGGTGAACCTTTAGTATAGCCTCTTTGCAACATCGTCAAATGATTTTTTTCAAAAGTATCAAATCCACCGGCTGCTGAACTCATCATTACACCAACTCTATAAGGGTCATAACCGGCATTTTCAAGCCCAGCATCCTGAATCGCTTCATCTGAAGCTGCAACACCAAACTGAATGTATCTTTCAACTCTTTTTGCTTCTTTTGGATCAAAATATTTTGTAGGGTCAAAATCTTTGTCCTTGATTTCGCCGGCAATCAAAACTGTTTGTCTATCGTTTGAAATTCTTTCATATTTAGTAATACCACTTTTGCCATCCTTCATTGCTTGCCAAAAGTCTTTAACGTTAACACCACAAGGGGTTATAGCTCCTAAACCTGTTATAACAACTCTTCGTTTTTCCATTTTTTACCTTTCTAATAAACAAGAGGGCAAATATTAATATTAACCCTCTTGATATAAATTTATACCATTTCCTCAATACTAAGAATGAGAATCAATGTAGTTTACTGCATCTTGAACAGTTTGAATTTTTTCAGCTTCTTCATCAGGAATTTCGCAACCGAATTCTTCTTCGAAAGCCATAACTAATTCAACTGTATCCAAAGAGTCAGCGCCTAAATCAGCAGTAAAGCTTGCTTCAGGTGTAACCAACGCTTCATCACAGCTAAGTTGGTCAACAACTACTTTTTTAACTTTGTCTAATGTACTCATGTTTTTATCCTCTTATTTATGTGTAAACACTTTTTCATTTAAATTATACTATTTAAAGAAAATTTTGCAATATAAGTTTACAAAAATCAAAAATTCCTTGCTAAATATAGTTTTAATACCTTGAAAAACGCTAATTCTACGGCTTTTTCTTTTAAATTCATAAACTTAAAAAATTGTTACAATATAGAGTTGGAGGAAAAACTATTATTTTATCTTAATCTCAAAAACGCTTCAATTTTTGCATTGATAGAATTTGAAGCATAATCATCAATATCAATATAAAGTCCGTTGTATTTATCAGCAAGAAACTTTGCTAATTGTGATTTTGCGCAAAAAGCTTGTGCATAAAAAACAGTTGGAACATCTTCATCAACATACATTTCTAAATCTAAATTTGCAGGTGTGCCAGCTTCCACGCAACGAATCCAACCATAAATGTGGGTTGAATTTGGAAATAGTTTTAAAATTTCCATATCATTTGGCGGAACTCCCCAAAACCCGAATTGTGGCTTGCAAGTGATTAATTCGCTTTTATTTTGCGTATTTATAATTCCATCCATAATTCGCGTAACCTTGTCGTACAAAGGCAAATTACTTTTGCAAATACTAATATCGCCAATCGGTTCTATAGTTTCAAAAATTGTTTGAATAACATTAAATTTTAATTCTTGAAGAATTTTTGCTGCAAACCAGCCGGAATCACATTTATCTTTACCTATTGGGGCAACAATCAAATCAGGTTTTATTGCTAAAGAATTATCAATAATATTCTTGATAATTTTGCAATAAGAATCCGGTAAAATGTTTGATTTTGGATTCTTAAAATCTATGTCTAAGTCAATCCATTCTGCACTTGGAGATTCTGATTTTAACTTGTTTACAACTTTGGGGTCAGGATATCCCCAAAATCCAATTTTAGATATATTCTTCATAGTTTTAAGAATATCATAAAAAATTTAAGGTTCAAAATTCAAAATTACTTGCATATCGCTTTGTACAGCTTTAAATGAATTTACAAAAATTTCTTTAATGAATTTGAAATTCTCTGGTAATTCTTCTTTTTTGTATGCGTTTATTGCAAACAATATTGAATAAACTTCTTCTCTTTTTTGCTCAATATTTTTTTGTTTTGTTGTATCAAACAGACCGTTTTCACCAAGTAGTAGTTCTTTTTGAGTTTCTGTTAAATATTTTTCTCCACCTTGTTTTAAAAATTTGCAAATATTTTCACAATCTTTTTTGAACGATAAATAAAAATAATCTCTATCACTCATTAATAAATTATTTTCATCTTTATGAGAATCATTAAATAATTGTCCTATATCACATAACACTTCCATTTGAGTTTCATTATTTTTCACCACTTTTTTGTCAATATGTTTTTGGTTTGGCGAAATTAATTCGATAGTCGTTTGTTTTGTTTTATCATCATTATTAACTTTGATATTTACATCTTCTAAAAATGTTGTTTCTGAAATATTTAATCTAAAATCATTTACTGTATTTCTTACCGCATTTTTCGTGCTATCATTAACATTTGCATATTCAATCTTAACACCTGATACATTTTCTGATTCAAAACTCTTTTTGTTATCTTTAGTTGAACATTGAATCAAAGTCAGCGGAAGAATTGATGCCAATAAATACGGTGCAACTTTTTGCTTAATTTGTTTTGAAAAAGCAGGCTTAACAACGCTTTTTGATTTCTTGATATTATTTACACATATCCCTTTTAAAGTATCAGATGAAAATATTTTCATAATTTTCTCCTTACAACATTTAATATTAACATAATAACACTAAAAAATATTTTTGCTATTTTGTTTATTAGAATTAAACAATACTGCAAGTGTATTTATTATTTTATAATATATGTAATAAAAATTTTTAATAATCTTGCTTATATATTTGTGCTTCAACATTTTTATGAGGTAAAATTAAATTTTCCATTGAATAAACCATTTCCGCGTTCGTATTTGTTTCTATAAAATGCCCACCGGTTACATCAGCAGTGCAACGCAATTGATCTAAATCATCAGAATTAGATACATTAAACGCAACGACATCAATTTTAATATCTCTGCGTTTTTTTACTAAATCTATTGCATAATCGCACGGACTTTCGTCACAATTTTCGCCCCCATCTGTTAATAAAATAATATGTTTTATTCCGTCAAAATTCGCCAAATCTTTTTTTACGGCTTGTTTTAATGAATAAGTAATTGGCGTCATACCTTTAGGTTTGAGTTTCAATAAAGAATTGTTTATTTGTGTAGAATTATTTACCCCCAAAGGAACAACGAGCTCTGAACTTCTACAAGCATTATACGCTAAAACATTGCAAGTATGTCCATAAACCCTAACTCCAACTTTTGTATCAGAAGAAATTTGTGGCAAAATTTGTTGCATCATCATTTTAACAGATTCTACTTTTGACTTATGTTCAAGATGTTCGCCCATACTATTCGAAAAATCTATTACAAAAAGTAATTTATCGCCAGATTCTTTATAATAAAAAGTTTCGGGCGTATAAACTTCGTAAGCTAATACTGGAATTATTATTAATGTAAACAAAAATATAATGTATTTTTTCATCAAAAAAAGTTTATCAAAATTTGATAAAAATTATATTCCACGATTGGTGAATAGATAATGCACATTGTGTTAATTGCTTGAAGAATTTTTACGCATTTTGTCATTCTGAATTTATTTTAGGATTTCCTCGGTAAGCTGAAGTTACGTTGATATATAAAATTTTATTAATTTTTATTATATTAATCTGTATTTATTAAAAATTTTCTAGCTTCTTTTAACCTTTGGTAATGTTCTTTATCCCTATACTTAAACACTTTCGCTGGATTACCGCCAGCAATCCCACAAGGCGGAATTTCACCATGCACCACTGCTCCACCTTGGATTATTGCACCTTCACCAATTTTTGTTCCAGGGAGTATTGTTACTCTTGAACCAACCCAAACGCAATCACCTATTTCAACAGGTTTAAAAACAGTTTGTTCACCATATGGAATTTTATCACCATTATCATAATCGTGATTAGAAGATATTATAGTAATATCTTTGCCAAATTGGCAATAATTACCAATTACAACTTTTCCCATACCTTCAATAAATACACCATTAAATCTTACATCATGTCCTATATATGTATTCTTATTAACTGAAGAATATCTACCAAGTATAAAATTTTCTCCAATATATTTTGCTCTCAAAAATATTTTATATCCATAAATATAATTTTTAATATGACATCTTGCTTGTTTTCTATATTTTCTTGGCAAATAAAATGTTAGCACCTTACTAATAAAATTTATCATTTTCACCCCTTCATGTCGCAATCTTTAGAATACTCTTTTCGTATTTCACAAGTAAGCTTATTCCAAGCTTCTTGTCCTAAATGGTCTCCATCTACAAAATCTGAATCATCATAATCTGTATTGTAAAAATTTAAAATTGTAGCATTATCAAACTGTTCACAAAGGCTATACAACTCTTTAAAAAGAATTTCACAATTTGGTAATACTTCTTTATAACAATTCATAAACATCTTGAACAAATTTTATTTTCATAGCTAATTTTCTTTCAACTTATTTATAATTTCTGGATACTTTTCTTCTATCTTTCTAAAAGCTTGATTTGGACTCATGCCATTTCCAATATTTGTATTTTGTTTACATAGTCCTTCATTTTTTGCTGATTCTGTATAAAACAAAGAATAATCAAAACCTCCTACCACACCTATTTTTACATTATTCAATATAACCATTAACCAAAAGTAAATATCATCATGAGTCGGAATTAGTTTTTTTATTTGTTCTATATTGAAGATATCCTTATGTAAACTATTGGGCGGATATAATGTACCAGCTCCTCCCATTAATAAATTATTAAAATCTGTTGGGAAATTGTAATCAAAATTGTAATTTCTAGGTTTTAAAACAGTTATTTTATCATTCAAAATTTTGATTCTACAACCACGTCTAGTTTGTACAATATTTGGGTTTCTTAAGTAAGCATTATATAAACCTTCTAACCAATCTTCTTTATAATACAAATCGTCGTCAGCTGTAACAACGATATCATTTGGATATTTTTTTACGGTTGGTACTAATTTTTTATAACTTTTTAAATCTTCGCACCACATAATTTCTAAACCCAAGGATTTTAACTCTAATAAGTTTTGTGGTAAATCCTTTTCTTTATTTAAAAATTGTTCTTCTGCCAACCACAATATCAATCTATCTGGTTTTACGGATTGTCTAAGTAATGTGTTAATAGTTACATGAACATCATTAATTCTATCTGGAAATGAAGTCAATGATACAATTAGTTGCGGATTTCTTTTTTCTTTTGTTATTCCAATTTCTGTTGCTGGTTTATACTTAAATTTACTTTTATGCTTTATAATAAGTTGTAAACCAAACAATACTAATAAATAATGTGTATCAATATCTTTAAAATCAAAAATTTTCATTATTAATCCTTATCTTATTTTGACAAATCTGCAATAACTTCTTTTAAATAGTTGTTATCATTTATAACTGTTATTTTTCGTCCATTTTTTGCTTCATTAACATATTTATTCTTTATTGGAACTTTCTTTTTTGCACCCATTAAAAACCATTCATATTCAATATCAATATGACCTAAGTCTAAAGCTTGATATCCTAATTGTGCTAAATCATAGGCTAAGACTGTTGCAGTTGGTCCTAGTGCAATAATAAACAAGGTCTCTTTAGGCATTGTCTTACAAAGATTGAATATTTCTTCATATTTATCAAAGGCATTTATTGCAGGACAAATTATTCTTTTTAGTTCATTTGCATTGTTAAATAAATCATTACCAACTCCTAACCTAGAACTTTCACCCTCTACAATTACAATATGTTTTTCATTCCATAATGTTTTAAATTTATTGAAAATAATTCCATATTCATCATTTGTTTTTTCAGTATCTATATAAACTCTAGTTATAAGGGAATCATAATATTGTTTGTCCATATTTAAAAGAGAATACAATTGACTACGATTATATGCTAAATATTTTCTCCAAAAAGATTTAGCTTTAATATGGTCTAAACTACTAAACACGTCTGGAATACAAACCATTACATTAGTTTTATTAGTTTTAAGTATACTAGCTAATTTCTCTTGTAAGTTTTTGTCAAATTTTTGAAAGTTTAGATTTTCACCATTTATTAAATTAAATTCTCCATCTCCAAAACGACAAATAGAATAATTGGAGTTAATTAGTTTATTAAGTGTTTTTTCAGCATTGTATACTTTAGGGATATTACCCAAACCTTTTTCATATGTTAAATTTAACACTTTAATTCTTTTATCAGAAAGTTTATTTTTTCTTAGTGTAAATTTAAGACTTAAAATATTAAGTATGAATCTAGACTTTCCTTTTTTAGTTAATTTATAAATAGGAATAAAACCAAATAAAATACCAGTTTCAGTATTTTCTTTTTCTTTTATTTTTAAAATAGGAATATTAAAAACATATATAATTTTTTTGATAATATGTTCATATTTATGCGGTAACTTTAAGTTATTTTCTTTGAAAAATTTTACAATATATTTCTTAGAGTTATATGAATCAAGTTGTTTTTGTTTATTAGTAATTTCTTTAACAATAGAATTTTTACGTACTCTATAATAATATTGAGTATTTGGAACAGTAACTATATAGCATGCTTTTTTAATAATTTGTGGTAACCACAAAACGTCTTCAAATAATACTCCTTCCTTAAATATTGTTCCACCAATAAGTTCTTTTTTATATAACTTATTCCATATATAACAACATTGCGGAATTTTGCAGATGTTAATTTTTTCTTGCAATGTTTTATATACAACTTCTTTGGTATAATGGACTCTATTTTTCTGAAAATATTTGCGTTTTCTAATAATTGTTGCGACGGCAATATCGCAATTATTGCGTTCTATTGCACTTAATAATTTTTCAAAATAATTTTCATCAATCCAATCATCTGAATCAATAAAAGATATATATTCCCCTTTGGCAAGCATAAGTCCTTTATTTCGAGCGACAGAAACACCTGAATTCTGTTGTGTTACAATTTTAATTCTTTTATCATGTTGGCAAAATCTTGATAATATTTCATTTGTACAATCTGTTGAACCATCATCAATACAAATAATCTCAATATTTTTAAACGTTTGTTTAACCAAAGTTTCTAAACATTGAATCACATACTTTTCAACATTATAGCAAGGAATAATTACCGTAATCTTAGGTTGTGCAATTTCATCTACAACGTTTTGTATT
Organism: uncultured Candidatus Melainabacteria bacterium; assembly: GCA_934754655.1. Classification (GTDB taxonomy): domain Bacteria; phylum Cyanobacteriota; class Vampirovibrionia; order Gastranaerophilales; family Gastranaerophilaceae; genus CAG-196. Next base: position 45,363 of record CAKVIC010000004.1, on the reverse strand, counting down.
TTATTTTTTTCAAAAATTTCATCTACATATTTTGTATATTTATTCACGTATTTATTCCCAATCATTCCAAAAATCTCGATTGTTTTCTTTTTTAAAAACTAATAAAGTGTCGAAAAGCAAATAATTATCACACAATCCGTCAAAATAAATACTCAAAAACACAATTCCAAAAATTTTATAAGATTTAATAAATGTTCTATTTTTAATATCTAGAGATATTTTTTTTAAACTGTCAAAAATATTATTTAAAAACCAGTGTTTAGATAAAGTTTTATTTTGACTATTCATAAATTCCCCTTATTTTTTATTACACAAGTGATGAATATATTTTTTTGTTCTGTCATAATATTATGACAACCTGTCATTATATTAGAACAATAATAAAATATATGCAAGAGTTGAAAAATGAATTACAAAAAGCTATCGCAAAAGTGGTTAAAAACCAGCGTAAAAAATCTATCACAAAAAGTGCCGATGAAATTGCTATGGGGAAGTCTATGTGGGCAGATTTAGAAAATGGGATTAAAGACCCTCAATTTTCAACACTTTGGAGAATTGCTGAAGGTTTAGAATTAAAACCGCATGCTTTGGTTGAATTAATTGAAAAAGAGCTTGGCGATAATTTTTCTTTTCTTGAAAACACCACTGGAAAACAATCTTGCAAAGTTGATACTAAGCTTTAGTAATAATTGAACCTAATAAATTTATTGCAAATTTTGTGGCTGTTTCAATTGAATATTTTTGTGGTTAAATGCAGATTTTTACTAAAAACTTGTGGTTGCATGCAAGTTTTTTGAACATCCTAAATTTATTTCAGGAAGTGAGCTGGAGAGAATGTAAATAAGAAGTTTGATTAGCGCAAGGTTCTGTGTCGGTAAGATGCTGAAACGAGTGCCTCATGACAAATTGTTTTACCGCAAATTCACGGTTTATTTTTCCTGTCATCCTGAATTTATTTCAGGATCTGACCAGTGAACAAAGGGATATTCAAGTGAACCGTTTGCTTGACGCAAAGCTTCTACGCTGGCGAGATGCTGAAACGAGTTCAGCATGACAAATTGTTTTACCGCAAATCCGCCGTCTTGAATTTGCTCCGCGCGCCCGTACCCGCCATCGGCGGGGCGGGAGTTTCGCCTAAGTGACTCCGCCCCAGCCGGCTCAATTACTTTGTCTGGTTATTGTGGAGCGATTGGCTCAAAAATGTTTGGAGTTACAGGCTCTATGTTAGGAACTGGTATTGGGAATTTTGCAAATAATAAATTCAATAATATGCTATTTGATTAATTTTTATAATTTTTTACAAAGTTATATGTAGTTTCGAATGCTTTTAAACTGCCAACACTTACAAATTTACGTACTGCATTCATTGTGTCAATGGCATCCTGTTTTGAAATTTCTTTCCATAATGCGAAGTCGTCTGTAAACCATTCTATCCATTCTGATGTCATTGCTCCCCAATCTTTATGCATCTTTTCTGCCATATCATAATATTTTTGATTAACTTTTTTGAACGCTAGTTGATTGTTAGGTATGCTAGTTTGCTCGCTGGCGTTATGTTTTGTGTTATACAAGTTTTGATTCTTTATTGCAGGATTAAATCCAATTTTCATTAATACACCCCTCGTTTAGTTTTTTCTATAAAAGAATTTTATCATGAAAAGTTTAAAATAAATAACTTGCTTGGCGCAAGGTTCAACGCTGGCGAGATGCTGAAATAAGTGACTCATGACAAATAAAACTCATCCAATTAAATCATCAGTAGAATTAACATGTTTTTTTTATTCAAAACTGCTAATCTCATCTTTGTTTTCTTTTTCAAATTGTTTTGATAATTGAATTTGTTTTATAAATTTCGTAATAAAAAGTGCTAATGTTGCGATTGCAAAACCTATGCAAAATTTATTTGTTTTTGGATTTTTATTTTCTATTACTGATGAATTTAAAAAACCTGTAGTTATTACACCTAAAAAACTTACAAGGCATAAATCTTCAAGAGTTTTTGTTTTTGATTCAATATAAGCTCTTTTTTGAAGCGCTTTTTCGTATTTTGAATTATTTTTTTCAGATTTAAAATTTATGGTATTAACATTGTTTTTCATATTTATGAAACCATTTATTTTTGCTATATTCATTTTTTCTCCTATAATACACTGCTATCACACAATTTAATATACCATAAAGGAATTTTTATTAACAATAAATTTTTGCAATTGTTCCGTTATCGTTCCACAAAATTTCGTTTTGCGGTTGCAGATTATGATAATAATACGTGTTTAAAACGTATTCCGGCTTAAATAATTTTCTTTCACAAAGTTTTTTAACAATTGAATCTAATAAATCAGTACTGCCTGCAATTGTTCCCTCTGTTGATGTTGCGACTTGTCCGTCATAAAAAATTTCAGAACCTGCAAAAATTGTTGATTTCAAATCACTATTTGTTATTGGAAGTGAATCACTTATCAATATTACTTTATTATTAGGTTTTGATTTAAAGAAAAGTTTTACGGCATCTTCGTTTACATGATGAAAATCACATATAATTTCAGAAAACAAGGAATCGTCAATTAAGGTCGATAAAGCCGTACTTTTTGCGCGATGAGAAATTCCTGCCATTCCGTTAAATATATGTGTTGCACCGTCAACTTTAGATAAATCACCGCCAACACAATGACCAGCTTGAATTTTTATATTTTTATTCTTCAAATAATCAATCAAACCTTTATCCAATTCTGGTGCCATAGTTACAATTTTAATAAAATCATCTTCAATCAATTTGTAATTTTTTACGTTTGGCTCTAATATCCAATCTTGGTTGTGAATTCCTTTTTTTAAAGGGTTAATAAAAATTCCCTCAAGATGTATACCCAATATTTTGGTTGAATTTTTTAAATCTGATTTCGCAGCTTGTTTTATAATTTCTATTTGTCGTTTAATATTTTCAACACTATCAGTCACTAAAGTCGGAAAAATTCCCCACACGCCGTGTTGAAACAATTTAGACATTAAATAATTGATTTCATCACAAGATGCAGAATTAAAATCTATTCCATAAGCTCCGTGACAATGTTGTTCTAAAAACATTGGTGTTGAAAATGACATTTATTCTTCTCCGACAAAAATTTCTCTAACTTTTTCTCTATCATCAAAATGAATAGTTTTATCTGCCAAAATTTGATAATCTTCATGTCCTTTACCAGCAACTAAAACCACATCATTTATATTTGCATTTTCAGCCGCAAGTTTTATAGCAAGTTCCCTATCTGGTTCAACTATTACGTTATTAGTGCTTTCTAATCCTGCTAAAATATCGGTGATAATTTGTTGTGGATCTTCCGAGCGTGGATTATCATTAGTAATAATTATTTTATCAGCAATACTTTCTGCTATTCTTCCCATTTTAGGACGTTTTGTTGCATCTCTATCACCGCCACAACCAAACACACAAATTAACTTACCGTCTTTTGGTGTTATTGTTTTGGCAACTTTTAAAACATTTTCTAAACCATCTGGAGTGTGAGCATAATCAACTATTACAGTTGGTTTTGTTGTAATTATTTCAAATCTTCCTGCGACACCTGCAATATTTTTCAAAGTTTTGATACAATTTTCTATATTAAAACCTGATGCTAAAGCTGTTGTTAAAGCAGCGAGCACGTTATAAACTGAAAACATTCCGTTCATAATTAAAGAAACAGGATATTCTTTTCCTTGAACATTACAAGTGAAAGTTGCGCCAGTATCAGTAAATTTAAGGTTTTTAGCCATTACATCTGCTTTTTTATTTATACCGTAAGTAAATGTGCTAACTGTTGGCGAAATTATTTTAAGAAAACGGTCTGCGTAAGAATCATCAGCATTGATTACTGCAAAATCGCCAAAAACAAGGTTGTCGAATAAAATTGCTTTTGCTTTAAAATAATTTTCCATTGTAATATGAAAATCTAAATGGTCTTGCGTTAAATTGGTGAAAACAGCTCCATTAAAATCAATGTTATCAACTCTGTGTTGAACAAGCGAATGCGAAGAAACTTCCATCACGACATTATCATAGCAATTTTCATTGATTTCATAAAGCAATTTTTGTAATTCAGGTGCTTGAGGCGTCGTATGATGACAATCTAAATATTTTTCATCTGTACTATTCAATTTGTATCCTAACGTTCCAATCAAAGCGCATTTTTCATTTTCTGCTTCAAATAATTTTTGAATAAGATGTGTTACTGTAGTTTTTCCATTTGTACCCGTAACACCAATTACATTAAGTTTTTTAGAAGGATTTCCGTAAAACTCGCTTGCAATTTGTGCTAAAGCAATATTTGTATCTGATACGATAATTTGTGGAATGTCTAAATTTAAAATTTTATTTGCGATAACTGCAATTGCGCCGTTATCAACTGCTTCTTGAACAAATTCATGTCCATCAACGTGTTCACCTACAAGACAAACAAAAATATAATTTTTTTCTACATTTTTAGAATTATATGAAACGCCTTCTATTTCGCCAAAAGCGTCATTAAAATTAACTAATTCTTCAAAATTTATGTATTCAGATATATTTTCTAATCTCATTTTTACCTCTTTTATATAATTTAATTATTATTTATTTACCTTATTTTACCAACATTTTTATCTGGTTGCAAATTTAAAATATGTGTTATTTGCGATGTGATTTCATTAAATATTGGTGTTGCAACTGTGTTTCCCCATATTTCATACCCTTGAGCGGAATCGACAATTACATAAATCAAAACTTGCGGATCGCTTGCTGGTAAATAACCGACAACAGAAGTATACAATTTATTTGTGTAACCTTTGCCATCATCACGCGGTTTTCTTGATGTACCTGTTTTTGCAGCAATATTATATGAGTCATTTTTTATAGAAGATTTTCCTCTATTTATACTTTCAGTTAACAATTCTGTTACTGCGCGTGCGTGTTCAGGTGTCATTACTTGGGTTGATTTAATTTTTGTTGCAGCTTCTTCCGGTGAATATTTTATAACATGTGGGGTTACTCTAACTCCATTATTTGCGATTGCAGAAACAGCAGATGCCATTTGTATCGCTGTTACAGAAGAGCCGTAACCATATCCCATACTGGCATGGTCAGAAATATCCCAACGGTTTGCAGGTTTTAAAATCCCAACAGATTCCCCAGGTAAATCAATACCGGTTTTTTCACCAAAACCAAATTTACGTAAAATATCATAATATTCGTGTTTTGTCATAAGTTGCGCGACTTTTACCGTTGCAACGTTACTTGAATGTTCAAACAAGTATACCAAATCAATCATGCCGGGATTTGGATGTTTGTTGTAATCGTAGTTTTTTATCCACCACCAACCGACTTTGATTTTGCCGGTATCATTAATTTTTGTATATTTATTGATTTTCCCAAGCTCCATTGCAGACGCAACAGTGATTGTTTTGAAGGTTGAGCCGGGCGGGAATACGTCGGTTAAAGTCCAATTCTTTGTTTGAAAAATTGTTGCAGATTTAAAATTATTCGGGTCAAAATAAGGATAGACTGCGTAAGCAAGAATTTCACCGTTTTTAGGGTTCATAACAATAACTGCGCCACGAAAAGCTTTAAATTTTTGAATTGCTTTTACAAGCGCTTTTTCACAAACGTGTTGAACAGCAGCGTTAATCGTTAATGTAACATCTTCACCCTTTATAGGCTTTGTTGCAGCAATCGGATCTGTGGAAATATTATAAATAACTTTGCCTTTTGGTGTAATTTCAAGATTTGCTTGTTTTTTAGCACTTTCTAATTTATCTTTGGCAGTTAATTCGACTCCTGATGCAATATCCGCATCAAAATTATAATATCCAAGAACATGAGCTGCTAAAACTCCCTGCGGATATGTTCTTATGCTTTTTTTATCCATAGGGATTTCGCGGAGATTGAGTTTTGCTATCTCATCGCGCGTATGTCTATCAACATTTTTTTTCAAAGAAATTAAAGGAACATCTTGTTTTAGTTTTTCCGTCAAATTTACTTGAGAGATTTTTAAAATTGGAGCAAGCATTTTTGCTAATTCTTCAGGCTCGTGTTGAAAATCAGCTTTTCTTGCAAAAATATCATAATAAACAGTATCAGTTGCAAGTTTTATACCATTTGTGTCATAAATATTACCACGCATAACGAAAGAGCTTGCTCTGCGTTGATTACGCGCTTTTTGTCTAAAATGTCTAACATCAAAAACTTGAACTAAAAAAAGGTATAAGATGAAAAAAGCGACAAAAATGACAAAAATTATTTGAATAATCATCAATCTTTCAGAAAACATTTTGTTTTTAGCTATATTATTTTCAATATCTCGTCGCATATTAACCGGCTCCCTCTTTTGCATTTTACCACAAGATATCTTTGTATAAAAGATTTTTTTATTTAATTCTTTAAATTTAATAATTCATACAAATTTTCTAAAACTTTTTGTACAAAAGCTCTTTTCATTTCAACTCTTGGTGTATTTGAATCGACTAAAATTTTGTACACTGTATTTTTATTATTCATAAATATAGCGCTATACATCAAACCGACAGGTTTCAATTCCGTTCCGCCGGTTGGACCTGCGATTCCTGTTGTAGAAATACAAATATCAGATTTAGTCAATTTGTATAAACCTTCAGCCATTTCTAAAGCACATTGTTCACTTACTGCACCAAAATTTTCAAGAGTTTCGCTACTTACGCCAAGCATTTTATGTTTTGCTTTGTTTGCATAAGTTACAAGATTAAGCGTTGTATATGAAGAACTTCCTGAAACATCGGTTAAGTAAGAACTTAAAAGTCCACCGGTACAAGATTCTGTTGTTGAAACAGTTAAATTTTTTTCTATTAAAATTTTAGCGATTTCATTTAAATATTTCATTAATTATGCAGTCCTTCTTAAAATAATTTTTGAATGTTCATCATACATATTATGCTTGAACCAAACACCTTTAAATGTTCCATCAGGATTATACATATATTGAGTGTCTTTTGATACAAAATATATAGCGCTTACCGGTTTTCCGTTTATTTTGTATTGGTAGGAATAATATGGATAATCCGGATAATCACCGTTTATAAAATCAACATATCTCAAATGCCCCAAAGCATCATAGTAATATATTTTTGACAAATCTTTTTTGTTTTGTATTGCATACATATAAATATATTTGCTATTTTTTGCATAAAACGCAGAAATATTGTATTCCCCGAGTTCTTTATAACCGGCAGAGGCCGCGTAATAATGTTCTTTATAGTTTTTATCTTTTAAGAAATCTTTTAATTGAGCTTTAAAATCAGATTTAGCTTCAAGTTTAGTTTCAAAAAGCATGTCTGAAATTTCGTTTATTATCTCTTGTTTTTCGACATCAGATTTATTTATCCAATCATATTGAATATCTGCAATTAAAATGTCGTTGTATCCAGCAAATACAATATTTTGAGTAATAAAAAATACAAATAAAAGTTTTCCCAAAAATTTGAACATAAATCCTCCAAGTAAAAATAGTATAACACATTTTTTCAAATTTATTGTATAATTTAGACATGGTTAGATTATTAAAAAAAGAAAATGTAGAGCAAATAGCCGGTTTAGTTGAATTATTTTTTAGATTTCAACAACATTTTACGCATATAGAAAATGTTAATGCTCCGCAAAAAGGGCCTTGTATATATGCAATGTGGCATTCTCATCAATGTTGCGTTTATGGTTTGCCAAATAGAAGTCAAGTTAGCGTTATGATCAGCCCATCAATGGATGGTGAAATCGTTGCAAGACCTATCAAGAACTTGTTTGGCTTTAAGATATTGCGCGGTTCAAAAGGAAAACACGGTGCAGTTGAAGCGACCCGTCAAATGATAGAAGTTTTAAAAGCCGGTGAATGCGGAGCTATAATGGTAGACGGGCCTCGTGGACCTTTGCACGAGGTAAAAGATGGTGTAATAAAAATTGCAAAGCTTTCTGGTGCGCCAATTATACCGCTCACTTGGTATTCTAGTAATTTTAATTTTTTGCGCTTGCCTTCTTGGGATAAACTTGAAGTTCCACTTTGTGATGTAAGATTGATAAATCTTTATGGTGAGCCTATTTATGTTCCGGAAGATTGTGATGAGGAAGAAGAAAACAAAATAAAAAAACAGTTGCGCGATAGCCTTATAAAGTTAGATGAAATCGCACCGGAAGAATATAAAAAGGTTTATAGGTTTGGACTATGGAAGAAAAAAATAAAATAGTTAATATCCTTGCGATTCAAATGGAATCTTTAATTGGCAAATTAGATAGCAATATTGACCATACGCGCCACTTAATTCAAGAACCTTTAAAATTAATCAACGATGTTGATATTATTGTTTTACCTGAGGTTTGGACATGTGGTTGGGATTGTGATTCTTTTCCTAATTGCGCAGAAGTTTTGCAAAAAGCTAAATCTGTTAAAATGCTGAAAAGAATTGCTAAAAGACATAATGTCAATATAATTGGTGGAAGTATTATAAGAAAAAAACAAAACGGAAAATTTGCAAATTGTTGCCCTGTTATTAATCGTGAGGGAAAAATAATTTGTACTTATGAAAAAACTCATCTTTATTCGTATTATGGTGACAATGAATCTGATTATATAGAAGCAGGCAGAGGACCTGTCATGGTAGATTTAGACGGCGTCAAAGTCGGGCTTTCAATTTGTTATGATATCAGATTTCCGGAACTTTACAGGGCTTACAGAAAAGCTGGTGCAGATATTTTGATTAATATGGCTGCTTGGGGTTATACAAAAAAAGCTGCGTGGGATTCTATGACAACTGCTCGTGCGGTAGAAAATCAAACGTATTTTGTGGCTTTAACACAAACAGGATATTTAAAAAATGATAATATGAATTTAGGACATTCAATGATTATTGATTATCAAGGCAATTATATGGATGAAATTGATAAAAAAGAAGGCTATATATACGCGTCATTAGATTTAGAAGAAATGTATAAATACCGCGAAAAATGCACGGTATTAAAAGATTTAAGAAAAATATATAAGGTACGAACAAAATGAAAAAATTTATAACATTTAGTTTACTTTTTTTGATAATGCTTTTATCAACAACAACTTCTTATGCACAAAAAACGAAAACTGATTTTACAAGTGTCATAAAAGATTTAGGTGTTGACACTGATTGCATTTCTATTTCAATAAAAAATGTTCAAACCGGAAAAGTATTATACAAATTAAATGATAAAATTTTGATGAATCCGGCTTCAGTACAAAAAATTTTAACAACACCTGCGATTTACGAAACTTTAGGTGAAGATTATAAATTTTCAACAAAGCTTTATCAGAAAAAAAGTGGCGCATATTTGCTTAAATTAGGCGCTGACCCTTATTTAACCACTTCTGATATTAGAAATTTTGTCAAATATATTTCAAAGGGTACTGAAAAAATGTACATTGATAGCAAAATTCTTGATAATCGTACTTGGGGCGAAGGTTGGCAATGGGATGACGATTTAAATCCTTCAATGGTTAGATTTGGCTCATATAATTTAGATAAAAATTTAATTAAATTGACTATCATGCCGGCAGAAAAAGGGCAAATTGCAACAATTATCAATCCAAGCAAATATCCTATAGTGTTTTTTAATAATATAATAACTTCTGATAAAAATGACATTAAAATTAATCGTGATAATTCAATATCATCAAATACTTTGATATTATCGGGAACAGTAGCGCGTCCTACGTGCATTACAATTCCTGTTAATGATTTAAAAAAATATTTTGAAGTACAACTCGCGCTTGCTCTTCAAAACAAAAATATTTATTTAAAAGAACCTTTAACTGAAGGAGCGCTTGAACCTTTTGATAAGCCGGAGTTTGAAATTACGCATGATATATCGATTGCACTTGAAGATGTTTTGAAAAATAGTAATAACATGGTTTCAGAAACACTGTTTAAGCTTGCAGGAGCAAAATATTGTCAAATTGCAACCGGAACTGATTATGCAGGCATAAAAATGTTTAACGATTTTTGTGTAAAAAATAAAATTGATAATTCTAGAATTCGCATGGTAGATTCAAGTGGAGTTTCTAAAAATAACTTGGTTTATACCGATTTTGTTACAGATTATTTGATAGCGAACAAAGATAACAAAGTAATGACTTATCTTCCGACAAGCGGTGAAGGAACGCTTGCTTTAAGACTTTTGCCTTTAAAAAATAATATAAAAGCAAAAACCGGCACTTTGTCTGATATAAGTTCAATTGCAGGATATTTAACAACAAAAAATGGTAAAAAATGTGTGTTTTGCATAATTACAAACGATATGAAACTATCTTCTGCCGAGAAAAAGAATTTAGAAGATTATATTATTAGAGAAGCATATTTAAGATTATAATCTTTACTGAGGTTTTAATTTTGTACGATTTAATTTCACAATACCTTGAATATTTGGAATTAGAAAAAGGGCTTTCTTTGAACACAATTGAGGCGTACAAAAGTGATTTGTATTTTTTTGCACAATTTGTTAATACGGATTCTTTATCAGAAATTACGCGAATTGACATTAATCATTATATTTTACATTTGAAAGAAAAAAAACTTTCGCCAACAAGTGTTATTAGAAAAATCGCATCCTTGCGAGGATTTTTCAAGTGGACGAGTGCAATGAATTTTTTGAAAATTAATCCGGCATCAACAATTGAACAACCTAAAATTCCTAAAAGACTTCCTAAAGTCATGACAGTTAAAGAGATTGAAGAAATTTTGAAATCTAATTTGACACTATCAGAATCAGCAGAAATTGAACTTTTATACAGTTGTGGATTAAGAGTTTCAGAGCTTGTCAATCTAAAACTTTATGACATTGATTTAACGTCAAAATACGTAAGATGTTTTGGAAAAGGTTCTAAAGAAAGAATAATTCCACTTGGCGAAAAAGCAAAAGAAAAATTGGAAGAGTATTTTCAGTTAAGAAAATTTCTTGTAAAAAAATTTAATCTGAATACAAAACAACTTTTAATAAGCGAATCTGGTCGAATTATTAATCGACAAGATGTTTATAACCTTATTCATAAAAAAGGAAAAGAGATTCATAAAAATATTTCGCCACATACTTTAAGACATAGTTTTGCGACTCACTTACTTGAAAATGGCGCAGATTTAAGAGTTGTACAAGAACTTTTAGGACACAGTGATGTTTCTACAACACAATTGTATACGCATATCAGTAAAAAACGCTTGAAAGAAATCTATTTTAGTATAAATGGTTAGGCTTGCTTTTGGCGTGTTATATCGTGTATAATTTCGTTAATAATTTTATGGAGAGTATTTATGAAAAGATTTTTGGTTACGATGTTGTTTTTGCTAACATTTGTAAATACTGGATTTGCAAATGACGGAACTTTATTGCACGAAAAAAATGTGCAAAACCAAATCGATTTATGCGGGGCAAAAATTATGAATTCCAATCAGATTAAAGAACCCGTGGTTTTTGTTTATGGATTAAATGAAAAAAAGAATTTTTTGAAATCTGCCCAAAACGTAACTTCAAGACAAGTTATTGTTTATGCAAATGATTATAAATATGTATCAGATGAAAATGAGCTTGCCGCGTTTTTGTCAAGAGAAATTGCGCTTGCGGTGCGCTCTTATGATGGTATTTTTAAGGGTATGTTGCGTTCTTTGCAAATGAAAGCTTCACCCAAAAAATTTGAAATAGTTGCAGATAAAATAGCCGTAGATTATATGGTAAAAGCTGATTATAATCCAATTGCGCTTATTACTTATATACAAAAAACTTCGCCACAAAAACGTTATGATACGATTTCGACCAAAAATTTAACTTCAAAAAGACTTGCAATAATTTATGAATATATTTATACAAAATATCCGTATTATTTAGCGAACAATACGTATATTAATAATGAATTCTACCAAAGATTTCTGCTAACCTCGCAAAATAATAGAAGGTTGCTTCAAGAAAAAATTAAAAATAATTCAAAGGAAAATCTAAAGTATGAATAATTTTTTTAAGATAATATTAGTAGTAATTTTAATCGGGTTATGCAATCAAAATTCATTTGCGATTATTCAGGATGATTTTGTGGATAAAACTTTGCTTGATACACAAAAACCTTTGATAAATAGGGTTTACAACTATGAATCAACTGCTTACGTTCCAATAAAATTGAAATTTACTTCTGATATAAAATCTGAAAAAAATTTGTTTGAAGGTCAAGTAATTGAATTTAGAACAGTAAAGCCGGTTTATTGCAACCATAAAATTTTACTTGATAAAAATGAAATAATAACTGCAAAGGTTGAAACGATTATAAAAAATGGTATGAATGGGATTCCTGCAAGCGTGATTTTGGGTGATTTTCAAGTGCCAAATGTAAGACCAGCGCAAATTTCGCAAAGTTATGAAAAATTTGGTTTGGATTTAAGTCTAATTGTTTATCCGATAAAATGGGCGCTAACTCCTTTGCCACCAACAGGTTCACTGACAAATTTTATAAAAGGCGGTCACGTTAAAATTAAAGATTCGGATACTATAACGATTTATTATCATCCGGATTGGATGTAAAATTTTGATTTAACAAAAGTAAAAAGCTTTATTTTGCTCTTACAGGAAGCGTTTTTATCTTGACAAAAAAATTGTTTCATGTTAGGATGTAAAGATGGGGTGTATGTATGCATATTAGTAATGTGAGTTTTTTAAATACTTATAAGTATAGTTCTAATAATGCTGATAAAAATGAACAAAGCAAGAAAAAGCAAATTAAAAATGGGATTTTAAAATCAGCCGTGGCTTTAACTGCTTTGTGTGCAAGCGGAGTTTTAATTTATCGAATCCAGGCTGTGTGTAAAAAACCGCCAAGAAAAACTTTTGAAGCTTTGTTGAAAGAAAAAGAGCTTAAATTAAAAGATGGGATTATTCTAAATAAGAACGATGAGAAATTTACAGGTGAGCTTTGCCGTAGTACTGGACAAAAAGGTAAAACAGGTTATGAAATGATTGAAACCCAAAGATTTAAGAATGGATTAATAACTGAGAAAACATATAAAGATTGTTTTAATAATGAACTGGAAGGAAAATTTTATAAAGATGGTATTTTACGCGCTGATGTAAGCATTTGTGCAGGAAGAAAATTAAGACCATTTAGCTTTTATCGTTACGATAAAAAAGGTGAATTTTGCGAGATTGGTGACGGTTTAACAAAAGGCAAAGAATCAGTATTTGATACATTTAGAAAAAAGTTTAATAATTAAGTGGTGGTATTATGAGAATAACAACAAATAATTTTCAGAATGGAAAATCGGTTAACTTTCAAAAAGGTTTAACATCAAAAGAAATTAAGGCTGTTGAGAATATGTCGCCTTGCGATTATACAAAGATTTCAAAAGAATTGTTAAATAATTACAATTTGTCAGCAACATTTAGAGGAAGTAATACCGTTGCATGGTGTGTTAAACAAGTAGCAAATATATTTAAAAAAGCCGGCTTTGAATTACCGCTTTCTTTTGAATTTTCACAAAATGATCGCAAAGTTTTAGGAATATTTGAACAATATTCTAATAAAGTTAAGATAAATTCCTACTATGAAGAATTTAGAAATTTAAAAAAACAAAATATATTAGAAGAAAGTCAGGGGAATTTTCATCCGGAAACAAGGCATTTTTTACAAACATACCTTCATGAGTTTTCACATGCTGCTCATTTTAATAATTTATGTTTGAAATTTGGTAAATATGAAGCCAATATAATTTTTGAAAAATTAAAGCAATTAAAACCAACAGAATATTTAATATCACCTGAAAAATATGCAATAAAAACACAAGTTCCAAAATTTTTGCGAAAACCTGTTGATTGGCTAATCCCTACAAAGAATGGTTTATATGCACAAAAAAATTTAGTAGAATATTTTGCAGAATATAATGCTAGAGTAATTGCTGATATACTTTTGTACCATGAGGATATCGATATAGCATGTAAAAGTGAAAAACTAAAAACGTTAAAAAGTTCTTATGTCGATGTAAGTCCCGTACAAAGCCTTTGGGAAAGATTGGGAAATGCGTTAAAGCATGCGCAACAGAGGGATCCTTTTCTTAATGCCGGTAAAAATATAATCACATTGATAGAAGAACATCCAGTTTGTAAAGTTCTTTCTAAAGATTTATATTATACAAATTGCGCAATTTTTAATGGAAATATAGAATGTTTAGAGAAAAAAATCCAAGATTTGTTATATTTTACAAAAAAATAACGCATTTATATGGGCTTTACGAAGTGTGAAAAAAATGTTATACTAAATTTGTAGTTAGGAGAAATTGTAAATGTCAGTCGTAAATTCTATAATGATGTCATATTATACAATGATGATGAATAATTCAGCATATTCAATGATGATGGGTGCAAATTCTCGTATGAATTTATTGGGTAGCGCATCACAAAACGGCACTCCTGAATCTGGCATGGCTTTTAGAGCGTTGGCGGCAAAAGATACAGAACTTGAATTGCAAATGGCGAAGGATAGTTTTAATTATAGATATTCAAAAGCAATGCTTGAAAAACTAAAAAAGCAACAGAAATCTGAAAAGCAAGGTTTAGATGTTATTGCATAAATTCAAGCGTAATGCGTGATAAGTTTTATAATTAGTAATTATACTAAAAATTTGCTTGACTTAAAATATTGAGCATGTATGATAATAACATACCGAGCGGGGGTAATTCAGTGGTAGAATGCCTCCTTGCCAAGGAGGATGTCGCGAGTTCGAGCCTCGTCTCCCGCTCCATAAAAAAGACTCATCGTTAGATGGGTCTTTTTTTATGGGTTGAGATAGTGGCGAGAAGTCGTAAATTGCGAGTTGCGCGAGCGAGCTGAGGCTGGAGCGTTTTTGTTTGGAAGCGATGAAATTGCTGAAAACAAAACGCGGAATTGCCGTTAAACGCGAGCGAGCAAGACACGAGCCTCGTTACTCGCTTCATTTAAAACAAGAAATTGGAACTCCTGCGGAAGGGTTTATTTTATTGTCGATTTTGAACGACATGGCTGAACTTGTTTTCAGCATTTTGCCGGCGTAGAGCTTTGTATTAATTAAATCCAAGACGCAGATTTAGATAATTAGCAGTAAAACATTAAGTTTATAGTTATAATATTTTTATTATTTTTATGCTAAAATGTCATTATGGTAGTTGCAAGTTCGTTTGAAGAAGTAATTTCACTAATAAAAGATCGGTTGGATATTGTTGATGTCGTATCGCGTTATGTTGACTTAAAAAAAAGTGGTGCAAATTACTGGGGGTTATGTCCTTTTCACAATGATAAAAAGCCGTCAATGTCTGTAAGTCCGTCAAAAGGGATTTATAAGTGTTTTTCTTGCGGTGCAGGTGGTGATGCTCTTAATTTTCTTGTAAAAATTCAAAATCGTGAATATAAAGATGTTATATTTGAACTTGCTGATGAGTTCGGGATTGAAATTCCTAGCAAGTTTCAGAAATCTAATGCATCTAAGGAATTAAAAACTAGCATGATAAAGGCTTGCACGAAAGCTGCAAAATATTATAATCAACAATTAAAAGCTGGAATTGATTCAAATAAAGGAATGACTTATTTAAAAGGGCGAAATATTTCAGATGAGGTTGTTGACAAATTTATGCTTGGTTGGGCGCCAAACAAGTATGATGCACTTTATAAAGAATTAAACAAAGAATTTAATGATGATGTTTTGGAAAAAGCCGGATTGATTATAAAAGGTAATAAAGGTGGTTGGATTGATAGATTCAGAAACCGCGTAATTGTTCCGATTCAAAATGAAAAAGGTGAGTTTATTGCTTTTGGTGCTAGAACTTTAGAGAAAGACCAAAGTGCAAAATATCTAAATTCTTCCGATTCTTTAATTTATAACAAAAGTAAGGTTTTATTCGGGCTTTACACGGCAGAAGAATCAATCAAAGCAAATGATTCTGTCGTTATTATGGAAGGATATTTTGATGTTATAACAGCTCAATCTAATGGCGTTTCAAATGCAGTTGCTGCTTGTGGAACAGCGTTGACTTCAGAGCATGTACGTTTGTTATCAAGATATACAAAAAGTCGTAGGATATATCTTTCTTTTGATACAGATTCTGCTGGAGTAAAAGCAACTAAACGAGGTAGTGATGTAATAAAATCAACTATTTCAGCTATTGGTAATATTAAACAATTTGATGAAAGCCATATTTCTTCATCTCAATTAGATAATAAATATGCATGTGAAATCCGTGTTGTTTCTCCACCTCAAGGCAAAGATCCCGACGAATTTATACGAACTGCCGGTGGGGAAGCTTTTCAACAATATATAAAAGACGCGCCACTTTTGATAGATTTTTTGTTAAATAATGCATTAAAAGAACATAATTTAGCAAAAACTCCGCAAGAAAAATCTGAGTTAGCAACGACAGTTATGGATATTTTAAAGGATATTAATAACAAAATTATTCAAACTGAATATGTAAAAATGGTATCGTCTATATTGGAAATTAATGAAAATGCTATTTTAAAAGAGTTGAATAAACGCTCAAACGAGCCTCGTAACATAGTTTTGCCACAATCAAAAAATAATTCTGTAACAAATTCTTCACAATTTGAAATAAAAGCGCAAAAAAATTTATTGAGCGTTTTTTTATCAGATAATAGTTCTAATAATTATTCAAAATTAAAAGAATTGTTACCAGAAAATATTATTCAAGATGAAACGTTAATAATTGTAAAAGATACAATTGACAAATTGGCTTGTACAATAAATAATGTTAGGGAATTAACTAAACAATTATATACGGAATTCATTGAGGATGATAATTTAACCCAAATAATTACAGATTTAGTACAAATGTCAGAAGCATTTAACGGTCTTGATGCGAATGAATTGGAGAATGCTGTAAGGGAAAATATATTCAGGTTAAAAAAGTATTATGTAGAACAAGAATCTGAAAAGTTAAGGAAACAATATCGTGAAGTTAATAACAATGATCTAGAAGCCTTAAAATTACAAATACAACTTAGAGATAAAATTAAGTTAAGAACTGGAGATAATAAATAATGACTCAAAAAAGAAATTCAAGAACATCAGTAGTAAGTATGGAAGAAGAAAACATTGATTTACTAGATTTTGATTCTGAAAAAGAAGATGATACGGTAAATTATATTGAAACAGATTTGGGTACAGATAATATTGAAGATATTATTGAAACTTCAAAAATGAGCGGTATAAAAAACGATGATTTCTTTATAATGGATACTTCTGATTCAACAGTAGAGGCAGAAGTTGATGCAGACGCAGCAAAAGGACTTGCGATTGAAGATCCTGTTAGATTATATTTGCGTGAAATTGGTAGAATTAAATTATTATCAACAAATGAAGAAATTGAACTAGCGCGTAAAATTATTCAAGGTGGTGCGTCAGGTGCTATTGCAAAAAGAAAACTTATTCAAGCAAATTTAAGATTGGTTGTAAGTATTGCAAAAAAATATGTTGGACGTGGCATGTTGTTTTTGGATTTAATTCAAGAAGGTAATTTGGGCTTAATCAGAGCTGCTGAAAAATTTGATCACGAAAGAGGATTCAAATTTTCAACTTATGCAACTTGGTGGATAAGACAAGCTATTACAAGAGCAATTGCAGATCAAGCAAGAACTATTCGTATTCCGGTTCACATGGTTGAAACGATTAATAAATTAAAGAAAGTTACTCGTAGGCTGGCACAAGAACTTTCTCGTAAGCCAACCGAAGAGGAATTGGCAACCGAGATGGGAGTTTCAATTTCTAAATTGAGAGAAATTGTAAAAATTGCTCAAGAGCCTTTGTCATTGGAAACACCGATTGGTAAGGAAGAAGACTCAAGATTGGGTGATTTTATAGAAGATAAAGAAGCGGATGCGCCAATAAAAACAGTTGCGTCTGAATTATTGCGTGAAGATTTGGCGGAAGTTTTGTGCACATTATCTGCACGTGAACGTGATGTTTTAAGATTGCGTTTTGGTATGGATGATGGTCGTCAAAGGACATTGGAAGAAGTTGGACAATTGTTTGGTGTCACTCGTGAACGTATTCGACAAATTGAAGCAAAAGCTTTGAGAAAATTGCGTCATCCAAATCGTAGTAAACGTTTGAAAGAATATGTAGAAAATTAAAAAGATATATTCTTATTTTCAAGAACTATAACGTGTCATGAGCTACTTTGTAGCCGTTGTGTAGATGTTAATGTTTGCGCCAATTAAGCATTCTCATGAGGCGCACACTTCAGTATCTCATTGGCATAGAGCCTTTGCGCAAATTGTGTTTTTTTGTCATGAGTCACTCGTTTCAGCATCTCACCGACGTTGAACCTTTGCGTTAATCAGGTTTCTTACTTATATTACCCACAGCACACTGGTTAGATCCTGAAATAAATTCAGGATGACAGGAAAATAACCGCGGATTTACGGACGTGTTTTATTCGTTAAAAATTATTTGTTTTTTTGTCATGCTGAACTCGTTTCAGCATCTTGCCGTCGCTGAACCTTGCGCTAAACAGGTTATTTATTTTAAACTTTTCATGATATAATTCTTTTATAGAAAAAACTAAACGAGGGGTGTATTAATGAAAATTGGATTTAATCCTGCAATAAAAAATCAAAACAAGTATCACGCAAAACACAACGTCAGCGAGCATACTAGCATTTCTAACAATCAACTAGCATTCAAAGAAGTTAATAAAAAATATTATGATATGGCTGAAAAGATGTATAAAGATTGGGGAAATATTACGACTGAATGGTATGATTTATTTTCATTTGATGTTGTTCTGTTTAAAGAAATATCAAAACAAGATGCGATTGATACAATTCAAGCAATAAAAAAATTTGTAAGCAAGGGTAGCCTTGATGTTTATAATTTTGAATGTGAATATTATAAAAATCTCTAATCAAATAGCATGTTATTAAGTTTATTATTAGCAAAATTCCCGATTCCTGTTCCTAACATAGAACCTGTAACACCAAACATTTTTGAACCAAGCGCACCACAATAACCTGATAATGTAATTGAGCCTAAAAGATTTGTTGCAGATTTTGCTGTTGTTTCAAAAATATTTTCGCCATTAGCAACATTTGATAAAATATCAATGCCTTCAACTGCGCCAAGAGCTAAAACACCTAATTTAGGAGTTCTTGTCAAAGCTCTTGCGGTTAACGTTCCCAAAGTATTACCTTCATAAATTTTTGCTTTAACATAATTAGGTTTTGTCTTTGTATATGTTGTACTTTTTATTGTTGTTTGAATTTGTTCTTCTTTTAAGTTACATTTTTTACGTATAAAAGCACCTAATTTAGTTTCCATAAGTGTTTTGTCTTGCTTTAATAACCATTTAGCTAATTTAGGAAATGGACTTGTGTTTGGATTAACAAAATTATTCAACAAAGTTCCACGGAAAAATGAAAACGGATGTTGCGCAATTTTATAATTGTATGGTGGTACAAATTTTTCGCCTTTGATTAATGAAGAAATTTGTTTGCAAGCGCCTTGCAAGTCACGGATATCTTCCGGTGCGTTTAATAGCGCAAGTGTTGCAATTGCAGGAGTTGAAACTGAATTTGAATTTTGAAGTTGTTCAGCTTTTTGAACTTGTGGAACGATATCAAAAATTGAACTGGTTTCATCTTTTTTATCAACGCTTTTGCGCGCTTTTTCGTAATCTTGTTGGATTTGATAAAAATTGTTTGGATTGTTGTTTAATAAAATCTTACTGATCATACAGCCTTTTCCTATTTTAAAGCATAGCTCCTACACTATATATTTATAAAGTTTTTTTCGAAACAAAAATTTCACAATGAGAAAAAATCGTTACAATTGTTTAACATTTGATGGTTTGAGTAAAACAATTTATCATGAATCACTCGTTTCAACATCTCATTAATGCAAAACCTTTGCGCAAATTGTGTTTTTTTGTCATGCTGAACTCGTTTCAGCATCTTACCAGTGTTGAACCTAGAGCCAAGCAAACAATCGACCGGAATTCTTCCCAACCAACTGGTCAGATTCTGAAATAAATTCAGAATGACAAGAATACTTGCTAGCTCTTTGTTTAACTCAAGCTTTAGCAGCAACTGATTTATAATAATTTATATAGTCAACCATGCAGGCAAACTGGGTTTTATACACCATTTTATTCACAGAAAGCAAATTTTCTTCCATTTGGTTTAAATCAAGTTTTGCAATAATCCCTTCTTGATATTTTGCTTGAGATAATTTGAAATCTTTTTCTTCTAATTTTTGAATATTTTTTTGATTTTGCAACTTTTCTTTATCCATATTGACAGAAACTAGCGCGTCATTTACTTCTTGCATAGATGTCAAATTAACTTTTTCATAATTTTTTAAACTTTTTTCATAAACAACTTTTTTTGCTTTTAAATTAGCCTTTAATCTACCGCCCATAAATATTGGTTGCATAATTTGACCGCCTACAGCCCATATCATATCTGAAGTTGTAAATAAACTACCTAAGTGTTTATTATTAAAAAACATTAAACCGCCTAAAGATAGCTGTGGAAACATTTCTTTGCGCGCCACTCTTACATCAATTCCGGCTTTTTCTAACATTTTTTCTGCTTTCATATAATCCGGTCTTTGCATTACAATATTTGAATCTACTGTCACAGGTATAATACCATTAAACGCTAATTCTTTGTAATCAATTCTTTTGTATTCTTGAATATTATTAGGGCTATCGCCAACAAGCACTGCTAATCTGTGTAATAATTTTGTTCTATCTTTTTGTAAATCGGTTAAATCTGAAACACCGGCAATATAAGCTTTATGAGCTTTTACTAAATCTGAAGTTGAAATAATTCCTTCAGCATTACTTATGCTCATTATTTCAAAAATTTCTTTTCTTAATTTGACAATATCTTGTTGTAAATCAATTAGCGCATCATTTTTTACGATATCAACATAAGTTGTTCCGACAGCCGAAGCAATTGAAATATACGCAGCTTGTTCATCTAAAATCGAAGCCTCATAAGTTTTTTTCATAGAAGTCGTTTTATTATGATTTTTGCCGAATAAATCCAATTCATAACTTGCTATTATCGGTAATCCAAAAGTTCCTGCCGTGTCACCAAGAATTTTGCCATAAATTGGCGCAAAACCGGCTTGAATTGTAGGCATTTCATTTGCTCGTTGAGCTTTAACATATTGATAATATTCATCAATCGTTAAAGTTGCCATCTCTAAATCTTTGTTATGTTCAATCGCACGAACTATATAATCATTAAGAATTTCATCATTGAATCCGCACCACCAATCTATATTTACGTAAGAAATTTTATTAGGATTAGGTTTGATTTTATGTTCATCATTTTTCTTTTTCTTTTCAATAACGTTGGTTTTATTATTATTTACATCTTGTATTGCAAATGCTGAAAGGCTATTCGTCAAAGTCATTGCGGTAATAATTGTATATATTAAAAATTTTTTCATACTCAATTTTCTCCAAGTACTTGATTTTTTCTACCAAAAATGATAGCATAAGTTTGTTGCATTTGCAACATGTTGTATTAACAACATACATCAAAAATATGATTGACATAAAGGATTTATAAGTGATAAAAGAAGATTACGAAAATCGCGCGCGTTATACGGAATCAATTTTTTATGAAATTGAATTAACCGCAAAATATTGCAAAATGCTTGGAGCACAGGTTTTTGAAAAATACCATGCCGGACTTTCTGTAGATGAATTCGTAATTCTTGACACATTATTATCTGACAATGTACTTTGTCAAAGAGATATTGCAAAAATTATTTTAAAAGACAGAGCAAATACGGGCAAATTACTTGATACATTAGAGAAAAAAGGGTTGATTGAAAGGAATTTGACTGTAAAAAATAATCGTCCGGTGAAGATTGTTAAAATTACCCAAATGGGGGAGAAAAAAGCACGCGAAACAATGCAGGCAATAAAACCGCACATGTTAACAGTAAGAGAAAAAATTTATAATACTGATTTTGAAAAAATTCGTTTTTTGCTAAGAGATTTAAGAAAAGTTTTAAATGAAACTTTAGAGATAAAAATATAAATAAAATTAAGAATAAGGAATAAATTATGAGTGAAGAAAATAAAATTGAAAAAAATAAATTAAGCACAAAAAAATATTGGTTAATTCTGATTATTTTATTGGCAGTAATTGGAGTCACATTTTTGATTTTTGAAAACTTAAAATATCAATCGACTGATGATGCTTATGTTGAAACTACAACTGTTTCTGTGTCACCTAAAGTTGCCGGTCAAATTGTAAAAGTTTATATAAAAGATAATCAGCCGGTTAAAGCAGGTGATGTTGTTGCAGAGATTGAAAAAGATCATTATCAAATTGCACTTGAACAGGCAACTGCTAATTATGAAAGAGCTTTATTAAATCAACAAAATGCACACGCAAATTTGAATGCCGCTAATTCTGAAATTGAGCTTGCGCAAAGAGATGTTGAGCGATACACAAATTTATACAAAGCCGGTGCTGTTTCAAAACAAACGCTTGATAAAGCTTTAACTAATTTAGAAATGGTTCAAGCAAAACAAACAACTGCACAACAAGCGATTTTTTCTTCTAACACAAACCAAGATACAAAAGTCGCGGATGCTGAATTAAAAGCTTTAAAAGCTCAAAAAGACAGAGCAGCATTAGATTTAAAATATACAAAGATTCTTGCACCTATTGATGGAACAGTATCAGGTAAGAAAGTTGAAGTTGGTATGATGGTTCAAGCCGGAACACCTTTATTTGCAATTGTTCCAAACGATGTTTGGGTGGTTGCAAATTTCAAAGAAACTCAAATCAAGGATATGAAAGAGGGCATGCCTGTTGATATTAAAATTGATACATATTCAGACAAAGTTTTTGAAGGACAAATTGATTCAATTCAACGTTCTTCAGGCGCAAAATCAAGCTTATTTCCACCGGAAAATGCTGTAGGTTCATTTGTAAAAATTGTACAAAGAATTCCGGTCAAAATTACTTTTAAAAATCCACAAGATTTGATTGATTATAAAATTATTCCCGGAATGTCTGTTGTGCCACGAATCAAAACAAAATAAAAATCCTACAAATAAACCATTACTAATATTTAAAAAAAGATTAATATAGTATTGGAGGGAAAATGCCAACAGTAAACGAAATCATTGATACAGGGTTTAATTATCATCAAGACGGCAATCTTGTTGACGCGGAAAACGCGTATAAACAGGCACTTTTGATGGATGAAGAAAATTCTGATTTATGTAATCTTATGGGCGTTTTGAAACTTCAAAAAAACGAAATTGAGGACGCAATTTGTTGGGTTGAAAAAGCTGTTAAATTAAATCCGTCGGAATATTATTTTGAAACTTTGTTTCAAGCGTATATTCGCGGTAATAAGTTTGATAAAATAGTTAAACTTGCAGATAAAGTATTAAAAAAATTCCCTAAAAACTTTTCGTTGCTTTTCAATATTGCAATGGCTTACAAAAATTTAAACAATAACAAAATGGCAATAAGCTATTATGACAAAGCTTTGAAAGTTGACCCGACTTCTTATCAAGCGTGGTTCAACCTTTCCCACATATATAGTATCGAAGGACAGTACAAAAACGCACTTTCAGCGTTGAAGATTTGCAAAAAATTAAAACCAAATGATAATGACACAAATTATTTCTTGTCGTTGGCTTATATGCAAACAAAAAATTATGACAAAGGCTTAAAATTATTCGAAAATAGGCTTTGTCGAGAAACTGCTGTTGCAATTCACGAAAAAACATACCCTACTTTAGGAAGCCGTGAACGATTGTGGCACGGAGAAAATATAAAAGATAAAACCATTTTAGTTTATTATGAAGCTGGCTTTGGCGACACTATTATGTTTGCTAGGTATTTACCACTTTTAAAAAACCGTTGTAAAAAACTTATTTTTGCTCCACAAAAACCTTTAATACCACTGTTTGTAGAAAGTGGGCTTGGCGTGGATGATTTGATTGAAGGATATATTCCTGAAAAAATGTTAGAATATGACGTACACGCACCATTATTGAGTTTGCCGTATCTATTAGGCTTGAAAGGGAATCAAGTTTTTGAATCTCCAGAAGGTTATATGTGGGCAAACGCAGACTTGGTTGAAAAATTTCGTAAAAAGTATTTTGATAATGATAAATTTAAAATTGGCATAAAATGGCAAGGTAACACATATTATGACCAAGAAAGAGTTATTCCTGTAGAAGCGTTTGAGCCAATAATTAAACGTGAAAATACGCAGGTTTATTCTTTTCAAACTTTTGAAGGTTCCATGGAAGTAAAGAAATTGGAGAAGTATGAAAATGTGACTGATGTGACATCAGACTTGATTGATTTTGGACAAACTGCCGCCGCCTTAATGAGCTTAGATTTGGTTATATGCAATGATACATCTTTAGCGCATTTAGCTGGCGCGCTGGGTGTCCCTTGCTGTGTGGCATTACCTTATCAAGTAAATTGGCGCTGGCATGATGATTTAAGCAAATGTGATTGGTACGACAGCTTAAAACTTTTCCGTCAAAAGTCAGCCGGTGATTGGCAAAGCGTATTTGAAGAAATTTCACAAGCGATTAAATAATTTAAATTCCAATAAATGCGGAGTAAATTTAATTTTAAGAAAATATATTTTTTGTCGGGAGTTATTTGTTTTTATGTTTTTCGGATTTTCTAATAACGTTCTGGATTAAATAAATATTGATTTATGCATGCATTTGGTTTAATATGCAAGTATAGAAAGAAGGAGAATTATTATGTCAAGAAAACCAATTATTGCTGGAAACTGGAAAATGAATTTGCTTCAAAGTGAGGCTAAATCTTTGTTTGAAGGTATTAAAAGTTTTACAAAAGATTTTAGTGCATCTCAATTGCCTACAATCGTTATTGCGCCTGTGTTTACTTCATTAAATGTTGTTGAAACAGAAAAATGCAATTGCGGATGTGGTGGGGATAAAATTTCTATTGCTGCACAAAATTGTCACTGGGAATCATCTGGCGCATATACCGGTGAAGTTTCAGTTGAAATGCTTAAAGATGCAGGTTGTTCTTATGTTATTATTGGTCACTCTGAAAGACGTCAATATTTTTCAGAAACTGATGAAATGATTAACAAAAAGGCAAAAGCAATTTTAGCAGGTGGTTTGATTCCAATTATTTGTTGTGGTGAAACATTAGAACAACGTGAATCAGGTGTTACAGATCAACACATTGCATCACAAATTCGTGCAGCGTTGAGTGGTCTTTCTGAAGAAGAAATTTCAAAATCAGTTATTGCTTATGAACCAATTTGGGCAATCGGAACAGGTAAAACTTGTGATAGCACAGAAGCTAATAGAGTAATTGCAATGATTAGAAATGTAGTTAAAGAGGTTTCTTCAACTTCTGCAGGCGATTCAATCAGAATTCTTTATGGCGGTTCAGTAAAACCAAACACTATTGAAGAACAAATGTCACAATCAGATATTGATGGTGCTTTAGTTGGTGGCGCAAGCTTGAAGGCTGATAGCTTTAATGAAATTATTGCAAACACAATGAAAGTAAGTGTTTAGTTTTATAAATTTTAATAATATTTATTACGAAGGATGTTTTCTATTGAGGACATCCTTTGTTTTTGACAAAATAAAATTTGCGCAAAATATAATACTAATTTTAATGTTGGTTTTATGAAGTTTAAGCTTCGCTTTCAGCCGGCAAAGCGTTTGTTGGCGAATATTTTTCAAGTTCTTCTTGTGGAATTTCAATCGGTAATCTAAATCCAAAAGTCGAACCTTCACCTTCTTTTGAGTTTACAAAAACTTGACCGTTGTGGTGTTTTTCAATCGTAACTTTAACCAAATGTAGACCCAGACCGGTTCCTTTAACTGTATGGGTTGCATTTTCAACACGGAAAAATCTGTCAAAAATTTTCTTTTGATATTTTTCCGGAATACCCTCACCTTGATCTTCAACGCTAACTTCAACGTATTTACCGTCACGAGAGCGCTCTACTCTTATTTTAATACGTTTTCCATCAGGTGAATATTTTATCGCATTAGATAATATATTCATAAACGCTCTTGATATGCTGTCGACATTAATCCAAATTTCCGGCAAATCAGGTTCTTTCATTATTGAAATTGTTAAATCATGTTCTTTGGCAAGAATTTGAACTTGGTTAACACAATCTTCAATAATTTCCATAATGTTTTGTTTTGATTTTTCTAGCGCAACATTTTGAGATTCATATCTTGAGAAATCTAAAATATCGTTAACCATGCGATTTAAACGAATAATTTCTTGGTTCATAACTCCGATAAATTCGCGTTGAGTATTAAAGTCAAAATCGTTGCCGAAATTGTAAAGAGTGTCAATGTAGCTTCTCAAAACTGTTACCGGTGTTCTTAATTCGTGTGAAACGTTAGATATAAAATGTGTACGCAATTCGTCCATTTCAACGTCTTTTGTTACATCAATGAGGACTATAATATAACCAACATAAGAATTTGAGCGTGTAAACATTGGCGAAATCACACATTTTATTATGCGTTTGTCAATTTGAATATTGAAAGGCGTTGGCATACCATCATCTTCAAGCGGTGTGTCTTTAAATTGTGCAATTTTTTCGCTAAAACAAAATTCTCCGCCGGAATCACAAAATTGTTGAATTTGAGTGCCTAAAATATCTTCTTCATTGACTTCTAATAATTTTTTAGCATGATTATTAACCATGATAACTTTGTCGTGGTTATCGCATACAACAACACCGTTTACAATACTCATCAAAACGGATTCTAATTTGTTGCGTTCAAATGTTAAACTTTCAATTGTTTGTTCGTTATATCTGCTCAATTTTTCTGACATATCGTTAAATGCAGAATACAATTCTTTTACTTCTTTATCGACATTTTTGTCATCAAGTGTATAACCGAATTCGCCTGATGAAATTTTCTTTACGCCTTGATAAAGTTTTCTTAATTCAGTTGTTATAATTGCAGAATTCATGCAAATAATACCAACAATTACAATCCAAGCTAGTAAGAAAACAAATGATAATGAAACTTTTGTTGTTGCTGAAATGTTATCTATAATTGTTCCGGAAAGTCCAACTGTAACAGAGCCGACATTGGTTGAGTTTGAAAGATTTTTGACTATCATTGGAGAACTTACTGTTATGCGTGCTTTTTCTGCTTGTTCCGGATAGTCATCTTTGCTGGAATAAATAACTTTTGAATTATTATCTTTAAAAATAATAAACGCAATATCATCGTTGCTTTTTAATATTGAAACTGAATTTGAGCGAAGTGCATCGTATTTTGCTAATTGAGGAATCTCTTTTGTGACTTCAACGCTTTCAATCGCAAGAGTTTTAGAAAGTACTTGCCCGAAGTTTTTGTAAGCATTATTCATATTTTTATCGATGCTTAAAACTGCAAAACAAGCTGTGCAGGCAATAAATGCCGTACTAACAGCAAGTCCCGTAATTATAAGTCGAGTTTGCGCTGTCATGCTGTGTTTTTTCTTAATAACTACACTCTTACTTCTGTTTAGCTCTTCTGTTGTTTCTGTTTCCATATTAGAATTATATCATGCAAAAAAAAGTGTAGCAAGAATTCTTTGGTAATAAAGGGTATGGAAAAAGTTTAAAAATATAATTTGGCTTAAAATCGTTTATCGGAATTTACAAAGAAAACAATAGGTTTTTGCTTAAACTTAATGTAGCAATTTACACTTTTGAATCTTTGTGTTAAAATCTATTGGAAATAGTGAGGGGCGATATGTCAGATAAAATCAAAAAAAATGGTTCTAAAAACTCAACACGCGGAACAAAATTTTTTAATCGCTGGCGTCGTATATTTTTATATTTAGTTACTAATGTTTTTTACATGATAAGATTTAAGCTTGTTTACAGATTAGAAGTCCATGGAAAAGAAAATATTCCAAAAGACAATAAATATATTGTTGCGGCAAATCACTTGTCAACGCTTGACCCACCATTAGTTTGCGCGGTTATGAAGCGCGGTGTCGCTTATATGGCAAAAAAAGAGTTGTTTGAAAATCCTTTTATGAACTGGTGGTTAAATTGGCTTGGTGCTTTTGCTGTTGATAGAGAGCATTTGAACGTTTCAACTATTAAAACCGCTTTAACTATTAAAAAAACTGAATGGGTTTTAGGAATTTTTCCTCAAGGAACAAGGCAAGAGCCAGGAAAGATTTCTAATATAACAAAAGGGTTTGCGTCGTTAGCGAAAACAACAAAATGTGGTATTTTGCCTATAGGAATTGTGGGTACGGATAAAGCAAGACGTTTACCTTTTAGTGGAAAAATCGTTGTAAATATTGGTGAAGTTATCCCTTATTCTGAAAATGTTGAAGAAATGGTTGATAAATGGATTCAAGCAGTACAAAAGTTGACGGGTTTTACTTATTGTCCGACAATGTAGTAATATATTGATATGGTTTTATGAATAGCACTTGGGGTTGTGTAATGGAAAGAAATTATAATAAAAGAACTGAAAAAGATTATAACTGGTTAAGAAAGATTTGGTATCATTTGTTTGTCTTGTTTGTAGTTGCTCCGGTATCAAAGCTTTTATACAATATTAAGGTTGAGGGTAAAGAGAATTTGCCACCAAAATCAAAAACAAGATTAATTTTTGCAGGAAACCATGTTTCATATTTAGATCCGCCAATGTTATCTTATGCCGTTGATAGATATATTGCTTATATGGGTAAAAAAGAATTATTCACAGATAAAAATAAATTATTAAGATTTTTGGTGCATTCTTTAGGCGGTTTTGCTGTTAATCGTGAAAAACCTGAACTTGCAACTTTTAAAACAGTAAAAGCTGTTTTTAATACAACATGGTCATTAGGGATTTTTCCTCAAGGCGGTATTGTAAAAGAGCCGGTAATAGATAATATCACAAAAGGGTTTGTGCTTTTTGCAAAAAAATATCAAGCAGATATTATTCCGATTGGTGTTTGTGGGTTTGACGGTTATGCGCACAAATTGTTTGAAAAACACATGACAATAAAAATTGGAAAACCAATTTCTTACGAGTTGAGTGAAGATGAAATTGTGTCCGAATGGGCTAGGCAAATTTCTGAATTTACAGGTTTTAAGAATAATGTAAATAATAAATCAGAAATGCAAAAGGAATGTGTGTCTTTAAATTCATAAAATCGAATAGATAATAAAAAGGAGTCAATATGTTGCTAATAAGCGGTTTTGCAACTAATTTGGGCGGAAAACATATTTACAAAAATAAATTAGAAAAAAATATGCCAAACAATGTTGGTTTAAAATTCACGCCCCAACTTGATTGTGATACGGTTTCTTTTGGCGCTGTGACTAAAAAAACTTTACGCAGTAGAAATGCTGGCATAAGCCGAAAACTTGCGATAGATATTCATAATGAAAAACTTCCTTTGCAAGAAAAGGTTAATTTGTTTTTTGAAAAATTATTTGAAGGCTTGATTAAAAACGAGGATAATCCTAAAGGAATTATTGAAAAATTGGAAGGGCGTTGTAAAACTCCGGATTCAATAAGGGAAAAATGTGCAACCAGAGCTTGGGAAAGTAAAGATGATGTAATAGATAATATGTCTGATATCCATGGTAATAGAGCGGTATTGTCTAATGGAAAAGAAAGTGGGTATAAACTTGCAAAAAGAATTTTGCATGCAGTTAAAAATGAAAAGTTAAAAATTATTGAGATTGAAAATAAGCGTCCCGGAAGTGTTGAAAAAGATAAAAAGAATCGTGCAAAATATGATTATATTCCGTTGGGTGATTTGCAAAAATTAGTGGCTGCTAATAAGGAAATTCATGGGATAAAACCTATACACGATAATGATTACACAAAATCAAATTATATGGCATTGCATTTTTTGCTTGATGTTCCGGTTTTGGTTGATAAAAAAATTGAATACGTTAGAACTGAATTCCAAGTTTTAGGTCATGATGTGGCTGAATTTAAAAAATTGGATGATTTAATTTATAAAATATTCAATAATAAAAATATTGATTCTAAATATGCACCGATTTCTGAAGTATTAGAGTCTTTAAGTATTCCTTATGAAATTTTGTCAAAGCCTAAAAATGAAGTAAATGAATTGGGCGAAAACTTTTTTAATTATATAAATTGTCCACAAAAAATTCGCAATATGTCTAAGTCTGAATTGAAACAAAAAATTGCGGAGAGAAAGGCTTTTGACGCATATCGTGCGAAGGTTTTTTTGAGTCAACGAGAAAAAGAAATGCATAAAATTGTGGGTGGTGACATTAACTCTCAATATTTTGAGCCGGTGAAAAATTTGTCACGTGAATATGATATGAATAATTTATATTCAATGATGTTAAAGTGCGAAAATGTCGGCTAATTATTGTGTATTGTAGTTTTAATTTAAAATTAACTTTTAAAAACTTAACAATTGATTTTTTGCAGATTATTCTGTGTTAACATTATTTTATGTCGAAATTAATTCCAATACATCTTCACACAGAGTTTTCTTTATTAGATGGCATGATTAGAGTGTCAGAGCTTGTTAATTATGCGAAAGAAAATGAATTGCCGGCGGTTGCAATTACTGACCATGGTGTTATGTATTCTGCAATTGAGTTTTATGAAAAGGCTAAAGAAGCTGGAATTAATCCGCTTATTGGCTGTGAATTTTATGTTCATGATGGTGATATTCATCAAAAAGACAATACTCATAATCCTTGCTATCACCTTGTTATTATTGCAAAAAACTCTCAAGGTTATAAAAATCTTATTAAATTGGTTTCAACTGCGTGGTGCGAAGGTTTTTATTACAAACCGCGTATAAATTTTGAACTTTTGAAGCAATATCATGAGGGTTTAATTTGTTCTTCTGCGTGTTTAGGTGGAGAAGTTTTAAAACATCTTGCAAATGGTGAATATGAAAAAGCAAAAGAGACCGCAAAACGTTATCAAGATTTGTTTGGCGAGGATTATTATATAGAATTACAAGATCATGGTCTTGAAGAACAAAAACGCACAAATCCTTTATTGATAAAGCTTGCAAAAGAGCTTGGAATAAAAATGATTATTACAAATGATTCGCATTATTTGAAAAAAGAGGATGCAGATGCTCAAGATAGTTTACTTTGTTTGCAGACAAATGCGGATAAATCTGACCCTAACAGATTTCATTTTCCTAATAATGAATTTTATGTCAAATCGAAAGAAGAAATGCGTCAAGCGTTTTCGTGGATGGATGATGCGACTTTTGAAGAATGCGTTAAAAATACAGAAGAAATTGCAAACAAATGTGATATTGAAATTGAATTGGGCAATGCGCCTTTACCCCATTATGACGTTCCAGAAGGCTATACAAATGAAACTTATCTTGAAAAAATTGTCATGGATGGTTTAAAAAAGCGTTATAGTGAAATCAATGAAGAGCTCAAAGAACGTGTTAATTACGAATTAGGTGTCATTTGCAAAATGGGTTTTGCCGCGTATTTTTTAATTACTTGGGATTTTATTCATTACGCAAAAACTCATGGGATTCCGGTCGGCCCCGGTCGTGGTTCAGCCGCCGGCAGTGTTGTTGCTTATGCACTTGAAATCACTGATTTAGACCCGATAAGGCATCATCTTTTGTTTGAAAGATTTTTGAACGAAGAACGTTTTACGATGCCCGATATTGATATTGACTTTTGTATTGAAAAACGTGGTCAAGTTATTGATTATGTTACAAAAAAATATGGTGAAGATAAGGTTTGCCAAATTATAACGTTTTCGACTTATGCTCCAAAAGCAGCGTTTAAAGGTATTGCAAGGATTTTGAAAGTTCCGTTTGCTGAGGCGAATAAATTGACAGGTTTAATTGAGCCGGCTATAGAATTAGCGCAAGCGACAAATCCAAAAGCAAAATGGATAAAAGATGCATTAAAAGTTGACGGTTCTGAATTAAAAAAACTTTATGACGAAGATTATCATATTAATGTGCCGGAAACCGGAGAGCAAATAAGTTATCGCAAAATCATTGATATGGCATGCGCAATTGAGGGTTTAAAATGTGGTACCGGTACACACGCAGCAGGTGTTATAATTTCTCACGCGCCTTTGGATACTATTTTGCCAATACAGCCTTCAAAAGATGGAATTGTACAAACAGGTTATCCGCCTCATGAAGTTACAGAGGTTTTATCCCTTTTAAAAATGGATTTTTTGGGATTAAGAAACCTTACAATGATTTACAAAACTGTTGATATGGTTAAAAAGTATCAAAATATTGATGTTGATATAAATAATATTCCGCTTGACGATGCTGATACTTACAAAATGCTCGTTCGTGGCGAAACAATCGGTGTTTTCCAGCTTGAATCTCAAGGTATGATGAACCTTGTTAAGCGCTTGAAACCAGACGTGTTTGAAGATTTAGGTGCGTTAGTTGCATTGTTCCGCCCAGGGCCTTTGGGTTCCGGCATGGTGGATGAGTTTGTTGATAGAAAACATGGTGTAAAAGCTGTAACTTATGCTCATCCTTTATTAGAGCCAATTTTAAAAGATACTTACGGAACAATTGTTTATCAAGAACAAATTATGCAAGTATTCCGCGCGCTTGCTGATTATTCTTTGGGCGAAGCTGATATTGTTCGAAGAATGATGGGTAAGAAAAAAATTGAAGAAATGCAAAAACAAAAAACGAAGTTTATTGAGCTTGCTTCAACAAGGCATGATATGGATCCAAAAGATGCAACAACTTTGTTTGAACAAATTGAAGCATTCGCATCATACTGCTTTAATAGATCGCATTCAGCCGCTTATGCTTTTGTCGCTTACCAAACGGCATATTTAAAATGCCATTATCCTGTTGAGTATTTGTCAGCTTTATTGTCAAGCGTTTCTGACAATAAAGACCAAACGCAGTTGTATATACAAGAAGCAAACAAACTTGGTATAAAGGTTTTGCCACCTGATATTAATAAATCTTATTTAGAATATGCGCCGGACGGTGCGAATATAAGATTTGGTATGGCGGCGATTAAACAAGTGGGTGCGCCGGTGGTAGAGGCAATTATTAAAGAACGTGATGAGAATGGCGAATTTAAAAGTATTTTTGATTTTTGTAAACGAGTTGATGCAAAATATGTTAACAAAAAATCTTTAGAAGGTTTGATAAAAGCAGGAGCTTTTTCTAATATTGAAAAAAGTCGAAAACAATTGTTTGAAAATATTGAACATATATTAGATGTAACTTCAAAAGAAGCTAAGGATAAAGCAATGGGGCAAGTAAGCTTGTTTGCAACGATGGGCGAAGATAGTGATTTTGCAAATGTGCAATATCAACTTTTAGGTTCTGACGAAGAATATTCTGATAGAGATATTCAACTTTTTGAAAAAGAATTTTTGGGTTTTTATGTGACTTCTCATCCGTTGTTTACGATTAGAGATAAGATGCAATTTTTAACAACGCATAGTATAATTGGTTTAGAAAAAGTTGAAGAGGACGGTGTTGTTACAATTTGTGGTTTAATTACTGCAACTCGTCAAATTCCTACCAAAAAAGACCCTACCAAATTCTTAAGATTTGTGACAATAGAAGATTTGACCGGAAAAGTTGATGCGGTATGTTTTCATAAAAAATTGCTTGATTATGGTGAAGTTTTGCAACAAGATAATAAAGTTGTTGTTACCGGCAAAGTTCAACATCGCGGTGAGAATCAAATAAGCTTGCTAATTGATTCAGTTAAACCTGTAGACAATGCAAATATTGTGACAATTAAATTGTTGGATGAAATAAAATATGAAGAATTGTGTGGAATAAAAAATATCTTGGCAAATTACCATGGTGATGATCCTGTAATGTTTAAGTTGCCAGAGGTTAATGGCTATAGTGCAAGGATTATGACTTCACCAATTTTTTGGGTTTCTACAACAAATGATTTTATTAATAATGTTAAAAAAGTTTTTCCAAACAGAGTGGATATTTCAGTAAGTTCATTGGATAAACCGATGACTGTTTAGAAAATTTTGAACTTATTCTATTGTCTAGATGAAAATAATAAAACAACTCTTCACTATTAATTAATTTTATATTATAATTCCTTATGTAGGTAGATAAGGAGCAAATTATGGTTCAACAATTTAATACACCTCAACAACAAAAAACCAGAATGGCTGTAATACTATTTCTGAAAGGTTCTGCAACACCGGTTGTAATGTATTTTGACAATCCGCAAGCTGTTTATGCAGAATTAAAACAATTAATGAAAAGTCCAACTCCGGTTTTAGTTGAGAAGGAACCGATTGGGCCAATCAAAAAACTTTGTTTCGTGTCAACTCAAATTGCAGGATTAATTTTGCAGGAAGAACCTTATGCATAAAATTTTGATAGAAGATATTGAATTAGAACCTGATAAAACTCTTCATTATGATTTTGACGATTATATGAAAGAGTTTGATTGCAATATCAAAGCCAGCTTGGATTTTAAATCGTTAGGCGATTTTATTCAAGTAAAAGGTTATGCAAAAGGAGTTTTGAAATTAACTTGTGATAGATGTTTAAATGAATTTGATTACAATTTAGATATAAAAATCAATGAAACTTTTGCAAAACATGCTTTGCAAAGCGAGTATTCACAAGAGTTTGAACTTCAAAGAGAACAATTTATAATTGATTTAAACGGTGAAAAAGAAATTGATGTTTATGACTTATTGTATCAATATGTAATATTAAGCTTACCAAATAAAAAAGTTTGTGGTATAAATTGTAATGAAGGCATGTTTGTATCGGATGAAAATCAAAAAGTTCATGATGCCCGAATGGATGTATTTAAAACTATCAAAATAGAAAGAAAGGATTAAAACTCTTTACAAATTTGTTTTAGATAGTATAGTAATAACCGAACATATAAGTAGAAAAAGTAGAAAGGTATAAGAAAAATGGCAGTACCAAAGAAAAGAACAGGGCATAGTGCTCAAGGAAAAAGAAGATCAAATTGGAAAGCTACAAAACCGACATTAACAACATGTCCTAATTGCGGTTCAGCAGTGTTAGCTCACACTGTATGTACAGCTTGTGGACAATATAAAGGTAAAGTAGTTTCTAGAAAAGCAGAAGGTTTTGCTGAAGCAGTTGAAGAAAAGAAAGAAACTGCAAAAAAAGCAAAAAAATCAACTAAAAAAGCAGAAGTAAAGGAAGAAACTAAAGCTGTTGAAGAAGTTAAAGAAACTGAAGTAGCAGAAGTTTCTGAAGAAGTAGTTGAAGAAAAAGCGGAAGAAGCTGGAAAAGATGAATAAAATATTTAACGCTTAAGGATGAATAGGTTTAAATCTATTCTCCTTAGGTGTTAGATTCCACGTATAAGGGGGAGTATGACAAGAATAGCAGTAGATGCAATGGGTGGTGATCACGCACCTTTTGAAATTATAGCTGGTGCAGTTTGGGCAGCAGCAGAGTATGGTGTTGCGTTGGAATTAGTAGGTAAGCAAGACCGAATTGAGCAATGCCTTGATATGATTCAACAAGAAGGCTTTTTGTCAGATTGTGGAAAAGCCGGAAAGCGTCGCAGAGTTAAAATTGATGTAAAATCTTTGGATATTAAAATTACTCACGCGTCTGAAGTTATTGAAATGGGTGAAGCTCCGGGGCAAGCGATTCGTAAGAAAAAGAATTCTTCCATTGTTTTGGCTGTAAATTCAGTTGCGACAGGTAGTTCTGAAGCTTTAGTTGCAGCAGGTTCTACTGGAGCTGCTATGGCATCAAGTTTATTTGGGTTAGGCAGAATTCAAGGGGTTGATAGACCTGCAATCGCGGTTACTTTGCCAACGATGAAAAAGCCTATCGTAATTATTGATGGTGGTGCAAACAGTAATTGCACACCGCAAATGTTAAAACAATTCGCTATGATGGGCAGAATTTTTTCAAAAAATGTGCTTGGCGTTGAAAACCCTCGAGTTGGTGTTCTTAATATTGGTGAAGAAGCCGGTAAAGGCAATGAGTTAGCGCAAAATACTTATAACTTGCTTGAAGAAGAAAAAGATAAATTCAATTTTATGGGCAATGTTGAAGGTCGTGAATTGTTCTTAAATGTTTGTGACGTTGTTGTTTGCGATGGTTTTGTTGGAAATGTTGTGCTAAAAGTTACCGAAGGAACTTCTTCTTTATTGTTCAAAATGATTAAAAGTGAATTCAAATCTGACTTTTTGGGTATGATAATTGGCATGCTTGCTAAACCATTTATGCGTAGAATTTATGAAAAAATTAATTATGAAGAATTTGGTGGATGCTTGTTGCTTGGTGTGAAAGGTATAACAGTTATTTCGCACGGAAGAAGTAAAGCTTATGCAATTAAAAATGCAGTGAGAGTTGCTAAAGAGGCAGTTGAAACTTGCGTTAATAAAAAGATTGCTGAAAATTTAGCATAAATTTTAAATAATAACAAATAAAAAAGATGACTTATATTTGTTTTATGAGTCATCTTTTTTTGTTTATAAAGTTTGTGGAAAAACAATTTTTCCATGCGTGTTCGCGTAATTAAGAATTTATCAACAAGCTTGCACCAATAATACCTGCTGTATTTCCTAATTTTGCAGGAACTATTTCTACT
This sequence comes from uncultured Candidatus Melainabacteria bacterium, assembly GCA_934754655.1. GTDB lineage: Bacteria > Cyanobacteriota > Vampirovibrionia > Gastranaerophilales > Gastranaerophilaceae > CAG-196. The sequence goes on along the minus strand of CAKVIC010000004.1, from coordinate 8,757 downwards.
GCATTTTTTTGAATTGTCATCGCGCGTTTTTGTATAGTTTCCCTTATCGGTGCAAACAATATTTCACCAGCGTCAGCGACACCGCCGCCAATAATAATTTTTTCAGGGTTAAGCAAATTAACTACGCTTGTTAAGCCTATGCCAATATATTCTCCCATAATTCTAAATATTTGTTTAGCGACAGGGTCACCTTCTTGAGCTGCAACAGAAACAATATAAGGTGTTATTTCAGGATTCGCGAGTTCTCTATATTTGGTTGATTTACCGCCTTTTATATAATCTTCTGCCATTGCAACGATTGCAGGGCCTGAAGCATAAGCTTCTAAACAGCCTCTATCTCCGCAACCACAAAGCGGGCCACCTTCCATATTTAATTTTATATGTCCAATTTCGCCGGCTGCGTTTGAAGCTCCTCTAACTAATTTACCGTTAATTACTAAGCCTGCACCGATACCGGTACCAACTGTTATACAAACCAAATTTTGGCAACCGACTCCGGCACCGTAATTCAATTCTCCAAGAGCTGCTGTTCTAACGTCATTGTCAACTCTTGTCGGGATTCCAAATTCTTTCTCCATAATTTCAGCAATAGGAACATCAACCCAGCCCGGAATATTAGGTGCTAGTCTTACAATTCCTTTTTGACAATCGATTTGTCCAGGAAAACCAAACCCCATACCTTCAATATCTTTAGGGTTTTGGTTTGTTTCTTTTAATAAGACTTTAATAGCTTCTTTTATGCTGTTGATTGTGTATTCATAACCCATTTCAGCCCTTGTAGGGATGGAATTTGAGTAAACAATAACACCTTTATCACTAACTAATGCAATTTTTACATTTGTTCCACCAACATCAATTCCAATTCTATTGCTCATTTATAAATCTCTCCTTCTGAATTTTGTATAAATAAATGATAGCACAAGCAATGATTCAATTAAATGTTTAAAATGTATCCACCGCCATAAATTGTTTCGATATATTTTTTGTCGCCGGAAATTTTGTCGATTTTGCTTCTTAAATGGCGGATATGCACTCTTATTGTTTCAACATTATCATCAGGTTCATAGCCCCAAATCTCTTTAAGCAATCTTTGTGATGAAACCATGGTACCGTGGTTTTGGAACAATAAATTAAAAATGTCATATTCAATAGGGGTAAGTTTTTGAACCCTATCTTCTATTTGCACGCTATATGTTTCCGGAAGCAAAGTAACTTCTTTGTATGTTAATAGTTCGCGTACCGCAGAGGTTTTAGGGATTTGTTTTGTGCGTTTTAATAATGCTCTTGTTCGTACAATTAATTCTTCAATCTCAAAAGGTTTTGTTAAATAATCGTCAACGCCGAGGTTAAAACCTTCTACCTTATTATCAAGTTCTGAAAGTGCAGTAAGCATTATTATTGGAGTTTCTGCAATTTCAGCGCATTGCCTGATTCTTTGAGCTACAGTGTAGCCGTCAACTTCTGGCATCATTACATCAAGTATAATTAATGCAGGCTGTTCTTGTTTTGCCAAGGCAAACCCTTCTACTCCGTTGTATGCTTGTAAAACCTTATAACCTTGTAATTCTAAATTTATTTTGACAAGTTCGTTTATCGCTGTATCATCATCTATTACTAATATTTTGGTCATTTATACTAAATCCTCTGTTTTTTCTTTTTTATCTTCAAGCGCAAGTTGCTCATCACTTTCGAGTTCTTCTAAAAATTGTTCCGGAATTTGTTTTAAGGTGTTAATTCCGTAATCTTTTAAAGCATTAACTTGCGAGAACAAACTTGGTTTATTCTTATTACCGCGTTTAAATCTGTTTATTGTTGTAACTAATTTTGAAGAAACATCGTTCATTTTTGATTGAACATCAACTAAATCTTCGCAAAATTGTACAAAAGTTTCGTATAAATTTGTACCCGCTGTGACTATTTGGTTTATGCTTTCTGATTGTTTTTGTTGCGCAAGCAATTGATTTACAAGTCTAATGGTTGTTAATAAAGAAGCTGTTCCAACTATAATTATGTTAGCTTTATAAGCTTGTGTGATTAAATCAGCGTCTTGATACAAAAGATTTACTGAAGATTCAATTGGCATATACATTAAAACAAAATCCGGTTGCAATAAATCTCCTGCACCTTGATAATTTTTGTTTGAAAGGTCAGTGATTCTTTTTTTAACTTCAGTTTTGAATTCGTTGATTTTTGAATTATCTTCGACAAAATCTAAATAACTGGTTAAGGTAACTTTAGAATCTATAATCAAATGTCTTTCGTTAGGCAAGTTAATTACGACATCCGGACGAATCGTGTGTATTTCATCGTCTTTGAGGTTAGACGCTTTTGTCACAAATTGTTTTGTGTAATGAACGCCTTCTTGCATTCCGCAAGATTGAAGAATTGTGTCAAGAAGGTTTTCACCATAAGAGCCTTTTGTGTTTTGGTTTTTTGTTAAAGCTTCTACCAAATTTTTTGCTTCTTGTTCTATTATTTTATTATTTTTTTCCAGATTTCCAATTTGTTCAACGATTTTTGTAGTATTTTCAACGCCGGAAAGATTAAATTTTTCAACTTTTTCTTTGAATTCGCCAAGTTCTTTTGTTAAAGGCAAGATTTTTTCTTCGAGACTTTCACGATTTTGTTTTCTTAAATCTTCTTGTTCTTGTTTGATTGTTTCGCTTGCAATCTGTACAAAATCTTTTTTTACTAATTCAGATAAATTTTGAAAAGCCTCAAGCTTAGTTTGCAATTTTATTAATTCTTCGCGAGAATCTTTTATTTCTGATAAATTTTTTTCTTTTTCTTGTAAATTTGTTTTAAGGAACTCGATTTCAGACACAAGTTTTGAATTGTCTGCATTATATTTAGCTTTTGAGAAAAGCCAACCGACAACTGAACCAACGATAAATGAAAAAATTAAAATCCCTATCTCCACATGCTATCCTTTCGATTTTTAATGTTAAAAAAGCTTCTTATATTATATAAGAAGCTTTTTAAAAAATCTATCTTCTATCGCTAAATTTTGCGAGCAATCGTAAAATTTCAAGATATAACCAAACAAGCGTAACCATTAAGCCAAAAGCGCCATACCATTCATAATCTTTTGGTGCCATGGCTGTTGATGCTTTTTCAATGAAATCGAAATCTAAAATCAAATTTAATGCGGCGATTACGGTAATAATTACGCTAACGCCAATACCTAGATTTGAAGAAGAATTCAATAATGGTACTGAATACCCCCAAAAGCTTCCGATAAAGTTAATAAGATATACGCCGGCAATTGCTAATGTTGAAATTAAAATTATGCTTCTAAATTTGTCTGTGCATTTTATAGCCCCGATTCTATAAAGAAATAACATTGAAAATAACGCTGCAAAAGTTCCGCCAACTGCTTGTATTACAATCCCCGGATACATTACTTCAAATTGTGCGGAAATACCGCCTAGGCATAAACCTTCACACGCTGCATAAATCGGCACTAAGTATTTTGTTCTTGTAAATGCAATGATTAGCGCGAGGATAAAACCGACAATTGCACCGCCGAAAGTAAGCATGTTCGCTAAATCAGTGTAGCCGGCAGTAAATCTTGTCCAAGTAAAACCTGCTCCTAATAGCATGATAATACCTAATAAAATTGCGATTTGAATAGTTCCGTTAACTGTCATCACTTGACCATTTATAGCTTGTTCTTGTGTGACGAATTTATCATTTAAAATAGGATTTGCCATAATTATATCTCTCCTTCCTTTATGATAATTATAGCATGTTTCCTATTTAATTTAAATTTTGTTAATATTTTTTAGTATTTGTAAGAATTAAGAGCTATTTTTTGAGCTAAGATTTCTAATCTTTCATCAATAGATTGACTAATAACCGGTGTAACATAAGCTTCTTCGACTCTACAAAATTCTTCAATCAAATTAACTCTTTTTGTGTCAGCGTTTTTCTTTGTTAAATACATTTTTAATGTTGCGTTCATAATCTAAACCTTTCCTTATTATTTTACCTTACATATATATAAAGTTTTTTTCTTTTGAAAAATTGCCTTTTTGCGTGTCAAGTTGTTACAATTATTTACAAAACGTTGTTTTATTTATATTGTTTATATCCTAGATTTAATGAACGATTATAGTGAATTTAATTCAAAGAGCTTTATTAAGTTTTGTAAAACTTTTTGTTAATCATAAGTCAATTACTAGCAATTTTTACTTTTTTTGTGTTTTTATATAAGTGTGTGTAACACTTCATGGTGGGAAATATGGAAATAAAATTTCAAAAAACGCAAAATTTGCCGAGCAAAAATTTAAACAGTAGGATGTATCGTGGAAAACAGATTAATAAAAATCTGGCTTTTAAAAAGGGCGCGGGGATTAATCCTCAATCATATAGTGATGCTCTTGCTAAAATGAGTGGCTGGCAAACAAAAGTATTGACTTGGATGGGAAAAAATGAGGGAGAATTAATGACAAACACTGTTAATGCTGCTGGTACAGCACTTGTTTGTCCGATATTTATCAGATATAACCCTCTATCTAAAGAAGATAAAAAAAGAAAAGCTTATTCAGCTTGGCGACAACCAATTTCTGCGGTTATCGCATTAGCAACACAATTTTTAGTAACTACTAGGGTTAACTCAAGATTGGCTAAAGAAATAAGTACAGGTGTATATAGCAGAGCTGATTTAAGGGCATGTCCTGAAGAGTCTTTTCTAAAAAAAGAAATCTTTAAAGTAAACCCTGATTTAAAAAAGAAAGCTAATCGTGCTGATTTAAATAATGAAATTGCTCGTCGTACTTCAATTGCGGAAATGGAAGTTATAACTGATAAACTTGATGCTTTAAAAGGTAAAGAAATTGAAAAAACTGAGTATATAAATCAAGAGGTTTTAGAAAAAGCAAAAACAGCTTTAACTGAAGAATATAAAACCGCTCATCCTGATGAAGTCGCAGGAATGAGTGATAAAAAATTAGCAAGATTTATGAAATCAAAACTTTCAAAAGAAGATATTCAAAATAGAGCATTAGAAATTGTAGATAAAGAAATTAAACAAGAAACTGAATTAGAAAGAGTTCTTCAAAACGTCATTAAGGATAAAAAGTCGGTAGAAGAAGTTCTTGATGTATTAGAAAAAACCCCTGATGATGTTAATAAACTTGTTGATGACAAAATTATTTCTGATAAATCTAATGTCATTAAAAATCTTAAAGAAAGATTAACTCAAGCAAAAAATTATGAAACTAAACATAGTATGAATCCGTTAGAGTCTTTGAAAAAAGTTGGTACAGAAGAGGCGGCTATACAAAGAGCTGCGCAAGTAAGAAAACTTGTAAAATCACAAGTTATAAACGCAAAAAATGTTGCAAAAACATTTAAGAAAGAATATGGATTAGTTATTAACTTATTCTTCTTGCCAATATCATGTACAATTCTAAACTGGGTATATCCTAGAGTGATGGAATATATTATGCCAGAGGTTGCAAAACAAAAAGCTGCAGGAGGTAACAAATAATGGGTAAAATTGTTAATAGAATTTTAAATACTTCTTTCGCCAAACGTGTAACTCCTACTACAGCTTCTGCTAGATTAACATCAAGAATCGTTCTTGTATCTGCTGTTACAAAGGATATCGTAAACTGTGCATTTTATACTTATCAATCTTGGAACAATAAAAGAATCCCAGAGGATCAAAGAAAATTCGTTGGAGCTTATGACCTTGCAAATGGTATTATAAATGTTGTAATTCAAGTTGTTATGGGACTTGGTGCAGAACAAGCATTAATATCACTTTTTGATAAAAAAATTGCGCCAAAATATTTCGCAACAGATGATAAAGTTATTCAAAAGAAATTTGAAAATTTACCTAAAGAGTTAAAAGCAAAAGGGCTTGAAAACTTTAAAAAAGAATTTTTAGAAATATCAAAACGTAATAAAGCTATTGCAAAACATGGTTTTACCGCTGTTGCAGTAGGTGTTTTATTACAAATCGTAACTAAGAGAATGATTTCGCCATTCTTCGCGACACCGGCAGCATCACAAATTAAAAAAGGTATGGAAAAACATGATGCTGAACAAGCTATGCGTAAAGAAAAATTAGCAATGATGAATAATGTAACTGAAGCAAAAGAAACTGAGCTAAAAGAATTAGCAAACGCATAATAAATGTTTTATCAATTCTTAAAAGCTGTGTTATAATGGCTTTATGATTAGACTTTTAGTTTTACATCATTTGAATCAAAAAGTACTTACGATGTACGGAATTTCTAAAGAGATTATGGCCGTGTTTTCTGTTTTGACGACTCCAAGTCTTGGAACATTACAGCCAGCGCTTATAAATCTTGAAAAAGAAGGGTTTATAAAATCTCAAAAAACGATTTCAGAAGGTGGGCGTCGTTCTTCTTTTTATTCAATAACAAAAGATGGAAAGCTTGAATTAAAAAGAATTATTTTAGAAAAACCTTGCGAAAATCCTGTTCAATTTTTGCCAACTTCGCGTGTTAAGCTTGCATGTGCTGATGTTTTGGATGAGGATGAAAAAAAACAATTATTCAAAACTCTTAAACTAAAAGCTGAATCAATAATGATAGATACAAAAAATTTGGTTAAAAATTCAGACTTCGATTTTTATGAAAGAATGGTGTTTGATAATCTGATTTGTGAATACAAAAATTTTATTACTTTATTAGAGGGTTTTGAACGTGCCGGCAATAATTAGTGATGTTATATTAGATTCAATTGCTGATGAATTAGGACTTGAAAAAGGTGATATTCTTATATCAATTGATGAGGAACAGCCTCAAGATATGATTGATTATAATTATTTATGCAAAAATGAATTAATTACAATAAATGTCCAACGAAGAAGCGGTGAAATAGAAGAAATTGAGATAGAAAAAGATTATGACGAAGATTTGGGGATAATTTTTGAAAGCGCTGTTTTTGATAAAGTTAAACCTTGTTTAAACAATTGTATTTTTTGTTTCGTTGCACAGCAACCGGACGGTTTAAGAGATACTTTATACGTGAAAGACGATGACTATAGGCTTTCTTATTTGCAAGGAACATATATTACCACAACCAATTTAACTGATTCTGATAAAGAACGAATTTCAAGAATGCATTTAGGCCCATTTTATATTTCTGTTCACACTACGAACCCTGAATTGCGTGTTAAAATGCTTAAAAATCCTAATGCAGCAAAAATTATGGAGAATTTAAAATGGTTTCAAGAACAGTCAATTCCATTTCATGTACAAATAGTGCTTTGTCCCGATTATAATGATGGTAAAGAATTGAAACGAACTTTAAAAGATTTGGATACCTTTGGTGATAATCTTTTATCTGTTGCAATCGTGCCTGTTGGTATAACACAATTTCGTGATTTTCCACTAAAAACTGTTGATAAAAAAATAGCTCAAGAAACAATTGAGATTGCAAAACCTTATAAAAAAGTTTGTTGCTCGGATGAATTTTTCTTGTTAGCGGAACTTGAGATTCCTTCTGCTGAATATTATGGGAATTATTCGCAGCTTGATGACGGTGTGGGTGCTTTAAGAATGATTATTGAGGATTTTAATTCCTTAGATTTACCTAAAAAATTAGCTAAGCCGTTAAGAATTTCTTTTGCATGTTCATGTGCTGCAAAAAAAGCGTTTGAATATATAAAAAATGGTTTGAATAAAATTCAAAATCTTGAAGTTACAGTAAATCCTGTTAAATCAACATATTGGGGAAAAAATATTACGGTTGCTGGACTTATAACTTCAGAAGATTTAATAAATACAGTAAAAGATATTAATGCAGATTACATAATAATTCCGGCGATTATGTTTAAAGCATATTCTGAAACATTCTTAGACGGTAAAGATTTGGATTATGTAAAAGAAAAAACCGGAAAACGCTTTTTTATTTCAAAAGATAATTATTCAATAGCCGAGGTTATTGATTTTTTAAGAGAAAAATCTTTGTAACATGCGAAAACTGGGTAATATACGCACGTCTTTCACCATTGTTTAATAATATTGGGCATAATGATAAGGAGAGCAATGATGAATACAACTATCGAAATCGAGAAAAAAGTGATTAATGTGATTATTATTGAAGATTTTAAATTAACTCGTGTGGGATTACGTTGCGCATTAAATTCAAATGAAGATATTAAAGTAATTGCAGAAAGTGACAATGCGATTGATGGTTTGAAATTAATAGAACAATATGAGCCTGATGTTGTGCTTATGGATTTGGGCTTGTCCGGTTTAAATGGTATTGAGGCGACTTTAAAAGTTAAAGAGATGAATAGAAATATTAAAGTTATTGCATTGACGTCTCATGATAGAGAAGAAGAGGTGATTGCAGCTTTATCATCAGGTGCTATAGCTTATTGTTTAAAAGATATCGATCCGCAAAAATTGGCTGATGTAATCCGTGATGTTGCAGAAGGTGTTTGTTGGCTTGATCCGGTTATTGCACGTAAAGTTTTAGATGCATTTCCAAGACAAGAAACTTTTGGCATAATAAGATCGACAATGCCTGAAGAAGGACGCGTTCCTTTAACTGAACGCGAGTTTGAAGTTTTGCGTCATTTGGTTGATGGTAAAAGCAATACAGAAATAGCAAAAGAATTAATTGTAAGCGTGCATACTGCAAAAGCTCACGTTTGTTCAATTTTACAAAAAATGTGTGTGAATGATAGAGTTCAAGCAGCTGTTAAAGCTGTAAAAGAAGGGCTTGTGTAGTTTATTATCTTTATGTGTGGCGCGCCAACCTCTTTTGAGG